>NZ_JAAHHW010000047.1:0-13947 GCF_010692325.1 Moorena sp. SIO3I8 | reverse complement strand
GGCAGAGCTCGAAAGGCTCGAAAAAGAACAAGAACGCCAACGGGCAGAACAAGCGGAGCAAGCTTTAGAGCTTGAACGAATTCGTATGAAAGCATTGCTAGAGCAATTAAAAGCCAAAGGGATAAATCCCGAGGATTTTAACCTATAATCTCTAGCAATTCTCCTAGTAATCAGGTAGACAGGATTTTTCCTGTTCCCTACTCCATTCCCCCCTTATTAAGGGGGGCTAGGGGGGATCCCGACTCCCATTAACCCAAACAATTTTTCCTATGGTTCAGCAACTTACTCCCACCACCGATGACATCTTTTATCCCGAAAGTGACGGCAAACCAATGGCCGACAATACCCTTCAATTTGAACTAATTACCACCATTAAGTATGGCCTGGAAGTCCACTTCAAAGATGACCCCAATGTGTTTGTCGCTGGGGATTTGTTGTGGTATCCAGTACCAGGACAACCCAAAATCAACCAAGCCCCCGATGTGATGGTAGTTATCGGTAGACCCAAAGGGCATCGGCGTTCTTACAAGACCTGGGTTGAAGATAATCTTAATCCCCAAGTCACCTTTGAAATTGCCTCCGAAACCAACACCATCAAAGAATTAGAAGAGGATAAACTCAAGTTTTACCAGACCCATGGAGTAGAAGAGTACTATCTCTATGATCCAAATAGAGCAAAACTAAAAGGTTGGTTGCGTTCATCAGAAAAACTAGAACCCATCCCTCAGATGCTTGGTTGGGTGAGTCCCCGTTTAGGAATTACCTTTGAGTTAGTAGCATCTCAATTGGTGCTGTATTATCCCAATGGTGAGCCTTTTGCTAGCTATTTAGAAATTAGTGAGCAGAAAGAACAACAACGTCAACGAGCAGAACAAGCGGAAGAAGCTTTAGAACAAGCACAGCAAGCTTTAGAGCTTGAACGAAATCGTATGAAAGCATTACTGGAGCAATTAAAAGCGAAAGGGATAAATCCCGAGGATTTTGACCTGTAAGCTATTTGATTGATAAGTTTAAACCATACCGATACCCCATACCTTCAATCCAGAGCCGCCTGTCAAATTTTACTTTTATTCTCTTCTAGTTGACGCACCTCTGATTCATCCCCTAAAGCCCGATAACTAACTTGGGCTTTTTCCAACCACTGTAAAGCTTCCTCTTTACTGTCAATAATTAAGCTGATAGTTACTAAACTCTTTTGTATTTCCGCTTGACTGTTTAAATCTGATGCTGCTTTAGCCAGTTCTAAACCTTTGAGGTAACGCTCCTTTGCCAGTCGATTTAATCCCACTTCTGTGTAGGTATCCCCTAGCAGTTGATAGGTGGCTACCAAAGTCTTACCCTCCTTGATGCTTTGTTCGAGGATATCAATGGCATCATATTTCAAATCTTCGCTGAGGTAAAAATGGGCTATGGCTAAGGTTTTTGCTTCTTCACTTAACTGTTTTTGCTGGAGTTCCTCTACTTCTTTTAATAGGGTGGTAGCTTTCTTTTTATCAAGTACCCGAAAACCAAATACCCCTTCCTCTATAGAACGTTTACCGTTGTCAGTCTCAACAATTAACCAATAATAACCAGGTGGTAGAGGTTGTTCCCCTGAATAAAGAATTTCTGTCTCCCTACTGTGGGTTTTCCAGTCTAGATCTAATCCTTGTCCACGAATCCTAACAGAATAACTTTCTGCACCTTCAACCTGATGCCAGCGTAGGGTGGGTCGGTTGTCGAGTAAGGATGTGTTCCTCGGACTTAATAGATAAGGAATGTTTTGATTATTTGCTACCCTAGTAGGAGCGGTATAATCCTCTGAGTGAATTATTCTACTATCTCCGGCGGTAGGACAGCCTTCATTAACGGTGGAAGTTCTTCCCGGTTCAGGTTTCCAGGTTGTCCAGTTGGAACACAGCACTTCAACGGTAGCATTTGAGCCTACTAACAGCTGATAATCCCCCCTGAGTACATCACCAATAGAAGCTGGTTGAAAATTTGACCAATCGGGCTTCTGGAATTTGACTTCACCTGGAGGACCCAAGGCGATAATTAGGTTAAACCTTGGTATTTGAGGCAGGGCAGGTTTGATGAAAGTAACTGCCACACCTAGCCCCAGTGCAAAGGCAATTAAGGTTTTCGATTGTTTTGACCACATGATTGATTGTCCTCCTTTAATTTTTTATGAGCTAAGCCCAGCCACAGATCCTCATCAGGATTAGCACTTGACCCCAATTGACAACATTTTTGCCACTGGGTAAGGGCTTTGGTTTTCTGGTTTTGTCCTTGATAAACCTGAGCTAATAAGCAGTGGGCTGAACCGCGATTGCTGATTTTTTCAATACCTTCTGGACTACTGCCTAAAGAGACCGCGCTCCGGAGAATTGGTTCTGCTTGCTCCTCTCGCCCTTGCTTGAGTAAAGCCCAACCCAAGTTTTTCATCAGGTCGTATCGAACTTTGATGCTTGCTTGCCCAGCCCCGGCTAAACCTTTGAAGAGTAAGGGGATAGCTAAGGAGGGTTTGTTGTTAAGAATATGCAAGCGACCTAAGTTGTTATAAGCTTTAACAAAACCGCCTTTTACGGCGAATTGGTATTGAGTTCTGGCTTTGTCAAACTGTTGTAAATCTTCGTATACTACAGCTAAGTTGTAGTGAGCTTTGACATTATCAGGATTAAGGGCTAAGGCTTGCTGATAGTGGGCTTCAGCACTGGCGAGTTGACCCTTGTTATAGTTTTCAAAACCTCTTCTATTAGAAAAATTAGAAAAATTGGGCAGATAAAAGTGAAAACCTAGTAAGATTAGCAGTAATAACTCCGTCGCCCCGAGCTGGGCTTCCCCATGAAAATGCTTGGGAATACCCAGTCGGATTAATAATTTATCAAATCCTTCTTGTCCGGTTTCCGTTAGTTCGCTTATCGCTTGTAATAAGGTCAAAAGACTGGGAAAAGCAATTGCTACTGCTCCCGCAAATCCAGTGCCTGCTATCAGAAAACGAGGCAGAAGGTCGATTAACAAGCCAAGATTCGCCGTCCAGCCAGCAATGCTCAATCCTCGCCATAACCAATCCCACCATTGCCAGCGGGCAAGCTCCGCTTCTGTTTCTAAATGCCACCACCAAGCTGTGTCTGGGGGTTCCAAACTAGTTCGCCAGCTGGAAAAATCAATAACTTTGCTGATCTGCCAAGCATTTTGTTTGAGGCGCACATCCAAGGCAACAAGGGTTTTTTGTTCGTGATAATAATGGTAAACTTTTGCCTGAACAGTAGCGTGAACAAAATCCCTAGCATTTAAAACTGCAATAATTTGCTCTTCAGACATCGGTGATGCTGAATCTTCCAGGTTATCAAGGGCTATTTCGTAAGTCTTGAGAGCCTCATCTAAGGGAGGAGTATTCATTTACTTTGTGGGTCAAAGATGTAAAAATTAAACTTAATTGTTCTTCCAACTTATATATTTTATTTTATAGATTTGTACTACTAAGCTCGAAAAGCTTGACTGTAAGCATTCAGCGGTCAGCCGTCAGCCGTCAGCCAAGGGCATCAGCTGATAGCTGATCGCTGATAGCTGATCGCTGATTTTTCAGTATCTATAGACTTATCCGGCTAACCACCAAAAGTTATGCAGGAAACTTTCAATACCAGGTTGATCTCCCACAGGACTTACCCACCAAGACCCTTAACATCCCGTTTCTCCTTATAAGTCAAAAGCTGAAATCGGTATATAGCATTTCTTAAATAGGTGAGGTACACAAGTTGTGGATTAATGGAAATAGGGAATAGGGAACTAGGGAATGACTTTTTTGAAGTGTCGTCTGTTGCTTGATGTACTTTTGCTGCTCCAATATCAGCCATACCAACTGCTCCCTTGCCAGTTGTTTGAGGGCTTTTGGCTCTAGCTTGTTCAGTGCGAGTTTTCTGCTCATGCTGTTAGGTTACCGATTTTTTCAGTTTTGTCAACCCCCCTCACCTGAATTCTTACAATTAAACTTAATTGTTCTTGCAGCTTATATATTTTATTTTATAGATTTGTACTACTAAGCTCGAAAAGCTTGACTGTAAGCATTCAGCGGTCAGCGGTCAGCAGTCAGCGGTCAGCCGTCAGCGGTCAGCCGTCAGCCAAGGGCATCAGCTGATAGCACCTCAAGTAACGTGGCACAGGCTTTGGCCTTGGCCTTTAGGCCACGCGGGGCGCGTTTGGCCACGCTGTGCGAACGACGCTGTGACGTAGCGCATTAGCTGATAGCTGATCTAGGGGTAATTGCAGCTGGCTCACATTTTTTTGTTCCCGCTTTTTATTGTAGGGCGCAGGCTAAGTAATAACAACCCTTAACATAGGCGTTGGAGTTGGGTTGAGTGCGGGGCCAGTCTCTACATTGACAATCCATTGGCAATTATTGACAATATAGCTATAAACAAGTAGTAAGTAACTAGGTATCCCAATGGACACAATGAACATTGCCCTGCCCTCTCAGATGAAAGAGTTTATTCAAGCTCAGGTAGCCTTAGGGGGTTATAGCAGCACTAGCGAGTACATTCGAGAGCTAATTCGAGCTGACCAAAAGCAGAAAACTAGATACGCCCTAGAAATGGAAATTCTTAAAGGACTAAGTAGCCCAGAGCCAACACCAATGACAGCTGACGATTGGGAAGATATTCGCACCAATATCAGACAGCGGTTTGACCAATCCGGGAAATAACTGATACATCGGATAATTACAGCGTTTCTCATATTAATTAGGTACACAGGATTTTTTCCCTACTCCCGACTCCCGACTCCCGACTCCCGACTCCCGACTCCCTAAAAAAAATCGGTCAAGTTTTGGTTAACCCCAATCCTTGACCGAATTCTGTACTTTAACGTTCCACAAGTACAGCTCAAAATCGATAATTTCAGATCTCAATTATGGCATGATTCCCGAGTTAGTCAGCAACTGCTGAAAAGCAATAACATCCCAACTCATTTTGCTTCATGTTGCTTCATCCTCCTTCACCAAACATCCTTGACAATTCCTGATTTGCCAGGGGGCAACCCTGGCAAACTCCTATCTTAATCTATGTAAAAGTATCGAATCAAAAAGGTCATAACCTCACCAGGCTTTCCGGTAGGCTCCGGAGTGCTCCACTCGTCCGGCTCCGCATACTTAAGGGAATAAATGGCATTAATTGTTTTGCGAACCTTTTCAGGAGAACCGATCAAAAGGAGCTTGGCTTTCTTGGGTAAGGCACCTTGGTTGTCGGAAGGAGGAAAATTGTTACTCATCTGAAATTATCTCTTGAGTTTGTTGACATTATTAATTTATCAATAAATAAATAGAGTGTCAAGGGGTTTAGAAAATTTTTTTTTATTAAGAAATCGGGAATCGGGAATCGGGAATCGGGAATCGGGAATCGGGAATCGGGAATAGTAATAAAATTAATCGTAGGGTGGGCAGTATTTTAGACCAATAATATTAGCTTATAATCGGTATTTTCAACACTGCCCACCAACATCAAATTAACTATATTAATCGTAGGGTGGGCAGTGCCTAAGACCGAAAATATCAGCTTGTAATCGGTATGTTAGGCACTGCCCACCGACATCAAATTAACTATCAAATAGTTATCTAGATTTTTAATAAAATTACTGGTCAGGTGGGCAGTGCTTCAGACCAATTCAAAACCTCACAATCCTGTTGGTACGCACTGCCCACCCTACATCTCTCTCCCCATCTCCCCATCTCCCCATTCCCCTCCTGGGAGGGGTTAGGGGTGGGTCCCCATCTCCCCATTCCCCTCCTGGGAGGGGTTAGGGGTGGGTCCCTATCTCCCCTGCCGATAAAGCAAATCGATAATTGCCATGAGTTTTTCTTAAGTTAAGGTACTTATTAATAAATTATTAATATTAAGTTAAAGGCTTATGTTTCTGGGGCTTGTGCCTTGACTATAGACTTAAGTAAATGATTTTAGTAAGATCATTAAATAAATCTAATGGATGTATTTGCAGTACAGTAAAAAGTAGTTACCTACATGTAATGTAACAATTACCTAAATGTCATTTAACTATGCAACTAACTAACCAAATTCACTTTCGTAACATTAGGGGGGATATTTTTGGTGGACTAACCGCCGCCGTTATCGCCCTCCCCATGGCTCTTACCTTCGGTGTCGCCTCCGGTGCTGGAGCAGAAGCTGGTTTGTGGGGTGCTGTATTAATCGGCTTTTTTGCTGCGGTATTTGGAGGTACTCCCACCCTAATTTCTGAACCCACTGGTCCCATGACGGTGGTGATGACAGCGGTAATTGCTAACCTTACCGCTGCTAATCCAGAAAACGGCATGGCTATGGCGTTTACCGTGGTCATGTTAGCCGGAATTTTTCAAATTCTGTTTGGCTTTCTGCGCCTAGGCAAATACATTACGTTGATGCCCTACACCGTCATTTCCGGTTTTATGTCGGGTATTGGAATCATACTAATTATTTTGCAAACTGCTCCTTTCTTGGGTCAAGATAGCCCTGGGGGTGGTGTTGTTGGCACAGTTACTAATTTGCCCACACTGATAGCAAACATCAACCCGATTGAAACTGTTTTAGCTGTTTTGACGGTAGCAATTCTTGTTTTGATGCCCCGCAAATGGAAACGCATCTTACCACCCCAGTTGGTAGCCTTAATTCTGGGAACAGTTTTGTCTTTGGTATTTTTCTCTGGGGTAGATATTAGCCGTATTGGAGAAATTTCTGTTGGTTTGCCTAATTTGCGTCTACCGGTGTTTACCACTCAACAGTTACAGTTAATGGTGGTTGATGCTTTGGTGCTAGCTACACTGGGCTGCATTGATGCATTACTAACGTCCCTGGTGGCTGATAGTTTAACCCGCACCGAACATGATTCTAATAAAGAGTTGATGGGTCAGGGTTTAGGTAATTTGGTATCCGGTTTATTTGGCGGTATTCCTGGGGCTGGCGCAACCATGGGAACTGTGGTTAATATCCAAGCCGGGGGTAGGAGTGCCCTTTCTGGAATCGCCCGTGCTTTAGCATTACTAGTAGTTGTGCTGTGGGCTGCCCCCCTCACCAAAAGTATTCCCCTTGCTGTTTTGGCTGGTATCGCCCTCAAGGTAGGTATTGATATTATTGACTGGGGTTTCCTCAAGCGTGCCCATAAAATTTCTTGGAAAGCATCCCTGATTATGTACGGGGTGATTTTACTGACTGTTTTTGTTGACTTGATTGTGGCCGTGGGAGTAGGAGTATTTATTGCCAATATCCTCACCATTGAGCGTCTTAGTGCTCATAGAGCAGACAGTGTTAAGGCGATTACCTATGACGATGAGGAAATTCAGCTTTCCCAGGAAGAAAAAGTACTATTGGATCAAGGTGACGGTCGTATTGTACTGTTTCATCTCAGTGGACCGATGATTTTTGGGGTTGCCAAGGCAATTTCCCGTCAACACAATGCCATTGAAGGTTTTGATGTACTGATTCTGGATTTCAGTGATGTACCTATTTTAGGTGTTACCGCTACCCTAGCTTTGGAAAATGCTATTCAAGAAGCCTTAGATAAAGGTCGTCAAGTATTTATTGTAGGGGCAGCAGGCAAAACCAGAAAGCGCTTACAAAGCTTGGATATCTGGCATAAGATTCCAGCCCAAAACCTAGAAGTTAGTCGTTTAGAAGCACTGCGGTTGTCTCGTACGATCGTGAATAACTATCAAAATTATGCACCAAGTCAGGCACAAGCTAATTTTGATTTGTCAGCTGATATATAAGTTTTGTTGTAAGCATTTATAGCTTTGGCTTAAAAAAACTTGAGTTCGATAACTGATCAATCACCTTTCCTTAATGGTTTCCAGCTTTGGCTTAAAAAAACTTGAGTTCGATAACTGATTAATCAGCTTTGCTAATTGATTAATCAGCTTTTCCTTAAACAAACCTGATTAATCAATTAGCAAACGTTACAAATGAGAAAGAATTTGCGTTAGTTACTTAATCCGTAGTAATAATAGCACTGAAGCGTTGAATGTTTAAAACGTTCAACGCTTCTGACTTTTTGATACCTTTTGATAGTTGTTTAGTTAACAAAAATAAAAATTATTTAAAATAAATTAAAATATCGACGTCTTGCATAAATAGCCAACAACAGGGTGATAAGTACTATAGCGTTTATAGGATTTATGAGGTACGCTTCTAAACCTCAAAGTCCCCCTTGATAAGGGGGATTTAGGGGGATCTATTTGTACCTCATAGCATAGAGTGAGCCGTAGTGAGCCGTAGGGTGGGCAGTGGATAAGACCAATTGAAAAGCTGACAATCGCTTTGCTAGCCACTGCCCACCCTACCTCAACGTTTGCCTCTTGCCTTGCCCTAATATTCCCAAAACATTTTTACTGACATGATTGCTCAAGCATTTGATGAGTTTTACCCCTCCCATCCAGTTCTGAGTGTAGTCTCTGGAGTAGACTCAGAATCAGAGTTAGCTTGGATACAAGCAAAAGAGTCTGCTGATCAAGTTGTCTTCAAAAATACAGGCAAACATCTCAGTGACATTGAAGCCAAAGTACTTCAGGGTTCCTGGGAAGGGAAAACCTATGATCAGATCGCCAATATGTATGGCTACAGTGCTGAGTATCTTAACAAAGATATCGGCAACAAATTATGGAATAAGCTCTCAGAAGCATTAGGAGAAAGGGTTACCAAAAAGAGTTTCAAACAAGCACTGAGAAGAGCATGGAAAAAGTGTCAAGGTACATCAGTGGGCACCAATGGAGAGCAGCCACCATCTGAGCCGCTAACAAAGCTACCATTTCCGTCGGGTTGGGTGGCGCTGGATTCACCTCTTTATGTGGAGCGAGACAGCATCGAATCTCTCGGTTACGATACCGTTATTATGCCTGGTTCCCTGATTCGGATTAAAGCACCAAAGCTAATGGGAAAAACCTCCTTAATGATGAGGATTCTAGCTCATGCTCAATCCCAGGATTTTCAAACGGTGTATTTAGATTTGAGCAGTGTAGACCGAGCCATTTTAACGGATTTAGATAAATTCCTACGCTGGCTCTGTTTGAAAGTTGGTCGGCAATTAAAGTTAGACAATCAGTTAAATGATTATTGGGATACAGAGATTTTGGGGAGTAACGATAACTGCACAGTCTATTTTGAAGAGTATTTACTGGCAGAAATAGATTCTCCCCTGGTCTTAGCATTGGATGAAGTCGATCGAGTTTTCCCCTACCCCGAAGTAATAGAAGACTTTTTAGGGATGCTGCGCAGCTGGCATGAGAAAGCCAAGATTTCAGATATCTGGAAGCAACTGCGGCTAGTGATAGCACATTCTACAGAAGTTTATATTCCCTTGGACTTAAATCAATCTCCCTTTAACGCCGGAATTCCAGTAGAGTTGCGAGAGTTTGACCAACAGCAGGTAAAAAATTTGGCTCATCTCCATGGACTAAATTGGGAGAATGCCCAGATAGAGAAATTAATGACAATGGTATCTGGTCATCCCTATCTGGTACGGTTGGCGATGTATGAAATTGGCTCTGGCAAGGTAACATTCCAGCAGTTGTGGCAAGATGCACCAACAGAAGCAGGTATTTATAGCAACCATTTGCGGCGACATTTAGAAACACTGCAACAATTACCAGAGTTGCTTCAGGCCCTCAAGAAAGTTGTCACCTCATCTGAGCCAGTGGAACTAAATCCGATCGAGATTTACAAACTACACAGTATGGGCTTGGTAGAGCGACAGGGTAACTATGTTCTCGCTGCAATTTGTATCGGGAATATTTCTACCAAGTTTTAGCTTTTAGGTAAGCATCTGCGCTACGCGCACGCTGCGCGAACAGCTGTCAGCTATCAGCTAATGAAACAGCAATCATGAATGCCAGATATTTTTGGTAATAGCAATCCTAATGTGCTACCTGGCACAAACAACAGCGACAGAATCTTTGGTTTGGGTGATGATGATCAACTGCGTGGTGGAGGTGGATACGATCGGCTATTTGGCGATCGCAATGCTCCAGAAGAGCAGCCTATAATTATTATCCCCGGAAATGACACCCTTTGGGGAGGTGGCGGCACTGACGAACTGTTTGGCGATGCTGGTGATGACTTACTAGATGGTGGCATAGGTAATGATACTCCCTTGAGGGTGGCATAGGTAATGATACTCTCTTTGGGGGTGATGGCAATGATACTCTCTTTGGCGCTAATCCCTTGGCAATAACACCCGGTTTGAACGAAATTGACTCGTTAATTGGTGGTTCTGGAGGAGATCTATTTGTGCTTGGTGATGCTAATCAAGCTTACTATGACGATCTAGGCGAGAGTGATTTTGCTATCATCACAGATTTGAATCTCTTTGAGGATAGGATTCAACTCCACGGAAATTCTGCTGGCTATGAATTGCAAGAAGAAACCGTCATCCTTGATTCTGGAGATGTGGTTCAGGGACTAGGAATTTACACTATCCAGGAAAGTTCCGGTTCAAATGATTTGATTGGTTTGATAGAAAACTCCCCCATAGGTCTCGATTTGAACGATTCTGTATTTGAATTCGTTTAGTTTTTATTGAACCAAACTTGATAGAGTGCGATCTGAACTTGACTCAGATCGCCTCTTGAACCACAACAGAAGTAAATGTTGCGTAGGTTGCGTAAGGGAAGGGCTCGCACTCATTTTCCGCTTCTTTGGCAGTGTTAGGACAGCCCGCCCGAGGAAGGAAACGGGCAAGATGCCCGTTCCACGCCTGATGCCCGTTCCACGCCTGATGCCCGTTCCACGCCTGATGCCCGTTCCACGCCTGATGCCCGTTCCACGCCTGATGCCCGTTCCACGCCTGATGCCCGTTCCACGCCTGATGCCCGTTCCACGCCTGATGCCCGTTCCACCCACTGGGTCAAACAACTTTAATGAGATGCACCCCTGCCCACCGACATTAAATTACCTAGAAAATAGTTTTTCTTTGTCTATATTTTTAATAAAATTAATCGTAGGGTGGCCAGTGCTTTAGACCGATAAAATCAGCTTGTAATCGGTGTCAGATGCACCCCACACTTCCCGCGCCCCCGCCCCACACTCCCCGCGCCCCCGCCCCACACTCTCTACACTTCCCTTCTTTTTTACAAATATGAGATGCACCATGGCGATCTGCATTCAGAGGCTGGTGTCACACATTGGCTGTTTGTGCATCTAAAGTTTATGGAGGGAAAGAAAATGACAAATTGAAAACTTATGGAAACTAACTACCACGTAAACCTTTTTGGCAGCTCCGACCAACAGCTCGCCAAGCTGGTCACAGAGTACTGTCGCCTAGTGACCCAACCTGAGTTGTCATCACAAGATGCTCAAAGCATCACAGAGATCCTAAGCTATAGCCGGTACGACCAAGAACTAAACTATTGGCTGTGCCAAGCAGATCAGTTAATTGACTACCAACTCAGCACCGGGGCAATACCTGATTACGACTTGGTGGTGAGTTCCCTTTCCATCAAGAACCTTGCTTATAATCTTACGCGGGTTCCCTCCCATCAAGTGACGTTTGAAACTTTTAAGGAACTAGTAACCCAAACCAAACTGAAGCACAGATTTCTCGACCAATATATCAGCTTTGATGAACAACACTTCTCGCGCAAAGCCATTTTTCAAACCACAGCCCTGACCATTTATATGATTGGCTGGAGACCGGGGCAAGGTAGCACTGCCCACCACCACGGTCAGTCCCTAGATGCAATCTTCGTCTACAAAGGAGAAATGACCCATCGCTTCCCTAACCAAGACGAGGGCCTAGAGCCTGACAAAATGCCCTCCAGACCTGGCGAGCTGTTTGGGGAGAATCAAGTGGTTTGCATTGACCGCAAGCAATATCACCTAATGGCTAATAATTCCTCCAAAGATCTGGTCACCCTGCACTTTAGATTTGGTACGCCACCAGACAATATTAATTGGCAAACCAATATCAGTGAGTGCAAACCAGCAGCTATTTGGAGCAATTCAAACGAGGACATGGAAGAGATCTGTCGCTTAATGATTGCTTAGGGTCTAGACAACCCAAACAAATGCATCTCACTGTCTTGATGCAGTCGCTGATGGGGGAAACCCCCGTGAGGCCACTGCATCGCCCTCGTTATAGATTTACAACTTTGAGATGCATCCAATCAACACTATGTAATACTGAGGTAAATGCATGAGTCCTCTACCACCAAAAAACTGGGGATTAACGCCCTTAGATCCTCTACAAGTCCAGTATCTCAAAGGGTACTATGACAAGCTCTTGTGGGGGTGCAAATTGCGGCATCGGTGTGACTCGGACGACATCCTCAGCCAGGTATCGGAGAAGGCAGCGGAAGTCGAGCGCTTAGAACGCCCGATTAAAAACCCCGAGGCGTGGGCGAAGAAAGTTGGGGAGCGCATTATTTTGCAAAAGAAAAGGAGGGAACTATCGGAAAAAAAGTTAATCCAGAATCTCGGGCACATGATGCAAAGCCAAATTTTTGGTAGCCCAAGGGACGACCTTGACTGTGATGGCACACTAGGACAGATCCTAGCTTTAGCCCTCAAGGAACTTAAGCAAACCAAGCCGGACTTTCACCAACTACTGGTGATGCGATTCTTTCGTGAGCTGAGCTGGGAGCAGATATCGTCAGAGTTGGAACCAGACACTGCCATTACCAAAACAACTATTAACAAGGTGCGTCGTAGGGGAAGTCGCGCTTTGGAGAAACTGAGGAAAATTTTCTTTCTTAACCTTAAGAAGTGATAATTTTCTGGATATAGCGACCCGAAATAACGCAATTTTTGGGGGCACATTAAAGGAAAATATAGCAGTTATCAAGTTCTCAATTGCTTGATGTACTTCGTCCTGGGTTAATGGGAATAGGGTTAAGAGTGTAGGGTTAAGAGTGTGGGGAGTGCGTAACCTGGGCGCGGGTAAGGGGTGGAGTGAGACTAATAGTGTGTACCTCATGAGTCTTAGAATTGCTATAAGTACGTCAAAGCTTATCTGTTAGGACTGACGCAAATCCCTCAATTTAATGCTACCTGTAGGGTGGGCAAGGTTTTGCCCACCCTACCCATGGAGTCTGTGCGTAAGTCCTGTCTGTGTAACTCAAACGTTTTGTCACATAATCAGGATCTACGCATCTAACTATTAGAAGCGAAAAAAGTGCATTAAGTTTCCTTTTTTCGGTTTGCAAGTGATTTGATTTTTATTAAGGGTGCATAGTCAACAGTGCAAAGTCAACAATAACCAGGCATAAAACCAGGTTTTACTGGAATATTTCCAGTTTATACGGGCGTCATAATTCGTTTTAACTGCTATTTTTTGATACCAAATATAATCAACTTACAACCGTTTAAGCTGGCAAGATGGTTTATGTTGTGGGGCTCCAAAACCTAACTTACATAGTTGAGCCATTGTCTTAAATATTTTCAGTAAACTACTGTCAAGCTTTGGTTAGCTTTGCGAGATATTCTCTTTATTATAGTCTGGACTTGAGGGTTATAATCATGAAATGCGATCAGATGTATTGTCCCTGGATTCAGGATTCTCAAAACGCAGATCATTACGTCTGTCTAAAGTGCAATCGTGAACGCTATATCAACGAAAGTCGTCCTGGATCAGTGATCTTTGTTTGCGTAGCAATAGCTTTCATAGTTATTGCTCTCCTCAGCAATGATGGCGAGATTAAACATCCAGAAAATCAACACCGAGCAACTCGAATAGAGATGGGTCGAAAAAATCAAGTCCCATACCGGGACTTGTCGCCGACGGCTAACCTCTAGGGCGTGTTTTCAAAGTTTTCCGCAAGATTATGATCCCCCCCAGCCCCCCTTAAAAAAGGGGGGAGCCATACTCAAAGTCCCCCTTTTTTAAGGGCAGGGCTGTTTCAAAGAAAAATAAGTTAACGAGAAAAGGAGATAGGGGGATAGGGGGATAGGGGGATAGGGAAATAGCTCAAAATTTTCCGAAAAATCCCCAAATTTAGTC
>NZ_JAAHHW010000469.1 GCF_010692325.1 Moorena sp. SIO3I8 | reverse complement strand
ATGCCAAGCGGCGAACCATGATCCATATCATGGCAAGATTTATGAATGTCTCTGATGTTTCAGGCAACAACTCATAGTCTCTGACCAATCGACGGCATCCCATCAGCCAACCAAAAGTGCGCTCCACTACCCAACGCTTTTTAAGTAGTACGAAGCCAATGGTTATGTTGGGGTCGGAGCACGACTTGTACAATCCAACCGCAGACATCCATGACCCACATGATGAAAGGCTCACAACTATTGCCTCCATCAACCCAAATCAGATACAACCGTGAGACCGCTTTGCCCATCTGTTTGACCTTGTGGAGCACTCGTTTACCCCCAACTCGAACCGTCGTACTTGCTGCAGTGACCCTTACACGCAGCGATTTTTCCCAAAGTATCCACTGTGATAAACCGCTTACGACCTTTGATTTTCTTGCCTGCATCAAATCCCACAGCTTGAGTGACCATTGCTGCACTCAAGACACTTTGACGCATCTTCTGCCGCTTCCGATGGACTTGGCTGTCGTTCCTGTTCGATTCTCGTCCACTCTCGCAAACGGTCGTGGATTTGTAACCACGTCCCATCACGCACGCCAGTTGCGGAAATAGGTATACACTGTCTGCCACGGAGGAAAGTCTTTCGGTAAACCTCGCCATCTGACCCCTTCAACTGGACCAATGAAAATTCCGTTGAGCACTTGCCATATATTGACGCGGGCGGTGGCGACCACCAGGTTTGGCTGGAGGATAATGGTCACTAAGGAATTCATACTGGATGCGGTAATGGTCACTAGGCTAAACTTTAGTCATGTGTCTCTCTCGGTGCTTGTATTTTGATAATTTTTACACTCAGAGAGTTTTTTTACTGCCCAACCGACTTTTCAAACATCCTCTGAGACAAGTTTACCAGGAGGCGGCTCTAGACCTTGCGATTGATTATTCAGTGCAGCCTGTTCCAGCGCTGAGTGAGAGTGATTTTCAGTGGGTGCGATCGTTGATGGAATCGTAGGACAGGCTCTCTATATTGCTAATTGCTAGACTCAGTATAAAGCAGTTTTTTGTTGACGCTGTTGACGCTTTGGATAGTCTTTGCCATACCCCTTTACGTTGGATTTTATTTATATT
>NZ_JAAHHW010000468.1 GCF_010692325.1 Moorena sp. SIO3I8 | reverse complement strand
TCTTCCCGTGGATTTTTATTTATCGGGTAAGTCAGCGGGATTACTCCCGCTTCGTCCCCAAAGCACCGTGCGAACAAGTTTCCAAGTACACGGCGCAACCAATTCCAAAAGAACTCACTTATCATTGCCACTTCTTTTTCTAGATTTCCGGGTTTGTACCTTTTGGTTTTTGTTCCGGCTCTTGGAGGGTTTATTTATCCCAACTCTCAGCATTTCCTGTATGTTGAGATTAGTGGCACCCAAGGCATGTATGGATTGGTGACAGTCGCTGTGTAGGTAAACTAAATTTTCTGATTTATCTAGTCCACCAAAATGTTTGGGTATAATGTGATGTAAATGCAATTCATCACTAACCCCAAGGGTTTGATTGCACACAGGACAGAGATAGTTCTGTCTGTTTGCTATTTTATCCCTCCCGGTAGAGAACCTACTTCTAGCTGTTTTTTCCCTTTGTTCGCTTTTTCGTTTTTCCCAGTACTCGATTAGGTTCGGGTCGTCTGGGCTATTTTTATATTGAACTAAGGTGTGTCGCTTAATAGGTATCCATGCCAGTTTTTGTACGTATACATCTTTAAGGGATTTGTCTCCGAACACCCATTTGTCATTTCTTCCTGGACATAATTTCCCAAAGTACTTGTTATTAACCCAGTTTAAAGACTTTTTCGGGTGTCTCCGTTTCCCCCATCTGTTTAACTTCCAGTGTATATAGCTATCAACTTTTGTGAAGGTTTTTTTGGCAACTACTCCATCATGATAATTGCCCCATCCTTGAATTTTCGGATTGAGTTCTTTAATGACTTGTAATTGAGTTGCCCCTTTCAGTTTCTTGAAGGTTTCCTTCAGGGATTTTTTGAACTTGTTGATGTTTTTACTGGATGGCTTGATGAGGGTAACCAATTCCGACTTTCGTGCAGTGGTTCGATACTTGCGGAAATTCCATCCTAGGAAGTCAAATCCTTCAGTGAGGTGTCTAGTGTTGGTTTTTTCCTCCGATAGGCTCAGTCCTTTTTTGGCTAACCATTCTTGTAAGATTACCTTAGCGTTTGCTGCATCTTCTTCGGTTTCTGTTAAAACCACAAAGTCATCAGCAAAGCGGACGAATGTCCTATTG
>NZ_JAAHHW010000467.1 GCF_010692325.1 Moorena sp. SIO3I8 | reverse complement strand
AATCACAACTCTTTGCCACTAAATCACCTAAATCGAAATTCCATAAAATTACAGTGTTGTCTGCACTAGCAGAAGCAAGAGTCTGGCCATCTCGGCTAAAGACCACGTTATTGACCCAATCGCTATGTCCGGTGAGGGTTTGCAGGTGTTTGCCTTGGTGATTCCATAGTTTCACCGTCTTGTCCCAACTAGCAGTAGCGATAGTCTGGCCATCTGGGCTAAAGGCCACGCTAGTGACATTTGCTTTGTGTTCGGTGAGGGTGTGCAGGTGTTTGCCTTCTCGATTCCACAGTTTCACAGTCTTGTCCCAACTAGCAGAAGCGATAGTCTGGCCATCTCGGCTAAAGGCGACGCTATTGACAGGTTCGCTATGTCCAGTGAGGGTGTGCAGGTGTTTGCCTTCTCGATTCCACAGTTTCACCGTGTTGTCATCACTAGCAGAAGCGATAGTCTGGCCATCTCGGCTAAAGACCACGCTATTCACCCAATCGCTATGTACAGTGAGGGTGTGCAGGGGTTTGCCTTCTCGATTCCACAGTTTCACCGTGTTGTCATCACTAGCAGTAGCGATAGTCTGGCCATCTCGGCTAAAGACCACGCTATTCACCCAATCGCTATGTCCGGTGAGGGTTTGCAGGTGTTTGCCTTGGTGATTCCATAGTTTCACCGTCTTGTCCCAACTAGCAGTAGCAATAGTCTGGTCATCTCGGCTAAAGGCGACGCTAGTGACATCTGCGCTATGTCCAGTGAGGATGTGCAGGTCTTTGCCTTTGAGATTCCACAGTTTCACGGTGTTGTCCAAACTAGCAGAAGCGATAGTCTGGCCATCTCGGCTAAAGGCCACGCTAGTGACAGGTTCGCTATGTCCAGTGAGGGTGTGCAGGGGTTTGCCTTTGAGATTCCACAGTTTCACGGTGTTGTCCAAACTAGCAGTAGCGATAGTTTGGCCATCTGGGCTAAAGGCGACGGTTATGAGATATTGGCTATGTCCGGTGAGGGTTTGCAGTACTTTGCCTTGCAGATTCCACAGTTTCACGGTGTTGTCCAAACTAGCAGTAGCGATAGTCTGGCCATCTGGGCTAAAGGCGAGACTAGTGACATCTGCGCTATG
>NZ_JAAHHW010000466.1 GCF_010692325.1 Moorena sp. SIO3I8 | reverse complement strand
GCTTTCGCGACTAATCCATTGAAACTCAGCATCGAGTAACTGAGATGCCCGCACTTGGGGATTACCGGTTACCCATTGCACCCAAGCATTAGGAGCGAGACTGATTAGGCGTTTGCTACCAATATCTGCACGTTTTGTCATACAATTGATCCAATTAAGACTAATTATTGACTTACGCCCACCCCACGGTCGAAGTGGGGTGTGGCCTTATTTAATTAATTAGGCAAATTTTGACTAAACTCATCTAGGGAGTTAACGGTTAATGCTGTGGCCATCAACTCTTCTAATTGTTCGAGAGTTAAGGATTGAATTCTGACGGATATCTCTGAAGGAATCTCTGAAAATCGCAGTTTAAGGATGCGCTCTAAACTGCCTCGACGTTCTTGTTGGATGCCTTGTTCAATCCCTTGTTCAATCCCTTGAGCAACACCCTCTTGTAAAATCTCTTGATACCAGGGTGATTCTCGTAATACTGTCATATCCCACCTCATGATTTGTTGAATTCGAGGAAAACCCACCCCACGGTCGAAGTGGGGTGTGGTCTTATTTAATTAATTGGGCAAATGTTGAGTAAACTCATCTAGGGAGTTAACGGTTAATGCTGTGGCCATCAACTCTTCTAATTGTTCGAGAGTTAAGGCTTGAATTCTGACGGATATCTCGACAGGAATCTCTGAAAATCGCAGTTTAAGGATGCGCTCTAAACTGCCTCGACGTTCTTGTTGGATGCCTTGTTCAATGCCTTGAGCCACACCCTCTTGTAAAATCTCTTGATACCAGGGTGATTCTCGTAATACTGTCATATCCCACCTCATGATTTGTTGAATTAAGGGTATCTCTAAAACAAAACTAGCAAAGAACGCTAAGAGCGGTTCTAGTTGATTCAAAGTTTGATCCGCTCGTAAAGCCTGCACCGCTGACCGCAATTTCGATTCACTACCACCTCCAAATAAAATTGGGACAAATGGAAATAGAGGAGGTAAAGGTTGTTCTAATACTAATTCAGCCTCTACTTCCCACAGATTAATTACCCGATAATCTTGACGAGCCTTTAATCCCATGAATTCCCTGTCGTAGCAATTTTCAATAGTAACCGTGGTTGGAGGTGGCA
>NZ_JAAHHW010000465.1 GCF_010692325.1 Moorena sp. SIO3I8 | reverse complement strand
ATAACAAGCGATCAGTAGCACATAGAACAATTTCCCGAATTAACCGATGCAGAATTATTACAGACATTAATGGAAGACTATAATCTAAGGATACAAGATTTGTTAGGTATTTTTGAGCAAGAGCAAACGATTTTAGATATATTAAACGGAAAGCGTAAACTCAATTCTCAAGAAGAGTTGAAAGTGCGTAGGCTAAGCCCTAGCCCGTTGGGCTAATTGCACGTGTTGTAGTGGGTTATTCGACAGGATAAGTGACCAAAGCAATCGATAGGGCGTTGCTGAATCTTCCCATGAATAGGAGTAGATTGGGCATCCTGCCCGCCTGATAATATCTTGAAACTGGCAAGATGCCAGTTCCACCCAAGATGCCCGTTCCACACCTGATGCCCGCCTGATAATATATTGAAACTGGCAAGATGCCAGTTCCACACCTGATGCCCGTTCCACACCTGATGCCCGCCCGATAATATATTGAAACTGGCAAGATGCCAGTTCCAGACCTGATGCCCGTTCCACAAAACTCGGCTTTACAAGTTTAACCAAACCTAGTCTTATGACTCAAACCTTCACCACCCAACACCTTTCCCCAGAAGCGATCGCTCAGCTTGTCAAGTATTTGCCTGACTACATAAAGGTTGCACTCCAGGAAAAGTCTACGGAATTCGAATGTTCCCTCGAAGCTACCATTGAAATGGCAATTTCCAACTTCCTAGACGAAGAAGCATTGAGCTTTGAGGATTGTTTACTCGCTCAACGTCTGAAAAATAAGAATCAAAATTGTCGATAAATAGAATAACTAAAGCGATTACGAATTTGTCCCTGTAACTCAATCCGAATCTAAACACTCATGCTGCCGTTGTCCCATTTTATAAGCACAGAGATTGTATATATATCTGGCGCGAGTTTTGAGAATGGTCAATTGATCCGCCTTTCCCAACAAGTCATCTAACTCAGCCACCTCATCAGTGCAGAGCAATGATTCTACATTTCTGGCCACTAAATCATCCAAACGAGTTTGATCTGCCACAGCCAATTTACAAGTTGCCAGTGCTTCTAACTCATCTACACTCAAACCAAGTAAACACTCCTCATCCAACCCTAATGGATTAGCGA
>NZ_JAAHHW010000464.1 GCF_010692325.1 Moorena sp. SIO3I8 | reverse complement strand
TTTTTCATTGATTAATTCTAAGTGAATTTGAATAATTTTATTGAGTTATTTTCTCCCATCATGATTAATAAATGTCGGACTACTCTTAAGCTTGTTTTGGGTATTTTTTATTTGATACAAATGCTTTAAAAATTGATCATAATAGGTTAATATATCGGATCGAGATTTGAGAATATCCTGATTTAATATTACATCTATCTCCTTTTGTTGATTTAAAGTATTTTTATACTGTTGGTGTTCTTCAACGTTAATTGGTAGACTTTTCTTCACCAAAAAAGCCAAGATAAAAACAGCAGCCAAGGTATTTATGAGCTTTAGCAATTGAGTTGTGTTCACAATGGTTTTCCTTGATACTCGCCTGTGAGAGTTTTCAGGAACTTGACAATCAAACCAATATCGTTTGGCGACAGTCGGCGTCCCAATTCATATTTGCCCATTATCGTCACAGCTTCTTCAAGAGTTTCAGCTGAACCGTCGTGAAAATATGGTGATGTTAGAGCAACGTTGCGCAAACTGGGAACCTTAAATACATAACGATCACGTTCATTGCCAGTGACATTAAAGCGTCCCAAATCAGCTTTGGTAAGCTTACCGCGATCTTTAAAGTAATCTCCAAACAGACCAAAAGCCTGGAACATATTACTGCCGACATTGACTCCTTGGTGACAGCTAACACAGCCATAGGCTTTAAATAGACGATAGCCTTCTTGTTCTGAGGAGGAGAGGGCATTTTTATGGCCGCGCAGAAATTGGTCAAAGCGTGAGTTGGGAGTGTACAGCGATCTTTCAAAAGTAGCGATCGCATCCTTGATATTCTCGCTGTTGATACCATCTTTATACAGTTGGCTAAATAGTGAGACATACTCAGGGGATTGCTTGAGCTTACTGAGGATTTCTTTCCAATTAGAACCCATTTCCTGCTCTGCATGGATTGGTCTATCAATCTGTTCCTCTAGGGTTTCAACGCTTCCATCCCAATGTTGCTTAAAATTGAATCCACTGTTGAAGACTGTGGGTGCATTAATCAAGCCAATCCTATTCTTGATCCCAATTGAACGCACCATTTGGTCTGTACCACCGGTATTTAGATTGTGGCAGCTAGCACAGGAGATAGTG
>NZ_JAAHHW010000463.1 GCF_010692325.1 Moorena sp. SIO3I8 | reverse complement strand
GCTTCTTTCCGCTATTGCTGAACAAGATGAGTTAGGTCAGGTGGTTCGGTCTCTAGCGGTTATGGTTGATGTCACTGCTCGCAACCGAGCGGAAGCCGCACTCCAACATGCTAAAGAGGCTGCGGACGTCGCCAATCGTGCCAAAAGCGAATTCCTGGCTAACATGAGCCACGAACTAAGAACCCCCCTTAATGGTATCCTCGGCTACACCCAAATCCTCAAAAAGTCCAAAACCATGACCCCGAGGAACTCAAAGGCGTCCACATCATTCATCAGTGTGGTTCACACCTGTTAACCCTGATTAACGACATTCTAGATCTATCCAAAATTGAAGCCAGGAAAATGGAACTCGTTCCTAGAAATTTTCATTTTTCCTCCTTTCTGGAAAACCTGGTTGACATCTGCAGTATCCGCGCTAATCAGAAGGACATTGTATTTACTTACCAACCCCTTTCTCAACTCCCCAATGGCATCTATGGGGATGAGAAACGCCTACGACAAGTACTGATGAATCTCCTAAGTAATGCCATCAAGTTTACTGACTCTGGGGAAGTAACCTTGAAAGTGAGTGTCCTTGAATCTACCCAAAAGGATATCTCCCCATCACCCTCCTTCACAAGGGAGCTTAACAAAGAAAAAAGGACAAAAATCCGGTTTCAAGTAGAAGATACTGGGATTGGTATAACCCCAGAGCAATTACAAAAGATTTTTTTACCCTTTGAGCAAGTAGGAAATCCCTTTCCCAAAGCAGAAGGGACAGGATTGGGATTAGCGATTACTCAGAAACTCCTGTGTATGATGAACTCTACCTTAGAAGTCAGGAGCCAGCCGGAAATTGGCAGTGTGTTTTGGTTTAATTTGGAGTTGCCAGAAGCCACAGAAAGCTTAGATGCCCCCATGGCTTCTCAAACAGGGATCATTGGCTTCAAAGGCCAGGGGCGGAAAATCCTGGTGGTGGATGATAAATGGGAAAATCGCATGGTTTTGGTTAATCTGCTTGCCCCCCTTGGGTTTGAACTGGTGGAGGCCACCAACGGTCAAGAGGGTTTGGAGAAAGCTCAGTGTCAGCCTGAGGTAATTATTACGGACTTGCTCATGCCAGGGATGAATGGTTGGA
>NZ_JAAHHW010000462.1 GCF_010692325.1 Moorena sp. SIO3I8 | reverse complement strand
CCTGGGCAACGGTTAGCTCTTGTGGAGCCACTTGAGCTTCAGTAGAAGATTCCTCAAGGCTGGGAGCACCATAGGCACTGTTAGCCACCAGCAGTGAAGCCCCTAGCAAAGCGGGACTATACTTGATACTATTCCAAAAACTTGTTGACATGATTTCTCAATCAACCTCACACCTAATAGACAACACTCTTGGACTCGAATTATTCCATAACCCTTAATCATAACCACTAAAATTAGTTATGTCTAGGATAACTCTGGATTAGTATATCATTGTTTGTGATTATTCGAGAAAGATACTCATCCTCGATTCTAGTCACTTATGATACCAGTCTCGATCACCAACAGAGCAATGAGTGTCTGTGCGAAGTGCGATTATACCGGTTGAGGTTGAAGGGGAGGTAAGGCTTTCTCCTAAACTAATCAGCTATCTGCTGATAACTGACAGCAGATAGCTGATTAGCAAAACCTAGAATTTTTACTTAGTATTTTTACTTAGAACTTAAAGGTGGTACGGATGGCTCCAACCCAAATCGTATCATTGTCATCATCGTGATTAGGATTGAAAATCACGTAGGCTCCTGGAGTAATCAGGATGTTTTTGCTAATCGGGAATTTGTACTGTGCCTCAATCAGGTAGGACGTATCATCATCTTCTGGATTGTCACCCTCAACGTCGCTAGCCCTAGGTGGCAGACCCCCAGCAAAACTGAGTACAGCTCCCTCTTTGCCAAAATCGATGAAAGAAAGGTTGGCTGACCAAGTGAAGATGTCAGCACTGTCACCCTCTTCAGTTAGCCCACCATTACCATCATCTTCTGCTTCAGCATCAATATAACCAAACCAACCGCCGATGTGAATTTGTTCGGTCAGGCGAAAACTGGCTTGTGCTCCAAAGCGATTCGTAGAGGTAGCCACCCTGCCGAAGGGGCGCTTGGAAATGTCACTACCAGTGCTACCGGAAAGATTCACATCCTCTCCTGGCTGGTAGCTACGGAGGTAGGTCAAAGATATCTCCAAGTTATCAATGGGGGAAATACCCAGTTGAGCACCAGCGCTATAGGCACCATTGAACAATCCATCTCCTTGCACAGGACTAGGAGCATCATCCCCATCAGCTAGATAAA
>NZ_JAAHHW010000461.1 GCF_010692325.1 Moorena sp. SIO3I8 | reverse complement strand
AACTCCTGGCTATTTTTCATTAAGATCACCCAGACGGTTGCGTGCTTCGTGTACTGAAGTAAAAAGAGACTTATTACCAGTAAATTCCTTGAAAAAATATTTTAAAAATGCGACAGCTACCACATCAGGAACTGGTTCTCTCATTACAATACATTGAAGCAAATTCAACTGTGTCAGTTGGTTGGCTAAACCAATCCCGTCACAAGAATTGAAAATAGCTAGCTGCAATCCATTGTCTATAGCTTTCTTGAAGGGTTCACTTAATTGCTTAATCGTTACACTGTCTTGATTATTAAGTTCAATCCAACCAATCTTTCCATCTTCTTGAGAACTACTATGACCAGTAAAGATAAAGATCTGGTAGCTTTCAAAAAGCGCTTGATATAACTCCTGAAAAGAAGGCTGAATAAGAGTAATGACCTCTACTCCTTTTTTTTCTAACTCTTGGATTACCTCTAGGTCAGACTCGGTATTAATTCCATCACTCCTACCCACCACTACTAGAATTCTGAGTTTTGAGGAGTTTTGAGGTGGGATGATTGTTTTGCTAGATGGATTTCTAATCCTTAAAATAACTTCTGCGTTTGGGTAGTGATTTTTAAATACATCCCACTCTTGCCAGGGAAAGCGGCTCAAGTTTGTTTCCGGAACATCAAGGAGTACGTGAATTTCTTGACCAGCAGGATTCGATTGGTTTGCTTGTGATTGGTTTGCTATTGAAATCAATTGATCTCGGATAGGTTGCCACTCCCTATCTCCAGAGTTGAGCCATTCATTCAGGTGTGCTTTTACCGCCTGAGCTTCTTCAGGAGCTGAGTAATTAACTACTTTTCCTGCGGTAAGACGTGATGAGAAGCATGATTTCACATCGTCCAAACCACGATAACTTAACTGCCAGTTTGCAAATGATGAATTCAGAGCTGGTGGTGGAGCCGGTAGAAAGCCTTCGATAGGTTCAAATTTCATACCAGTCACCTCCAGATTGGTATGAAATCCTGATTCCTTATCAAATAGTTTCATTTTGACTATCAGCATTGTCGTCTCCTATGAAACTTGAGCAACTTAGACTAAACACTGTTTAGTGATGCTAGTATACCCCAAAGCCAATCTGACACTGAATCTTTC
>NZ_JAAHHW010000460.1 GCF_010692325.1 Moorena sp. SIO3I8 | reverse complement strand
CAGTGGTGTTAATTGATGAAATTGATAAAGCGGATATTGATTTACCGAATGATTTACTACTAGTTTTAGATAAATTACAATTTGAGATTAATGAAGTAAAAGGCTGGAAATATGATGCCCTTCAAGGAGAAGAACCGGAAACTCGCAAAGATTTCCTCCCTTTAATTATTATTACCAGTAATCGCGATAAGGAACTCCCTCCGGCTTTCTTACGTCGCTGTCTATTTTATTATCTAGAGTTTCCTAATCAAGAGGATTTAGTCAGGATTATAACCAGTCATTTTAAAGAAGAGGTTTCTCCTTTATTTGAAGCAGCTTTAAGTAAGTTTTTGGAACTACGAAATGCTATTTATTGGCGTAAAAAACCCAGTACCGGAGAATTTATTAATTGGTTGCTACTCTTGAAGAGAGGACAGAAACATGAGACAACTCAGAACTATGAAGAAATAACCAATGAAGGGTTAAAACAAACCCCATTACATCAACTCCCTTTTCTCCATACCTTGGTTAAGAATCAAAGTGACCTTAATAGCTTGGAGCCGAAAAACTTAAATGATTGATCTTGACCTATTAATTTCTGAAGCTGAAACTCTGTTATTGCCTTTATTTAATAAGTTAAGAAAAGAAGCTATTCCGGTGGGAATTGCTGACTACTTAGTAGCGATTAAAACCATTAAGGATAGAATCGGGTTAGAGGATAGTGATCGATTACAACGGTTTTTGTGTTTATTATGGGTTAAATCTCCAGAAGACCAAGCTATTTTTAATGATGGCTTTGAAGCATTGGTTAAACCTGCTTTAGAACAAATATTAGAGGAAACAACTCAAGCTTCATCCTCTGAAATACCAAAAAATCGAGCAACAAATAGTAATAACGCTTCCCAATCTTCATCATCTCAAGGCCAAGAGCAAAAACAAGGTAAAAATCAGCAAGAAACTAAGTCAATTTCATCTCGTCCTTCGTCCAGTTCCTCATCTTCAGAAACAGGATCAATACAACTTAGATTTAGACAACATTATAACCTGATTCCTCGGTTACCGATTACTCGCCGAGAAATGACTGTAATTTTGCGTAATCTAAGAAGATTACAGCGAGAAGGAGTTCCTGAGGAGTTAGATATTCAAGGAACAATTA
>NZ_JAAHHW010000046.1 GCF_010692325.1 Moorena sp. SIO3I8 | reverse complement strand
CACGAGTTGAGGATATGGCAGCCCACTACATTGGATTAATAAAGTCCATTCAACCAGAAGGTCCATACTTTTTAGGGGTTTGGGCTCAAAAAACTGAAGAGGCTCAGAATATATGACTTGAGGATGGGCCAACAACAATTAGGCATGGTCATCCCCTTTGGAATTAATCTAGAGAGTCGCGTTGCTCTATAGCAATACGCGCGCGGGTATTTACAAATAATGGTGAGGGATAAATTCCTAAAAGCTTTGTAAAACTTGGCTTTTCTCTTCCGGTCTTGATGCAGTCGCTCACGGCTGCATCAAGACCAGGCTCAAAAATGTAGTTAACGATACTCTTAAGCCTCGAAAACTACTTCTTACCTATTCCCTATTCCCTATTCCCTATTCCCTATTACCTATTACCTATTACCTATTCCCTGTTCAACACTTCTGAGGCGATCGCATTACTGTAGAGCGCCGAACACAATAAAAACCCCCAGCAGTCAGCTGGGGGCAATATCCAGGAGATTTACCTTTTGAGGGTAATTATCGAGCAGATTTACTTTGATCACATCCGTTATATTTCTTAAATCCAGCCCGAATTTGACTAGCTCCGGAAAGATTGCTAAAAGAAAGATTGCTCCTTAAAGATTGCTCATGGTTGGGATCAAAGATATTACCTGGGAATTGGTGAAGGAGTGATCGGGTAAAGGGGTGATCCGGTGAAGGGATGATCGGTTGAGCAGTTATGACCTATGAAGGTAACTAGGGATGACGTGGACAAGAGTAATGTCCATTAAAATGGTAGTGTCAAGAACACAATACAAATATTGCTAGAGAACTGGCTATCATACAAAAAAATTTGGTAGGAAAGCGATGGAAAGCTTAGTCTGCGTTAATCTTGCCGAGTCCTATGAAGACGCGGAGAATTTTCCGTGGCAAGATGATAATGGTTTAATTCGATGGTTGGATGGGCTAAACAGTCCCACTATTCCTAGTTCAGCTTGGATCAAGATTAGTGCGATCGCAATTGCCCTAACCATTCTCAGTACCGCTGCTCATGCCAGTGCTAAAGTGCTTCAAAAAGGCAGCCGTGGATCACAGGTGACTTCTCTTCAGAAAGAGTTGGCAGCGGCTGGCTTTTATAAAGGTCGGATTACTGGCAACTATGACATGTTAACCCAGTCTTATGTTGCTATCTTTCAGCAAAAGAAGGGACTACCAATAGATGGTGTGGCTGGACCAAAAACCCTAGCAGCTTTATATAAAACTGCTGGTACTGATATTCGTCTACCAACAAACACACAGCTCAAACGCGGTAGTAGAGGAAAGGTAGTCAGCGATCTGCAAAAGAAGTTGACAACCTTGGGATTTTTTAATGGTCCGATCACTGGGTATTACGGGCGCATGACCCAAGCAGCGGTAATTAAATTTCAGCGAGCCAAGGGATTACGCGCGGATGGCGTTGCTGGACCAAACACATTGTTCGTAATCAATGGTGGTTCTATCAAAAACGCCACTGAGTTACGGCGAGGTAACAGAGGAACTGCTGTGACCAAACTGCAACAGCGGATGAGGGAGTTGAAAGTCTACAACGGTCCAGTAACGGGATTCTACGGTCGTTTAACTGAAGCAGGGGTCATAAAATTTCAGCGCTTGAGGGGACTACCAGTGACTGGTATTGCTGACTCTCGCACTTTGTCAGACTTAGCCAAAAATCCTAATGATAAGGATATTATTCCCAACGTCACTGAGTTGCGACCAGGCAGCAATGGCGAATCGGTGAAACAACTGCAAAATCGCCTCACAGAGTTGGGATTCTACAAAGGGCCAGTAACAGGATACTATGGTAAATTAACTGAGACGGCAGTCAAAGAGTATCAGCTTTCTCGGGAACTGCCAGCAAATGGCATTGCTGACTCTCGTACCTTATCAGCACTACGGGGCAATTCTTCTGGAATTGCCGTTGCTGCTAGCATCATTACTCCATTAAAACGAGGTAGTAGTGGCACAAGAGTGAATAGCCTTCAGAATCGCTTGATTTACCTAGGCTACTATAAAGGACTAAAAGATGGCGTATTTGGACCAGCCACAGAGGCAGCCCTGAAGCGATATCAACGGGACAAAGGCTTATTTCCCACTGGAATCGCTGATGCTAAAACCTTTTCATCTCTTGCTCCACGGTGATAGGTGTTCGTCTGGTATAATATCAAAACCTTGAAAGCCCCTTCCCCGCCTAACTCGCTATTTGTGTGGGCGGGGTATCCTGCTGAAATTTTGTATGAACCAGGATGCCTACTCAAACCATTGAAATCCTATCAGCTGAAGAACTGCGCCGTACAGTAAATCGTTTGGCATCTCAAGTGATCGAACAAGTGAGTGATTTGTCCAAACTAGCACTGGTGGGTATATATACCAGAGGTGTTCCTTTAGCTCAGTTGCTAGGACGTCAGATTGAAACCCTAGAGCAGGTCAGTGTGCCAGTGGGAGCGTTGGATATCACCTTTTATCGGGATGATCTCGATCGAATTGGCATTCGCACCCCAGCAAAAACAGATATTCCCTTCGATCTTGATCGTAAGATAGTGGTGTTGGTGGATGATGTCATTTATAGAGGACGTACCATTCGTGCTGCTCTAAACGCGGTGCTTGAGTATGGTAGACCCCAAACGATTAAATTATTAGTGCTAGTAGACCGAGGACATCGGGAACTGCCGATTAGTCCAGATTTTACGGGCAAACTACTCCCCACATCCGCCGAAGAACAGGTAAAGGTTTATCTAAACGATAATGATGGTCGGGATGGAGTGGAATTAATTAAAGTAATTAGCGCCTGAATCGTGATCAGATTGCTCTTATTTTCCAAATAATTATGACCCAAACCCAACAGCGAAAGGCCGACCACATCAGGATTTGTCTGGATGAAGATGTTCAATTTCGTGCCAATACCAATGGACTTGAGAGGTACCGCTTCACTCACTGTTGCTTACCAGAACTAAACCGCAGTGAGATTGACATATCTACCACATTTCTGGGGAAATCCTTGGGAGCACCATTGTTGATTTCTTCTATGACTGGTGGTACTGAACAGGCAAAAACGATTAATTTTCGTCTGGCTGAGGTTGCCCAACATTACAAACTAGCCATGGGGGTTGGTTCTCAGCGAGTAGCTGTGGAAAAACCCGAGGTTGGTCATACCTTTGCGGTGCGCTCCCAAGCTCCGGATATTCTTCTATTTGCCAACATCGGTGCGGTTCAGCTTAACTACAGTTATGGACTAGAAGAATGCCAAAAGGTGGTTGACCTGTTAACAGCAGATGGGCTGATTTTGCACATCAATCCCTTGCAGGAGTGCATTCAAGATAACGGGGATACTAATTTCAAGGGGTTACTTGACAAAATTAATGGTTTATGCAGTAAGTTAACGGTACCAGTGATTGCTAAAGAAGTGGGTAATGGCATCTCAGCGGCTATGGCCCAGAAGTTGCTGGAGGCTGGTGTTACCGCTATTGATGTCGCTGGTGCGGGGGGCACGTCTTGGGCAAAGGTAGAAAGTGAGCGAGGATTAACCGCTCATCAGCGTCGGTTAGGACAGACCTTTGGTGACTGGGGTTTACCAACCGCTGAGTGCATTACCAGTATTCGAGCCATTGCTCCCGACATTCCCCTAATTGCATCTGGGGGATTGCGCAATGGTTTGGATGTGGCAAAAGCGATCGCATTAGGAGCCGATATTGCTGGTCTAGCATTACCATTCCTCCAAGCAGCAGCTGAGTCAGTAGATGCCGTTGATGCCTTAGTGCAACTGTTGATGGCAGAAATCACTACCGCTCTATTCTGCACCGGTAATGCTACGTTGTCTGATCTCAAGCAATCCAACACTTTGAAAAAGTTAGGATAGTGGTAATAGGGAGTAGGGAATCGGGAATCGGGAATCGGGAATCGGGAATCGGGAATCGGGAATCGGGAATGGCTAATAGCTCAACGCCCTTAATCCTTAAATACTTCATCATTATAGACTTGATCATTAAGATAGCGTTTACTAGTCTAATGAGGTACATATAATTTTTTTTTATTGCTCCCTGCTCCCTGCTCCCTGCTCCCTTCTCCCTGCTCCCTTCTCCCTGCTCCCTTCTCCCTGCTCCCTGCTCCCTAAAACCAAGAAGTAAAGCACCTCAGCTGATTGATAAATGCTATCCTTAATCCTTCATCCTTAATCCCCTTAATCCTTTACCACATGCGTCAATTTCTCCAACAAACCTTTGCCAGCCTAGTAGGAAGTCTTGCCGGTTTAATTCTATTTTTTAGTTTAGCTACTAGTGGATTCCTGTTTGTACTGATTGCAGTAGCATCGAAAGATACAGGGCCACAGGTTCAAGATAAATCAGTGCTGGTGTTTGATTTATCGGTCAATATCAGCGATACCAATCCTACCTCAAGCACTAGTGAAGTGATTGAAGAGGTGTTATCGGGTCAAGAAAGCAATATCATCCCTTTGCGCAAAGTGCTCGATACTCTGGATAAGGCAACTAAGGATAAACGCATTGTTGCCCTCTACCTGGATGGAGCTGCATCTAAAACTGTTGGCAACACTGGGTTAGCAAATCTCAAGGAGGTAAGGGAGGCTCTGGAGCGTTTCCGAGCTGCTGGAAAAAAAATTATTGCCTATGACGTAGATTTGGGAGAACGGGAATACTATCTTAGCTCGGTTGCGGATACGATAATTCTTAACCCGATGGGAGTTGTGGAAATCAATGGCTTGAACTCTTCCCAACTTTTTCTGACCGGAGCTCTCCAGAAGTATGGTATTGGTGTTCAGGTGGTTCGAGTTGGCAAATACAAGTCCGCAGTTGAACCGTTCTTGCTCAAACAGCTGAGTCCTGAAAGTCGGGAACAGACTCGAGAATTGTTAGATGATATTTGGGATGAATTTTTGACAGCAGTGGGGAAAAGTCGTGAGATTACTCCCAAGACCTTGCAAGCGATCGCTAATACTAAAGGGATGTTGATCGCATCAGAGGCCAAAACTCAAGGTTTGGTGGATCAAGTTGGATACTTCGATGAGGTGATTGCTACCCTCAAGGAGCTTACTGGAGAAAAAGAAAAGGATAAATCGTTCCGGAAAATTAAGCTGGCTACTTACGCTAGAGCGAAAAGTCCTTACTCTAAAAATCGCAAGTCTAAGCATAAAATTGCCGTAGTTTATGCTGAGGGTAGCATTGTTGACGGTCAAGGAAACCTTGAGCAAGTGGGGGGTAAACGCTTTGCTAAACAGCTGCGCGAGCTACGGCTGGATAAAGATATTAAAGCAGTAGTGCTAAGGGTTAATAGTCCTGGTGGCAGTGCTACAGCCTCTGAGATTATTCAACGGGAAGTGCGGCTGATCCGTGAGGAAAAGCCAGTGATTGTGTCTATGGGCAATGTGGCAGCTTCTGGTGGCTACTGGATTTCTACCTATAGCGACCGAATTTTTGCTGAGCCAAATACTATCACTGGTTCTATTGGTGTCTTTGGTGTACTTTTTAATATCCAAGAATTAGCTAACAACAATGGTCTGACCTGGGATATTGTACAAACAGCTTCTTTAGCGGATATTCAAAGTACTGTCCGTCCCAAAACAGACCAAGAGTTAGCAATCTACCAAACCATGGTTAATCAGATTTATGACCAGTTCATTGACAAAGTAGCAGAGTCACGTAAATTGCCTAAGGGCAAGGTGAAAGACATTGCTCAGGGACGGGTTTGGTCAGGTATAGACGCCAAGCAGATAGGTTTAGTTGATGAGATTGGGGGTATTAATGATGCTATTAAGTATGCCGCTAAGCAAGCTAAGTTAAAGGATGATTGGAAAGTAGAAGAGTATCCAAAAATTCCTAGTTTCGAGGAAAGGATTCTGGAGACACTGACTAATGATGTTAGGGTCACAAGCCGACAATTACCTGAGCCACTAACTACAGAATTGCTGAAGCTAAAAGATGATTTGGCAATTTTCACAACCTTCAATGACCCGAAGGGGATTTATTCTATTTTACCGTTTAACTGGCGGCTTGATTAAGGGTTGAACGCGCACGCGTGGCCTTTTGGCCAAGGTTGTCTGTCAGAATGAAGAATTAAGAATGTAGAATTAAGAATGTAGAATTAAGAAGGTAGACTTTGGAATTATACCTTCTTAATTCAAAACTGTTTGAGATTGAGCTTCTTTAAAGTTTTTTAAGATTCAGCTAGAAATCCAACACAAAACTTCGCTGACCTAATCCTCAAGAAACCACTAAGGTCTCAATCATTGCTTCACATAGCGCCCCATTCAAAACTTGATCGAACCTAACAAACATGGGGGAACTATTGAGTTCCAAAAATACAAGTTGTTTGGTGTGTGGATCGGTTTTGAAGTCAGCCGCCCCAAAATCCATCTGTAAAGCGACCATTAATTTGCGTAGCAACTCTACTTCTTGCGGAACTGTTTCGAGTGGAATCACCTCAGCATCTGGTTTAACCCGATAATCTAGATGCTGACTACGGATTTCAAAAGCAAAGGCATGATTCCCTACGACATAGATCCGTACTTCTGGGGCTACTAAACGATTTTGGACAATGGCTGGCATCGCAGCACAACCATTACGAAACTGGATAGAGGAGTACAATTGCTCTAGGGAATAACAAAAATCACCCCCAGCAACGGGTTTAGCAATCGCACTCCCCGCAGAATATTTTCCCAATTCCTCGGCTTCGTTGGTGATCCAAGTATCAGGGATTTGCAAACCTAACTGTTGCGCTAGTATCAGCATTGCTGGCTTATTGCCAACTGCAGGTACATGGTGACGATTGAACAACCGGATCTGGTTTTGCGATAGCAACCAACCATAGAGGGTTTGATACCAACCCGATGCCCGTTGTGATGCCCCAGAGTTCGGAGCGTTAAGATTACCAAAAACGTCATACCGAATAAAAGCTCCGGTTACAGACAGAACTGGAGCTTCAACTCTGAGATGCCTTTGAGTAAGATGCCATGACAATTTCGGACTTTCTTCTTGCCCATGGCGTAAATCGCAAATCGGGACTTGTTGACCTTGAGCAACTTCAATCAACCGAGTGAGATTTGGATCTAACTCCCCACCTGCAACAAGCAAACATCCACCATCTGCTGATTTAATCATTAGTACCGACCAAATGGACTACTCTCTTCACCCAGTGCTAGAGTTGTTGGTCCTTCCTCTCCGTATGCCCGTGTAGTCGGTTGAGGCTCTTCCTCTCCTAGTGCCTGTGTAGTGACTTGAGGATCTTCCTCTCCGTATGCCCGTGTAGTCGGTTGAGGCTCTTCCTCTCCTAGTGCCTGTGTAGTCGGTTGAGCTTCCTCTCCTAGTGCCTGTGTAGTCGGTTGAGCTTGTGTAGTAAATCGAGGCTCTTCCTCTCCGTATGCTAGTGTAGTCGTTTGAGGCTCTTCCTCTCCGTATGCCTGTGTAGTAAATCGAGGCTCTTCCTCTCCGTATGCCCGTGTAGTTGGTTGAGGTTCTTCCTCTCCGTATGCCCGTGTAGTTGGTTGAGCTTGTGTAGTAAATCGAGGGTCTTCCTCTCCGTATGCCCGTGTAGTCGGTTGAGGATCTTCCTCTCCTAGTGCCTGTGTAGTAACTTGAGGGTCTTCCTCTCCCAATGCTAGTGTCGTAGGTTCCTCTTCTCCTACTGCCAATGTCGTGGGTCGAGGGCTTGACTCGCCAGGCTTGAGGAACTCAGCAGCATGAACCGTAATACAATTGATTCGGGCAGAAACAATTACCGCATCTGCACCATTGGTCGGTGTAAAGTCAACACAAGCCGTGATTGGCGTCAGTCTTGGAAGACTAATACCTGACGGTTTATCAGCATCAAAACTGAATTCTAGGACAGAATCATCTGGATTGGGGTCTGCTGAGTTGTCTAACCGGGGATTTGTCCAGCCAGAAGTGGCAGCAAGCCCATCTGCTTGAATACTGAGTACAAGGGGAGACTCACTTACCTTAATTACAGAAACTTGCAAAACACGGAAAACTTTCATCCTGCTACGTATTTTCTCCAGATATATCTAACAGTTATTCATCATGAGTCATAAGTCACCTTATATCGTTTGATGCAAAGTAACTTTGATGGTTGACTCAACTATCCATAGGAATGTATATCCTTTTTGTTTCTAAATAAGATGAGGCTTTATAAAAATTTAAGCATTATAGCGGTTTTCATGGGTCGGGTACGGTGAAATGTGAATTACACTATTTGCCCCGTTCCCGATTCCCGATTCCCGATTCCCGATTCCCAATTACCGATTCCCGATTCCCAATTACCGATTCCCGATTCCCGATTCCCGATTCCCGATTCCCTCTTAAAACCGATACTTGCGAATCTGCTGTTGAGAATCCTTACTTACCAGCGCCCAGATTCCGATTGGTAAAGCATTCCCTTGAGCATCCACCTTAATTTCCATCACAATTGGTGGTGGTGATATCGGTAGGTTAGAGTTCTCTTGCCTAGCACTATTTAATTCTTCATTAATTTGTTCCCGTTGGTCTTCTGGCATATAGTAAGTTTCCAATCCGTACTCAATCGAACCATAGTTAGCAACACCTTTGATAGGAATCTGATTAGCTGGTAGTTGGGAAGGGAATTTGGCACTTAAGCCTACTGGTTTCCAAGCTATTGGTAGTTTAGTTGAGTTGGATGAGTCTGGTGCTTCTAAAATTACGTAAAAACGGGTACCAGGCTTGATAAAGGTTACCTTGTTGCCATTAGGTTGTTGCTTGGGCAATTTTTGCCAGCCAGGAAGATTGCGCAAGTTATCCTGATTAGAGATATAGTATCTTAGAGTTTGGGAATAGCCTCGCAAAAGTTCATAAGGGTCTACTGGCGCTGTCTGAAGGATGACAGTTTTTCCAGTCAGTGTAGTGTAAATTGCCTGGGTGGGAACAGTAATAATTAGTGCGGTTTGAAATAAAAGAGGTACCCAGAATCGCCAGCTTGGTATAGGACGGTAATACTCAGAATTAATGCTCATAGGTCATAAGTCATAAGTCATAAGTCATAATTCAGACTTCAAATAGCGCTCAAACCATAGTCCAGCACCAATAATACCTAGCCCACAGAGGAATAAGACTATGGATTTGACTAATAAACCAGTATCGTACTCCAGCATCCGGGTCAAAATTTGCAGCGTCAGTAGCACCATGCCACCCCAGAATAAACCTCGTTTCCCCTCTGCTAGTCCGGCGCGGATTAAACCGATGTCGATTAGGAATAAAAGCAGATTGAAGATGAATACCGCTATGATGGGTAGAATACCAATACTGAGATGCCAATAGGGAACTAGGGCGCTGATCACAATCATAATAGCCACAACCTTAGTTGTTGAGTCCATTCGACGCAACAGTTTTATCCACGCCCAGATCGTGAAGCTACCTAAAATGACACTATCAATCACAGCAGGTTCCAAGAGTATTGAGGTGACGTCAACTAGCGGTTTGACTGATGGTGAACTATCCCATAACACGTGGAAAGACAAAAAATAAAATGATAGGCCTCCGAAGGTGATACCAAGGGTGCGGGCTGTGCTATTAAATTCCTGGAGGTTGGGCTGAATTCTTCCCAGGAAACCCCCGTATGACCATAACAAGGCTGGTGGTAGAGCGCATGCGATCGCAGCAATCCAACCGGGATAAGGCCATAGCTCGAAGTTGATCAAGTTCCATTCCAGGGCAGCAACTACTGCGATCGCACTTAAGCGAAACATCCATCGTGAACGGCACCAGTAAGCCAGGGGAATAAACAGTAAACCCGCAAACACTGGCATATGTTGTATGATTAGCCTTAGCCAAGACAACTCTGTGATTGCCAGAAATTCTGGCTGGGACATTCCTTGCACATACCCTAACCCAATCAAGACCATTGCCAGCATCCCTAATAGGGTCAAGCGTAGGCTATAAGCCATGGCTAAGACTCCTAATCCCCAAATCAGGTATAACTGATAGAGTGGTCCACTTTGGTGGAACATTTGGGACATCAGTGCTATATTGGCTCCTAAAGTCAGGGCTCCTAAAAGTAATAAACCTTGTCCCAAACGGCAATGCCTACCTTGGGTTGGGTCTCGCCATAGATAGAAGCCAGCAATGTTGATCCCGAAGAAGACACTCAGAAGCAAGGTCACTTTCAACCACCGAGACCAGGCTTGCCAGTTGGCTGCCACAAAGGTGATCATGGCCAAGCCTAAGAGAAGACTGCCTAGAACTAGCAAAATTACGACGAATCGATTACGGGCCGCTACTTCCAGGTCACTAAATTGATAGCGTTCCGCTAATTGAGCGTATAGGCCAGCATCAATCAACCCTTCTGTTTGCCATTGTTGTGCTTCTTGACGTAACTGGTGACGAAATTTATCGGAAGGCATCACAACCTATATTTTAGAGCTTAAGACTTTCCTCTGGGAATATACAATGTTATAATCACTAACCGACTGAATGTTTGATTATGTCCATGATATGGTGTAAACATTCTGTAATAATTAGATAAGAGTAAGTAAAAAACTGTTAACTAGAATCGGAGCTAATGGTAAACCAGAGGTCAACGAGTGGGTCGTAGTAGCTCCGAACATGTGGTATATAGGAGTTTTGATTTTACTGCATCCGTCTATTCAGTTGAGGTTGGTAAGGTACGTCAGAAGATTGTCTAGACGTGGCAAGTTTTCGTCGCTCAAATTTATCTTTATCCACCCTAGTGACTGCTGTCAACAATTTTTTCTTTTTTTTGTTATCGCCCGGAGGTATCTCTAAATGTCTATTCGTCTGTACATAGGTAACTTACCTAAAGAAGAAGTAAACCGTGATGAGCTGCAAGCTATTTTTGCTGAAGCCGGTGAAAACTTTAGCACAAAAGTGATTAAAGATCGTAAAACTGGTAAATGTCGGGGCTTCGGCTTCGTCACGGTGGCAACGGATGAGGAGGCTGATCAATTCATTGAAAAGTTCAATGGTCATATGTTCAAGGATACTACCTTGAAAATTGAAAAAGCCCTGCCACGATCCAAGAATCAAGACAAAGAAGCATCTAAGGAGAAAGAAAAACCCAATCAGGAATCAACCCCATCTGCCAACAACACTCCTCCCCCTCGCCGTAACAACAACAAGAATAAGTCTAAGCGTAAGCAGCAACAGACTACATCTGACCCCGCTGGAATTCAACCCGATCCCCGTTGGGCTAATGAATTGGCGAAGCTGAAAGAACTGTTATCGGCTCAAACTACTAACTCTTAAGTTGGGATAAATCTAACTGATTTCCATTACCAATTCTGGCAAGATTAGCCCTACGTCCTACCCGTCAGGGAGGCGTGGGCTTATTCCTCTGTAAAGCTTCAGGCTTTCCACGCAATTTTTAAATAAAAGATCTAATCACCTCAGATTGGGTTTGACCAGTCTGCTGATAGTGCTACTTTAATATCGATATCTGACTCATTCTGCCAGACAGAGAGTCTTTTCTTTTTTTTGGTTGATGATCAGTGGCAAATCCCGATAGGTTTATGGTGTCTTAAGCCAGATCAGGATAGCTTACCAATACCAAAGAAATTAAAGCTAACGAAACAGTAAGCTATTGAGCTTGATAGATAGCTGTTAATTTTGTGTGCGCAGTACCAACTACCTATTAGCTTAACGCTGATGGTGGAAAGTCTGGCAAGCTCAGGTAATTTTGCATCGTCTGTTACCCGATCGATTTAAAATTGTGAGTTGTGAATTAAAACTTACGTTTTAACCACTAACCACTAACCACTAATCACTAACGTTGTTATGAGTGCAGAAATTGACCCCATTAAGTTAATGAAACAGGAAGTTGGCAAAGCAGCTGCCAAGCGGGTGCAGTCGGGAATGATTGTGGGGCTAGGCACTGGTTCAACGACTGCCTATGCAATTCAGTTTTTAGGCGATCGCTTAAACTCTGGAGAGATTAAGGATATTGTAGGGATCCCCACCTCTTTCCAGGCAGAAGTCTTGGCGAAACAGTACGGTATTCCCTTGACTACCCTTGATGCGGTTGATCACATAGATGTAGCGATTGATGGTGCTGACGAAGTCGATCCCCAGAAAAATTTGATTAAGGGGGGTGGCGCTGCCCACACCCGTGAGAAAATTGTAGATTCCCTGGCCAAACAATTTATCGTAGTGGTGGATAGCACTAAAATAGTTGACCGCTTGGGGTCTACCTTCCTATTACCTGTAGAAGTTATCCCGATGGCAATTACACCAGTTATGAATGCCATTGAAAAGCTAGGGGGTAAACCGGAACTGCGCATGGGGGTCAAAAAAGCTGGACCAGTGATTACAGATCAGGGAAATATGGTCGTTGATGTCAAATTTGATGCCATTGATAACCCAGCTGAGCTAGAAAAAACTATCAATAATATTCCTGGTGTTCTGGAAAATGGTTTATTTGTTGGGGTTACGGATCTGGTTCTAGTTGGAGAAGTTAAGGATGGTCAGACCGTGATTCGGGAAATGTAACACGTCCAGCACTAAAGCTTGAAAGTGCCGTGGGATTCTTGCTTGATAGAAATACTCTTGATAGAAATACTCAGATATTTCTCCCAAGCCAAGGCAATTAAGTGTATGTCCCACGGCTTGATTAATTTTCCAGCTAGAGAATAGTTGATTAGACTTTGTCGAGCTTAGCCACCAGCGGCAAAGGTGAGCATGATCACTGCTGAAAGCAACATACCAGGACTTAGTAACAGAACTAACATCAAAAAATCATGGGATTCCATAATCGTAAACTCTCCTAACTGCTTCTTTACTACCTTAACCTGCTACAAAGGCTAATCCCGGAAAATCAAGAATTTATCAAGAATTCGTAAGCGGTCAGCCCTCAGCGGTCAGCCCTCAGCGAAAGGCCTTTGGCCAAGCTACGCGAACAGCGGTGAGCTAAAAGCTCACGCGTGCGCGTTCAGCTTCAAAAAAAACATCGTTCGCGTGTGGCACAGGCTTTGGCCTTGGCCTTTGGCCACGCGGGGCGCGTTTGGCCACGCTGTGCGAACGACGCTGGGATTTAACTCAGTATTAAACGAATGCTTACCTCTTTTATTCAAAAGCTGAACGCGCACGCGTGCGCGTAGCGCATTAGCTGATAGCTGAATTGTCCTTAACTTGGAGCAGGAGAATAACGAATTTATCAGCATCTTCTAGTTGCTGTTAAACGTAGGATGGGTTTACCCTGGGAATCAGTTTACAATACCTTGTAATTTAAGTTTGAAACCGGGAAGCACTGCTTCTCCAGATAACTCTTTGGGATTATCTATAACCTCAGTTTTTTGTCCTGAGCGATAAATTTCAACCCGTCGATTCTGAGGGTCAATCAGCCACCCCAAGCGCAAGCCATTGTCAATATACTCTTGCATTTTTGCCTGTAGCTCCTTGAGACTGTCAGACTTTGATCGCAACTCAATTACGAAATCAGGACAGACTTTAGGGAAAGTTTGTTTTTGTTCCTCTGTCAGTGCATCCCAGCGGTTACGTGACACCCAAGAGCTATCAGGGGAACGATTGGAGCCATTGGGAAGTTCAAATCCGGTAGATGAGTCAAATGCTTCTCCTTGTTCCGGGTTTTCCTCATACCAATTGCCCAATTGCCTGCTAATACTTAGATTTCTTTTACCGGTTTCCCATCCTGTTGGTGGATTCACAATCAATTTTCCCTCAGCAGTTCTTTCTAATCTCAGGTCTCGGTTAGCATTAGCTAATTGTTCAAACTGTTGGTGACTGACGTTGAGGTCCAAAGATTGTGGAACTATTAGCTTTAGTAGGGGTTCTAGTTGACTTGACATAACCGTTAATCCTTGGAATTGAGATATAACGAGAGAGCAGAAGATAAAGAACTCACGTCGGTTAATTTTACTGGGATTATGGGGAGTTTATCTAAGTCGCGTTCGCTTTTAGCGGAAGCTTAGCTTCATCGCCTTTGGCGTGGCCTACGGCCAATCGCTTAATGGATAATTGAGCAGGGAAAACAAAGGTTGGGCAATCTGCGAACATTTATCTTGCTGTTCATTCTTGTCCTGATTCAAAAATTTTATCGACGATCTCCTGCCCAAGATGCCACATCATCCTCCGACCAAGGGAATGGCGGATTGCTGCTATAGTCAATAAAATAGTCGTAGCCTAACTGGTCATAAAGCTCATCCACTAATGTCTGTAATTCTACCATTGGTTCGGTATCCCCAGGAAGAAGGGGAAGCCGAAAAGAGGGAATGCGATCGCCTTTGGCGTGGCCTACGGCCAATCGCATAAATTAAAAAGGTACAAGTCAGCCGTGGGACGGGTATTAGAACGACTGACTAATATCCGATAATGACTGGGATTACTGCTGTTAGAAACAGGTAGAGGTTCCCCATCTCGCAACAGGTCAATTTCGACCAAATGAGTCATACTCTCGAATATCTGCTGCCGTTTGGCCTCGTATTTCTGACGCCCTTCTCCTCGTTTATTGGCAGGAGAGATAACTTCAATCGCTGTCACCACTTCCTTAGTGGCTACATCTTTAACCTCGATGTAGGATTGTCGGACTTCTTCTCGTAAAGGAACAGCTACCTTAATCGGTTGAACTAACGGTTCAGATACCGCAACTGCTGTAGCCATTGCAGCTGAAGCATCTCGGCTTTGTTGAACCGTAACATCGGGTCTACCAATGGCAATCTTGGTTGAGCCAGCAATCTTATAAACCCACTTATCGGTAACTACCCGATATTTAGGTAGCAGTTTCGGAATTAATGCTCTAGCCAAAGCCGCCACCAATTGGTTGTGGAAATCCGACCAATATTCCGGTTGTTCGAGGTAGGGATGAATCCCTGGAAATGGGTTAGTCATATAGCATTTTGATTTGAGTTGTAAACATACTTCCTTAGAGCTGATTCGTAAACTCGCACTAAACCTTGTAGGATAAGGCTTGCGCTAAAATAGAACAATTGAACTATTTAATACCGAAAAGACAATCATAGCAAGGCTTTCAGACTTCTTAAGATTTACTTTACGAATCAGCTCTAAGGGGGCCTTGCCCCAAACCAACTATGAACTGATATGGCTGAGAAAGGTACCGAGTAAATTCCAGAATCTTTTCCCTAGCCAAGCTGATAACACTCCACAGTAAATGGAGAAGCCAATGCTTAAAAGTATTATTGTATTCAAAGATATCTCTACATGCCAAAGCCATCGATAGATAGACATGATAGCGATGCCCGCCAGTAATCCGGCAGCCGCACCTGCTGCCGTCTGAGTTAATACTTGTTTTGCAGTAGGTTGAGTCGTTTCTGTTTCCATAACTAGAGGCTCCTCGTTAGTATCGTTAGCAATTTTGCACGGGACACACAGCAGTGTGCCCCCAATGTCAATCTATTAAATTAATTCACCTTGGATGCAATCAATTCCTGACCCCCTTGATAAAGTGTTAGTCCGTCAACCGTTTCCTCTGCTGACAAATTGAATTGAATCGTGATATCTGCAACCTGAGCCAAGAATTTAGTTTCTGGCAAAATTCATCCCACACTCATGCTGCGCATTGAGATGTGGGATAAATTTTCCACAGAGTCTTTCACAAAAGACCAATCGATGTGTTATACTCATAATACTGACTTTCAAAGCCGTTCGCGTAGCGTGGCCAAAGGCCATAAATGCTGGAAAGTTGGTCAAACATTATTAAACAAAAGACCAAAAAAACAGAGCGGCAGGGCAGTCCGTTCTTAAAGCCCAGCGCCTCCTAAGCAATAGCTGGATTGGCTGGGAAGCCCACACTGAACTCAAAGAGTCAGTGTGGGAGCTGTCACTTTCTGAAACAGGGTAAAGGGTAAACGCTTCCTGCCCTGTGGCTTGGGCAAGTAGTTGTTGTTCCTCGACTCGAATAGCGATCTCCATATTAGGGAGTAACTGGTAGGTTCCCACATAGCGCTTGTAAATTGCTGGGTCAAGTTCAACAATCTCGGGCTCACCGGATTAATTAACTGTGACAGTGTCAATATCAACAGTTAATTTGTCTAGTTGAGCCTGTACCTCTGAAGACATCTCAGCCTGGTAACGTCCGCCTAAATGTTCAGCTAAAAACTTCTCTAATGCAGCTGTCATGGCCAGTGAGTTGATCTCCTTACGGAAACCATGGCCTTCATCCGGGGCAATCAGATATTCCACGGGTCGGCCTAAATCTCGTAATGCGGCCACAATTTGGTCTGACTCCGCTTGCTTAACTCGGGGATCGTTGGCTCCCTGAACCACCATCAGCGGGGCCTGAATTTGGTCGGCGGAAAACAGGGGTGACTGGGCTTCTAGACGGGTGCGATCGCTCGGATCATCTGGATCTCCCAGCCGCAGAGCAAAGGTAGCCTTCATCGATTCCCAATAGGGGGGAATTGACTTGAGCAAGGTAATCAGGTTCGATGGCCCCACATTGGATACGCCAACGGCATAGATATCTGGTGTAAATGCCAAACCAGCTAGGGTGGCATAGCCTCCATAGGAGCCACCAAAAATTCCCACACGCTCGGGATCGGCAATCCCTGCATCAATCAGATACTGCACGCCATCCGTCAGGTCATGCTGCATTGCACCCGTGCCCCATTCGTTGTTACCGGCATTGAGAAAGGCTTTACCATAGCCAGTAGACCCTCGAAAGTTGGGTTGGAGAACGGCGTAGCCACGATTAGCGAGAAACTGGGTAAACGGCCTGTACCCCCACATATCTCGTCCCCAAGGTCCACCGTGGGGCATGACAATCACCGGTAGCTTGACTGGGTTTACCCCCTGGGGCAGGGTCAGATAGGCTGGAATCTCTAGACCATCACGGGCTGTATAGCGGATCGGCTGCATGGTGGCCAAATGTTGCCTGGGCAGCTCTGGCCGATCATCGTAGAGTTTTTCCAGGGTTTGAGTACTACGATCAAATAGATAAGTAGACCCAGGATTCACATCGCTCCGGGTTCTAATCAACGCAAAGCGATCATCGATAGTAAGGGATTGCAACACAATATCAACGTCGGGCAGTTGTTGTTTCAGAAAGGCTAGATCAGCCGCTATCTTGTCGTTTTGAGGATAGATGCGGATGCGATCGCCAACATAGGAGGTAGCAATCAACTCATCAGTCGCTTCTGAAAACACTGCACGGCCAAAATCCACCTGGTTTTCAGGATCAACTTCCACGACCTGACTCTGCTGGCTTTCGAGATTAAGCAGCTTTAACTGCATTAAATTCCCATCCCGATTGCTGATCAGATACACCCGTTGGCCATCTTTATGAAAGCGAATGGGGACACAGGTTTCTTCAATTCGACAGGTGTAAACAGGTGTTAATCCATCTTGTTGCACCGCCAGAATCTCATGCCCCCCTTCCAGGGTTTGGCGATAGCCGATGCGCACATTACCGTCTAAATCGGTTGTCCAGAGGGCAATATTCTCGTCATTTTGAATCAGCAGCGTCCGCTCCCCTGTTGTCAAATCCAAACGATAGACATCATGAAACTGGGGATTGCGTTCGTTAAGACCGATAATGATGTGGTTCGGAGTCCGTTTAGGAACGCTATAGATCATGGCCGTAATCCCCTCTACAGGGGTTAAATCGCGGGTTACCGGGCTAGTCTCACCTAAAGATTTAGCTTCAACCGCATAAATGTGAAAATTCTCATTGCCCCCTTTATCCTGGCCGTAGAGAATGTAACGACCATCGGCGCTCCAAAAGTAAATCATGATCGGGCTTTCAGCATCAGCCGTGACTGGACGAGCAGCTTCCATCGGTTCATCGATGCCCTTAACCCACACATTGATCACGCCGTCTAGAGGTTTTTGAAAGGCCAGAAACTGACCGTCGGGGGAAAGCTGGGCACCTGTAATCTCTGGATCGCCAAAGAATAGTTCCCGCTGAAGTAACGGTGCTACAGCGGTCTGACTCTCAGCAGCGCTAGCAGTTTTTGCCGTTAGGGGTAGCGGTGGATTGCCAAGGCTAAAACCCATCAAACTAATAGACATCATCAAACCTGCACCAAATTGAAATTGTTTCATGATAAACCGTATCCTCTGAAAAGTTGCTTATAATTCAATATTAAACAGGCCATTTCAAACTGACTATAGCGAAAGGTCATATGGATACATGACGTTTGTCATGGAAATTTATCCATAAGTTTCATAAGCTGTAGAAGCAGTCATAAGCATTAGGTAAGCTGATGTCAGCTCGGACAACTCCTCAGGTTTCCACCATTAATCCTTCAATTCCCAAAATCCTGCGTTATGTGGAATGGGCATGTTTGGTGATGGTGACCCTGATACTGCTGTTTTTCATCCTGAATAAATCATTGTCCTATGAGGCCAAGGGCGGTGACTACCTAATAAACTTCTTCGTATTGGGAGTTTTGGCCATTCTGAGCTTCTTCTTTCCAATCCGTCGCCCCATGTGGCAGCGACGAGCCTATATCTTTGCCGAAATTGCCTGTCTGTTGCTGACACGTATCTTTAGTCATGTAGGTCTGGATCTCCTTCTCTTTCTATACTTCGCCAAAAGCTGTTTTCTGTTGCGTCGTCGGGACGTGATCATCACGGTTGTTTTAGCCGGTATTGCCTGGCATGTAGGTTTTGCGTGGCAGTTAACGAATGATGTACTAACTGATCTCTCAAAACCGATTGCAGAGCAGCAAGCTCGCTTAGAAAAAAACCTACAAACCTTTCAAGAGGCTCCCCAAGTATTTCTTGCGGGTATTGTTCTCAATAACCTTGTGAACTATATTTCCCTGAGCGTACCGATTATTCTGCTCTGTTTAACCTTGGTGGCTGAGTACAGGAGTCGTCAGCGAGCAATCGCCTTGACCCAGGAAGTTGAATTGCTAGCCGCAGATTTAGAACGCACCCGCATTGCTCGCGATATTCATGATTCATTGGGGCATACTTTGACCTCCCTTGATGTGCAGCTAGAATTAGCACAACGACTCTACGAACGAAACTCTAATCAGCTTCAACCAGCGTTAGAGACGGCCAAACTGCTGGCCAGCCAATCCTTACAAGAAGTGCGTCGGGCAGTGACCACCATGCGAGAAGAGACCTTTGATCTCAATAAGGCGCTGCCACAGCTGCTGGAATCTTTTACATCCAACCCCTCCATAAAGGTTAAAAGCAAAATAGATTTGCCCCAGCTGCCGTTACAAACCAATCATCAGCTTTACTGTGTGGTTAAGGAAGGATTGGAAAATATCCGCAAACACAGTCAAGCCCAGGTTATTCACCTCCGGGGATATGCTTCTGCTGATGCGGTTATCCTTGAACTAAAGGACGACGGTATGGGCTTTGATATTGCTAAACCCACCCAGGGTTTTGGCCTCAGGGGTATGCAGGAGAGAGTTCAGCTGATAAGTGGATCGATACAATTAGATAGCACACCGGGACAAGGCACCTGTATTCAGATTAGGATACCACGATGATTCGACTTCTATTGGCTGATGACCAACCCATCTTTCGGCAGGGACTGGCGGCACTGTTGTCCCTAGAGGATGATCTCGAGGTGGTGGGTGAAGCCAATCACGGTGAAGAAGCCATTGCCCTCACCCAGAGGTTACAGCCTGATATTATCTTGATGGATGTGCGGATGCCCATCTGCGATGGTGTGCAAGCAACCCGAGAAATCCATACCCGCTACCCCTGGATTCGGATTCTAGTCTTAACCACCTTTGACAATGATGACTATGTGTTCCAGTCTCTTCAGGCTGGGGCCTTGGGATATTTGCTTAAAAGCACTCCAGCCCCTAAGGTGGCAGCGGCCATTCGCAGTTTGCATCAGGGATACAGCCAATTAGGTCCTACCATCGCTCCGAAGGTGTTTTCTCAACTGAATAATACCCAACCTGAACGGGAAAAAACAGATTATCATGCTCAATTCAATCAGCGGGAACTAGAGATCCTGAAGCTGTTGGGACAAGGTAAAAGCAATCGAGAAATTGCAGCCGCCCTTAATCTGACCGAAGGCACGATTAAAAATCATCTAACTAATATTTTCTGTGAGTTGGATGTTCGCGATCGCACCCAGGCTGCCCTCTGGGCCCATCAGCATCTTTAATGTGCATGAGATTAAACTATTTTATCACTATTTTATCTGGGAAATCATCATAGCAGAGCTTTTTTGGTAAAAACTAAACTGCAAGAACCAACCCACCGGAGGATTACCTGAGTTCGATGTAATAAAAATAGCAATAATTCCGGAATTTTTACAAAAATTTTTACAAATATTTTCTAAATAAAAATATCAGCATTTATAGGAATCGAAGTATAGATTAGGACGTTAAATGAACAGCAAAATTAACTATCAATACGAAAATTGTCGATTGCGATCGCACCCAACTGTTTCAGAGTTGCTTTCTGTGCCTCAGTTAATCCTGTCACTCCAGTGATATTCATGGCTTCGTAGAGTCTCGGAGCTCTGAGAATTTTCAGGCACTTGCCCGTCTTAGTGTCCCAAAGCCTCACGGTTTGGTCTTGAGAGCCACTAGCTATAATTTGACCATCCCCACTAAAGGCAACAGAAGAGACCAGATGAGTATGTCCGATGCAAGTGTGGCGGCATTCCCCTGTCGAAACATCCCACACCTTGACAGTTTGGTCGTGAGAGCCGCTAGCGATAGTGTTGCCATCGGGACTGAATGCCACGGAAAAGACCCAATTGTTGTGTCCGCGTAATAGTTTAGAGCATTGACCCGTACTCAAATCCCAGAGGCGTACCGTTTCGTCTGTACTACAACTGGCCAGGATAGTATCCTTAGGACTGAAAGTGACGGATTTGACCCGATTACCATGTCCCTGTAACGTTTTCAAGCATTCCCCTGTGCTGACATCCCACAGCCTCACCGTTTGGTCTGTATTGCTACTCGCCAAGGTTTTACCATCACTACTGAAAGCTACTGACCAGATCTGATTCGTATGTCCTTCCAAAGTACTGACGCAGTGACCAGTAACCTGATCCCAAAGCCTCACCGTTTGGTCAGCACTGCCACTGGCTAGGGTGTTCCCATCACCGCTGAAAGTGACCGAATAGATCCAATCAGTATGTCCGTGCAAAATCTTTAAGCATTTTCCCGTCTTGATATCCCACAGCCTGATTGTTTCGTCTCTACTGCTACTAGCTACGGTTTGACCGTCACTACTAAAGGCCACTGAACACACGTGAGCAGTATGTCCGTGCAAAATACTGATACAGCGATCGCTATGATAATCCCATAGTCTGACTGTATTATCGTTACTGCCACTAGCCAAGGTTTTACCATCAGGACTGAAAGCCACTGGAAATACCCAATCAGTATTTCCCTGCCAAGTTTTCAAGCATTGACCAGTGCCCCAATCCCAAAGTCTGACAGTTTGATCTAAACTCACACAGACTAGGGTATTACCTTGAGGGCTAAACGCCACAGAAAAGATCTGATTAGTATGACCATGCAAGGTTTTCAGGCAAATACCAGTGTGGTAATCCCATAACCTGACAGTATGGTCGCCACTACCAGTAGCTAGGGTTTTGCCGTCAGTGCTAAAAGCCACTGAGTAGACTCCACTACTATGTCCGGTGTGAGTACTAACACAGCTACCAGTGCTAGCATCCCACAGTCTGACAGTGTGGTCATTACTGCCACTAGCTAGGGTTTTGCCATCAGTGCTAAAAGCAACTGAGCGTACTCCACTGGTATGTCCAGTACAAGTTCTAACCCAACTACCAGTGCTAGCATCCCAGAGTCTGACAGTGTGGTCATCACTGCCACTGGCTAGGGTGTTGCCATCAGTACTAAACGCCACTGATCTCACACAACCGGTATGTCCAGTAAAGGTGTTAAGGCATTGACCCGTGTCACCATCCCAGAGTATTAAGGTGTTGTCGCTACTACCACTAATCAGGGTATTACCTTGAGGATTAAAAGCAACTGAGAACACTTGATTAGTATGTCCAGTACAAGTTTGCAAGCAGCTGCCATCACTGACTTGCCATAACTTGACGGTATGGTCAGCACTACTACTGGCTAAGGTTTTACCATCCCCACTAAACGCAACAGAGCGTACCCAATTAGTGTGACCCTCACAGATTACCAGTAGTTTACCAGTTTGCACATGCCATAGGCGAATCTCAAAATTTGTATCAGAGATTGCCAACATCCTCCCATCTGGACTAAATGCTGCCGATAACATATTCCCTAGGGTTTCAGTAAACACTGAGCCAGCCAAGTCACAGCCAGCGAAATTGACATTATGTAATGTCAGTCCCTGTAGGTTGGCTTGCCAAACTGTCAGACCAGAAAAGTCATAGCCGTTTAAATCAATCTGTAATTGAGTAAGTAAATTAATAGTATTACCACTGACATATCCCATCTGGAGAGTAGATTTTTTAACCCCAGGAGTCGGGGCGCGCAGCTTTGAGAGGATTTCCAGGAGATGATTTTCCAGCTGTTTTGTAGAACCAAAACTAGACAGTAACTTCTCAATAATCGGTTCTAGAATCAGACAGACTTGAGCATCCCGAACATAGTCAGGGGCGCTGGCTTTGACTAGGCAGTGAGTGCGGAAGATAGCGATATTTTGACTAATAATCTCTTCAGGAATCTGCTTGATGAGTCGATTAATCATGTATTCCATGACTACAGGTTGTTGGGTAAACCCAGTTGAAGTTTTCTCAATCAATGACCGCCGTTGTAGAGACCCTACAGCTTCTAAAATATCCGTAGCGCATAGGTAGCATACAAAGTCTTCTTGCAGTTCTTCAAGAGAAATGGGTTCCCGATTGATAGCTAGCCAGTACATCAGTTCCTTTTCTGTAGGGGTGAGGCGCTGAAAGTGCCGATCTAGTAAATCCCGAATATCATCAAAAATGAATGAGCCTTCCTTTAAAAAATCCAGAAACTGAGCAATATTGCTATCAAAAAAGTCTCTGACTGCACAGGCTACCATCTTTAAGGCTAAAGGATTTCCGGCATAACGCTCAATTAGAGTCATCCATTGGCTGTCATCGCCAATAAAATTTCCCTTTTCCTTAAAGATTTCCTGTCCGTGGGTTTCTGGTAAACCTTTGAGTGGGAAGCAGCGAACGGGTAAGGCTTCCCCCTCCAGAAGGGTCAAGTCTTGAGGTGCCTCCCGGGAGGTCATCACTAGGCAGCTGTTGTGGGAGGTTTCCCCAATAGTTCTGAGCAGCTCACCGTATCCAGCGTATCCCTCTCGATAGCCACCAGTGCGAGAACCACTTTCGAGGATCGATTCGGTATTATCAAGAACCAGCAGGCAACGGGCCGTCTGTAAATACTGAATCAATCGCAAAATTTTGCCATCCACAGAGGAAGGTAAATTCGTTTCCTGCTGCACAGACAGAAATTGAATCATGTCTGCCAGGACTTCCTCTAGGGGCGGAGCATTGCGTAGACTGCGCCAAATCACAAACTCAAATTTATCCTGTAGCAGATGGGCTAACTTCACAGCCAAGGTGGTTTTGCCAATTCCCCCCATCCCTAGAAGTGCCACCAGGCAGCAGTTGTCCTGTAGAATCCATTCCTGTAGGGTATTCAGTTCCTGCATCCGACCGTAGAAACTCCTCGGTTCTGGAGCTCCACCCCAATCAAGATGTCCAATTCCAGCCACAGCAGTTGTCGATAGCGCTGTTAGCTCCATCTGATCTATCTCAAACTGGTCTATCTCAAACTGATCCGGCTCAACTACCTTTTCCCAATGAACGCCTACAGCACTACAAATGGCCATGAAGGTGTCAGTACGAATTGACTGTCTCCTCCAAAACCGGTTTAAGGTTGCCTTAGAGGTAAATGCGCTAGTATACCAAGCTACCGCTGTTTTGTTCCATCTTTTCTGACGTCTAGCTTGGTCTACTAATTTAAGTCCTGATTCAGATGCTCGCACGGAATTCATCATAAGTCCACTCTCTTGCTTTGCTTAACCCCCAATCCATAAGGTAGATCGCTATGGCACCATCCCTAATCCAGCCATCACTATACCTAAATCTTTAATCTATGGGTGAGCAAAAAGCCGCGCAATGTATAAATGTTATCGAAAGTTATGGAATTAGTTAGGCAAGGTTAACTAAGAGGGAATCTGAGGTAAAAATGAGAAAAATCTGAGAAACACAGCATAACTGAAACCACTGAGACAAAAACTGAGACAAACCTGTTTAAATTCTATGCTAGCAGAACTGGTTGTAAAGCTACAGTTCCCTACTTCCGACTCCCGACTCCCGACTCCCGACTCCCGACTCCCGACTCCCGACTCCCTGATCCGAAGTGCCCTTTGCTACATGAGTTATCCTGTTAAGTTCAACCTGAGCCAAATCTGAGAAATTCCTGAGATTACTCAAAAAAAAACCAGACAACTCACCTGAGTTTCAGTTACTAAGACAAAAACTGAGGCAAAAACTGAGACTTTCGCTTTGTGAGTGTCAGGCACGATAGAAATATCGAGATTGAGCTAAGTGCCATGAAACACTAAAAGTTAGTTTTCCAACACTTAGTTCGATAGGAATCTAAGATTTTGGAAAACACCACATCATGTAATCGAGTCAAAAGGAGTCTCTTATGTCTCTTGGTAAAAATTATCGTTTGGCAAGAATTCTCAAAGGATTAGACAACTATTTTATAGTTCCAATTGACCATGGGTTTACACTAGGTCCGGTTAATGGTCTGGCAAAAGTTCATCAATTTATCAGATCGTTACCGGAGAAAACCATTAGTGCAATTGTTGCTCATCAAGGGATCGCTCGGGCAATCCATCCAGGTTTAATTCAGAAAGATATATCGTTAATTTTGCATCTTTCTGGATCAACGAGTCTATCTCCCGATCCATCTTCCAAACATCTAGTCAGTAGTGTTGAACAAGCCATTAAGCTTGGTGCAGATGGAGTTTCAATTCACGTTAATCTTGGGGCCAACGATGAATACCGTATGCTCAAAGATTTCAGCGAAATATCAGCAGCCTGTCATCAATGGGGTATGCCATTGCTAGCAATGGTTTATGCACGAGGAGAAAAGATTAAAAATGAGTACGATGCAGATGCGATCGCTCACTCAACCAGATTGGCCTGGGAGCTAGGAGCAGATATTGTCAAGGTCAACTACACTGGCGATGTTCAATCCTTCAGACAAGTTGTTAATGCCGTTGACATCCCTGTTATCGTTGCCGGAGGAGCAAAGAGTAATGCAGATAGCTCGATCTTATCGATGATCAAAGATGCCATCAGGGCTGGCGGTAAAGGCGTTGCTGTTGGTAGAAATATATTTCAACACAGTAATCCCTCATTCATTTCTCAAGAAATTGCCAAAGTTATCACTAATCCCTATCAGTTTACTATCAAGGAGGTAGCGTAATGAAATTATCTTGGTTAGACCTCAGAAGCTTTAATGATGTTGACTATAAAGCGCTGTGTGGATCTCTAAACTCTGATATCAATGGAGTGGTAGTTGATTCATCAAGTCCAGTCATGGATTGTCATGACTCTGTCTCTCGCATTGCTTTTGTAGACAGCCCAGAAGAAGCGGACGGATGTATCGAAAAGGCCGATATAGTACTGTTTGATCATTCCTGGTATTCTGAAATAACTACTCAACCAGAAACGTACAAATCTCAAGCAGAAATCGGATTTTTTGTTCATGTGACCGATGACGAAACCTTACAAACTGCTTGTAAGATCGCTAGACAAGAAAAATGGGCTGTCATCTATTTTAAAGACCCCACAAAAATTCCTCTAGAGATTGTTTTAGCCTCAGCAGACAACACGGATGGGCAAATAATTACCGTTGTCAAAGATATTGAGGAAGCAGAAATTGTCCTGGGGGTCTTAGAAAAAGGGTCACATGGGGTCATGCTAACCCCTAACGGGATTATCGATGCCAGAGAGCTTGGGCAGCTGTGTCGTAAGGCCAACAATTTGGAAGTTTCACTGGAAGAACTTGAAGTAACAAAAATTTCCCATATTGGAATGGGAGAACGGGCTTGTGTAGATACTTGTTCTAACTTTGCCAAAGATGAAGGTATACTCATTGGTTCTTATTCCCAAGGAATGATTTTAGTTAGCAGCGAGACCCATCCACTGCCCTACATGCCAACTCGTCCTTTCCGAGTCAATGCTGGTGCTATACATTCTTATTTAGTGTCTAGTGTTAGTCAAACTAATTATCTTAGTGAGCTGAGTTCAGGACACAAAGTATTAGGGGTAAATTGTGATGGCAAGGCACGAGAAATAGTTGTAGGCAGGATGAAGATAGAAGTTCGTCCCCTACTCAGTATCGATGCAGTGTCTCAATCGGGAATTCCGGTAAATGTGATTGTTCAAGACGATTGGCATGTAAGAGTTCTTGGACCTGGTGGTAAAGTCCTGAATGTCACAGAATTGAAGCCTGGCGATAAGCTGCTTGGTCATACTGCGCCTAGTGGACGGCATGTTGGGCTTCCAGTAAAAGAGTCTTGTCTGGAAAAGTAAATAATATCATGTCCGGGAGTATCGATTACCAAAGAAACAACGACAAATAACACTATCGCCCACAACCGGACACGATATCACTTCCTTGGAAACAATCAACATGTATTAGCAAGTAAGAGGGGATTTAAGAATGAGTACATTACTTAGCTTAAATGACTATAAGCAAAACCAAAATAGGCAGAGTGAATCGACCTTAAGTTTTAGAGACAATAACTCAAGTAACCTTGAGGGAGAATCCTACTCTCAAGTTTGGGTTAAAGCCCCTGATATCCCTAACTCGATTCATTGTGAAGAAGCTCTTATTTTATGTCGGCAATCTGAGAATACCTGGCTAGCTTGGATTCCCGATTATGGTGAGATTATTTTGTCTGATAGTGAACTTGCAAATTTGATTTAAATTTTCAAAAATAATCGGCATTATCGGCATTACATTATCTGTTAGGTATTATAAATTATATTTCGACACGACTTTGGATTTAAGCTCATGAACATTAACCCAACTATTTTGCCATTGTACGAAAGAATTAAGTTATTCCTGTCTAAGAAATTAGGATGTGGTAACTTCCTCCATTACTCTGTTACTAATAACCATTATCGAAACAATGATTTTTTGTTTTTAGAAAAACCTTTTAAAACATTCACAGGAGAGACGATCAACAGTTTTAGTTTATCTTCCTTAAAAGATGTTGTTGATAACTATGCCTCTTGGTACAGGAAATCTGGTATTCGTGAGAATGATCCTGTTGCTATCTATTTAGACGATGGAATCGGTTACTTTATCCATTACTTAGCACTAAACAACCTCGGTGCTATTCCAGTTTTGGTAAACGGTCGTATGGATCCTGATATTGCTGCTGACTTTATCAGGCGTGTTGGTGCCATTGGTTTATATTCTGATCAGAAGCACCTCGATAGTATTAGTGGCTACGTCAAAACTAATGACTCATTAAAGTTTATTGCCACAGATGTCAACAATACAGCTGTTCAAAGCTCAGAGATAGAGCTTCCCCAGTGGTATCCATATTCTCCTACAGATTCTCATCCAATTATGATCTGTCATTCCTCTGGTACTACTGGAAAGCCTAAGCCAGTGATATTTGGGCATCAACAGTTTTTCTTTGGCAAACGAATTCGGCTGCTAAATTTCCCAGCTAGTCAATCCGATAAGTTTTTGTTTGCCTTACCTAGTTCACATTCAGCGGGAATTAGCTACTTTATGACAGTAACCTTACTGGGGTTACCCACTATGGTTTTGTCGGATTTATCTGGTAATAATGCTATTACTCAAGCTAAAAAACTTAAACCGACTATAGTAGCAGCTTTTCCACAAACCTATGCCGACATGGCTTCCCAGGCTTTAGAAAAAGACCAATTGAGTTCTGTAAAAATGTGGATTAATACGGGAGATGCTGCCCATGAAGCTCATATCAGGACTCTGGTAAATGCCGGGAATTCTAAATCAGTCTTTATTGATGGTCTAGGTGCTTCAGAACTCGGCATGGCTTTGTTTAATAAAGTCTCTAGTCGCCAGACAAGCTTGTATAATCGATATATGGGTAAGCCACGCAGTTTTGTAAAAGCTGTAGTATTAGATGAGGAGGGAAATCTACTGCCACCCTATCAGGTAGGTTTCCTGGGTATTAAATCTCCAACTATTACACCAGGCTATTGGAATGATTCTAACCGCACCCTCAAAAGTTATAAACAAGGGTACTGGATTAGTGGGGATTTGGCTTATTATGATCAGGATAATAAATTTTTTCACGTGGATCGTTCCGTTGATGCTATTCAGTGCGCTAGGGGCTTAGTCAATACGTTACCCATCGAGGAATTAATTTTGAAGAACAACTCAGCTGTTGCTGATTGTACAATAATTGGGGTTCCTAAGGAAAAAGGCTTCGATGGTTTGGTGGCTTTTATCAAGCTGAAAGCACAAGAAAGTATTAAAGCATCAGCTCTGATTACTGCTATCAATCATCAGCTATTGTATAACAATTTGGAACCATTGTCTTTCTTAGAAATTGTTAGTAATCTTCCTGTCGGTTCAACAGGAAAAGTCCTGAAAAGGAAGCTTCGCGAGCAATATCAGGATATCCTAATTTGTGCTGAGCATAACTTAGATAGTAAAGGGCTTTATGATTTTGCTTATGCACAGCTAACTAAAGTTCCAGTTAGGTCTTAGATTTTTTATAATTCACTGAACATTTTTTACTAAAATAAACTAGAAGGAGACTAGTCAATGGAAGCGGTTACTAAACAGCTGGTACCGGACAAACTACTGGAATTGGGGTTTGCTTTCTCGGCATCTAAGACATTCTTAAGTGCAGTGGAACTGGGAGTATTTACTGAACTGGCTCAGAGTTCTATGACTGCTGCTGAATTGACTGAAAAACTAGCACTTCATCCCCGTAGTGCGCGAGATTTTTTGGATGCACTAGTTGCCTTAAAAGTGTTAGAATTTTCTGATAACGGTTACAGTAACACTCCTGAAAGTGATTTGTTTCTTGACCGCTCCAAGCCTTCCTATATCGGTGGTTACCTAGAGATGTACAACAACCGTCTCTATCAATTTTGGGGTTCATTAACAGAAGGGTTACGGAGCGGTCAACCCCAGAATGAAGCCAAAAATGGAGAAGACTTTTTCGGCACCCTTTACAGGGACCCTGCCCGCCTAAAACTCTTTCTGGAAGCAATGTCTGGGGTCAGTATGGGAGTAGCTAAGGCGATCGCTGAAAAATTTCCCTGGGAGAACTTCCAGACTTTTATCGATATCGGTACCGCTCAAGGGCAGTTACCAGTAACCGTTGCCCTAAGTCACCATCATTTACAAGGAGGTGGGTTCGACTTGCCAGTGGTTCGCCCAATTTACGAGGAATATGTTGCTTCCAGAGGACTTAGCCAGCGATTACACTTCCATGGTGGTGACTTTTTCCAGGATATGCTGCCTAGTGCTGATGTTTTGGTGATGGGACAAATCCTCCATGACTGGAATCTAGAACAAAAGCACCTGTTAATTGCCAAAGCCTACGAAGCACTCCCGACCGGTGGTGCATTGATTGTTTACGACGCACTAATCGACGATGAGCGCTGCCAGAACAAGTTTGGGTTACTCATGAGCCTAAATATGCTGATCGAGACCTTTGGGGGTTTCGACTATACAGGAGCAGACTGCTGTGCTTGGATGGACAAAGTAGGATTCAAAGACACTTACACTAAACCTCTTGTAGGAGCTTACTCAATGGCAGTAGGCATCAAATAATCCAATTACAGGTTAGCAGGTTAGCAGGTTAGCAGGTTTAAGGTTATCAGGTTGAAGGTTAGCAGGTTATCAGGTTGAAGGTTAGCAGGTTAGCAGGTTATCAGGTTACAGGTTAGCAGGTTAGCAGGTTAGCAGGTTATCAGGTTATCAGCTGATCAGGTTAGAGTTTACAGGTTACAGGTTACTAGGTTACCAGGTTAAAGGTTATATTCTGAACCTTGGCCTTTCGGCCACGCTACGCGAACAACCTTCAACCTTCAACCTTCAACCTCCAACCTCCAACCTTCAACCTCCAACCTTCAACCTTCAACCTCCAACCTTCAACCTTCAACCTTCAACCTTCAACCTTCAACCTTCAACCTCCAATCAAACAGGCAAACAACCTTCAACTTAAGATGACGCATATTCTTCACATTGATGCGAGTCCCCGTGGCGATCGCTCTATTTCTCGGCAATTGTCTAATCGGTTTATTCAAACTTGGAAGTCTTTCTATCCAGACGACACTGTCAGCTATCGAGATTTAGGTCATAATCCTGTGCCCCATGTTGATGAAAAGTGGATTGCTGCAGCATTTTGTCCTCCCGAAAAACGCACTACTGAATTAGTAGAGGCAATTAAAGTATCAGATACTTTGGTGGATGAATTTTTAGCAGCCGATCGCTATGTTTTTGGCATTCCCATGTACAACTTCAATGTTCCATCTACCTTCAAAGCATATATCGATCAAATTTTTCGATTTAATCGCACCTTTACCTTTGACGAACCTGGTCAATATCGGGGCTTAGTTCCTAAGGGAAAGAAAATGCTAATTTTTACAGCTCGTGCCGGTACTTTCTCTCCAGGAAGCCCTATTGCTGATTACGATTATCAGGAACCTTTTTTACGGGCTATATTTGGAGTACTTGGCATTACAGATATCACGTTTATTCATGCCGAGAAACTAGATTTAGGGGAAGAAGCCCGTCAGCAATCTTTGGCCAATGCCCGTGCTGAGCTTGAGAAAGCAGTAGAAACCTGGTAAGGTCTCACGCATTTAAATTGTAAAGGTCGGCTGATGGGGAGATGGGGAGATGGGGAGATGGGGAGATGGGGAGATGGGGAGATGGGGAGAGGGTAGACCGGCTTTTTCAGAAGTGGATCGGACTGAAATTTAAATGGATATGGCGGTTTGTATAACTATCAGGTAGACAAGATTGTTTTCCCTCTTACCTCTTACCTCTTACCTGCTCCCTGCTCCCTGCTCCCTGCTCCCTAAAAACCCATAAATTTGCACCTAATTGAATTGCAAACCGCTGTATTAGCTTAATCAATTAAAACGTCAACTTTTGTAAGTTTACCAACCAATTTAGGTATGGAAATGGAAACAAGATTGGAACTAAATAAAGTTGAACCAGCAGCTTATCTAGCCATGAATTATTTGGAAAAATATGTGAATAAAAGTGGGTTAGATAAAACACTGATAAAGTTGATAAAAATTCGTGCTTCTCAACTGAATAAATGTGCGTTTTGTATCGATATGCATACAAAAGAAGCCAGAAGTAATGGAGAAACAGAACAACGAATTTATGCCCTAAATGCTTGGCAAGAAGCGCCGTTTTTTAGTCCAGAAGAGCGGGCTGTATTAGAGCTAACTGAAGCAGTAACTCTGATTTCAGAGAATCAGGTACCGAATTCAGTTTATGAAGAGGTAAGTCGCTATTTTTCAGAAACTGAAATCGCTAAAATTTTGATGGCTATTGTCACGATAAATGGTTGGAATCGTATTGCTATTACTACAAAAATGATTCCAGGTGCCTATTAGAGGGTGTGTAAGCTATCAGCTAATGCGCTACGCGCACGCTACGCGAACAGCTATCAGCTATTAGCTATCAGCCAAATAAGTTTATTTTAAGCTGACCGCTGACGGCTGACGGCTGACTGCTGACTGCTGACTGCTTACAGAGGCTGTTTGTCAATAAAATGTGCTTTCTTGTTATTCAAATCTAACTAAAGAGGTAGCTTAAACCATGACTAATAGTACAGCATTGAAAACATCAGTTTGTATTTTAGGTTCAGGTCCAGCTGGGATTGTAGTTGGTAATATCCTGCTACAAAATGGGATTGATTGTATCATTGCGGATAGATACAACCGCGAAGAAATATATACGAAGGCGCGGGCCGGTGTGCTGGAAAGCACCACAGTTGACCTACTCAAAAAACATGGTCTAGCGGATACAATTCTCCAAAATGGCTATACCCATGATACCTGTGAATTTCGTTACCCTGATTACAGCGTTGTCTTTGATTACGGCAAGTTAGCTGATGGGGATGTCCATTACATTTATCCCCAAAGCGATCTCAATGACGATCTGATTCAAAGATATCTGGATGCAGGTGGTAAGTTATTGTTACGCCATGAGGGGAAAAAAATTACTCAAACCGATGACGGCGTCATTGTTGAGTGTTACGATAAAGATGGTGACACCACCATCACGATTCATGCTGATTTTGTAGCAGGGTGTGATGGCTATCATGGAATCTCGCGCCAATCAATTCCAGACGGAGCGGTAGACATCTACACAAAACAGCATCCCTACGGCTGGCTGGCAATTTTAGCTTACGCACCACCTTCTGCAAAACATGTCATCTATGGCTTGCATCATGATGGCTTTGGAGCTCACATGCCGCGCAATAGCAAGATTTCTCGTTACTATTTACAAGTTCCACTCCATGATGAGGTTACAAATTGGCCTGATCAACGCATCTGGAGTACCTTGGCCAAGCGTCTGGCGAAAAAGGGATGGACCTTGAAAGAAGGGGAAATCTTTGACAAGCGGATTTTATCCATGCGCAGTTATGTTATGGAGCCGTTACAGTACCAACGGTTATTGATAGCTGGTGATGCGGGTCACATTATTACACCTTGCGGTGGGAAAGGTTTAAATCTGGCGGTACAGGATGCGGGTGTTCTCGGAGAAGTATTGGTAAGTTACTACCAGGAAAAACGGGATATTTCTTACCTAAAACGCTACTCGGAAATTCGTTTGCCCTATATTTGGCGTGCTCAAGAATTCTCTTGTTCGATGTTGCATATGCTGCATAAGTCTGAAGAGAAGGATGTAGATAATGTCCGTTTCTTCAATAAGTTGAGTGAATCGAAATTGAAGCAATTGTCTACATCGGTGACATTTGCTAGGGATTTTGCCAGAAACTATGTCGGTATTATTTAGCAAAGGGAGTAGGGAGTAGGGAGTAGGGAGTAGGGAGTAGGTAACAAAATTCTCACAATTCATTGAGGAGCCCTATCTGAGAGGTATACAGAATTTTTTTCCTGTCTTGATGCAATTGCCTCGCTATTCCCTCTTCTCTCTTCTCTGTTCCCTGTTTCCTGCTCCCTGCTCCCTAAAAGCGAGGAGTTTGTGCCTCACCCGATTAAAAAAAAACTACAGGTTATTAAGGAGACCAATCATGAAGATTATCGAAATGCAAAATTATAAGAGTTTCGACTATTACACTCAGCTGGAAGAAAAACTTAAACCAAGCCGTATGGATCTGATCAATCACCCGCTTTACCAACAGTTAGATGATTTGGTATCTCTACAGATATTTATGGAGTCTCACGTGTTTGCTGTTTGGGATTTCATGTCTCTGATTAAGACTCTTCAACACCGAGTCACTTGCTTGGATGTACCTTGGGTGCCACCGACAGATATTAATTCTGCCAGGATGGTCAATGAGATTGTTTTAGCTGAAGAGACTGATGAAGTCTCACCAGGAAATTACATCAGTCACTATGATCTATATATGGTGGCGATGACAGAGATTGGGGCTGATACTAATCCAATTAAAACGTTTATATATTCTCTTAGAAAAGGTATTCCATCTGAGCAAAGTCTAGCCTCTATTTCGATACCTGAATTAACCAAAACGTTTGTGAAATTAACCTTGGAAACTACGACTAAGTCAACCCATGAAGTAGCTGCAGCTTTTCTACTAGGTCGAGAAGATATCATTCCTGCTATGTTCAGACAGGTTATTGCTACTTTAGATAGTCTTTATGGATTTACTTGGGATTCTTTGCGTCTCTATCTAGACAGGCATAATTTTCTGGATGAGGATCAACATGTTCCGATGGGGAAAAAACTCTTAAAAAATCTTTGTGGTGATGATCCTGTAAAGTGGGAGCAAGCTTTCAACTCTGCTGAGAATGCTCTCAAAGCACGCTATGCTCTATGGGATGGTGTAGCTGAGTTGATTCAGCTCAACAAAGAGAATGATATAGCGCTGCTTGAGATGTAATAAGGCGGTTTGCAATTGCTGTTAGGTACAAAGTTCTGGGTTTTTAGGGAACAGGGAACAGGGAACAGGGAACAGGGAAAACAATCCTGTGTACCTAATAGTTATGCAAACCGCCATAGTTAACAGGGAACTTCGGAACAGGGAAGGGTCATCGAACTCAGGTTATTATAGGGCTCAATAGCTCTTTCATACTGTTCCCTTTCCCGAAGTTTTATGTTACTTGTTTATAGTAATACTATTTTACTAGTAAATCCTTCGATTAGCCATTACTAAAGCAATAAAAAAAAAAATTTGTATTATTTAAATCAATTTAAAATTAATACTTTATCTGAGGCTAGATAATGCTAATTATTCAAAAGTATGGTGGTACGTCGGTTGGATCAGTTGAAAGAATTAAAGCAGTTGCCCGGCGGGTGAAGCAAACAGTCCAAAATAATAATACTGTGGTGGTAGTGGTTTCGGCGATGGGTAAAACCACTGATGACTTGCTCAGTTTATCGAAGGCAGTCTCGACTAATCCCAGTGCTCGGGAGATGGATATGCTTCTGTCTACTGGAGAACAAGTATCAATTGCTTTGCTGAGTATGGCATTGCAGGAATTGGGACAACCGGCTATTTCTTTAACTGGGGCACAAGTAGGAATTATCACTGATGCTGAACACGGTCGTGCCAGGATTTGGGAAATTCAGCCAAAGCGAATTCAGCACTATCTTAATCAAGGAACAGTGGTAGTTGTAGCTGGATTTCAGGGTATGAGCAGTGGTGATAACTTTGAAATTACTACTCTAGGACGTGGCGGTTCAGATATATCAGCTGTGGCGTTAGGGGCTGCCTTAAAAGCAAATTTGTGCGAAATTTATACTGATGTTCCAGGCATTTTTACAACTGATCCTCGGATTGTACCAGAGGCACAATTAATCCCAGAAATTACTTGTGATGAAATGCTAGAGTTAGCGAGTTTAGGGGCAAAGGTGCTACATCCTAGGGCGGTAGAGATTGCTCGTAATTATGGGGTACCTTTGGTTGTACGTTCAAGCTGGAACAATGCACCAGGAACTAGGATAATTTCTCCGATGCCTAAACCTCGTTCTCTGAAAGGGTTGGAAATTAACAAGGCAGTATATGGAGTGGAATTGGAGACAAATCAAGTAAAAGTAGCCCGATGGCAAGGGCGGGATCGTTTAGGGGTAGCGGCAGGGTTATTTGATGAAATTGCTCGTGACAATCTCGATGTTAATCTGATGATTCAGTCAATTCAGGAGGACGATGGTAAAGATATTGCGTTGACCGTAGTGAACAGAGGTTTTGAACAAGGTGAGACTTTAGGAGCTGCAGCAAGTGAAACTAAACTCAAAGAGTTGATTACTTCTGCTTTATACAGGGATCCTTGGCAAGGGTCACAAGAGGTAGAAATGATGGTAGAGCAGAATATGGCAACAGTGGCAATTACTGGAACTGGTATGATTGGACGTCCTGGGGTTGCAGCTAAAATGTTTTCTACTCTAGCAGAGGCGGGAGTTAATATTGAGATGATTTCTACCTCTGAGTTGAAGATCACCTGTGTGATTAATGCTGAGGTATGCGATCGCGCTGTTGCTGCTTTGTGTCAGGCTTTTGAAATTGATCGTTCTGTAGTGCTCGGAGCTGATTCAATTCAGGAGTTTTCTACCGGTTCAAGCCCATCCCCAGTATGCGGTGCTGTGGTTGATCTCAACCAAGCTTGTATCACAATTCGCCATGTCAGAGATCAAGCGGGAATGGCAGCAAAAGTCTTTGGACGACTGGCACAAGAAAATATTAGTGTTGATATGATTATTCAGTCTCAACGCTGTCATAGCTTTAATGATATCCCCAGCTGTGATATTGCGTTTACGGTGGCTCAAGCTGATGCTGAAGCAGCATCCATGGCTTTAAAAGCGTTAGCACTAAGTATTGGTTGTGGGGAAATTCTAGTGGATACAGAAATCGCTAAAGTTAGTCTAGTTGGGGGTGGTATGGTGGCACAACCAGGGGTTGTGGCTCAGTTTTTTGAGGCATTAGCACAACAGCAAATAACTATTCAGATGATTACAAGTTCGGACACTAAAATTAGTTGTGTGGTTGCTCAAGAAGAAGGAGTTAAGGCTTTAAATGCGGTGCATAAGGGGAGCATCCCGGTGCTTAAAAACTATGCCCAAACCCTCAAGGGTTTGGCTACACCAGCAAAGCCGAGCTACGCAGGCTAATAAGTAGGCTAATAAATCCGGCACAATTAAAGCTGACGGCTGAATACTGACAAAAATTAGGCAAAAATCAGGAGAATAAAATCATGATCAAACTTTATGATTACCAGCTATCTGGCAATTGCTACAAAGTGCGGCTAATGCTGTCACTACTTGGGTTAGAACACGAGACTGTCTGGGTTGATCTGGACAATGGTCAACACAAATCTCCAGAGTTTCTGGAATTGAATTCCTTTGGACAAGTGCCAGTTCTCACCGATGGAGATTTAATCTTTCAGGATGCCCAAGCTATTTTAGTATATCTAGCACGGCGCTATGGTAGCGAAGACTGGCTGCCTTTGGAGCCTGAAGCTATGAGTCGAGTGGTGCGCTGGTTATCTACAACTGCAGGAGAGATTCGTCAGGGTCCAGAGTTTGCTAGACTTTATTACAAGTTTAATGTACAAACCGTTAACATCGAGGTAGCAACACAAAAGTCGGAAACTATCCTGACACTGCTCGACAACCACCTCAGTGATCGGGAATGGCTGGAACTGGGTCACCCCACAATTGCTGATATTGCTTGCTTCCCCTATGTTAGTCCCGCAACTAAACCCCAATAAATAGGTATAAAACAGTATTTAACTGTATAAAACCGACATTGACATTTTGCTAGCGCTAGAGTACACTTAAGATGTAGGACACAGTCAGTTAACAATGCCAAGAAAAGTAGGAGCAACAAAGAAAATATCGACTCAGGTTGTCCCCGTAGTGGGGATGACTAAGTCGGTAGAGTTTGAGTTGTTGCAGGTAATGAAAAAGTTAGGAATTGTCAGGTCTGAGTCTTACAATAAACTAGGCAGCATTAACCATTGGGGACTGGACTGGAAAAAGGCCATCCCGGAAGTGAAGAGTTTCAGGACTCCCGATACTCTGGGATTGCCTGCCAAGTTGATGGATTGGACTGTAAACGATGTAGCGAAGGCTATCACAGCGAGCCAAGCAGCTTGTATCGACGCCGTTGTCAGAAAAATTTATAAAAGGTTTCCTGGGAAAGACAATCAAAAGACAAGAAAGGAGCTTTGTAAACAGCTTAAGACCTTGGCTTTTCTGGAGAACCCACTGCTGCATAGGCTGGTCAGAAAGGAGTTTAAAAGGGGTCATTCCTGGGTCAAGAACCAGATAGTCTATCAACAAATAGGCTATAAGTGCAGGAGGCTCTCCCGTAACACTTATCAGCTAGAACTAGCTGGATTAAGAAGAGGAAAAAGAAACAGAATAATCGTCAGATCTAATCGCAAAATAAGTGGGCAGATTAGATTAATCTACAATCAAACTCTACAAAGATTTGAAATTCACTTCTTAGTAGATTATGGAACAGTGGAAGTACCCGCTAACCGCCACCCTATCGGGATAGACAAAGGGTACACAGAGGCTTTATATGATTCAAATGGCCAAGCGCATGGCAAAAATTTGGGCAAAGCGGCTACCAAAAAGTCCAATCGCATCTGTGCCAAGAATCGTAATAGAGGAAAGCTTTGGGCGATACATAGAAAGTTAGAAAAACTTGCTCCAGCAAAATCTGCTCGTATCCTTAAAAACAACCTAACTAGAAAAACAGAAAACAAGCGATACAGACAGAACCAAGCCGAACTAACTGCCATAATAGGAGCGGCCTCCAAGTCTCTTTTTAATGGTGAATCACTCTTAGTTTTTGCGGAAGATTTAACACAACCAATAAAAAATAAACGCCAGTCCAAAGCCATGTCCCGTAAGCTTAATAGCTGGATGAAAGGGAAAATGCGGGACTCCTTACAGAAATGGGCTGATTGGACTGGGTCGGTTGTTACGGAAGTTCAGCCTAGCTACACGTCGCAAGTTGACTCTGTTACTGGAACCCTGTTGGGGGAAAGAAACGGGGACAATTTTACCAGGTTTAATGGGGTCGTGTTACAGGCTGACTACAATGCTGCCAAAAACATACTTAATCGAGGTACGGATAAGGAAATCACCCGGTATATGAGTAAAACCGAGGTGCAGGCAGTATTGTTGCGTCGTACCGCGCGTTTCTTGGAAGGGATGGGACTTAGTTTGCTTGATGCAGTTGAGCTTGGATGGATTAATTGCAAGCATAGCAAAACTAAGGCTTTTAAGGAACTCCTGGTCGAGATGCCAGGATCGCCTAGAAAGATGAGTGGAAGGCTTAACTCCAATTGCTGACTACCACTCCTCCCTCAGGCAACAATAAATTGCACCTTGACCGTTTTATACCGGATTATCCCGATTAATGACGGTTTAAGAGTATCTCTCTCACCAGACGCCAAGATTTCTCTAGATGCTTACCCCAATGTGCTGTCTTGGATGGAGCGGATTAAGCAATTATCAGGCTACATTGCGATCGCATAATTTCGGGCATTGCTGAATCTTCGAATTAATATGAGTGGGGTGGGCATCCTGCCCGCCCGAAATTATTGATAACGGGCAAGATGCCCGTTCCACCAAGATGCCCGTTCCACCAAGATGCCCATTCCACAAAACTATTAAAATCATTCTATTATTAAGCAACGCATAATTTCCTCCCCACCATCAGCCCGTAACTTAATCACGTCCATGGCGCTAGCGGTACTCTTTCCAGGTATGCTGAATCTAGCGCCATTGATAGCATTTTCATTTATATTTCAGAACAATCGCGCAACACAATACAGTATCGACGAGGACGACTGATTATCCCTTCTTCCTCAAACTGCTTGATCAGCCTGGTGATGGTTACTCGTGTGGTGCCAATCATCTCAGCTAGTTCTTGATGGGTCACTGGTATATCAATAAGTTGCCCACTACAGACGGGACGACCGAACTTCCGGGCTAACCAACTCAAAAACTGTTGCAAACGCTGAGAGACTCTTGGTGTTCTAATGATACACAGCAACTCTTCTGTCTGTCGCAGATGGCAAACAATAGCCTCGGATAAGCGGTAAGACTGAGACAAAGACAGACATTGCGCTTTAACCCTAGTCAAACACTCGATCTCGTAAGTTTGCAAGTTAGACAAAGATTTCCCCACTACATCCCCAACTCCCCAATATCCTAATGTAATTACTGTTCCTTCGTCATTCCAGGTCAAGGTTTTAACCACACCCTGTTGAACTACCCATAGTTGATCGGGTTCTAGAGCAATCAAGTCATGGCGCTTAAAGAGATGAACAGATGGCTTGAACCTAGTGGTGACAGGGTTCTGAGTGACTAACGATTGCTGTGATCCCTTACCAAATCTGCGAATTGTCATGATTCTTAATAAAAATAGGTTTCATTTTCCTTAAGCAGTAGTGTAAGCTATTCCAAGTAACTATTGAATATATTTTGCAATAAAATCCTAGGAGGTGTAGTATAGTGGCAAACATTGCTGAGAGTTCCCGATTAGTAGAGGGAGAGTATGGTTGGTGGGCAGGTAACGCTCGCCTCACGGAGTTATCCGGGAAATTATTGGGGGCTCATGTTGCCCATGCTGGTCTAATCGTCTTCTGGGCTGGAGCAATAACCCTGTTTGAACTATCCTGCTTCAATCCTGCCAAACCCATGTACGAACAAGGCTTAATCCTGCTGCCCCACTTAGCAGCTCAAGGCTGGGGCGTTGGTGCTGGGGGAGCTATAGTGGATACTTACCCCTACTTTGTGATTGGTGTTTTGCACCTGATCTCTTCAGCATTTCTCGGCTTTGGTGGTATCTTCCACGCCCTCCGTGGTCCGGAAACTTTAGAAGAAAAGTCTGGCTTCTTTGGGTATAGCTGGGCAGATGGGGACAAAATGACCACTATCATTGGCATTCACCTGATTCTACTGGGATTTGGAGCTTTCCTACTGGTGGCTAAAGCGATCGCGTTTGGGGGGTTGTACGATCCAGCAGTGGAGAATGTGCGAGTCATTAACAACCCTACCCTGAATCCAGCAGTGATTTTCGGTTATCTGTTTGGTACTGTGGGCAAGAACTGGATTGCTGGAGTCAGTAACCTAGAGGATGTAGTTGGTGGTCATATTTGGGTTGGTCTGCTCTGTATTGGCGGTGGCTTTTGGCACATCAAGACTCAGCCATCTGAGTGGACGCGCGGTCTTTTTATTTGGTCTGGAGAAGCCTATCTTTCCTACAGCTTGGGTGCTTTGGCGCTGATGGGCTTTATCGCCGCGTACTTCTGCGCTGTTAACACCGTAGTCTACCCAGAAGTCTTCTATGGACCTGCCTTATCAATTAAGCTGGATGTTTTCCCCTACTTTGCCGATCCTAACTCTAGCTCTATTTCTTGTCGGAGTTGGTTAGCTAATGCTCACTTCTTCCTTGGGTTTTTCTTCCTCCAAGGTCATATTTGGCATGCTTTGCGAGCAGCTGGGTTTGATTTTGGCCGGGGTCAGGTAGTAGCTTCAGAAGCTACTACCTAAATTCAGATTAATGCAATTAATTCTAATAAAGTGTGTATATAATGGCACTTTATTGACCAACTCAAAATGCCAATAATTCTCAAAGAGGTACATCAATGACAGCAGTAATTGCTGATAGTCCCAACCAAGGCCAAATCTCAAAAGTAGGCTGGTGGGCTGGTAATGCTCGTTTTATTGAATTATCCGGTAAGTTGCTAGGTGCTCATATCGCCCATGCTGGTTTGATAGTCCTGTGGGCGGGAGCAATGACCCTGTTTGAACTATCTCGCTACAACCCTGACGTGCCGATGTATGACCAGGGATTAATCTTGTTGCCCCACCTGGCTTCGTTAGGCTTGGGTGTTGGGTCTGGTGGTCAAATTATCGACACCTATCCCTATTTTGTAGTTGGGGTCTTGCATTTGATTTCCTCAGCAGTGCTCGGAGCTGGAGGACTTTACCATTCCCTGCTTGCCCCAGATAAATTAACCAATGATGGCACCTTTGCTGGTTTCTTTGGCTATGACTGGGAAGACTCCGACAAGATGACCACCATTATCGGCATTCACCTCATCCTTTTGGGAGTTGGTGCTTGGCTCTTGGTAGCTAAAGCCCTGTTTTGGGGTGGACTATTTGACCCCTGGGCAAGTGGCGGTGGCAATGTACGAGTGATTACCGATCCCACCCTTAGCCCTGTCAAAATTTTTGGCTACTTAATTGGTGCATCCGGTTCAGAAGGCATGGCAGCCGTCAAGAATTTAGAAGATGTGGTTGGTGGTCACATCTGGATTGGTTCGATCTGCATTGCTGGTGGTTTCTGGCACATCTTAACCAAGCCATTTAACTGGGCACGTGAGGTTTTGGTTTATTCCGGAGAAGCTTATCTCTCCTATAGCTTAGGGGCGCTGGCCTACATGGGAATTTTTGCCGCCTACTTTGTCATGGTCAATGACACCGTTTATCCGGAAGTGTTCTATGGTCCAGTAGGCACTTTAGAATCCAGTGATGGCATCGTATCTGCTCGCGGTTGGTTGGCAGCATTCCACTTTGTCTTTGCCGTGTTGTTTCTGTTCGGTCATATCTGGCATGCTATCCGGGCGCGAGGAGCAGAAGCTGGTTTTGACTTCAAAAAAGGTGAGCTGATTATCCCTCGGAGTAATCCCCAAGTTGGTGACTTGGCAACCCCAATTAACTCCTCAGATCTCAGCCTTAACTTCCTCAAAAACCTACCTATTTACCGTCCCGGTCTTTCTCCCCTGTCCAGGGGTCTAGAAATTGGCATGGCTCATGGGTATTTTATCTTTGGTCCGTTTGCCAAATTAGGACCGTTGCGGGATTCACAGATGGCAAACTTAGCTGGTGTAACAGCAGCCATTGCTCTGATTGTAATCGCGACCATCGGCCTATCAATCTACGGTACAGTCACCTTTAAAAAAGAGCTAAAAACTGTACCTCGACCCACATTCGTTACCAGGGTACCCGAGGTACCAGAAACTATCCAAACTGCTGACGGATGGAGTCAGTTTGCTGGAGCTTTTCTAGTTGGTGGCGCAGGAGGAGCGATTTTTGCCTATCTGCTGGTCAATAACCTAAGTATGATTCAGGGAATGATGGGTTAAAATAGTTGCTAAGAAGTCTCAACAAATGCTAGAGTAATTAATGGAGCATTCTATACGCTTCTTAAAACAGGAGCTGTTTGGGGCTAGGAAGCCATGTCAACCCTAACCCCATTATCTCTTTTCCCTAGCTTAGATATAACTAACCGTTCATCCGTCCCATAGTGACAGCCAGGTTAAGTGCAACTTTGACCTAAACTATTGGAACAGACAATATGCCCTCCTTTTGGTTTCAGTTTATTGATAAAATTTAGTGATAAACTAGAAACGACCTAGAGGGCGTTCATAAAGATGGATGCCATAACCACGATGGATGTCTCCACTAGCAACTAGCATTTACTGGTATTGCTGCCACTGTCGGCAACAGATGCCAATGCTGGAGGAAAGGATACTGACTGACTCTACCTCGGTAACCACTAAGCACAGCAAGCATACTACTTAGTTTCTCAACCATCTAGTAAGTATATGCGCTACGCGCACGCTGCGCGAACAGCTATCAGCACTCAGCAAGATTTTGAATCAAGTAAAACTTAGGGATTGAGTTAAAAATTACTTTCCCTTTAACTAAAGGCTGGTTAAAAATAGCTGAGCGCTGAGCGAGCAATCCTTACACCAAGGAGCATGTCATCTTTGTAATTCTGTACATAGATCCCCCCTAGCCCCCCTTAAAAAAGGGGGGAATTAGATTAAAAAGTTTTCCTTAATAAGGGGAAATTAGATTAAAAAGTCCCCCTTATTAAGGGGGATTTAGGGGGATCTGAATCAGGAATTAATAAAATTAACATGCTGCTATTACACCATCTAATCAACATCAATCAGGAGTAAATAAAAATGTCAAAAATTGGTCTTTTCGTCGGCTCTCAAACCGGTAAAACAGAGGCGGCAGCTGAAGAAATTCAAGAAGGACTTGGCGGTGATGGTGTCGTCACTATACATAAAATAGAAGAGGCTGAAAATAGCGATTTTGAAAAGTACGACAATATCATCATCGGCTGTCCTACTTGGGATATTGGGGAATTACAAGCTGACTGGGATGGCTACTTTGAAGAGCTAGATAATATCAACTTTAGTGGTAAGAAAGTTGCCTACTTTGGAACTGGAGACCAGGAGGGCTATCCCGATAACTTTATGGATGCCATTGGTATTCTAGAAGCAAAAATTTCCGAATTGGGGGGTAGCACCGTTGGAAACTGGCCGAATGAGGGTTACGAATTTAATGAATCAAAAGCTCTCAAAAATGGTAAGTTTATTGGTCTTGCCCTCGATGACGATAACCAGTCTGAACTGACTGAAAAACGGATAAAAACTTGGGTAGCCCAACTCAAACAAGAGTTTGGAGTTTAGTTTTTACAACCGTTGTAAGCTGCTTTGCATTTAAATTGGGTATTTTCCAATTAGGAAAAAACCTGAGGTGCGCTTTCCGTAGGCGAATTAAATTCGCCACGGGTCGCACCTGAAAACCGTCTCTTTTTTATAAAGCTAGCTACGTTGACCGTTGACTATTGACCACTTACATTTGAGCGTTAACGGTCAACATTAATGACTTTCAAACATATAATAAAATGCTTCACCCCTATTGAAGATTTGTGATTATAAAATTGCTATAGGGATCCGTGTAGGAATTATGATAATTTTTGCTCCCTACTCCCTACTCCCTACTCCCTACTCCCTACTCCCTACTCCCTACTCCCTACTCCCTACTCCCTTTGCTATATGTCTAATTTGCCTGAAATCCTTTGGTTGAATGTTAGTCCAAGTTTTCTACGTTTTGATCAGCCTTTAATTCGTTATTTGTCTAAACAAAAGCGAGTTGGCCAGTGGGAGTATCGCCAAAACCAAGATGAACCAACTTCTCTTGATATCGCCCTGACCTTACTTCATGACTATCTCAAAACCTCAGATCATCCTATCCATCTGGTAGGCCACAGCACTGCTGGTTTGGTAGGACTACTCTATAGCCGTAAATATCCTGAAAAAGTCAAGTCTTTAACTCTATTATCAGTAGGTGTTAATCCCGCAGTTGACTGGCAAGCCCACTACTATGTGCAGCTCCAACTTTTACCCTGCACTCGCCAAGTGTTGCTTAGCCAAATGGTTAAGAGCCTCTTTGGTCATCACAATCACCGTATCACGAAAGGTTTAGTAACCATCCTAGAGCAGGATTTAGCTTATTCTCCCTCTCCTCATTCCCTATATCAACGGGTTAGTGTACCACCAACAGCAGTGCAAGTGCCATTAATGGTATGTGGTTGCAAGGATGACATTATTGTTGATTCTAATGCTTTGCAAGGATGGAAATCTTGGTTAAAAGAATGCGATCGCTTATGGGAATATCCCGAAGGGGGTCACTTTTGCCACTATTTCCATCCCAATCGAGTAGGAAGGCAAATCATCCGGTTTTGGGAATCCCTATCATCACCAGTCCCTGAGCCATTAGCAATTAGTACTTAGGTAAGCATTTAGCCATCAGCCATTAGCTGATAGCTGATAGCTGTTCGCGCAGCGTGCGCGTAGCGCATAGGCTGATGGCTGATAGCTGAAACTATCTGTAGCATCCATAAATTGAAATCTTATTAGTTAGTAGTTAAGCATGTTCGAGATACTTCTTTCTCAGGTTATTCAACATTTGCTAACGTTTCTGTGCTGCATAGCTGCTTGGACATTAATCGGAATAGCGTTATGGCGGATGCGGGCGACCTTTCGAGACGGTGTCGCTCATCTGAGACAATTACATCAAATTCCCTGTAGTCGCTGCGCCTTTTTTACTGGAGATTATCGCCTCAAGTGTACAGTACATCCGTCAAAGGCGCTAACAGAAGAGGCAATCAATTGTTATGACTATGAGGCAACTCTCAATCCTGCTAGGGTTAACTCACGACGGTGTAAGTGTAGTCATCAAGCTACTTCTAAAGTTGTGTGACGTTGAACCTCCCCACCCGTCGCAGGGATGGGGATTCCCAGGCACAACAACTATGTTGCTGTTAACTCCGTGGGCGTGACTTCCCCCCGCACCGGAGGTAGCTGAGTGGGGTCAATTCCCAGTTTTTTTAGACCCCGCATTTTGATGTTTATTGCCCCATTAACATTTCTAGTCATCATAGTGACCACAATTGGTACAGACAAACTTTTCTTTCTTTCTGTTACTTTTACTGACGTGATGGCATTTCGGGCATTTTTGAGACGTGTGCTTGGGATTTATTTTGACTACTGGTATGCCTGACTTCGCAGCCACGACCTCTACCTTTTTAACCAGTTCACCCCAAGCTGCATTAGATATTGATCTGTTTAAACCTCTTTTTGCCGACTGTCCATTGCGGACATATCCACCATTCTCATTAGGTCTAGGTTTACAGCGAGATTTCATTGCCTTTATATTAAGATCTTCAAGTACCAAGGCATCTGTATCTTTGACTAACTGATTAGCTACATCCCAATGATAGGCACTACGATTGTTTGCAATACGCTCATGAAGTGAGGCCACCCTAGAGTAAGACTTTCCTCTATTTTTAGAACCTTTTTTCTTTCGGCTAGCAGCCTTTTGTCTCAGTTTTAAGCGTCTTTATCTGCGTTTAAAAGACTTTTGTTTAGCTGGATTAGCTATTGTTTTACCATTAGAGATACTGACTAACTTGTTAATTCCTAGATCGCAGCCTTTGACTCTTAGAGGATTGATTTCGCTATTACTCCTTATCGGAGTAGTTGGAACTGACTTGTCTTCGATTTGAAGACTTACAAACCAACCGCGAGCCTTCCTCCGAACAGTGACTGATTTTAAAATAAAACCCTCAGGGATAGGGCGAGAATTGTAAAAACCCATCCATCCAATTCCTGGGAGATATATATTGTCCCCATCAAGCTTTACTTGACCAGGAGCATATTTGAAGCTCCTAAATCGTGACCTTCTTTTTGGTCTAGGGTATCCAGTTTATCCTTTAAAGAATTTAGCAAATGCAACATCCAATTGTCTTAGAGTTTGTTGCAATACAGTTGAATGAATTGATTTATACCAGGGTCTTTCTTTCTTGAGTATGGGAAGACTAGAACTTTGGGCTTCATAGGCACTTCGTCTTGGATTATTTCGACTTTTCTTCCAAGGGTAACCTACTGAATAATTTTTGCTGACTGAACAAGTTAATGGACACGCTTCTCCACCGCTTTTCAGATCACAATAATTGCCTAATCTAGGAGCTTTTGCTTGATTGTAAGAATCATTTCTGTCTCTAAGCAGGTAATTATACTGCGACCTCAACATGTCTAACCACCGATTCATTACGGCTTTTTGTCGTTGAGTGGGCTTGAGTTTGTAAGAGTATCCTAGTTGCATCTGTTCGACCTCTTTCAGTGCTAATCTAATTATAGACCCCCAAAATAATAATGTCAAGTAAATGAGTGAACAAATTAAAAGAAAAGTAGGAAGACCCAGATTACACGAGGAAGCTAAAAAAAGTTACAGCATCAAGGCCACTGAAACTGGTTGGCAAGGATTAAAAAGGCTGGCTGCTCGTTCGGGCTTAAGCCTTTCTGAATACTTAGAGTTCCTAGGGAGGACTGGGACTTTGCCTGATTGAGGGAAAAATTCATCCCCGGAGACGAAACCTTAGAATAGGGTCGCCTTTATGGTTGGTCGGCTATGAGCAAAAGGGTTAAAACTTTATTATTAAGGCGACCCTATTCTTACGGTAACTTTAAACCTTAAGAAGGATGGGGTATTCTTTTTCCCTGGCCTTTGGCCACGCTACGCGAACAAACTCCCTTTTTGATAATATGTTTGGCTCTGGCGCGCCAAAGGGGATTGACCTACGGTCACGCTATGCGAACGCAAGTTAGGTAACCGTAAGTTATCAGTTATCAGCTAATGGGCCATATCACAGGCTAGAAGCCTGTGCCACGCTACGCGAACAGTTTTTAAATAAGCGCACCTAAGCGGTCTTGGGGGAAACCCCCAAGACCGCGCTGCATTAAGACAACAACTAAGCATTGGTTTAATCTTTTTTACGTCTGCATTTCAAGTAGAGAATGGCTGACCGCTGACCGCTGTTCGGGTAGCGTGAGCTAAAAGCTCACGGCTGACAACAGCTTCAGTTTTCCAGCAGGTTTCTGGTTCCATAAGAATTGGGCTTTTAATAATAAACTTTATTGATAAATAGCTAAAAAATAAAAATCAGATCACCACCCTAGTGATCTGATTGGCTGTTGGTTTACCATAAGGAGGACTAGCTTCCTGTCTAGAGAAGAAACCCTGGCTCTGTGTCTCGTCTAGATGGCAACTTACATTTTTAGTATACCACTTAATGCTAAAAATTAGCAACTAGTTTTTCAAAGAAATTATGACGAAGGCTCTGTCGTTGGATTGTCTTGGGATTTTGACAGTTTATCTAAGTACTTAATCTGAGTACTCATTAATACACTGCCAGAACGGGCTTGGACAGCATGCCACAAGTGCCCCCCTAAGAACAAGAGTCCCAAGAAAAACTGAACATTTGCTGCTACCAGACGGTTAGAACCGTAAAATTCAGTGGGAAAGACCGTAGTGTTGTTAGCAACAAAAGCAGCAGACACAAAAGCCATAAACGCTAGAGACCCTAAACTGTAGGAGAGGATTGCTTCTCCTTCAATCTGGAGGGCACTCCTAGCCCAGTTAAATGGAGTGGAGACAATATGCCAAATCCCGCCACCAATACACATCATCCCAATCCAAATATGACCACCAATGACATCTTCTAAATTATTGACAGCTGCCATTCCAAGAGGATTCCAAACCCCATCGACAATGCCAAAGAGATAACCAAAGATAGTCACTGGGTTAAGCGTTGGGCTGGTAATGATACGTACATTGCCGACAGCAGCGTCATAAATGCCACCAAAAACCATTGCCTTGGCTACCAGCAACAACGCACCCACACCTAGGAAAATCAGATGATGTCCTAAAATAAAGCTGAGCTTCTTGGGGTCAGTCCATTCATAGTGGAATTTAGGGGCGCGTCCAGTGCCATCTTTCAAATTTGCAACACCACTAAAAACATGAAATAGACCACCTGCACCCAAAACAGCGGATGCAGCTAGATGCAAAATGCCAATCACAAAATAGGGATAGGTATCTGTGACCACACCACCGGGTGCGACACCCCAGCCTAAAGTGGCTAAGTGGGGTAACAACGTTAATCCTTGCTCGGACATCGGCTGACCAGGCACAAGCTGGGAAATTTCCGCTATGGTAGTTGCGCCTGCCCAGAACATAATCAAACCAGCGTGAGCAATATGAGCTCCTAATAATTGACCGGATAAGTCCCTAAGACGGGCATTACCAAGCAACCAATCCGGATTAGTTCGTGATGGAATACTATTTGTTGTCATGAAAACCGAGTATATCTCTATCTAAAACATAAATTTGGTAGAGTGCTACTCAGCAGCCCAGGAAATTTTTGGTTTAGTAGGTGTTAGATTGATTGGACAGCACCTAACACCTACTATCTAGAGAGGGCTGCTTTTTACTAGCTGATTAATTCAAGCCTTCCTCAAATTTCTTAAAGTCAACGCCGATGGAACGCAATGCATGCCATAGGTGACCTTGAAGAAAGAAGAAAGCTAGGAAGAAGTGGGCATTGGCCAACCAGCAGCGAGGAGTGTGGGCACCCAAAGGCAACTCAATAGTGTCTGCAAAATATGGCGAAACACCAAGCTTGACCTCTAAGGCAGGACCATAGAATTCGACGGGATAGGCTAGGGTATTAACTGCGCAGAAGTAAGCTGCTACAAATCCTGCTAGAGCAATACCGCCGAGAGAGTAGGAAAGAACCGCTTCTCCCTCGAAGCTTACGAGATTCTTTGCCCACTTCAGTGGTGGGATGAGGATGTGCCAAATACCACCACCAACGAGTAGCAAGCCAACATAGATGTGACCGCCTACCAAGTCTTCTAAGTTATCCACCGAGGCAAAATGGGTTTGATAGCCATAGATTGCCAATGGATTAAGATTTGGGCTGGTAACGAGCCTGACATCATGAATGGTGGCATCGTATAGTCCGCCAAAGTACATGGCTTTCGCGGCCAATAACAGAGCGCCTACTCCTAGAAAAATGAGATGATGCCCAAGAATAAAGCCTAACTTCTTAGGGTCATTCCATTCAAAGTGGAATTTAGCGGCACGACCGCCAGCATCTTTCAATTGTGCTGGACCTTTAGCGGAATGGAACAGAGCACCCGCTCCCAGAACAGCCGAGGAGATCAGGTGTAGAGCGCCAACAACAAAATAGGGGTAAGTATCCACTATCTGACCGCCTGAGCCTACACCCCAGCCCAAAGTAGCTAAGTGGGGCAGCAGAATCAGCCCCTGCTCACCCATGGGCAGGGTGGGATCATACCAAGAAATTTCAAACAGAGTAAATGCTCCAGCCCAAAAAACGATCAGGGCTGCTTGGCCGACATGAGCAGCTACGAATTTGCCAGACAAGTTGGCTAGGCGGGCGTTACCAGCCCACCAGTCATATTTAACCTCGGGATTACCGTATGTTTGCATACTCGATCCTTACTCGATCCTTAATTGCTTCATTGTTTCACCACCTCCTGTTTAGGGTTGAGGTGAAATCACATGAATCGATTGTGCAGCATTAGGGAGCCAATTTAAACTTAGTTGCAATATTTTTTAACATTTATTGCAACTAATTATCATTTTTTAGATTCATTAATTCTATGAAAGTCTTGTATATCAAAAGTTACAGCTATTTATGCTAATCCCAAGTTACCCAAAATTGTTGTCAACACCTCTCATCAGTTTTTATTTGATAAATAAGTTTTATCATTAGTTTTTCTAATAGTTGCGGAAAATGCTGTCAAAATGAGAACATCTACTGGTGTCATTCAGCTCAAACTTGACTTATATATCTGAGATATATATGAAATCGTACAATTTAAATATGATTTAATAAGACTTAGGTATCGGCCACCATATGCACTACCTGTAGTAAGTTTATATCCAGATTACCGCTATATTTATGGTTTAGTCACGTACGGAAGCGTCAGTTGTCTTTGATCTAATGCCCTATGGCTCTAACCACCCTTATCGGTTTAATGTAATCACAAATTCTATAATAGACCCTTTGGTAACACTTGACAAAGTTTAGCAATATTGATACTGTCTATCCTAAGACATCTTCTCTTATGTCTGATAACGAGCCAGAATCGCGGCAGAGATTACATTTATTACTCTCTGCCGCGCTTTTTGCTGGTCGTTGACCGGAATAGGCATGATCGTCTTAGGTGGTATTAGGCATAAGTAGGATTAAGGGCAAAAACCATGAACTCAAAACCCAACAGCTAACACTGTGCCACCGTGCCACCGTTCCCTAAACTTCGAAACCAACGGGTATTTCTAAAACCTTTGCTGCTTTGACCAAAGCTCTCCGGAACCGATAGCCGACGTCCACAATATCTTTTCGCTGACTAATGTCGAGAGAACTATAGGGTTGAGCTGCGACTTCGCCCTGGGTGAAGTAAGGTTTAAGCTTGCCTTTTGCTGCTTTATAAGCTGCCTTAACCTCTTCATTGACACTGGGGTCTTTGTCTGCCACTTTTGCTGAATAGGGAGCATACTGGCTGAAAATTCCGATCCAGTTATCTGAGAAGATTAACAGGCTCTGATCCGACCAAGTTTCTTCTTCGCCACAAATCTTCTTGGCTACTACTTCTGTCGCCAAAGCAATCATCCCCTCAAAGTTCAAGGTGGAATTGAAGTTCTGCCGCTGATCTAAATCTTTGATTAGGGTTTTGACGCTCTCGACTAACTCTTTAGCAAAAGGAAGCGCTGCTTTCACGTTCCCTTCCCGGTACAAGAGAACTTCGATCCGGTGAAATCCCTTAAATTCTGGGTTATCCTCCCCACCATCAAAAGCAGAGGGGCGAGCATCAATATCCCGGTCAGTTTCTTCAAAGCTGGCTGCGTAGGTTTCAATTTGCTCGTAAGGAGGACGGGCTTTGACATAGGCGTCTTTGGCATTTTCCAAATTGCCACTGCGAATTGCTTTCACTAAGTCTTCGACAAGGGGTAGCTGTACTTGGGCTTGTTGTCGGAAATACCTTAAGCCCTGATCAACCTCTGCAGCATAGGGGTCTCTAGCAGCTGCAATTAACTCCTTGCTTGAACCAGGGCGAATTAGACTAGAAGCCGCTAGGGTGCCTAAACCACCCACAGCAGTAATTTGTAGTATTTTTCGTCGATTAATTGTCATGGGGTTAAACTTGAGAAAGATTCTTTTTTAGCTTCGATTATTATAGTAGACCTTGATCAACTTGATAAAAATATTTATCGATAAATTAAACCTTAAAGATGTGATGAAGAGATTGTGAACAGGTTGTAAAGACACAAGTATCCCATACCACTCATTAAAAGTGGCCCAAAAAAAAAGTCCCAAGTCAGACTAGTGTTACTGATTCCAATTCTGGAAACTACGGCTACTCATCTCTTTATCTCCCCATCTCCCCATCTCCCCATCTCCCCATCTCCCGATCTCCCCATCTCCCCATCTCCCCATCTCCCGATCTCCCCATCTCCCCATCTCCCCATCTCCCGATCTCCCCATCTCCCGATCTCCCCATCTCCCCATCTCCCCATCTCCTCATCTCCCCATCTCCCC
>NZ_JAAHHW010000459.1 GCF_010692325.1 Moorena sp. SIO3I8 | reverse complement strand
TGGAGTTTATGTGTGTGTTCTATTAATCTCCTGAAAGATAGGTATTAGGATTTTTGTTTTAGGAGTTAGGGGTTTGGTGTTTGGTGTTTGGTGTTTGGTGTTTGGTGTTTGGTGTTTGGTGTTTGGTGTTTGGTTAATGAGTAATGGTTTTAGTACTTAATGCCTGGGTTAATACCTAAGATCTAAAGTCCACAGCCTAGGGCCTAGGATTTTTGAGTAATTTATTATTGTGCTTGTCTTGATGATTAACACCTATTGAGTATTTTTGATGGTTGAGAGGATGAGGTTTTATTCCGATTACCTAAGTTATAGTTTTGTTTGATTAACCGATTGTAAGTGCGATAGGGCATATATTGCAAAGGATTGTAGCCAGAAAACCGTAATATCAATACACAAGCCCAGGAATACTTGCCAGAAATTATTGCTTCTATAACTTGATTTAATTGTTCAGTACTCATAAATCTATATAAAGGTAGATGCAACTAAGCAAAGGGTTTAATTCACTGTAACAACTCCTAAGCAACTTGTGCTAGGTGAAGTTCTGAAATGATAGCAGATGGTAAGATTACCGATCCTGCTGTGTATAAATCTATTCTTTAGACCATAGGTTTACGTTTAGGTTTGCGTTCAGGTTTGATTTAGTATGATTTATGTATATTTATGTATACTTTTTTTTTGAGGTATATGAGCATTCCAAAAATGTTATAATTACTCATTAACAACGAAATAAAAAGCACAGTAAAACTGCCATGAATCTTGACAAAATCTCTGGCAGTTAACTTATTGGATATCACTGATTAAGAGCCCTTATGTAGATAGTATGCTTAATACCCCCCCAATCTCTTATCGCCTTACTGGGCAAAGATTTGACTTGATCAACAGATTTTTTACTTTGAAAGCAATGCCCAGTAAATATTTGATCACAAATTAACTAAATAGGGCGCATAAACTTGTGATTAAGAGCCTGATTAAGTTGTAGAGATTAGTTGACTTTAGTGGGCTTATCTACGTCAATCGTTTTAATAACCACAAGCTGGTTTGTGTTCCTTGACATTAAGTTAATCAGTATAAATAACTAATCAGATAATTCCAATTTCTGTGTAGGCTTGTTATAAATACATACTGTTTCGTAGTAATCGCT
>NZ_JAAHHW010000458.1 GCF_010692325.1 Moorena sp. SIO3I8 | reverse complement strand
TCCTACTTCCACTCAAGCACAGAATTTTGTACGCTTCACCACACTCCTTTTTACCTTTTGATTGACTTTATTTTCAAATTACTCATAATTCTCTCCAAAGTCACTGATAAGTTAATATAGCAGTTCTCAATCGGGTGAGGTACTTTCGTTATTGGTTAAGGAAGAAAATTTAGATGTACCTCACGCTTACTAGGAAACGCTATACATCACTATCTCAAGATTAAGCAGATCTCAGTAGAATTGCTGTATTGATAGATAACTAACAATGTTTAAACTATTTCGGTGTCATCAAGCCCAAACCTCCCCTAGCCAAACCCTTAACCGTTGGCAAGGAGAAGCTACTGTTAAAGTTGCCATACAACCCAATCAAAGCGGACGTGTACACTTCCGAGCCAGCTACTGGAATGCTAAATGTCCACAAGCCATCACTCTCAACCCTGGGGATATTGTTGAAGTAACTGGGATTGATAACATTACCCTGATTGTAGAACCTAGTTCTTTGAATTAAATCAGTGTATCAATACCGTAGAGTGTACTATTTCTAAAGTTTGCAAATCCCTTTCAAAACTTGGAGTATAACCATGGCGCGATCGCTTTCAAACAAGTTTAAAATCGGCATATATTGATAAGTTTGGGGATTACCCTGATGGATATAAACAAACTGATAAACCAGACCATTAGTGGCTAATCCCCAAACAAATTCTTGATGCTCTAGGCTGTTGAAAGCATAAGTCAGTAATTGCGGTAAACCTGTAGACATCTCCAATAATCTGTAATCAAGTCACAGCAATCAAACTAAGGGGGTCAATAACTGATTCAAAATTTAGCCATAGGATCCATTTCATCAGGTTTTGGAGTCTCATTATCCAAATTTGGAGTAAAATTATGAGTCATTACAATGTCAATTTTTTGACCACATTCAGGGGATTTTCTTACTTCTAAAAGTAGAGAACCAATTCTTAATCTTACTAAGCCACAAACAGTTAATATTACCGATTCATAACGCTTTTTATTTAAGCGAAATCTTTCTTGAACAATTTTAAATATTTTTACTATTCTGATCAAATGCTCTACGAAAATTCGCGATTTTGATAAAAGTTTATTATCGGCTTTCTGTGAATCAGTTAATTCTCCTTTCTTAG
>NZ_JAAHHW010000457.1 GCF_010692325.1 Moorena sp. SIO3I8 | reverse complement strand
CAGAAGGCAGAAGGCAGAAGGCAGAAGCGATCCAGCGCGGTCTTCGACATCCCTACTCCCTACTCCCTACTCCCTACTCCCTACTCCCTACTCCCTACTCCCTACTCCCTACTCCCTTTGCCATATCGTTAGTGATGTTAGTTTTATGGTAGGTTGATGTTAAAACTAATAAATATAGGTTGCGGCTCTACATATTCTAATCATCCGGCGTGGACTAACGTTGATTTAGCACCACAATCATCCGATATTCATAATCATGATATCAGGAAAAAGTTGCCCTATCCTGATGCTTATTTTGATGCTTGTTATAGTTCTCATGTAATAGAACACCTCAAGCAGCATGATGCTGATCAACTTATTGCTGAGTGTTGGCGCATTCTTAAGCCACAGGGAATAATTAGGGCAGTTGTTCCTGATCTAGAATCAATAGCTAAACATTATATCTCTACTTTAGAACAGGTTGAGTCTGGTGTTACGGAAGCAGAGGCTAACTATGACTGGATAATGTTAGAACTTTATGACCAGACAGTGCGCCACGTTAAAGGTGGTGAAATGGCTAGTTATTTAGCTGACCCTAATCTTACGAATAAAGAGTTTATCAGATCTCGTATCGGTAGCAATGCTGATCTATTTTTGGAGAAAAACTCTGAAAAAAAATCCTGGATAGAGCGACTAGCATCTAAGGATAGGTATTGGTTTTACAAAACCTTGAGGAAGTTTAATCTCAGAACTAGTATTGCCAAATATCTAGTGACTCTGATCGCAGGGAATGAAGCACGACAAGCATTTGAAGTCGGGTTGTTTCGGAATTCAGGTGAAATTCATTATTGGATGTATGACCGGTTTTCTTTACGACGACTGCTGGAGCGCTCAGGATTTGTAGAGGTGCGCGTTTGTGGTGCTGATTCAAGCCGTATTCAAGATTTTAATAGCTACGGTCTAGATATGCTTGAGGGCAAAGTGCGTAAACCTGATTCACTGTTCATGGAAGGTATTAAACCATGAAGACTCTAATTGTTAGTAGTTTCGATATATCTGGTGGAGCTGCTCGTGCTGCCTATCGATTACATCAGGGTTTCCAAAGCATTAATATAGATTCCCAAATCCTAGTGCAGGAAAAATTTAGTGATGATCAAACTGTCATTGG
>NZ_JAAHHW010000456.1 GCF_010692325.1 Moorena sp. SIO3I8 | reverse complement strand
CTAGCAAGGGGCTTTTTAAGGTGATATCTATTTAGCACTGCCCACCCTACATCAGCTAGATTAATCGTCAGGTGGGCAGTGTCTAGCAAGGGGCTTTTTAAGGTGATCTCTATTCAGCACTGCCCACCCTACATCAGCTAGATTAATCGTCAGGTGGGCAGTGTCTAGCAACGGACTTTTTAAGGTGATCTCTATTCAGCACTGCCCACCCTACATAAGATATTTGGTCTTAGAATGATCCCCTTCTAAATCCACGCTTACCTCGACGTGAGCCCATTTCTTGACGAATTTGTTGGCGCTGTTCGTCGGTGAGAATACCCATCATCTCTTCCCGTGCTGACTTTTTAATCTCCCGGATTTCGCCTCGCTGCTCTTGAGAGAGATTCATACTTTCCATTTCTTCTCGTACTGACTTTTTAATTTCGCGGATTTCCTCTCGCTGCTCTTGAGAAAGATTTGTAGCCTCTTTTGCGTCTCGTAGTTGACCGCGTAGTGTTTTTATAGTTTCAAATTGCTCTTGTTGCTGGGGAGTGAGAATATCCTCGATTTCAGAGTATGTATTGTTACGGATGTTTTCAATCTGCTGTTCCTGCTGGTCAGTGAGGTTAAGCTTGGAGAAAGATCGATGCATTTTTTGGGCATTAGCTGCCATGGGAAAACTAGTGAGGGTAATGGCTGCAAGACCTGCAAATAGGGAAAAGTGCTTGATATTCATGGTGTTCACCCTTTAGCTATTTCTAAGTGTTTTGATGTAAGCTGATTTCTGTGTGTCTGATCTTGTCGGGTGGACATTGCCTGTTTCCAACGGAAGGAAATTGCGAGCAATTTCCTCTAGTGTGAGTGTAATCACAACAGGAGCGATCGCACCCAGATACAACCAAGAGCGATCGCTGACAGACTCAGGATAAAAATCCCGACTCCCGATTCCCGATTCCCGATTCCCTACTCTACTTGAGCACCAACTACCTCCGATGGCTGAGTATTGTTTTCCCCTGTATCAGTTGATTGGCCTAAGGTTTCTTCGATTACCTGAATTGCGCCACTGATCCGGAGTAAGGTTTCTCGCAGGTTGGCTTGTTTGGCTTCTAGTTCGGCTAGCATTTTTTGACCAGCTTCATATTCTGATTTTAGGGATTTTAAGCGTTGTTC
>NZ_JAAHHW010000455.1 GCF_010692325.1 Moorena sp. SIO3I8 | reverse complement strand
CCCTCAAAATAAGTAGGCAACGTGAGGAACATGCGAAGAGACTCGCACGTTGCGTAATCCGGTCTAACGATCTGGTCGCCTATGAAGATTTGAGAGTTCGCAATTTGGTAAAAAACCACTGTCTTGCTAAGTCTATTAATGATGCAGGTTGGTATCAATTTAGAAAGTGGATGGAGTACTTTGGTACTAAATTCGGCAAGGTAACTATTGCAGTTAATCCTGCCTTAACCAGCCAAAACTGCTCCAATTGTGGGGAAGTCGTTAAAAAGTCACTGTCAACTCGAACCCATACCTGCAAGTGTGGGTGTCAGTTAGATAGAGATCACAATGCCGCAGTCAACATCTTGAAAAGAGCCTTAAGTACGGCAGGGCATGTCGGAACTTGGATTTTAGATCCAAACGCTTTGGGAGATCTGTCCTCTACTCTTTCTGTCTCCGGCCTGAATGAGCAAGACGGATCGTTGAGCAAAGAATCCCCGTCCATAAGCGGGCGGGGAGTGTCAAGCGATCGCCAATTGCATATCGACTTAGGTGCCCAAAAGGTAAGCGGTCAGCAGTCAGCAGTCAGCAGTCAGCTTTTGAATAAAAGAAGTTAAGTCACAGCATCGAAGCCTTTGCCACAAAGCTAATGAGATTTTTCAATGAATTTCAATTCTATAAAATCTCGAACTATTTAATTCTAGCGTTTTCCCATTGCGCATAGGCGCATGCTAAGGTAGTTTTATTTTAGCTGACGGCTGACAGCTGACAGCTGATAGCTGACAAGAGTTTCAAGTTAAGCTGTTAGTATTCGATCCTAACCAGGAGGTAATTGTGCAATGGATAAATTAAACGACTATCGTGAAGCGATTAAAAAAATATTGACTGATTACAGCAAAATTAAACCTTCGTTTGGGGATATAGACCGTTATACTTCCTTTGATCTAGAAAATGACCACTATCAAATTATTAGTGTGGGTTGGGAAGAGCATCGCCGCGTCTATGGTTGCTTGATTCACATTGATATTATCAACGACAAAATTTGGATTCAATATGATGGGACGGAATATGGTGTGGCGAATGAGCTGACTGATGTGGGGATTCCTAAGTATGATATTGTATTAGCCTTTCACACTCCGTTTATGCGTCGGTATAGTGATTTTGCGGTGGGT
>NZ_JAAHHW010000454.1 GCF_010692325.1 Moorena sp. SIO3I8 | reverse complement strand
CTTCCGGTAAAGGTGTAGTGATGCGTACAGAAGATTTACGTGCTCATACCAGAAAAAGGGCGCTGGCTTCGAGCAAGAAGTTAAATAAACGATTAACGAAGGGTGAAAAACGAAACTCGAAGCGAATGGCTACAGTAGCTTCGGTTTATACGATTGACCCATTCGTGCGCACACCTGAACAAATTGTCAATCCGGAAGGGGAGGAGGTAGATAAAAAAGAACTCAAAAGACCCTTGCCTCAATCCAAGCGTGTTTGGGCAAGCTTAATTAAACAGCCAGAAGTAGTTATTAGCGAAGCATTTGACGAGGTATTGCACCGCCGAAGCACTCAACAAAAACACTTTTGTGCTTTGGTCGACGGTAATAAAACTCAATTATCGCTGTTGAATAAGTTTGCTCGCAAACACCAGATTAACTTAACAATTGTTCTCGATATTATCCATGTAATTGAATATTTATGGAAGGCGGCATTTGCCTTTTATTCCGATACCAGCAAACAAGCGGAGGATTGGGTAAGTAAAAGGATACTACTCATTCTTCAAGGACACTCAAGTACAGTTGCTGCTGGGATGCGTCGCAGTGCCACATTACGCAAACTCTCCCCATCACAACGTAAACCGGTGGATAATTGTGCCAGATATTTACTCAACAACGCGGCTTACCTCAAATACGATGATTACCTCAGAGCCGGTCTTCCCATTGCCACTGGGGTAATTGAAGGTGCTTGTCGTCATCTGATCAAAGACCGGATGGATATTACTGGAGCTAGATGGAGCCTTCAAGGAGCTGAAGCTGTTTTACGTCTTCGCTCACTTTACCTTAGCGGTGATTGGCATCAATATTGGCAGTTTCACTTAAAACAAGAGTATCAACGCAATCACCATGTTTTGTATCTTGATGGTGTTCCTTTGATGAAACGACTCCTTTATGCTCGTTGCTCTACTACTGCTCCCACTACTCTTCCGATAACTGTCTAAGACTTTATCCTTAGTCTTCCTAAAAGAGCCGCACCCATTTTAAACTTGGTTCAAGATCTCAGAGGTTGTCTGAGAAGTCTCATTTGCTACATCCAAGCCCCCTAAATCCCCCAATTTTGGGGGACTTTTAGAAACAAATTGACTCTTTTTACCCCCAAAGTTGGGGGGCTAGGGGGGA
>NZ_JAAHHW010000453.1 GCF_010692325.1 Moorena sp. SIO3I8 | reverse complement strand
CTTGAGAGTTCAGGCACAGGAAATAGAACTGATTGGGAGATCAGACCTAGGTGCCAGCGGATTATTGGCGAATGCGATCGCAGGTACTGGTAATGGCGGTAAATTAGAGGTCTTCACTGATCAGTTAATAATCCGAGATGGAGCAACGATCAGTGTCAGTAACTTCCAAAGCAATGACCGCCTAGATCCAGGACTTGGGGAAGCTGGGGATATTGAGATTGTGGCAAACTCCATCGAGCTTTCCAACAGCGGAGCGGACACTCCCAATGGTGGTGGTATTACCGCATCCAATTTCTCAGCTGGAGGAGGCAATATTACTATTTCCGCTAATCAAATTAAAACTGATCGAAGCACAATCACTGCCACCTCTGAGCTTAGCGGCGGTGGTGATATTGACATTACTAGTGACTTACTGTTCCTTTCAAACCAGAGCGGGATTAGTACCAGCGTTAATGACAGTACTGGTGGTGGGGGTGATCTTAAGATTAATAGTGATTTTGTAGTGATTGTAGAAAACAGTAACATCACCGCCAACGCCATATTTGGTCCTGGAGGTAATATTCTTATTACTACTCAAGGTCTATTTCTGTCTCCAGATAGCCAGATTACTGCCAGTTCTGAATTTGGTGTCGATGGTGTAGTCAACATTAGCAACCCAGACCCAACTCAAAACCTAGGATTAGTCCCATTACCAGCAACTATAGTCGATACCGGTCTACTCATTGCCACAGGTTGTAGCACCGATGATCAGCAGAATTCATTTGCTCTGACTGGACGAGGGGGCTTACCCACTGACCCCACTGACCCCCTCAAAGGTGAAACCATTTGGATCGATTGGCGAGATTTCTCGGCCACCAGGCGTCAATTGTATCGGGCTGCTCGCAATCGGGGCAAAAAACCCGATCAACAACCCCAAGTGACAGGGAAAAAGCCACCAATTATTGAAGCTCAAGGATGGATCATCAATCAGGATGGAATTGTGGAGTTGGTGCCTTATCCCACTGGTCCTGAGCTCAAACCAGTATTGAATACTGCGATCAACTGTCATAATCTTAGGTAACTATAACCTGATCATCAACAAAGGTCATCAATAAACCCTTACGCATACATTAGAGTCATAAAACGAATGCGATTGACATACAGTCACGCTACGCGATC
>NZ_JAAHHW010000452.1 GCF_010692325.1 Moorena sp. SIO3I8 | reverse complement strand
CTCAGTACAGGACAAAAGTTGCAAAAAGTGCCAGGGAGAGGGTTTGATGGAAATTACCACAAAGACCACAAACCCTCATGGAACAGATTAACCAACTTCGAGCCAAATTGCGACCCCACCTGGGCTGGCATGGGGCGCGACTCTCCTTCGTCGCCATGTTCCTCATAGCCCTATTTCGAGCCAAAACAGTCAATAAGCGCGGAGTTGGCGACCGTGTGCGGAGGAAAAGCCGCTGATGCATCTCACTACAAGCGAATGCAGCGATTCTTCCGGTCTTTTGACCTAGACATGGCTCAAATTGCCCAGATGCTCGTCAAATTGGCTGGAATCCCTCAACCTTGGGTACTGAGCCTTGACCGCACTAACTGGTCTTTCGGAAAAACCCACTTCAACATCTTAATGTTGGGTGTGGTCCATGAGGGGATTGCTTTCCCCTTGCTGTGGACTCTGCTTGAGAAGCAGGGCAATAGTAACAGTGATGAACGTATGGATTTACTTGATCGCTTTGAAGCTTTGTTTCCTGATGTGGTGATCGCGTACCTAACTGCTGACCGGGAATTTATCGGCCAAGAGTGGCTGTCCTATCTGTTGATGGACAAGCCAATTCCCTTTCGGATACGCATACGTCAAAGTGACTTGATTCGATCCCGGACTCGGCAACAAGCCGTACCAGGGTCTCGCTATTTTGCCAACTTGTCCGTCGGGGAAACTCGCGTCCTTTCAGGTCATCATTGGGTTTGGGGTCGCCCAGTCTATGTGATTGGCGCTCGCCTACAACCGACTCAAAAAGGAGATGATAATTTTCTGATTCTGGTCACCAATCATTGCCCCGAACAAGCTTTATCGGATTATACCCGCCGTTGGGGCATCGAGACCCTGTTTGCGGCACTGAAGACTCGGGGTTTTTGCCTTGAATCGACTCATTTCAATGATGCCCCGAGACTGAGCAAACTTTTGGCTTTGTTAGCGATCGCCTTTGTGTGGGCGATGAAGACGGGTTTGTGGCAACATACACTCAAGCCCATTCCGATTAAATCCCATCAACGACGAGCCAAGAGCCTATTTCGTTTGGGATTTGATTATCTGCGCTCAATTTTCACCAATCTTGACCACCAGTTCCCAGCTTTTCTTAACTCTCTCCATTTTTTGTCCTGTACTTAG
>NZ_JAAHHW010000451.1 GCF_010692325.1 Moorena sp. SIO3I8 | reverse complement strand
TACGATGGTTTAAGTCAGGCCATTGCTAATGCTGACGCCACCTTTATCAATGACCCAACTTTTTCTGAACTCTTTACTCAAAGTGCTGGAGTTGGTCAACAGGGCGCTTATGAAGTATTTGCCCACAGTCAGGCTAAGGTAGTTGGTAACTTTTCCGTTGGTGCTTATGAGAAGTTCTCCTTTGATTTCTCAACGGCTTTACAACTTAACTCAAAAGAAATTGAAAATTCCAATACTGAATATGCTTCCGCAAAGTCAGGCAGTTACTTTTTTGTATTAGACACAACCAATGGTTATACGAGACTGTTAGATTATTTTGGCTTCAAGGGGAATTTAATTTCTTCTAGTCAAGTTGGCAAGCTTAACGTTGCTGGAAGTTATAATGTTGACTTTTACTACCCCCATAAAACTACAGATATCAATGGTAACAATGGCATCGACTACCTCAACGGCTCAACCACAGGAGAATATGAGCGTTGGTTTAACCGTGATACCAATTTAACTGTAGTAGAAGTAAATACCAGTACAATTCAGTTGTTGGGAGATAGCTTCATCTATAACCTGGGCAATGATGTCCGCTATGGAAGTATTTGGAATGATAAACTTCATGGAACTAATTATGGGGACAAAATCTATAGCAGCCTAGGGGATGATACTGTCTATGGCTATGGTGGTAATGATATCCTCGAAGGCGGTAAAGGCGACGATAAACTCTATGGGGATAATGGTTATGATAAACTCCATGGCAGTTTTGGCGAGGATACCTTAGTCGGTGGTTACCACAATGATACCTTAGTCGGTGGTAGTAATGATGATATCCTGATTGGTGGTCGTGATAGCGATATGATGACTGGTGGTAGTGGCGCTGACCAATTCGTTTTTGAGTTAAATCAGAGTTTGTTATCCGGTGAATATGATGTGATCAAAGACTTTGAGGTTGGTGTCGATCAGATTGAATTTAGGGGCTGGGGTTATATTGATTCTTCTTATTGGTTCAGTGGGGTAATTGCTGAAGGTCGGCTTACCGATACCCACAATGGTGCCCTATTCCATTCAAATTATGGTGGAAAAGTCTTGTTTGAAGGGGTTAATGCCCACGAACTTAGTCACTCTGACTTCGTCTTCGATGCTTAAAACTTAATTCCAGATGGCGAATACTCTACAGG
>NZ_JAAHHW010000450.1 GCF_010692325.1 Moorena sp. SIO3I8 | reverse complement strand
ACCAGGACGGTCATGCCACGATGCCATCGAAGCAATATTCAAAGGTATCAGCAAAAACCCCAAATGGGTGTTAGATGCTGACATAACCAAGTGCTTTGATAAAATTAATCACGATGCCCTTCTAACTAAATTAAATACCTATCCATCCATGAAACGATTAATCAAACAATGGTTAAAAGCAGGCGTGATGGATAAAAGTACATTCTCCCCTACAAATGAGGGTACCCCTCAAGGTGGAATTATCTCTCCACTTTTAGCGAATATAGCCCTCCACGGAATGGAAAACCGGATAAAAGAGTACGCCGAAAGTCTACCCGGAAGTAAACGGGAAAACAGAAAAGCACTAAGTCTAATCCGATATGCAGATGACTTTGTTATCATGCACAAGAACCAAGAAGTGGTAGAAGAATGCCAAAGAATCATCGAGAAATGGCTAAAAGGCATAGGACTGGAATTGAAACCAAGCAAAACCAGATTGATTCACACACATAAAGGATTCGATTTTCTCGGATTCAACATACGACAATATAAAGTCGGAAAGTATCAATCTAAGCAAGGTTTCAAAACCATCATCAAACCATCAGAAAAGAAAGTGAAAGAGTATTATGAGCGGCTTTCATCAGAAATAGAGAAACATAAAGCCGCTCCACAAGAAGCCTTAATCAGGCATCTAAAACCCATGATAAGAGGGTGGTGTAACTACAACAGGTCGGCATGTAGCAAGAAAACTTACAAAAAACTCGACCATCTACTCTGGAACAAACTTCAAAGATGGGGATACAGGAGACACCCAAACAAATCAAAAGCCTGGGTAAACAAAAAGTATTGGGGAACAAAGGTTGAAAAACCTAAGAAACCCTGGGACGCTCCCAAAGTGGATAATTGGGTATTCATGGTCAATGAGGAAAATTACCTTAAAAAGCATGCCAAAACTGAAATAGTCAGGCATACCAAGGTCAAAGATACCCGAAGCCCATTTGACGGTGACCTAATATACTGGAGCAACCGAATGAGCAAACATCCTGAAATGACCAGTCAAAAGGGAAAGCTTTTGAAAAGGCAAAAAGGGTTTGAAGTTACCGTAAGATAGTGGAGCCTTTATAGTTGGTAGGTTATGGGTAAAAGGTTGAAGTCTTTTGTAGTAAGGCTCCACTATCTAAGGTTTCGTTTCCGG
>NZ_JAAHHW010000045.1:8560-51867 GCF_010692325.1 Moorena sp. SIO3I8 | reverse complement strand
TTCTAGCTAATGCCGGAATATCCATCTCGTAGTACCCCTTCGGGTAGGAACTTTGCTTGAACCCTAGCTTATAGGAAGGTTACGGAGCCTCCACTTCCTTGAGCGCCTTCTTCGGTCGCCCAGATACATCAATTATGTCCTATTCTGAACGCCTTCATCCGTGGGTGATAGTTCGGCTATTGCCAAAAATGCAACGAGTGATTGTGGCTCGGTTTCGCAACCGATCGGATGCCCAAGGCCACTTGCAGGCTCTGAAACGACTGATGCCCGATGCTGAATTTATAATTATTTTTGATTTAGGAAAGCCGATGGAAGAAGACTCTGAAGACTCTTAGGGGTTTGGGTGATTCGTGATGCCATAGCGCTGCACCCAAGGGCATAGGGAGTAGGCGTCCGGAAATGAAACGGGCAAGATGCCCGTTCCACCTACCGGGTCAAAGTAAAACTACTCTTCCCGATTCCCGATTCCCGTTCCCCTCCTGGGAGGGGTTAGGGGTGGGTTCCGATTCCCGATTCCCTGGGCGCAGCGCTATATCAGAGGATTTTGGTGTAGCGGCGGATATCTGGTGTATCAGCCACTAAGCCATCAAGTTGCTTGATGGCAGCTTGGAGATGCTCAGTGACCAGATGAGCATCTAGTGCTTCTGGTGTTGCCCACTCTTCCACAAAGGTAAAATCTGTTGGTTTTGTCTGATTTTGAAGTAATTCGTACTTCAAACAACCTTCTTCTGCTCTTGTGGGTTCAATCAATGCGCTCAGGACAGCTTTGAGTTCCTCAACTTTATCTGGCAGAGCTACAAGACGGGCAACAACATGCAAGGTAGAGTTAGACATATAGTAAAGGGAGTAGGGAGTAGGGAATAGGGAGTAGGGAGCAGGGAGCAGGCAAGAGGCAAGAGGCAAGAGGTAAAAGGCAAGAGGCCAAAAATCCTGTGTACTTGATAGCTATGAGAAACGCTATAGAACAAAGGGAGTAGGGAACTTCAGATCAAAAATTATCACAATTCCTACACGGATTGCTATATTTTAAGCTGACGGCTGACAGCTGACGGCTGACAGCTGACAGCTTAATCCTTACTAATTTAAGACAAAAACTTCAAGCCTAAAAACAAAGCAGCAATTGTTCCTGAAACACAAATTTCTCCTTGTTCAATTTTTTTCATAACCTCGTCTATAGGTACCAAAACAATTTCCACCTCTTCCGTAATATCTAGATTTTGGATACCCGATGGCTGAGCATCTTCCGCCATAATTAAATGAATTGTATTGGTATCTTTTACCGGATTATCATATAAGGTTGCTAGGGAAAACATATGCTCAGAGACATAACCAGTCTCTTCTTCTAATTCCCTAGCAGCTGCCTTCAGACTATCTTCTACTGTTGAGTTGAAACCACCCCCAGGGAGTTCCAATAAAATTTCTCCCACTCCATGGCGATATTGACGGACAAAAACAACATTGCGATCGCAAGTAATTGCCAGTATCAGCACAATATCCGGTCTAACATTGATGAAGTAGTCATCAACAATTTCACCACTTGGTAATTCTACTTCATCTTGCCTGACTCGACACCATTTATTGTCAAAAACCAACTTTGATTTCATGGTTTTCCATGGCTGTATTGAAATCATTAAATTACTGAATAATTACAAAAGGATAAGTTACAGTATTAAGGGTGAAGGTTGAAGGTTACAGGTTGAAGGTTGAAGGTTACAGGTTACAGGTTACAGGTTAGAGGTTGAAGGTTACAGGTTACAGGTTACAGGTTGGGTTAGAGGTTGAAGGTTACAGGTTAGAGGTTGAAGGTTACAGGTGGTAGGTTACAGGTTACAGATTGTAGGTTGTAGGTTACAAATTGGGTTACAGGTTGTATGTAGGTTAGAGGTTACACCTTGTAGGCGAGTATGATCTGGCAAACCTATTATTGACCATCGTCCTAGTAGAGTATAACCTTCAAGCTACCCTTCACCGAACCCCAAAGGCGAACAACCTTGGCCTTTGGCCACGCTACGCGAACAACTAAACAACCTTCAACCTTTAACCAAATAACCTTCAAGCTACCCTTCACCGAACCCCAAAGGCGAACAACCAACTAACCTTCAACCAACTAACCTTTAACCTTAAACTAAATAACCATATACTAAATAAACAATGCGTATTGGCGTTGAAACGTTCACGGTACATAAGCAGTTCCCTTTAACCATCAGTCGTGGCACCACTTCTGAAACCACCAATGTCTGGGTCAGGATCGAACAAGAGGGTATTGAAGCGTGGGGCGAAGGGTCTCCCTTTTCCCTAGGAAAGGCAACTAGCCTCAGCAATAGCTCGTCAGATCCAGGCACAGAAAGTTTCCTAACCCCCACCCCCCATAAGCAAACTACTGAGATTCTGCTGGAAGCCCTAGAGGTGGTTATCCCGATGCTGGAGGTATTTAGTCCTTGGGAACACCAACAAATTGAACGGGTTTTGGAGGAGGTACAGGTGCCATCAGCGGCTTGGGCGTCCATTGATTTGGCAATACATGACTGGCTAGGGAAGCGGGTGGGATTGCCCCTCTGGCGGCTGTGGGGATTGAACCGCCGCCGAATTGTACCAATTTCCGCTACGGTAGGCATTAGTGACCCAGAAAAGGCCAGGCAACGGGTGCAGGAATGGATTCCCATTACTGGTGCTCATGTACTGAAAATTAAATTAGGTTCACCTGAGGGGATTGCTGCTGATCAACAGATGATTCTGGCTATCCGAGATGAGGCACCAGAAGCCGAGTTGAGTGTAGATGCCAATGGGGGTTGGAGTTTGGAGGAAGGGGTAGAGATGTGTAACTGGCTGGCGAGTCAGGGGGTGAGGCATGTGGAACAACCCCTCGCTCCCGGAAAAGAGGTTGATTTACCCGAGTTGTATAAGCAATCCCCTTTACCAATTTTTGTGGATGAAAGTTGCAAGACTAGCCAAGATATTCCGCCGTTGGCAAACTGTGTCCATGGTATTAACATTAAACTAATGAAATCTGGTGGTTTAACTGAGGCAATACGGATGGTGCATACCGCAAAAGCTTGTGGGTTGCAGGTGATGTTTGGTTGCTATTCTGACAGTACTCTGGCGAATACAGCAGCTTCTCATCTCTCACCACTGGCAGATTATCTTGATTTAGACAGCCACTTAAACCTAGTAGATGACCCCTTCACAGGGGCAACCCTACAAAATGGGCATTTGATACCGAATAATTTACCAGGACTGGGGGTGAAACGCCGTGAATTTAACCACTAATCGGCGTATTGCGATTCTACTCCATGAAGGGATTCTTGGTTCAAAAGGCAAAACCGGACTGACTCTGTTACGCTATTGCCCAACTGAGATTGTGGTGGTGATCGACCAGCAGTGTGCTGGGCAGTCTTTGTCTAAATTAACTGGAATTAAGGTTAATGTCCCGATTGTAGATTCCGTGTCTGCTGCCCTGGCTTATCAACCGGATATCCTAGCCATTGGTATTGCGCCCTCTGGGGGAGCATTACCAGAGCCTTCGAGGCAGGAGGTCAAAGTAGGGGTAGGAGCAGGGTTATCGATTATCAATGGTTTGCATACTCCCATGGCATCTGACCCAGAGTTACAGCAATTACTGCAAGACGGTCAGGTAATTTGGGATATTCGTCGGGAACCGAAGGGATTAGGAATAGCAAGTGCTCAAGCGCGATCGCTACCTTGTCAGCGCATCTTGACAGTAGGTACAGATATGGTAGTGGGCAAAATGTCAGCAGCTCTGGAGTTATATTTGTGCGCCCAACGTCAGGGCATATCATCGAAGTTTCTAGCCACTGGTCAAGCTGGAATTATGATTTCTGGGGATGGCATTCCCTTGGATGGGATTCGGGTAGACTTTGCGGCTGGTGCTGTGGAACAAATGGTACTGCGCTATGGTAATGACCACGACTTATTGATCGTAGAAGGGCAGGGTTCCCTTTTGCATCCTGGTTCCACAGCTACTCTACCGCTAATTCGAGGAACTCAGCCCACGGGATTACTATTGGTCCATCGAGCCGGACAGGAGTCTGTTCGTAATCATGACCATGTGCCGATTCCCCCATTACCCAAAGTGATTGAGCTTTACGAGACCGTTGCTAGTGCTGGTGGGGCATTTGGTCAGGTAAAGGTGATTGCGATCGCACTTAATACTGGCCACTTGGATGATCAAGCTGCCCGGTCGGCCATTGAACAGGTACAAACAGAGACTGGCCTACCTTGTACCGATGCTGTGCGATTTGGAGCAGATGTATTGTTGAAAGCAGCAATTGGTGATCGGGAGTCGGCAGTCGGGAATCGGGAGTCGGGAATCGGGAATCGGGAGTCGGGGTAAGACAAGAATTTACTATACCTCAAACATGTTTCCCAGCTCCCCAACTCCCCAACTCCCCATCTCCCCAGCTCCCCAACTCCCCAGCTCCCCATCTCCCCAGCTCCAGCTCCCCAGCTCCCCATCTCCCCATCTCCCCATCTTCCCATCTCCCCATCTCCCCAGCTCCCCAGCTAGCTCCCCAGCTCCCCATCTCCGGATTAATCTTGGCGTACCTGGCATACTGAAAGAAGGGGGCAAGTAGCAACTACTCCCAGGAAATCTTGACCCAGAAAATTCTAAACGTTAATTACGTTAATTGAGTCAAATGAAACGTGAATCCAACAGTTCTAATGGGATACCTGAACTTAATTACACAACCTTAGCGATTCTTGGTGGGGTTTTTGTCTTGGGACTTGGAGTTGGTATTGCTTTTAGCTCTGGTGCCACTCTCAACCCAGAAAACGTTGCCTCCCGTGAAGTGATTGACCGCAGCGCACCAAACCCAGAGCTTTGTATTCAGTATGGTGCCAGTGCGATGGTGACGGATATGCAAGTTTTCGTGACTCTCAATCCCTTTAATGTGTATGTGACCCAGCCCAAGATGCGACCTGGGTGTGTTTTACGTCGGAATAACTGGTCAATTTTGGAACAGAGGAGGCTGATCTCATCGGAACAGGTCCGGGAATGCAAAAATCGGATGAATACTTTTGGTTTCACTGGTGTCCTTGAAGGTTCACCAGAAATCCGCTGTATCTATCAAAACGATGCAACCGGTAACTTATTCCTTAATCAAGGGGGTGCCACCGGACCACGGGAAACGGATCAGTTTTGAACTCCGATCTTGCACCAAGTTTAAAATTTACCTGTAAAAGTAGGGAACAGGGAACGGGGAACAGGGAACAGTGATTAAGATTTTACTCTCTCTTGATGCAAAGGGCGAGTGGGAGAAACCCCGTTTTACCGACTGCATCGCTTTCAGTACTGAAATTGATTGTTATCGCTTCCGTTATTAAGTTTTTTTTGTACTGGTGCAAGATTTCAGCCCAGGATTAGTATTTTTATAATACTGTTTTCGTCAATTATTACCCCCTGCTCCCTATTCCCTATTGCCTATTGCCTATTGCCTATTGCCTATTGCCTATTGCCTATTCCCGATTCCCGATTCCCGATTCCCTCCAATATAGATAAGGAAATTGTTTGATTTCCTTATCTCGATTTCATAGGTCCTTAATAAGGAGAAGACCAAGAGCGAACTTCGCCTAAAGTCACAGGAATTAAATCACTAACATCAATGGTAAAGCGGAAGACTTTCTTAGCTCGACGGTTGTTTTCTGGGTCAAAGAATTTCAACTGCACATCCCAACAATCACTATCCATCCGACAGAAAGGACTGCGCTGCACTACAATACTATCTAATTCCATTCCAGCTGCTACTGCTTCAGAGAAAGTTTGAGCTGCTTGGAAAGCGTTTGTTGCCGCAAAATTCAGCGCCCGGTCTTGAGAAGTTTGTCCTAAGTTACGCAGATCATAGTAAACCCGGTTGAGAAAACTGCTGAGGCTTTTCCGCATTTGCTCATCATCTGCCTCTGCCTGCTGACCCCGTACCGCTTCCAAAGCAGAAGAAACCAGCGTATTCACCCTCCAACCGTAGATGCCACGAGGACTTACCGGTTCAACCACTGGAACAACTTGCCCAGAGAACAGTTTTACGGTTCTTCCCGTTAACCGTCCAGGGATACTTACCCGTTCAATGTATTCCTCAGAATCTTCTGCTTGTACTTCCCCAGAGAGCAATTCCTGAAATGCAGCATAGACATCTCTGGCAAAGGACCCCGAAGGTTCGAGGGCGTAAATTGGAGTCAACTCCATATTCAGCGTCCAAATTAAGGACTTGGCTTCCGACAGATTTGCCTCCAGATAGTCCACCATCTGACGGGCATCATAGGGATTTGCTGGCACCTGAGTGCCTTCAATCTCATAAGGTGGCATCAACTGTTTGAAGGAGTCGCGCCGTGCTTCGGTTCCAAAGTCGTAACCCAGGGTTCCGATCACATAAATTATATCGCCACCACTGGCTTGAACGGGCTGGCTGGGGGTAATTGCATTTGCAGTAGTGTTGGACATTGCAGAGATCTGGTGATTTGATGTGGATACAGAGGTCGCGGTGACCGGGGCTTGTGTAGATTGAGGTTCAGAAGCAATAACAGCAACATCAGTGGGTTGTGCAGGGGCTACCGCTGTCTCAGTTGAGGAGGCCGCAACGGCAGGTTGAGCTTCTGTGGGATCAACGGCTGAAGTTACCTCAGCACTGAGTGCCAGTTGGGGGCTAGTTTCTGGTGTTCCGTCACAGCCACAGCCCGATGCTTCAACGGTTGAGAGTTCTTCAGATTCAGACATGGTTTCTCCTGTTAAATCAGTAAACGCCCCAGCAATATTAACCTCACCCACCAAACAACGAGGACGCTGATCGTTTTCCGGTAGGTTACAGGGTAGGGCTGTTTTTAGCAAGGCAGTACGAACTTTTTGGGGGTCAGGTTCTTCACCCCGTTGCCGTTGCAGACTGAGCAAAAGTGCCGCAACTCCACTGACAATGGGGGTGGCAAAGCTGGTGCCACTGAGTCTGACTGTACCACCTCCGGGTTTAGCTCCTAGAATATTCTCTCCCGGAGCCAGAATCCCTTGGTTTTGATAGGTTTGACCCCAATTACTCAGTTCTAGGGGTTGTCCCTGGCCATCCGTGGCTCCAACTGCTAGGACAGCCGGAAGGGCAGCGGGAACGTGTAAACACTCACACCCGTCATTGCCCGCAGCCGCCACAATTAATACATTATTGTCTCGGCACAGACGGACAGCCTGTTGGAGCCAGTCCTCTGCTTCACCATAGTCAGTCAGTTGTCCGCCGCTGATATTGATAATATGCGCTCCGGCATTAACGGCCTGTTCAATGGCACGAGACAAATCCAGTTGGGAGAGGCGGCGACCTTCATCGGCGAACACAGGTATGACTAACCCCTGGCAGTTCGGGGCAATCCCCTGCACAGGAGAACCATGCTGACCCAAAATCAGACTGGCAACATGAGTCCCATGGCTCGACATCCTCCCCCTCGGGTGTGCCTCTCCCTGAACTAACGTTGGCAACCGCTTTAGCCTAGCCCCATCAAAACAAGGATGAGCCTGGTCAACAACCCCATCTAGAACTGCAACAACAACTTGGGAGTCCCCTTTGGTTTTTTCCCAAAGTCCCTGTATTCCTGGGATTTTAGCAATTTCAGACATTGAATCCCAAACTAATTTTGGATTGTTAAGCCATTGGTTAACATACTATGTCCAGTGGTATAGAAGACTGATATAGCCACAAAACTTAATATTTAGGCACTTGCGTGTAAAAAAAATATCAATTAAAGTAGAATGGGCAGAGTTATATATAGCAATTTTTAGCGACGTTTGAGGACAAATCTTATCTTTTTAATGCAAAAGGCAAAAGGCAAAAGGCAAAAGGCAAAAGGCAAAAGGTAAGCTATCAGCTATCAGCATATGCTTAGATGGGCAAATCCCCAAACTTTCAATTCTGTCAAATCTCGAAATATTAAATTATCCTGTTCGATGTTTATTTTAAGCATTAGGCATTATAGCTGACCGCTGACTGCTGACCGCTGACTGCTGAATGTTGAGGGCAAAAGGCAATATTCAAGAGGGTTTTAAAGGAATCAGCCTCAAATAAAACTGTACCTCATAACTGCGATAAACCCTATAATCTGGCTCAAAAAAACCAAACTGTTTTTGACCACCCTAAAAGCTATTCCCAATAGTCCAGGGCTATAGTAGGGTGGGCAAAGTTCTATAATCTAGAATACTCAAAAAAACCAAACTGTTTTTGCCCACCCTACAAGCTATTCCCAATAGTCCAGGGCTATAGTAGGGTGGGCAAAGTTCTATAATCTAGAATACTCAAAAAAACCAAACTGTTTTTGCCCACCCTACAAGCTATTCCCAATAGTCCAGGGCTATAGTAGGGTGGGCAAAGTTCTATAATCTAGAATACTCAAAAAAACCAAACTGTTTTTGCCCACCCTACAAGCTATTCCCTCGGTTCAGCTCAAATCGAAATGCTATAGTTATTAAGGTTTGACTGGAACAGAAGCTAACATAAATTCCCCGACAGAAGACTCTTCATAGTAGTCAATTCCAGTGGCTTTTTGAAATAGATCAGAATTACCTGCTCCGATACCGCAGGGGGCTAAATTCATACTGGTGGCAACCAGATAGAAGGTTTGATAGATAACTCCAACGTGTTTTAAAATCGCTGCATAGGCCATGGATTGATATTTCCAAAACATTCGTCCGAAGCGGGCGGTAATCACGAATACAACCTGGGGCTGATCATGTTGAGCGCTGGCAAACCAAACATCCTGAACTAATGCTTCCGTTTCTGCGGTCCATGCTGAGACTTGACACAACACATGGTCTAAGGGGTGATAGTGATAGAGTCCCTGTTCTAATCCTTGACAAGAGTTAACCACGGGATAAATTTCCAATTCATAAATCGCACCCCCACCAGGATAGGGACGGTTACTGACCTCTCCCCGTTCTGTATCGAAGAGTTTTTTCACCCTGGCGCAACGATAGAGAAACTGCCCCAATTGTTCAAGGGTGATCGGGGTTTCGTCATATCGCCGGATCGAACGGCGAGTTTCTAATGCCTGACTCAAGGGCATATCGGTTTGATTCAGTTCCTCTAAGTTTGGTTTTGCCAAGGGAATCACCACATCGGTCATCAATGGCTTCACCCCAGGCAAGGGGTCAATTTTACCGACATAGGGAAATATGCCACCCAAGGGATTATTATGTCTACCGAGGCGACTGCGGGAATGGAACAGTAAATCGTGAAATTCCCAAAACACTAAGGGTGGAGTTGCTTCTTCGCTCTCAACCTCTTCATCTTCTTCAAGAGGACTAGCAAAGGATGCAGACAACATCTGGGCCGCAAACAGTAAACTGAGAAACTGTTGGGCAATCTCTTCAGTAATTCCCGGAATTTCCTGACTCAAGCTGGCAGCGGTTTGGGGTTGAGATAACTGACTCACTAACCCAGGACCCCGCCAGTCTGAAAATTTAATCTTACCTTTGGTAAGGGGAGACTCTAATACCATTTCCCCTTCGACTTGATGGAGATAGGCGAAGCGAGACAGGGTAAATGCGAACGCATCCCAATCAATCTCAGGACAATCGAAGTAATAATCCCCTACCATGGGGATAGCGATCGCAAGGGGAGAAAGCTCAGGGGATGAGGGGGGGATGGCGTGACAGATCCAGCCCAGTTCGATCAGACGATTCAGGTAAGCATCGAACTTTTCCCGGACTTGTGTGCCGTCGGTTTCTAGGACTAAGGTTTGAAGTTGCCCGGCGGTGTGGGTTCCCTGTTTGAGAGCATCTAGAGCAGTTTTTAATCCCGGTTCCGGTTGATGAAATGTCAGCTTACGGCTTGAAGATTGGAGCAGAATATTGCTGTCAACAGAGGTGAGGGTGATTTCGGGTTTGAGGGAAACAGTTAAGGATGAGAAAGTCATTCTTCCAGTCAGAAGTCAACAGTAAGGCTGCATTTAACATTAACCCAAGCTGACAACAGATAACGAGAAGAATTTTTGCGCGTTAGCAACACCCTATATTATACCAAGTTGCGGTCAAACGTACAACTTTCTCTTCCGCCAATCTCCCTATCTCCCTATCTCCCTATCTCCCTATCTCCCTATCCAACCAATCTACTCTGTTTGAATGCAACTCGGTATTAAATTTGATCGGGATTAATGCCCAGCTGTCGTAACCGTTCTGGGAGTTGTTCAGCTCGTTGGTGTTCGAGTTGAGCTTTTTGTTGTCTTTCCTACGTTGCAAAAGCAAGTTCTGATCACAGGCAGCAATCAGTCCAACTTTTGATGCACTGAAAAAACAGATCACACTTGTCTATACAAAGTAGCTAGTCTGCGGGTAAACAAGCTTCTGCTAGTATTTATGGTGCATCTCATATTTGTAAAAAAGATGGGAAGTGTGGGGCCCGGGCGCGGGAATTTTCGCCCGAATTTTTGCCTAATTGCAAAAGCGATGCCTCAGGTGCGACCCGTGGCGAATTTAATTACGGGTCAAGCGCACCTAAGCGGTCTTGGGGAGGCAGCGCGGTCTTGGGGGTCTCCCCCACTCGCTATTGCCGTGGTTTCCCCCATGAGCGACTGCATCAAGACACTGAGATGCACCCAGTATTTATTAGAGTTTAGATAATTATTACTAATAACCTGATATTCAAATTGCTATATTTTTCCATTAAAAATGCCTTATTTAAGGTAAATGCAATGTTGTATCACTACTTATTTATCACTACCATACTGTGTACTTCCTTTCCAATGGCAGCAATTACGCCAAGAGCCTGCGTATCTGTGACCGAGTTCCGGCAGAAACTAGCTTTATTGCCGACGCCTTCAACCAAGCGGCTGGTTTCCCAGCTAGTGATGTCGGGATTGCCTTGTTCGAGAGTACCAATCCCTTAGCCACCAGTGGTTTAGCTGAGCCGAACATCTATCTGACTAATATCCCCGATAGCGATCGCGGTCGCTATTACTCACCGGGAACCTCAGTGCCCGCAGGATGTAATGTAGCGATCAACCAAAATGGAGTAGTGGTTGTCGAAGTCGGAGATGTGCCCCAAGCTACTGCACCAGGAGAGCCACCGAATTCCTATGGGTTTATCCGATTCCGGGGTCGAGTCAAGTAAACTGTTAGCCATTTAAATTGTGAATGGGGGCGCTTTGGGGAGATGGGGAGAGCCGAAACACTCAATACTGGCAAATTCTAGCTAGCGATCGCAAAAGTGCTAGTGCAGAAAATGCCAATGGCCAAACCATCACCCATGATTCTCTAGAATTGCCTGACTATCATGATAAGAGCAGGCTCGGAGAGGAACGAATTATGATAGCTAGCACAGCTACTTACGAAGTTACCTGGGAAAAGTTACCTGATGATTTCGTTCTAGATGACGAACCAGTGGATAATATCAATCAACCATCCCTGGCTGCTGCTCTGACACAAAGTTTGGAAATTGCTGGCAAACTACCAGCTAATGCCCTGACTACTACCAATTATGGCATCTGTGCCACTTTGAATGGCAAAATCGCGGTAAAAGCCCCAGATTGGGGATATGTGCCATCGATTCGGGTGCCCAGAGAAGAAGTGAAACGCAGTTATACCCCAACACTTCAAGGGGATATTCCTGCTATTGTCATGGAATTTCTCTGTGATACTGAAGGTGGGGAGTATTCCAACAAGCCAACCTATCCTCCGGGCAAGTGGTTTTACTACGAGCAAGTGTTACAGGTTCCCAACTATGTCATTTTTGAGCCAGACACTGGAGTAATAGAAGTCTATCGGTTAGATGATTCAGGACGTTATCAACTCCAACCACCCGATGGTAATAACCGTTACTGGATTGATGAAATCAGCTTATTTCTGGGTATCTGGCAAGGAACTAAGGAAAACGGAACTGGTTACTGGTTACGTTGGTGGGATCAGCCAGGAGAACTGTTGCTGTGGGGTTCGGAGTTGGTGATCGAGGAACAGCAACGAGCTCAACAGGAACGGCAGCGAGCTGAGCAGGAACGGCAACGAGCTGAACAGGAACGGCAGCGAGCCGAGAAATTGGCAGCGCAGCTAAGAGCAGCAGGCATCGAGCCACAGGGATAATTGCTCAACTGGGATATCATATCCATTCCGGTAGCATTGCTCTTTTCAAGCTTGGGTAATTGGTCATTGGTCATTAGTCATTGTGATTACTCTCAATCCATGACTTATGGCCGATAAATGGAAAAAATAAAAGCCAACCAAAAATTAGTTAACACTTAACCAACTAAACATTTCGGCAACGGATAATTGCCAATCTTTAAGACTATCTAGTACAGGTAAAATTTCTTGATCTGATTTGATTTCTGGCAATTGATTCGGTTTAAAGATCATCACTGATTCATCTTCAGGATCAATTAACCAGCCTAATTCTGTTCCTTGGTTCAGACAAAACAGAATTTTTTTTATCACTTTATTCGCAGATTGTTCAGGAGAAAGAATTTCGATTACCCAATCATGATAAAGCTCAAATTTCTTGGCAATTCTTCCTTTTTCTGTTTTCGGAATACGATCCCAACTAAATACTGTAATATCTGGAACAATAGAACGTCCCCCAAAAGTACATCTTAATTCAGGGAAAGCATGGGCGATTTTTTTCGATAAAACAACGTCATTTATCGCTGTACCAAGACGAATTTGTAAGGTACTATGTTCTCCTTGAGGCATAGGTTTTTGTTGAATTTCTCCATTGACATATTCACTAGCAGGTTTCGTTTCAGGAATTTCTAAAAATTCCGCCAGGGTCAACGTTTGTCTAATTTGATTAACAGCAACCATTTATGACCTCCTGTTTGTTAGATTTTAAGTAAGCATTCAGCGGTCAGCCGTCAGCCGTGAGCCGAAGGCTCACGCTTCGCGAACAGCTTATTTTATTCAAAAGCTGTTGCTGTAGCGTGTGCTATGGACATAAACTGTTCCCGTAGCGTGGCCACAGGCCTTTGGCTGATAGCTGTTGCCGTAGCATCTCAAGTAGCGCATTAGCTGATAGCTGATAGCTGAATGCTTAAGATTTTTACTGTTGCTGGATTCAGTTCCAGTAATCCCCACCAGAAAAGCGATGCTCGGTACGAGCCGCTACGCGAACGCATCCTACAAGATCCGTTTACTCTTTCAACCAATCAAATATCTCACCCACCTTAAGCTGCACTGCTTCGGCAAACTCTGGCACCGGCAACACCACCTCTAAGTTCTCAAACAGTTGCACGGATTTATCGGCACTATAGACAAATATCAAGGACTCTTCCGGATCCAATAACCACCCCATGTTAGTACCATTGTCGAGACAATGGAGAATGTTGCGAATGACTTTGGTTTGGCTCTGCTTGGGGGATAAGATCTCGATGGTCCAATCTGGATGTAGATTGAAGGAATTAGCCACTTGGCCATCATGATCACGAGGAATCCGTTCTGTACGAAAGACGGCAACGTCTGGGACAATTGATCGCCCACCAAAGGTACACCGCAGTTCGGGGAATGCCTGGGCAGTTCGCTCTGGCTTTAAGGCGAGTGTTAAAGCAAAACTCAATTCCCGTTGAAGGATGCTGTGCTTTCCTTGAGGCATAGGTTTTTGTTGAATTTGTCCATTGACATATTCACTAGCAGGTTTCGTTTCAGGAAGTTCTAAAAATTCTGCCAGGGTCAAGGTTTGTCTAATTTGATTAACAGCAACCATTTATGAGCTCCTCAGGACTTACGCGGTTAAGTTGATAAGCGCCCCCCTAGCCCCCCAATTTTGGGGGGTAATGATGTCAAAGTCCCCCAGAATTGGGGGATTTAGGGGGCAAATGCGTAAGTCCTACTCCTGTTTCTTAGATTTTAACTGTTGCTGGATTCAGTTCCAGTCATGCTCACCAGAAAAGCGATGCTCGGTACGAGCCGCTACGCGAACGCATTCTCCAAAACGCGATCGCATCTTTCATTCACTACAACCATCGCACTACAAAAGCTAGATTTGCTTTAAGATATCATCGTACTTGCTGTGTGGGCCGATCCAGAACCATAGAACTCCCTCTGGTTCATCAGAACCTAAAGCTCTATAATTTCTACCTACTCTTACCGACCACAAACTTTTGATCTTTTTTAATTTCAAAGATGGATGTTTGGGATCTTGCTTAAGCAATTCATAGTTCTTATCTGCTAATTCTTGAATTTCCTGTGGCAACTGACGGTAGTACTCCCAAAACTGTGAAGTAGTGAAATGCTTTAAATTTCCTGGCACTTTCCCTCTCTGAATTCTTGCCTTGCTTGTTTAATTAGATGATCTAGCTTGCCAGATTCAAAGTCTTCCTCAATTTGCTTATCCCATAGAGATTCATAGAATTCATCAAGCCATTTAACCAGATCTGTTAATTCTCCCGTAGAGAGTTTCATTACTGCTTCTTTGATTTCTGCGACACTCATAAAATTCCATCGCCTTTATCTACTGCATCTATAATTATAATAGTGATCTCCCATACCGCCAAATTGGGGAAGGGATGGAAGTCTAGAAATACCACAGGAAATTTTTGTCTTGAGGTTAATATTACCGTGTATGTATGGCTTGAGGTGCATAATTTACCACAAACGCCGCCCTCAATAAAATAGCGATCGCCCCTCAATTCACTACAAGCGATCGCCCTATTTCCCAATTTAAGAATCAGCTACACATCCTTCGCCTTGATGATCCAATTGACGTAGATGTTCTTGGGGCGGGTTTCTTTTCCACCTGCCTCCATCATGCTAGCAGTTATATCCCCACTTTTCTGGATATCGCCTGTTGTGTTAGCATCTTTTTTGTCTTGATTACCGTTGCCTGTTGTGTTCTTGAATTTGTGATTGTGAGCTTTAAATTCATCCTCCTGCACAGAACCAACATTATTACCCTCATTTCCACCTCTACCAGAAGCAGTGCGCTCATGAGTATCTGGATCTCGTCCTGCCGTACCATCTACGCCTCGGACAAAGCGACCTCGCAAATCGGGTACCCTGAAAAATTGAGCATTTGAAGCTACTCCATAATAACTTCCAATTACGCCGTTTAGCTCCGGATAGTTGCTCTGTAGATACTGGTTCCCATCGCAGATAAGCCATCCTTGACGTTGTAATTGTCCTGCAGCAGTTCCGTCAGTTTTTCCTGCATATGCCATAATCGTTCCAATTGGTACTGTCATGATTTAAGTTTCTCCTTTGTTTGATTTCAGTGTTTATTTGATAGTTCGATCCATGTCCATAGGACAATAAATCAGGGTTTGATATTTCCTGTTATGGGGGTCGGATCGAATGGTTTTGATTGTGAGTTTTCATAATTTTAGATTCTCCTTTGTTTTATTTCAGTGTTTATTTGATAGTTCAATCCATGTCCACGGATAGGAAATCTTCCCATTTACCCTCCTCTTCACCACCATGCGTGGAAGACGGCAAGCGGATTTCTGATAGAATCGGGAAGATAGGTTAGTGTTCTTGTCGGTAATGTCATCCTATGCCTGTTTTGAATAAACTGATTCTTTTCCCTAAAAACAAAATCCCGAAGAATTTGAGGATCTGTGCTATCAGCAGCAGAACCCATACGCCTTAATTCTTCATGGGCTAATTTAGCAGGGAGGGAATCGAAAGGAGACGCTAAACCTCTATTCGCGTTGTAAAGTGCGCGTGAGGGACTTCCAGGTGGCATTCGGAATTCCCTTGCAATATCAGAGTTTATCGCCTGCCTTGTTAGTCTATTTGCTATAATCCTCCCACATGGAGGATTATGAACCAAAATCCGTTTCTGGGTTACATAATAAGTATGCGCCCCGCCTACTTCAAAATTAAAGACTTGCGATCGCTCTAACTTCATTTCAATCCTGTCTAGACTTAATTTACGCCCAGCTTTATTGAGCAAAATATCGCCTTTTTTTAGACCTTCCGCAGGAGTCCAACCTTTTCCATTTACCCAGAAAGGATGCTCTGGGGTTGTTATAATTTCCTCCTCTCCAAAGGTAAGCAGAACAATATATCTTGATGTCCGCTCAAATGCTTCCAAAACGGGATACAATCCTACTTCACCCGTGTCTTCATTGAAAGCCCAGACTAAATCACCTTTCTCGATTTTTTCAATCGCTATAAAACCATCTTCAACCGCTACCTCAGTACCTGCCACAAAACATTTGGTTGTGTTATCTTCGGCAATGGTAGCAGCACCTCGTTCTTCTAAGGTTGCGGCACCTTTTTCTTCAGCAGTAGCAGTAGCTCTTTCTTCCAGGCCAACAGCAACTCTCTCTGCTGCTTCTTCCTCTCCTCCTACTGGTATAAGTAGGGAGCCTACTTCTGCGATACCTGCACCAAATTGCTCATCCTTGTTAATCTTGAATGGATGTGGAATCCCTACAGATTTCCCTTGAGACATCCTGTATGCGGCATAAGCCATACTGTAAGGTGAAGAAATTATATTGGCAAAGTTATAAGCATCAACGCCTAAGTTGACCGCCTCCTTACCTAAGCCTGAGAAAAAGCTTGTAAACGAACCAAAATTTCCTGTTGATAAAGACTTATCCAGGTCAGGTGCCAGGAATTTTATAGCGAAATGACCGACAGGGTTGATTTTTGACCAAACATGATACACAGATTTGGTGATATCACCTAGAAAACTGAAAACGGATTCTCCTGTTGGATCAGTATGTGATAGAGGATCGTTTCCTGCATAGAGATAGGGACTGAAAAACTCTCCTGCGGGGTCAATGGTATAGAAACGCCCCAACGTGCTGTCGTACAAGCGTGCGCGATAATTATATAAGCCAGTTTCTGGCTCGTATTCCTGTCCGGTATACCGATAACTGAGAATTTGCCCATCCCCTGTTGTTCGCAGTAGATTGCCAAACGGCATATAGTCATAGGAAGCAGCAACTGGATGCTGATCACCGGAAACATCAATAACGACTCGACTAGAACCCTCGTGATCCTTCAAGACATAGTAGAGTTTCTGGTTTTTCACCATCGCCAGCAAACCACCAGGTCCATAGATATAGAGAACTTCAGACTCCCCATTGTTTACATCCCTAATCTTCTCCAGCAACGGATAGGAGTTCATACCCCGGATATACAGTTTGGCAGTATTAGGGGAATTCCCACGCCAAGATTGTTTCAAAACCCGTTGATTCTTACCACCATAAGCATAGGTAACCAGACTGACAGTTTCATCATCTACCGCAATTGATCTGGTCAGTTGAGTCATGGGGTCATAGGTAAGCTTAGAGAGTGGCTTATTTAAGCCGCCAGCCCCTTTAATGGCAGTAGTAATATTGCCGTTGTCATCATAGTGGAAATCATCCTCGTTCCCACCAGTATTTTTGACCTGATTCGTACCTGGAAGGTAGGAGAATTGCGCCTCATCGCTACCCCGTTTAACATCCAAGAAATTCCCATTAGGATCATAAGTGACAGGTTGACCAACACCGAGATTACCCGTTTCGATCTGGTTATTCTGGGCAACCTTTAACTGGTCGATATTATCGTACTCAAACCGATAATTATAGGCTTCGGGAGCATTTTCCCAAGCGAAAGCCTGTTCAATTTGACTAATTTCGCCATTGTAATAGCCGTTATCGTCACTTTCTTGGGGCGTATATTCAAGGGTTTCGTTAAAGAAATCGTCAGCAATTTGAGTCACCCATCCCGGCGAATTATACTGGTAATACCGTTTGATTTGACCAGAATTGCCATTGTGCAACAACTCTGCTTTCAAGCTGCCATTAGCGTTATAGTGATAAGCTGCCAATGTTTCTGGCTGATCGGGAGATGTGCCAATGCCCTTGAGATAACCGAGATGGTCATAGGTGTAAAAGATTTCTGTGGGGCTTTCACTGCTTGTTTCTGTCCCATTGGGATAAGTTATCTTAATGACATTGCCCAGGTTATCGTATTCATAATGGGTAATATAGGTTTCATCCCCATAAGCATTGACTTTGAGGGTTTTGCTGAGAACATCCCCATAGACATCATAGGTAAACGTCTCCTCCACATCTGGCTCACCATGATCGCTATTATTGGTTAAGATTTTAGTTAACGCACCGATGGCATAAGGAGAAACCCCATCTCCATCATAGAAATACTTTTTTCGCCAAGTAGGGGGAGTTGATGGCCAATCAGGAGTTTCGGCTTTCTCCTGAAGGTCAGCTTCATCCCAAGTATATTCTAGATACCCCTTTTCCACAGGTCGGCTCAGGCGATCGTACTTAGTATAAAGAATATAGGGTGATTGTGCTGCTGCTCCATTAGCATCCTGCATGAAACGAGGTTTGCCCCCTCGGTCATAGATGTATTGTGAGGACTTATTATCAGGATTATAACTTTGCGTCAACCGACCTAAGAAATCATACTGATTGGTGGATACCCATTGTTCCGGTTGCGAGCCATCAGGGGGCTGGTAATAGTTGGGGGGTTTAGTGGTAACTAGCCTTCCAGCATCATCATATTCATAGGCAAGGGTGATATATTCATTTGTTTCCGGTTCAATCAGCGTTTTCTTGGCAAGTATTTGGCCTGCTTGATCTTTGAGGGTATAAGTCTTGACCCCATTGGGATCGGTAATAGTCTTGATCAGATATTCGTTACCAGGAAACTTGAACTCGCCAAAAACATCCCCTTCCCCGTTAATCCCATAACCATACCTCAAAGTATGATTCAGAGCAGGATTGTCTGTATTTGCGATCGCAAAATCCTTCCCTGGTTTACCCCTTTCCATCACCCGCGATAACGGAGAGTTCTCAAACAACTTACGAGAATAAGGATAGCCCCCATCATCGGAGAAACCGCCCCCTGTAGCTGAGTAATACTGGGCAACATCCCCTTCCATTACTCCAGTTTCCCAATCAAATGTAGTGACAAAATTACTCTGAAAAGCAAACAAAGTATTCTCATATTGAGCCGTTTTTGTCTGCACTGCTGCACGTCCAAGTTCGTCATAGATAGCTTGGTTAACCAGACAATTTACTCCTTCTAGCAATTGGGTTTGCTTCTTGCGACCATTGCCATCGAGATAGTCAATAGAGGTCATCGGATCTTGGAAGACGACAACATCTTGATAAGAAACCCGATCTCCACAGAACAAGCTCAACGCCCCAGAAACCGTCTGGTCTAGGATGCCAGCAAATAGTTGTTGCCCATCAACATAGAAAAGAACAGCACTCTCTATAGCAACAAGAACCCAATCTCCCGCAGGTTTCATAGCCGATGGAATCTTATCACCGTTTACCTGCCACCCATCCGAGGACGACCATTGAACGGTCAGATGTGAGCCAATGGAGATACCAAGGGGCTGATTCACTGTTTCTGGCGGAGTTACTTGCACTCGCACCCCATAATTAGAGTAAGCATCGGAGTTTTTGAGAGTTATCTGGTCTGTTTGCGTACCAACGTGAACCAAAGCCTCATTTTCCACCTTCCACGCATTGGCATCTCCATCCCATATATCCTGCCATTGTCCATCATGGAAGTTATCGTAAATCCCCCCATTTCTGGCAGCAATCCGCAAGCTACTGTTAGGATCTGTCCCAGTGAATGCGTCATTCCCTTGTCGGGAATAATAGGGTACTGTTAAAGTACGGACATTTTCATCTGGGCCAATAGTAGCTATCATTCGCTGATAGTTGTCATAGACATAGCGCAGAGTGTCGGCATGATTGCCAAGTTTAGCTGTCATGATTTTGTATTTAGTGTCATAGACATTCCCTTGGAAACCACCCATCAAAGGAACAAAGCAAATATCATCGATTAAAAAAGATTTAGATGTTTTTTGATTAGATATTTCTAGTCCTAACTGTGTTCCTTGAATTTTATTTGTATCAATTACATGATGCCAATATTGCCATACGCTATCAGTTGATTCAATGGGCACAGTAATAGGTTGCCCTACAGGGTTATCACCGTTGTAAAATTGTAGTTTAACTTGGGCTTTACCCCCATCTGTTTCAAACGCTGTTTCTGTTTTAATCCAAGCAGAAATAATATAGGTTTGAGCAGTATTATTCAGGGTTAGATATGCTTGTTTTTTGAGAGTAAAATTAGGGTGAAGTCGCAAACTAGAAACACCTGTATGAGCATCTCCGGTGACAATCAAAGCAGTTATATTACCTTGATTTATACTCCAATCACTGAGATTCTCGTAAGCTTCAAACCCTGTATAAGTTACCTCTTCAATCGTAGCATTAGTAAATTGAGCAACAGGATAAAATTGCTGGTTATCTAATAGAGTTGAAGTGTGAACCCCATTGACATCAATCAAATCTTGCGCTACTCCATTTGAGGTACGATAAATTACTTCTGAAACCTTCAACCAATCTGTTTTATTTGGTTCACTTAAATTATCCCATTGGTCAAAAACAGCATCTTCATTAAGTCCTTGATAGGTTCGGTATAGCCCCCATTTACCTCCTCCCCAATCTTTCCAAGTTGAAACTGCGATCGCTGTGGTTTTATCATTATTTTTACTAACAGTTTGGACAACAGGAGTGAGGATATTTTGTTGTCTCAATTCCTCATACTTTTCCCAACCATAAACAGAAGTTTGTGTCAGTGTTTCCTTTTCACCCAAACTATTGTAATTGTAAGTTGTCTGTGTTTTTAGCAATCCCATTGCCGAGTCATATTCATATTCAACCGCTCGTTTAACTCCCACATCTGATGCATTACCATTTGAGTCTGTGGTGCTAATTTCTTGGTCATAGAGAATACTTTCCTCGCGTTTCTGTTGAATATAAAACCCGTATAAATCAACCGGCCTTGACTCTCCTAATTTCTGTCTTTGGGTTACTATGTTATATTCCACAGTTACAGTTTGGCGAGGTAACTTATCATCTGTTGAGTTATAGGCTTTCTGTTGATACAGAGAACCATGCAAGAAGCTGTAGTAAGAGGGAGGGTTTCCTTGAAAGTCCTTAAACCCTAAACCTTCTACTGAAAGTCCATTAAAGAAAAGATGTTCAGTCTTCCCAAAAGGAGTTAATTGTGAATTGTCACTGCCTTGTATCACCGTAACATGAGGATATTGAGTAACAATTCCTTGAGCACTAATAACTATATTACCTGTATCGTAATCATAGCTAGTCTGACTTTCTTGATAACCGTCATTAATAGTAACTTTTACTACAGGGAAATCAGTAACATTGCCTTGAATTGATTCATTAAAAACATAATAGAGATTCAATTCAGAAGCTTGATCAAAATTGTCCCCTTTGTAAGTAACAAAAGCATTCAATCCAGCTAAATTAGTTCCCGATTTGCCTTTACTGCTTTCGTTATCAACATAAATCCTTTCTGAGAGAGATTGAGGATTAACAACCTTGCCATTTTTTAACAAAAATATCTGAGTCTGTCCATCATTCGTCTCGCAAGCAATATAAAAAGGAGCGCGGTTAATTATGCTATCAGGCTTAATCTCCGGTGGAATTGAGTGTGGATCTTTGTTAAATACTCCTTGATTATCTCTGTAAAAAATTGCGTCCCCAATAGTGATAAAGTTACCACTGACAGTGGGTTGATAATCATTAATAATTCCATCTAGATTGAAATCTTTAGTTGGGATATAACCTCTAAAAATATTGTCTAGTAAAGAATTTAGCCATTTACAAACAGTCTGGTAAAGTCTAGTTATCCAATTGGGCGTAGTTGTTGACAAAGACCCCTCTAAGTCAGGGGTTTCCCATTGATCTTGATAAGGATTGTAAGCTTTTATATCACTGGAATCTGAACTTGAGGCGATCGCTAAATCAGAACCATAAGCCAACTTTGTTGCTTCATTTCCACTAGAAACATTCAGATTACTATCTATCCAGTCACTGCCATTATATCGCCAGAGATTACCAACATTTGCAACTAAGCTGCCTGTAGTTATGGAATAACCAAAGGGTTCTTTTGTATCTTGAGGTACGCTGTAGGATTTGCTGAAAGGTTGAGGATTGACTTCAAACTGAGCATCCCATTGATAGATGGCTACTTCATACTCAATATTGGTGCCGATACTTTTAACAAAAGTTGCTGTAGCCGAGTCATTACCCAAACTCCAATTAAGCAAGGGATTACCTTGTGCATCTTTTTCAACTGGACTGATCGTAGCAATTTCTTTTTGATCCCATCTTCCGGAAATTTCATCTTGGTAATATAACACCAGTTCACAGCTTTTAAAAACAGGATCATAGATACCAATAGTAAAATAATTACCGAAAGCAGCTAAAGCATAATTACCTTTACTTATATTTATACTGGGACAGGGAGGACTCCATATCTGATTCGGCTGATTCCAAACCCATAAATTAGCATCTGCACCAGACACAGCAGCAACAACAAAACTACTACCAGCAGCAAGGTGTGTTAAGGAATCACTTGAAGGTAAATCTAAAGGGGGAATAGAGGGTGAGTGCCATTGACCAAAACGCCCCTTTTCCTGATGGAATAGATACACATTCATTTGAGAATTTGAATTGAAACTCAGCGCAAAGAAATTACTCTGAGTTACTACCTGCAAACTCTCAATATCTAGCTGACTAGAGATACTTTTCTCATCCTCTATCCAGTTACCATTCCAGCTATATACTTTGACATCTAAATTTCTCCCACTATCATCATAATAAGCAACTACAACATAATCACCACCAAACCAAACACGAGGAATACCGTTGCCAGAGATGGGTATATTATGAGAAGTTCCAATTAGATTCTTTTTGTCGTAATTGAAATTAGCAATACTACCTGTAGGATAAGTAATGTTTTTTAATGCACCACGATGGACATTCTCATTTATATCCTCTGGATTCGTGTAATACTCAAACTTATAACCAGGTAAAGACTCTCCCTCTGCATTTTTCTGAGTTATTCCTGTTAGATAACGCTTAGAGAAATCCGCATTATTATTAGGATCAGTTAAGGAAACATTTTCCAACTCATAATCAAACTGGATATAAAATAACAGCGATTCTGAGTTTTCTTGTCTCACTTCAATGGAATCAAGAAATTTAGTTTCATACCGATCCTGATAAGCATGACGGTTTGATTGTCCGCTATCTTCATGGGGAATCTGATACTCTCTTATTTGGTCATCATACTGTTTAGGTTGGTAGACAAAATTAACAGTACGCCCATCTAAAGCAGTAATTTGTTTTAAGTAAGTAGCTTGGGTATATTTATAACCACCGATACCAATTTCTTTTAAATCAACTTCATAGCTAAAAGTAACCTTTTCGCCCCAAGTATTTTGAATTTCTGCTAAATTCCAAGCTAGTACAAAAGGTTCCTGTCCTGATGTATTCGTAGTGCTACCAATCCAGTTACCATTCCTACCACCCCATTTCACACCCCATTGAATATAGGGATTTTTGTCTGCTGGTTGGCTTGTATTCCCTCCATAAGTCTGCTTTACCCCATTTTCCTTGATAATCACCCATTTTTCTTTGTTTGGGTAATAGCGAATATCCCAAGGTTTATAGTCTTCCGTCTCAAAATTCCAAGATTCTATACTCACTCCGTCTGAGGCTAAATTTACGCCATCTTGATACAGCCGATTAGCCGAACCGCCAGAAACAAGATAATATTCGTTGTCGTAGCTAGAACCCGTATTTTTATTGTCAATGGCAATCATTTCATAGGGCATATTCCACCCCAAACCCAGAATTCCCGTCGGTGACTCCAGATTCCAGGTATCCACCAGATTTTGAATGTTACTCTGGTACATGATGGCGACCTTAACATCCAAATCGCCTCTACCCGGAAGGGATATTAATTCCAAGGGAAGGTTAACATCGCCTCGGAAGAGATTTACTGAATTGGGTATGGTGCCAATACCACTCCCATCCATCTGAAATGTTCGGATAACTGGGAGTTCAGATAAAGTACTTGGAGAGTAACCACTAGAAGTTATTTGAGTCATTTAGACATATCTTCTATCTAATTGGACTTTGGACAAAAAGCAAGACCTAGTTACATAACTAGAGCAGGGGAAACGCCATAATCAATAAGGATTCTTCTTAATACATTAATATAACTATGCAATAGCGCTGTTCATCAAGGATTAGTATGATCCTAATCCTTGCTCTATCTCACATTTTTGCTCAGTTTTTCTGACGCTTTCACTGATAACTATAGCAGTCCTAAATTAAAACAATTACCTAATTACACATAAGTTTACATTCACTTCTTGTAAGTTTACATTCACTTCTTGCCCTGGCCGATGAGCGAGTCTTGGCTCGCTTTAAATCTATGGCATGTGAGGCTATAATTCCTCCAAAATCTAACCGTAGAGTGCAACGAAAGTACGATAAACAGCTTTACAAAGCGCAACATCTTTTTAAGAATTTATTCCCTAAAATCAAGCAATACCGTGCCATGGCAACCGGTACGATCAAACTGCTAGAAATGTCTTAGGCACAATTGATCTCGCTGCTGCTGTTGTTTGGCTTAACTGACGACACGCCCTAGGTTTTAACTACAGCCGAGGTTCCAGTCACCATCGACAACTTCATGATTCTGGGGTCCAGACAGTTTTATCTCCTTGCCCCCAAAAGCCATCATATTTGGTAAGACAAACATCACCTAAAACCTTTGTCTGACAGGCTAAGCGGCGATTTGCCGTCGGAGAATGGGGCGGAAGCGATCGCCTAGCTTTATCCTTCCAATTTGGCTCGGATACTTCCCCGTCTATCTCAACCGCACAGGTACCACAGCTACCTAATCCTCTACAGTTAATTAGTTTAGCGTTGCCGTTGTATAGGGCAACCCCATGGTCTAGTAACACCTTGCGCAGATTACTGCCCTGGTCACATTCAAAGCTTTTTCCTTGTGCTGTTACTTTAGGCATTATTCAAGATTACTCCTTATCTGTAGCTTATTTTTTAATACAATTAGATGCAGCTATGTTTAGTGTTGTGAACAAAGCCAATCTGGCAATACACTAAGGTGCTCTTATTGTTTGATGGTTCTAGATAAGCTGCGTTTATAAATATCTAGAGGTCTAGTCCTCTGACTAAGCTTTAGGCCCTCAAAGCTTACCCTTAACTACAATTTACATTTCTTTACGATAAAGTCAACTTTTATAACTGCCCATGACTTCAACAACTTCTCACCCCATCTGGATTTACGATACAACGCTGCGGGATGGTGCCCAGCGTGAAGGAATTTCATTGTCTCTAGAAGATAAGTTACGCATTGCTCGACAACTGGATGAGTTAGGTATTCCCTTCATTGAAGGAGGATGGCCAGGGGCAAATCCGAAAGATGTGCAATTTTTCTGGAAGCTCAAAGAAGAACCTCTCAAACAAGCAGAAGTAGTAGCCTTTTGCTCAACTCGACGGCCAAACATGATCGCTGCAGAAGACCGGATGCTGCAAGCTATTTTAGCTGCAGGAACGCGCTGGGTGACGATTTTTGGGAAATCCTGGGATCTTCATGTCACCGAAGGGCTGAAAACTAGCCTAGAGGAAAACCTAGCCATGATTCGGGATACCATAGAATACCTCCGTAGTCAAGGGCGTCGGGTGATTTACGATGCAGAACACTGGTTTGATGGCTATAAAGCCAATCGAGACTATGCCCTCAAAACCCTGAAAGCTGCTAAAGATGCGGGTGCAGAATGGCTAGTACTGTGTGACACCAACGGTGGTACCCTACCCGATCAAGTTAGTCAAATTGTTAGAGATGTAGCTAAAGAGTTGAACGTTGGAAGGTTGAATGTTGAAAGTGAGTTGAACGTTGGAAGGTTGAATGTTGTTCGCGAAGCGTGGCCAAAAGGCCAAGGTTCTAAGCTTCAACCCGCTAAGCTTCAACCCGCTAACCTTCAACCCGCTAACCTTCAACCTGCTAACCTTCAACCTGCTAACCTTCAACCTGCTAACCTTCAACCTGCTAACCTTCAACCGCCTAACCTCCAACCCATGTTAGGAATCCATACCCATAATGATTCCGATACAGCGGTTGCTAATGCCTTAGCTGCGGTATCTGAGGGAGCGTGTATGGTTCAGGGAACGATTAATGGTTATGGTGAACGCTGTGGTAATGCTAATCTCTGTTCTGTGATTCCTAACTTACAGTTGAAGCTTGGTTATTCCTGTATTGAGGATAATCAGCTGGCCAGACTGACCCAAGCTAGTCGTTTAATTAGCGAGATTGTCAATCTTGCTCCCAATGACCATGCTGCCTTTGTGGGTCGTTCAGCCTTTGCTCACAAAGGTGGCATCCATGTGTCAGCGGTGGCAAAGAATCCTCTGACCTATGAACATATTCAGCCAGAACAGATTGGTAATCAGCGTCGGATTGTAATTTCTGACCAGTCGGGATTGAGCAATGTCTTAGCAAAAGCCCGTAGTTTCGGTCATGATTTGGATAAAAAAGACCCCGCCTGTCGCGAAATCCTGGAACGCCTCAAAGATCTAGAAAATGAAGGGTATCAATTTGAAGCAGCGGAAGCCAGTTTTGATTTGTTGATGCGGGATGCTTTGGGATATCGAGAACATCCCTTTGAACTCAAAGGCTGTCAGATACATTGCGATATGCTACAAGGGGTCCGTAAACCCTACAGTAATTCTGTGGCAACCATTAAAGTATCTGTTAACAACCAGGATATTTTGGAAGTAGCAGAAGGCAATGGACCAGTGTCAGCCCTTGATGCAGCGTTGCGCAAAGCCTTAGTGAACTTTTACCCAGAGATTGCGGCTTTTCATCTAACCGACTATAAAGTGCGGATTCTGGATGGTGCTGCTGGCACATCGGCTAAGACAAGGGTGCTAGTGGAATCAAGCAATGGAGAACAGCGCTGGACAACTGTGGGGGTTTCCAGTAATATTCTTGAAGCGTCCTATGAAGCTGTGGTGGAAGGCATTGAGTATGGTTTGCTGTTGGAATCTTCAGCAAAAACACCATTGAGCAATTCCCCAGCCCTGAAAGAGCGGTAATTAGAGCGCTAATTAGTAATTAGTAATTAATTTTTGCTATTTGCTCACTAGCGTGCTACCCAAAGTAGACTATCTAGCTTCGCCTTGGTGAGAACCTCTTGGGGAGGTAACTTATGATAAGGCCCTTCCCAGTTAAGGGGTTGGTATACGTATAGGATCGAGGCATTTTCCTCAAACCTACAAATCACTTTACCAGTGGACCCTTCCTCACCTGGCAAGCAGTCTAGTTTCTCTTGTCCAGGAGTGGCTGAGTAGGCTATTCCTACTTTCACATCCTTTGGACCAGGGATGCGATCGCTTAGTATTTCAATCCTGCCGATTTTTTGCTGGGAGATGTCGGCATCGATTTCCACTACCGGGCTATCTTGCCAGTATGCTTTGAAAATATCGTAAGTTTCGCCTTCAGCAGAGGTGGTTTCTTTTTTTACGGTATAACTGGGCAAAGCACTCTTGATGGTATCAGCATCAAAGTTGCTGGTTTTGTTGAGTGTTCCCAAACCTTCCGGAGTCAGCCTGAGATTAGACTTAGTTTCAGGCGGGGAAGGTTCCTTGGTGCAAGCGCCCAGGATACTGGTGACTAGGACTATGCTGGTTAGGGTAAACAGTGTTTTTCTATACAATAGACCTCTCCAAAAACTTGAAAGTATCTCAGTAACTGCTTTTCAGCAGCCAAATTGAGCAAGTCAATTTTAGGTTGAGTTAACGCTATAACAGGCTTGACGAAGCTATTGATGTTAATTTAGCACCAAAACTATGAGTATAGAAAACCTCAATTGTTTCAGCCCTTTAATGAGATGCCTTTACCCTGCAAGTGAGTTTGAGTAAGCTTAATGAAGGCAAGCAGCAGGAACAGCAGGGAGATGGAAAACCTCCGGGTTCAGCAAAACCGAGTGTCTGGCTTAGTTTAACACTTTTCCCCCTGTTGGTTAAGCCACTCAAGTAAATGCTTATTAATTTCTTGTGGCTTTTCCAATTGAAGCCAATGATTGGATTTAGATATTTTTATATATTTCCACTCCGACTGCACTAGAGCACTCGATTTACTCATCTGTTCCTCAGCCATAAAGTTGTCTCCAGAACTCCAAATACCAAGAGTTGGAACTTTTATTAAAGTTAGCTGTGATTGTTGTTGGCGAAGTGAAGATAAAATAAATGGAAGTATCGGATTAGCTTTTTCCCAGACTTGAATATAAAAAGGTTTTTTTTCAAGTAAAAATTTTTCAACTACATTTTCTTTGTCGGGGTGACCACGCAGTACCCACCTAAAAATCAATCCATTCATTGCACGATATATAGGGATTGCCACAGGTAAGGGGTTGAAAATTAGATACCAGCTTTTTAGGATTGACTCTAGGGAAAAGTTTTTTACTAATGCCAGAGGATGCCCTACTGATAAGGCAACATATGACACGAGCCGTTCTGGATACCTTGTGGCTAATTCCCAACCTACTACTGCACCGTAATCGTGAGCAATGCAATGGGCTTTTTCCAGATTCAGTGCGTCCATCAATCCGATCACATCAGCAGATAGGGAGGCGAGGGTATATTTATTTAAGTCTTCAGTTTTTTCACTCTGCCCATGACCAAGCCAATCAAGACAGATAACACGGTATCCAGATTGTATCAGAGCCGGAATCTGAAATCTCCATAAAGAACTGTCATCCGGCCATCCATGTAGTAGGATTACGCTATCGTTTCCATTACGCGAATCTTGGACATAATATTCACAACCGTTAATTTTGATATAAATTTCTTCCATATTCCCGTTAATCCGAACTTAGGTTGAATAAAACCAGCGAAAGTAGACCGCTACCAGCAGTGTAATTCCTAGCTCAACAATACCGAAAGCGATGACAGCACCCTCTATACCCATTTTTTGAAAATTCTCTACTGCAATCAGTAGTACAATTCCTAAGTTCCGCGAGGCAGTCGTCAAGGTCACTGATTTCCGCGTGCGAGTTTGAGAACCACCTAGTCCCCAACCACTGACCAAAGTCACGACTGTAAATAGTACCATAGCGGTAAACGACAGCCATCCAATACTAAAGAGTATGTCGAAATTTTGGCACAGAACCAGAAGCAGGAGTGCTACAAACAGAATATCTGAGAGCATCTTGACTGGAGAAAGTAAGCGCTTGGCAAGTCGCACACTCTTGTGGCGAATAGCAAAACCAGTAAGTAAAGGAAGTAACTGAAAGAATACCAGGCTCCAAATAATGGGCAGAGTGTTGATGAGTGTATCTTCAACCCCAGCGTAACTTAAGCGAACCATCAAGGGTGTGATGCCCACTGCTAAGATCGATAAAGTAAATGTCAGGCCAATAGCAGAAGCCAGATCGCCACCAGCAATAACAGCTAATTTTGGTGCAAAGGGTGCTCCTGGCGCTGCTGATGCAAGCAAGAGAGTTACTGCTGTAGTTTTTGGTAAAGCAAGCCCCTGTGTGAGTAGCAAAGCCGCGATCGGTACAATCAGGAAGTTGATTAACAACGAACGTACTATCAAATCTGATTTGCGAAATGTACGCAGGATATCCTCTATCGTAAGTTTAAAGCTAACCGACAGCATTAGGGTTGTAATGAATAATTGCAACAGAAATGTAACTAGCACGAGCAATACAGCATCTCATCTAATTCGCGTTCTTCTCCTGGGAGAGTCTGTTCAATTTCGCCAATTGCGTTGGAATAATCGGATATTAGCTCAGTAATAGTGTCAGAGCTAGACATTACCAGTTCTGCCGGTGTCCCAGATAAAACTCTTTCAAGTTTCTGTTCAAAATTAAGTTTTGCCCAAGTAACAGTACGATATAGACGCTCCGAACCAGAACGTTTAAAAGCACCTTCAACTGCAGCTAGTAGGATTGCTAGAGTAACTACTTCGCCAGTACAAGCATAGAGCCAGCGACTAGCGACACTCCTCTCGGAAAAAGGAATTTTAGAACTAGTGTAGCGAGCGTTAATTTGTTCCACCGCTACTTTTAAGATATCAGCAATTTGAGGTGCTTCCAGACCCTGGCAAATAAATTGGTATAATTCTTCGCTTTTATTGCTGATTTTAGAGCCAATAAACATATTCAAGGTTTCAGTAGGTCCTTCATAAATGCGAAGAATCCTAGAATCGCGCAGAAGTTGAGGTGCAATATTTGTTTCGATATAACCCCGACCTCCTAGCATCTGAACCAGGCTATCAGCCGCTTGCCAGAAGAACTCTGGACCAACTATTTTGCAGGCAGCATAAGCCTCTACAGGAATAGCACATCCGTCATCCAGTAGCTTAGCAATTCGAGTTACTAAGCTTTCAACAGCCATAATACCTTCTGTAATATCGGTCAATTTAGCCAGTGTTACTGGATTTTTTAGCAATTGACCTGTTGATATATTTCGGCGTTTTGCATAACGAAGCATTAATTGAGCGCAACGTTTCATTCCCCCAAGACTAGCTGCTGTAATTCATAATCGCCCGTGCATCATCGCATCTTGGGCAGCTTTCATGCCTACGCCCATTTCACCTAACAAATGCTCTGAATCTATAGAAACGTTATCTAGATAAACAGCATTTTGAACCATACCACGCAACCCCATAGTCAGTGCTTCGGGACCTTGCCGTAGACCAGTGGTTCCTTGACGAACTACAAAACCACTAACTCCTAGGTATTGCCCTTCAGCATCAAAGGTCTGGACAAAAACATTGATTACGCTTGCCCATGCTGCGGAGCCAATCCAGATTTTTGTACCTTGCAATCGCCAACCTCCTTGACTATCGGGTGTGGCTTTTGCGGAAATAGCTTGAGGGTTTGACCCTGCTCCTGGTTCTGTGAGGGCAAAAGCAGCTAATTCTCGACCTGTAGCAATGAGGGGAAGAAGTTCATCTCTGAGTTGATCACCAGCATAGTTCATCAAGGGACGAATCCCAAGGACATTATGAACGCCAACAAATGAGGCCAAAGTCGGATCGATAGCCCCTAATTGCTGTATTACACGCAAAGTATCTTGATTACTCAGACCAATACCACCGTAGTTCGGTGGAACCTGCATCCCCAAGAGTCCACGATTTCCTAGATCGAGCACGATATATGGTGGGATGCAACGGCGTTCATCGATTAGCCGAGAATTGATGCGCTCATTTGCGTAGCTACGAAGCCACTCGAGTAAATCATCAGCACGTGCTTTGCTTTGTTTATCTTGAGATAACATCTGTTAATTGGTTCTTATTCCAAAACTATAACTCTTGACAAATCTTCATGTATTTGTTTTTATTAGTATTTTTATACTTACTTTATAAAGTAGTTTTACCTTCTAATGTAATCAGGTTTGTAGTTAACCCTAAATACCAAGTAATCAGTCGATCTAAGACCAGGTCTGGCAATAGTTTTGATAACCAAATATTGATCTTGGCATCTAATCCGATAACATATCGAGTTTTTGGCCTTTTCTCAATCAGTCTCAAGCTTGGGTACAATTATACCTCACGATCCCATAGCACAAGCGATTGAACAGAGCCAGAGTCAACATCAAAGAAAGCGTAGCCTCCCTACGGATGTAGTAGTTGCCCTGTTAATAGGGATGAGTTTCTGGGCAACTGACTCGATTGTCGATGTCTTCAAAAATCTGATGGCGGGACTGAATGGGACTTGGATTCGTCAGCTAGTCCGTCTAAAAACTCCAACTTCTTCATCAATTAGCGAAGCCCGCCAACGAGTTGGTCCAGCGGTAATGACTCGTTTATTTGAGTTAGTAGCACGTCCGATGGCAACAGTTAAAACTAAGGAAGCTTTCTTAGGTGGACTAAGATTGATGGCAATTGATGGCACTGTCTTTGATGTGCCCGACACCGAAACTAATAGCAGAGTTTTTGGCTATCCAGGAACGAGAAAGGGAACGAAAGCAGCTTTTCCGAAAGCCAGATTGGTGTTGTTAGTTGAGCTAGGGACTCATTTAATTACGGATGCCTTGATTAGTCCTTATCGAATCGGAGAAAGAGTCAGAGCCAGAAAACTCCTTCGTGGAGTTGGACCGGGAATGCTTGTCATGTGGGATAGAGGATTACATTCATTTAGGATGGTGTTGGAAGCCCTTAAGCAAAAATGTCACATTTTGGGTCGTGTTCCTGCTAATGTTAAGTTTGAAGTCGTCAAAATTTTGCCGGATGGCTCTTATCTATCATGGATTGCTCCTGACCGAAAATCCAAGAAGAAAGGAGCTACCCGGAAACCGGTTCGGGTGATTGAATATGTGATAGAAGAAAACGGAGTTGAACAAGTATATCGTCTGATTACAGATTTGGTTGATGTGGATCTATTTCCGGCTCTGTTACTGGCTCAAGAGTACCACTGGCGCTGGGAAGCCGAGAATACTCTTGACGAAATGAAGACTCATCTCAACGGTCGAAAAACGTTGATTCGCTCGAATAATCCCCGTGAAGTTATCCAAGAAATTTATGGTTGGTTGTTAGCACATTATTGCATTAGATGCTTAATGTTTAAAGCCGCCGAAAAAGCTGAAATTTCTCCTTTAAGATTAGGATTTACTGGAACCCTCAGAATAATGCGTCGTGCTGTTCCCTTGTTTCAGCAGGCAGTACCAGAAGAGATAAATTTATTTATGAGCTGGCTAATTGCAGAGATTTTAGATAATCAAATCCCTGCAAGAGAGGGTAGAATTAATCCACGAGTTGTCAAAAAGTCTCGGTCAAAATTCAATGCAGCTAAACCATACCATCGAAAACAAGGAACCAAATTACAACAATTAACCTTCAAGACGGTTAAAGTTGCTTAGATAAACAATGGTTTTGTTCTAACTCTTCAATTAAGTTACCTTATTATCAATTCTTCTGAGTTCTTCTTTCTTAGCCTCTTCTGATAGTTTGACACAAGGAAGGTAAAAATTCAGAATTAATCTGAGCCCTTGTTCGCGTAAATAACACGCGAACAAATACTTCCCTCTTTCCTTAACCGAGCAGTATTGGCCCAGCGCCTCCTAAGCGATGGCCGGATTGCCTGGGAAGTCTACACTGAACCCAACGGGTCAGTGTAGGAGCTGTCACCTAACTTCTCAACAAAAAAACTGATTTTGTTGACTGACTCAATCCTTTACTAAGTTAGACTTAAGTCTTCTTAAGCCATTACTGGGATACCCTCCTGACTACGCGATCGCTGAGTTTTCAGCAAAGAAATATTAGTAGTTAACAAGAAACTGGCAAAGCTAGCAATAGCAATAATTGGAAGAATCGATGTATCAGACAGAACGCTAAGAATAACCGTGCTACTGACCGGTGTTTTGGTGACCGCCACATTCACCGCTGCCATCAGGCAAAGCATAGCAATGGTGGGGTGAATTCCGGGTAAGGCGATGGAGATAGCTAAACCCAGATTGGCACCGATGAAAAATAGAGGAAAGATAAATCCGCCTCTAAACCCACCGTGGAGGGTAAAACTGATCGCAAACATTTTTGCCAAGGCAATCCCTAGTAACATGGTTACCCCCAAAGTGGGACCTTGTTCAATCACTGTTTCAATTTGCTCCTCACTAAAAAATAGGGTTTGGGGAAAGAATACAGCAATCAACCCAATAGATAATCCGCCTAGTGTAGCTAGCAAAATATGGCGATGTTCAATAGATTTAATCCAAGACTTGGTAAAGCGAAAGATATAGATAAACACGATAGCAGCTAATCCACCAGCAACCCCGAGTAATGCACCCTCAATTAAATTTAGCCAGGATAGAGCAGGTAACGTATCAAAAAGGTTAAAGCGGTAAATTCCTCCCACATCTAACCCAGTACCAAAGCGGAAAACAGAGAAGCTAAAAATTGACGCGACAATGGCTGGTACGATGGCTTCATAGTATTCCAGACTCCGGCGGTGGGGAATTTCTAGGGCAAACAATGCCCCCCCGATCGGCGCACCAAAAAAGGCACCAAGAGCAGCACTCATCCCGCAGAAGGTCAATATCCGGATATGGCTGATTGCCAGTTTAAGCTTGACTCCTAGCCAGCTACCTAAGCTACCATTAATCTGTACCAATGGTGCTTCTGGTCCTGCACTCCCCCCAGCGGTGATGGAAATTAGAGAGGTCACAATCATGCCAGGAGTTTGACGAGGCTCCATCCTACCTGGATCGTGGACTTTTTCGATCACCAACGCCATTTCACCGGGTAACCCCAAGAAGTAGAGGGATAAGCCCACGAAAAACCCACCAATGGTAGTGGCAATCCACACATAATTCCAAGAGGGTAGCCAACTCGGGAAATAGGGTTCTAGAAATTCGGGTAACCAATGCCAAACAAAATGCAAACACTGTTCTAGGACAAAATAGTAGCTAGTTGCTACTAATCCGCCAGCAATGCCAATTCCTGTAGCGCAGAGGATTAGCTTGATATAGCCTAGCTTGACGGGTTTATTGTCGCTATCTGATTTTTCCGTCTGATTAGTCCTTTGATTTACTGATGATACTTTAGCCGTCTCTGATGTCATTGTTGTCATGACCCAGTTGTCTTTTACGAAAATTGGTTATTTTTTCATCATGGACAACAAGAACTTAAATAGATAGAGTTACTATGTATGGGGTACATGAAATTAAATTGCTTTTTACATAAAAAATTGTTTAATGTATATTTTGCATAAATTTAAAATGTTTTTTGCATAAAGTAGTTTTCATAACCTTTAAAACTGACTTATCATTAACAATGGAAGCCCTTGGTGAATCAGGGGTGATCGGTTAGGGGAATTTTGCCCTCGTCTAGTCTGATGGTTCAATACCTAACATTGATTGAGGTAAGCCTGACAAGAGTTTGCCTGAGTCGGGGGTGTTGCTACAGACTACAACAAACCCTCCGAGTGCAACTCCTCTAATTGGTAAGCCAGATGCAGCAGCTAGTCCACAACTGCTCGCTTCAAATCATTGGTCTAGCTGCAAAGCACTGGCTTAAGGTTTTAGCTGTAAGCATTCAGCTGTAAAAAAAAAACAAAATTTGGGTTTGAGACGAAACCTTGGAGAGGGTAGCCAATGAGCGTCGGCAGGTTATGAGTAATAGTTTTAAGTCTTTTGTAATAAGGCTACCCTCTCCTACGGTAACTTTAAAGGACAGCAGCTGACAAGAAGTATCCCGGGATTTTAAACTTTATAGTTGGTGACCGTAGTGCTGAAACTTTTAAAAAGCTTTGGAAAATCGTAAAGCGATGCAGCGCGGTCTTGGGGAGGCAGTGCGGTCTTGGGGGTTCCCCCCATGAGCAACTGCCGTGGTTTCCCCCATGAGCGACTGCATCAAGACAAGGCTGGCATAGCTTTTGGTATGTCACTGATAAATATATTGTTTATCAAATATTTATCAGTGACATTGACCATTTAACAAAAAAAAGTTATATGACTAGAATCGAGAGTGAAAATACGAGATTGAGACACTACTTGGCTAGGCTACATCGACGAACTCTGTGTTACTCTAAATCTCAAGAGATGTTGAAGTTATCAATCAGGCTTCTTATTTATTATTTAAAGTTTCATACAATCCCAGTTTTTGCTTAACCATTCTATTATTCAGCAACGCCTGGCGTTTTACCACAGAAGATGCACGAGTCAAACTCAAACACCAAAACCGCTGTTTTTGAAACTACTGATGAAGACTCCTCTGTCTAATGCACTCTTTAAGAGTGGTCATTCCACTACGCCACTCCCTATTCCCTACTCCCTACTCCCTGTTCCCTTCGCTAAATAACAAAATTATAGGCAATCTTACCATAAATCACCACAATTTCAAGTTATCCTTGTTCAAAGATGTGGGATGGGGCGCGGGAAGGGTGGGAATAATGTGCCTCATCAGGATGAGAAACAATATAGTTACCATAATACTTATCATAGTTATCTAGTTATTGCTGGCTTCGTGCTCTGTTAAATCTGACCAAGTCTGACCAATTCTGACTAAGTACGGTTTCAGGTTCTTAGCCAAGAAATTTTTATAATGGTTCATAACTCAAGAGGGAAACCAGATTCCCCTGGTGAAGGGTCATATGCTAAGAGACTTTCAACTGCTGAACTTTGTTGGGTGAGGATTTATGTTAAAAGAGCGTAAACAGCAATTTCGGTTATTGGCTGGAGCCATAGTGTTATTGGTATCAGTATGCCTGGGAGTTGTATTCTTAGGTGTCACCGTAGCAAATCAACTAGAGGAAAAAGAGGAAAACAAGACTGCCAGCCAAGGCTTAACGGAGTCAACAGGCAAATCCGCTGTAGCACGGCTGGTTTCCCTGCCACCTCAACAACGAGCAACTAACCTAGATGCCTTTGCCTCCGGTCCGAAGTCTCGGGAACAGTATCGCGCCCGTTATCTGTTGGCATCGGATTTAATTCAACAAAATCAACCAGAACAAGCCCTAAACCATCTCGAAGGACTTGAGTCAGATTATCCGGTTTTAGCATCCCACGTTGTCCTCAAACGTGCTCAAGCTTACCAAGCCATGGGGGATAGCGCTAAGGCTACAGCAGCCTGGGGTACTATCCTGAAAAAGTACCCCAACCAAGCAGTGGCAGCAGAAGCCCTTTATCATCTAGGCAAATCTAATCCTAAGCACTGGGACGATGCGATCGCAAAATTTCCCAGCCATCCCCGTACTCTAGAAATTGTCCGACAGCGCCTCAAAGCCAATCCCAACCAACTCCCATTACTATTACTCTTAGCCAAGCACACTCCTAAAGCCTTAGGAATGCAGGAGATCCGAGACCGGATCGTTGACAAGTACCCTGAGCAACTCACCCCCGAAGACTGGGAAATGATTGGCACTGGTTACTGGGAAACCTGGAAATATGGCAAAGCTGGTAAAGCCTACGCTAAAGCCCCCCGCACTCCCCGCAATCTCTACCGGGCAGGTCGAGGGCTTCATTTAGATACCAAAGCAACCAAAGGCAAAATCTTTTATCAACAGTTAATCAGCGCCTATCCCAATGCCAAAGAAACCGGATTAGCCTTAAGGCGTCTTGCTAGTATATCTAAGCCACCAGAAGCCTTAGCTTATCTGGATCAAGTCATCCAGAATTATCCCGATGAAGCTCCTCAAGCCTTGCTCGACAAAGCCAAAATCCTAGAAAAGCTCAACAGCAAAGTGTCTGCTGGCCAAGCTCGGAAGTCGGTATTGACCCAATATGCTAGTTCTGATGCTGCGGCTAATTATCGTTGGCAAATGGCTCAAAAAAAAGCAGCAAAAGGCCAGCTACAACAAGCATGGCAATGGGCGCAACCGATTACCACCAACAATCCCGATAGTGACATCGCTGCCCAAGCTGGCTTCTGGGTAGGTCGATGGGCAAGTAAGTTGGGGCGTCCTAATGATGCTAAAGCTGCCTTTGAGCATGTACTAGCTCGTTATCCAGAATCCTACTATGCATGGCGGTCGGCCAACTATTTAGGCTGGAATGTAGGGGACTTCACCTCCGTGCGCTACTTAATGCCAAAAGTGGTCAGACCCCAAGCTAGACCTTTACTAACCGACGGTTCTGCTACTCTCAAAGAACTGTACAAGCTTGGTCAAGATCAGGATGCTTGGGCTCTGTGGCAAGTGGAATTAGGAGACCGTAAGGAACTCAGTGTCTCAGAGCAATTTAGTGATGGTTTATTGCGGCTAGGGATTGGGGATAATCTCAAAGGCATTAACCAAGTCTGGAGCCTAAAACGACGAGAGACTCCCCAAGAACAAGCCGAATGGGCAGCACTGCGTGACGACCCAAAATACTGGCATGCTCTATTTCCCTTCCCTTTCCTAAATTCAATTGTTAACTGGTCTGGTCAACGGGAGCTTAATCCCTTACTCGTAACTGCCCTAATTCGCCAAGAGTCTAGATTTGAACCAGAAATCCGTTCCGTTGCTGGTGCCATGGGTTTAATGCAAGTGATGCCAGCAACAGGTAGTTGGGTTGCCCAAAAAATCCAGTTGAAAGAATACAATCTTAAAAACCCTGATGACAACATTAAATTGGGGACATGGTATCTAAGCTTTACCCACCAACAAAATAGTAATAACTCCCTATTAGCCGTTGCCAGTTACAATGCCGGTCCCGGTAATGTATCCAAATGGGTGAATAGATACGGTTTTAGTGACCCCGACGCCTTTATTGAAAAAATCCCCTTTCGAGAAACCAAAGGTTACGTGAAAACAGTGTTTGGTAATTATTGGAATTATTTGCGACTCTATAATCCTGATATTTCCCGGATGGTAGAAGCTCACGCTGCTACTAAATCCGTAGCATCATCCAATTAATTTTAGGGAGTAGGGAGTAGGGAGTAGGGAGTAGGGAAGTGTGGGGAGATGGGGAGATGGGGAGATGGGGAGATGGGGAAATAGGGAGATGGGGAGATGGGCAAATTTTTTGGTGTTTTGATCAATCACCATTGGTTTTCATATTAATGAGATACAAAGCATTTTTTCCCGATTCCCGATTCCCGATTCCCGATTCCCGATTCCCGATTCCCTGTTCCCTTTTATCGCCATAAAACTGCCCTTTTGTATTCAGAAAATCAGTAACGAATCAATCTACTGGTTACAGTTTTGATATTTGCTATTAACTTAACCGGAGCTACTTTAGGATTGAGATCCACGAGCAGATGGAGGTGGTCACTTTCTCCGTTCAACTCTATCAGGTTGCATTCCCACTTAACACAAGTTTCAGAGCAGATTTGCTGCGCGCCTGTTCGCGCAGCGGAGGCCGTAGGCCACATCAAAATTTGTTGTGATCTAACTTGACGTCTGTTTATCGTCTTACTGTACACCTTGTAATAGTAAGACGATAAACAGACCTGTTTTCTTTTGTATAATTACCTTTCATAACTATAGGATAAATGCTACAATACTAGTATGATAATCACTTACTGCTACCGAATCAAGCCAAGTCCTGAACAAATTGTCACCATGGAACGGTGGCTCGAATTGCTTCGACGCCACTGGAACTATGCATGTTTGACAAAGGCTTGATTGGCTCAATCGGACTCGTTCCCCGATTGATAGGTGTAGTCTGGTAAGTGAGCCGATCGGTGAGATTCCAGAAGAGGTAAATTACTACACTCAACAAACAGCCCTTAAGGAGACAAAACGACTGTTTCCTGAATATAAAAAAATTTATGCAGAGACTCAACAAGTTAATCTGCAAAGGTTAAACAAAGCCTGGGAAAGATGGAGAAGACCTGACGCAAGTGGTAAACGTGGGGGTAGACCTCGCTTTAAAAAAGCTGGAGAACTTAGATCGTTTGTATTCCCTAGGGTCAATAATTCTAAGGCTGGGGCACACTTGGTTGATGGTGTTTTAAAGTTAAGTCGAATCGGGTCAATGCCTGTTGTAATGCATCGACCATTGCCTGTTAGCGAAGCTTGCCCGAAGGGCGTGGGTTTTGTCCTTAAGCAATGCACCATTGTCAAGAAGGCTGATGGTTGGTACTGCTGTCTTTCAATGAAAGACGACACTGTACCTGAACTACTATCCATAGATTCAGTTAAGTCTGCCGTTGGTATTGACGTTGGCCTAGAGAAATTTTTGACCACATCTGACGGAGAGGCAGTACCTATTCCGCAGTTTTACAGGAAAGCTCAGGATAAACTTGCTCAGGCTCAAAAAGTAATGTCGCGCCGCGTCAAGGGTTCTAAGAATTGGAAAAAATCAAAGCATAAAGTAGCTTTGTTGCACCTTCACTTAACCCGTTGCCGGAAGGAATTTCATTATCAGGTTGCTCATTGGCTATGTAGTAAATACGACCTAATTGCTCACGAAAATTTAAACATCAAAGGACTCGCTAGAACTAATTTAGCAAAATCAATACATGATGCGGCCTGGGGAGCATTCTTGGAAATATTGCAAGCAGTGGCGGTTAAACGCGGTTTGTTAGTTCAGGAAGTTAACCCACGTGCCACAAGTATCGAGTGTTTTAGTTGTGGTTCTAGGGTCGAAAAAACTTTAAGCGATTCGGCGAAGCCGACGCTGCGCGAACGCATTCATTGTTGTTCCAGTTGTAAAGTTAAAATTGACCGCGACTGGAACAGTGGTATCAACATTTTGAATCGTGGACTATTGGCGGTTGGACTGCCGCTTAATGGCTGTGGTAAATCGGTACAGGATATCGTTCGCGTAGCGTCGGCATCCGCCGAGGAGCAGCAAGTCTCATTCGTGAGTTTGAGAAGCCCACATCATAATCTTTGATTTGATGTGAGAGTAGTCACAGCAGCTAATCCTAAGAAACCTAACAGTGATGTGGTTTCAGGAACAGGGGCGGGCTGAACATCAAGACTTTGGCTAACTGGTTTAAAAATACTGGTTACATCTATACCATTAGCATCAATTGCAGAAGTAACAGTAATTGCTAAGTCAGGCAATCCATCATTCTTCAACCCAGGCAGTACTTGGTCAGTTGTCCTCACTATATCTAAGATAGAGTCTGGAGAAACTCCAATTGAATCACTACGTTGAAAAAGTACTGTAGGTATTCCAAAGGGTGGGTTTTCTACTAGGCTCCCGCTAAAGTCTGAAAAGGCAGCTATATCTGCATCTGTCCTAAATCCTTCTAAAGTAACAAGCTCAGTACTATCTTGTTCTACAAGAATGTCCAATGACTGTAAATTAGCGGTGAGACCGCTAGTATCTAACACGAAAGAGAAATCAATGGTGTCACCAACATTGACTTGGAGGTCATTGATGGCATCTTGGTCTAATTGTGACCCAGTCGGAGTGAAGGATACCGAGGCTCCATAAGCTGGAGTAACTGCGATCGGCGAAGCCGCGCCAAAGGCGATCGCTCCCAGGAATACTAAAGAAGCACTAATGTGAGTTAATTTCATCGGTATTGATATAAAAAACGACTATCAATAGTTAATCAAACATTGTTTGATTTAATTTTGAAGAGTAAGTAAAGTTAACTAAAAGATTAAGTGATGAAAGTAAAAACTAATGATGAAAGAAAAAACTAACCCTAAATGCGATTGACCTTGGCCTTTGGGCCACGCTACGCGAATGGTCACGCTTCGCGAACGCATCTGAATATATGGTTCTTCAGTACCTACTATGCTAAGAGGATATCTGAAAAGTTTTTTGATACTGAATTTTGCCCCCCTAGCCCCCCAACTTTGGGGGAAGAGTCAATTTGCTTCTAAAAGTCCCCCGAGCGAGGGATTGCTCGCTCGGGGGATTTAGGGGGCTTGGATGTAGCAAATGAGACTTCTCAGACAACCTCTAAATTTCCAGTTAAAAAAACTCATAAAGCTTGCTGAATAAGGGTTATAAGGCAATTTAACTAATAAAATTTTCTGAATACTGCCTCTTTACCCTGCTCCCTGCTCCCTTTGCCAAAGTGTTTATTAGACCTCTTGTAAAAGTATTTTTCTGATAGTGTTTCCCTGGCCGTAGGCCACGCTACGCGAACAATTCTTGTCCACTGTTCCCTATTCCCTGTTCCCTGTTCCCGACTTCTGCAAGAAGTCTAATATGAAGTTATCTCCTTTACGTTAAGGGGTACCCAGAGCCAGCCTGTGGCCTAGGAAAACTCTTAGGCTGGCTCTTCCCGTGGATTTGATTGTCCACACTTTCATTATACAATAAAAAATTGCATATTATAGCATATTTTAAAAAGTTTTGTAACAAATTATTGATCGAGTCGCCAGAGGTATAGCGCTACGCGCTTTTCAGATTTATTTGAGGCTGATTTCCTGTCTTGATGCAGCGCAAAGTAGCCGATAATCTATCCAAGATTTCGGCTCTAATGGTAATCTATTTAGTTGGTAGGCACCCGATCAGGCGTTCGCGTAGCGTGGCCTAAAGGCCATGGCTTGAGCACCTACTTCATTTTTCTGTGGACAGGCATGTGATTATTTTCATTCTGAAGCCAACTGTTGTGCTACTGTTTTTGGGTCTTTATCTATTTCCTCTGTATATGGATTGAGGTCGATGTCAGGATAGAGTTTTTGCGCTTTTTTAAATTTTTTAACAGCACTCTTGATATTTGGCTCTTTTTGTGAACTAATTGCCCTACCTTGTCTTACCAGAAAGTCGGCTTTGGCTTTATCCTCCCAACTGGCATGCTTAAGACAAGCTTCTCCTGCTTTATTATTTTTAGGTGCAACGAGGTCAGGATGAAATTGCAGCTGATCACATGCCTCTTTTAAAGCCTCTTGCCAAGAGTAATTGTTCCACAAACGCACTGTTCTGTCCCAACTGCCACTGAGAATCTGTTTGCCATCTCGACTAAAAGCGATATCATTGACATAATGTGTATGACCTTTTAATGTATGAATTAGTGTACCGGTTTCTGTGTTCCACAAACGCACTGTTCTGTCCAAACTACCACTGATAATCTGTTTACCATCTGGACTAAAAGCGATATCAGTGACATCAGCTTTATGACCAACAAATGTATGGATTAGTGTACCGGTTTCTGTGTCCCACAAACGCACTGTGCTGTCTTGACTGCCACTGATAATCTGTTTGCCATCTGGACTAAAAGCGATATCAGTGACATATATAGTATGACCTTCTAATTTATGGAGAGGAAGACCGGTTTCTGTGTCCCACAAACGCACTGTGTTGTCAAAACTGCCACTGATAATCTGTTTGCCATCTGGACTAAAAGCGATATCATTGACAAAACTGGTATGACCTTTTAATGTATGAATTAGTGTACCGGTTTCTGTGTCCCACAAACGCACTGTGTTGTCGTTACTGCCACTGAGAATCTGTTTGCCATCTGGACTAAAAGCGATATCAGTAACACTATTGGTATGACCAACAAATGTATGGATTAGTTGACCGGTTTCTGTGTCCCACAAACGCACTGTTCTGTCCCAACTGCCACTGAGAATCTGTTTGCCATCTCGACTAAAAGCGATATCAGTGACATAATGTGTATGACCTTTTAATGTATGAATTAGTGTACCGGTTTCTGTGTTCCACAAACGCACTGTTCTGTCCAAACTACCACTGATAATCTGTTTACCATCTGGACTAAAAGCGATATCAGTGACATCAGCTTTATGACCAACAAATGTATGGATTAGTGTACCGGTTTCTGTGTCCCACAAACGCACTGTGCTGTCTTGACTGCCACTGATAATCTGTTTGCCATCTGGACTAAAAGCGATATCAGTGACATATATAGTATGACCTTCTAATTTATGGAGAGGAAGACCGGTTTCTGTGTCCCACAAACGCACTGTGTTGTCAAAACTGCCACTGATAATCTGTTTGCCATCTGGACTAAAAGCGATATCATTGACAAAACTGGTATGACCTTTTAATGTATGAATTAGTGTACCGGTTTCTGTGTCCCACAAACGCACTGTGTTGTCGTTACTGCCACTGAGAATCTGTTTGCCATCTGGACTAAAAGCGATATCAGTAACACTATTGGTATGACCAACAAATGTATGGATTAGTTGACCGGTTTCTGTGTCCCACAAACGCACTGTTCTGTC
>NZ_JAAHHW010000045.1:0-8460 GCF_010692325.1 Moorena sp. SIO3I8 | reverse complement strand
CGTTACTGCCACTGAGAATCTGTTTGCCATCTGGACTAAAAGCGATATCAGTAACACTATTGGTATGACCAACAAATGTATGGATTAGTTGACCGGTTTCTGTGTCCCACAAACGCACTGTTCTGTCGCCACTGCCACTAAGAATCTGTTTGCCATCTGGACTAAAAGCGATATCAGTGACAAAACTAGTATGACCTTCTAATGTATGGAGAGGAAGACCGGTTTCTGTGTCCCACAAACGCACTGTGTTGTCAAAACTGCCACTGATAATCTGTTTGCCATCTGGACTAAAAGCGATCGCATAGACAGTATTTGTATGACCTTCTAATGTATGGAGAGGAAGACCGGTTTCTGTGTCCCACAAGCGCACTGTGTTGTCAAAACTGCCACTGAGAATCTGTTTGCCATCTGGACTAAAAGCGATCGCATAGACAGTATTTGTATGACCTTCTAATGTATGGAGAGATTGATCGGATTTGGTGTCCCACAAACGCACTATGTTGTCCAAACTGCCACTGATAATCTGTTTGCCATCTGGACTAAAAGCGATCTCAGAGACCTCAGAAGTATGACCTTCTAATGTATGAATTAGTGTACCGGAATCTGTGTCCCACAAACGCACTGTGCTGTCTTTACTGCCACTGAGAATCTGTTGGCCATCTGGACTAAAAGCGATATCAGTGACAGAACTTAACTGATTTTTTATATGACCTTCTAATTTATGGATTAGTTGACCGGATTCGGTGTCCCACAAGCACACTGTGTTGTCGTTACTGCCACTGATAATCTGTTTGCCATCTGGACTAAAAGCGATATCAGTGATCCAATCTGTAGGACTTTCTAATGTATGGATTAGTGTACCGGAATCTGTGTCCCACAAACGCACTGTGTTGTCGTGACTGCCACTGAGAATCTGTTTGCCATCTGGACTAAAAGCGATCTCAGTGACAAAACTAGTATGACCTTCTAATGTATGAATTAGTGTACCGGAATCTGTGTCCCACAAACGCACTGTGTTGTCGTGACTGCCACTGAGAATCTGTTTGCCATCTGGACTAAAAGCGATCGCTTCGACCCGACTTGTATGACCTTCTAATGTATGGAGAGTAAGACCTGTTTCTGTGTCCCACAAACGCACTGTGGTGTCCCAACTGCCACTGAGAATTTGTTTGCCATCTGGACTAAAAGCGATATCAGAGACCAAACTAGTATGACCTTCTAATGTATGGATTAGTTGACCGGTTTCTGTGTCCCACAACCGCACTGTGTTGTCGGAACTGCCACTGAGAATCTGTTGGCCATCTGGACTAAAAGCGATCTCATAGACAGTATCAGTATGACCTTCTAATGTATGGATTAGTTGACCGGTTTCTGTGTCCCACAAACGCACTGTTCCGTCGTCACTGCCACTGAGAATCTGTTTGCCATCTGGACTAAAAGCGATATTAGTGACCCAACCTGTATGACCTTGTAAACGGTTCCTTTCTCGTACGTTATCTAAAGCTGTCAATAAGCTAGAATTAATTTCATTGATCACTGTTGGTTGTAAGGATTTTTGGTAATCTTGAATTTTAGCGGTTGATTCAATAGCTTGGAGCAATTCTTCTGTAGTAGATTCTACTGATAGAGAATACTTGATATTGGCAGCTTGTGCAAGGAAGTCTGAGTTAATTGCCCGTTTACGAGATTGTAAGCCAAAATGAGTCGATAATACTAAACCTGTACCTAACCCCAGCATAACTGCGATCGCAACACCCCAATTCCGACGAGTATTGAAGCTTTTTTGCCTGACGCTACGCTGCACAAACTCAGCTTCTACTTGGTTCAGCCAGTTATCATCAGAATTGAGTTCTTTATTCAATACATCAAGATAAGGATTGGCATTCCAAAGAAATTGTACGGTTTTATCTCTCGAATCTTTTTGTTGCTCCGGTGTCCGTTGCCACAATCGAGCCAACGGAGTATTTTCGAGGGTGTTTATTTTGTTAATAAAGTTTTCAGCAAGGTCAAGTCTCCCATTCAACCAATTAATCGCAGCTTCAGCCTTGGCTTCAAAACCGGATGATTGTTTTTTGCTTTTAAGATTTTTCCACTCCACCGCCGCAGGAGTCAACCGCCGTTGTAGAAGTAAATTTTCCTCCTCTTTTTGTTTCCACTCCAGCAACCTTTGCCAACCCCGCACCAAAGCATCATGGGCTGGTTCCACATAGGGATTGCGTACAGCATCAACTCCATTAACCAATAACCGTACGTTAGTAAAGCGCTTAATTACTTCGTTCACTAAACCATCTTTCTGACCCGGATATTTCAATTCTGATAACGATACGCGCCTACGGGCTAATTCTCCTCCACCTAGTGCCACCATCCGTAACATCACATGACGGATAACTTGGTCATAAGCGGGGTTTTTATTAACTAGCGCCTTATATTCTTCATCAGCCCTTTGAGTTAGTGATTGCATTACTCCCCCCAATTCAAGATAATCGGCTTGAGTCAACGCCCGGTCAATAGTAATACCCCTGTATTGTGCCTCCCGTTGCCGCCTTAAATACTTGATGAAGAATTCACTCAAGGCAAAAGACAGCAGGGGTAATGCTCCCGGCATATCCGCCACTTCATCAATTAATTGTTCAACTAAATCGTGGGGTTGAAAATACATTACCCGTGCTTGAGCCGGTTTTTCTATCGCTTCCCTTAGTTCCCCTCGTGTCATCGCCGGTACAATAAATCGTCTGCTGTGCCAACGCTTTTTAAGCACAGTTAAACCCACGTTATAGTCTGTGGGGACAAACGTTAAGCCAGCATCCCTGACTTGGGGTTCAAAGTCAGAGCGTAGGGTTAATACTACCCGTAATTTATCCCCATGGGTATTTATGGCTGTGAGTATCTGTTGGAAAAACGCCTGACGCTCATCTAAGTTTTGACAGAGTGTAATAATTTCTTCGCTTTGGTCAATCAACAGTAATAACTTAGAGTTGGGGTTATTCTTCGCCCAAACATCAATGCTCATTGCCAGGTTCTGCTGTGGGTTTTGTGGCTCAACCAAGGGTAACTTAGCTTCAGTCAGCACATTATTTAACCCTTGCAAGGGAGTCTCACCAGGACGAATGGGTGGCAAAATACACCATTTCTCGGTATTATATTGCCGTAGTTTGGGAATTAATCCTGCCTTGACCAAGCTAGATTTACCCGAACCGGAAGCACCCAACACCACTGTCAGGGGATGACTTTTCACAAAATCCTGTAACTTTTCTACTAGTAATGTTCTACCGAAAAACAGTGAACTGTGTTTCTCCTCAAAGGAGTTTAAACCGCGATAGGGATTTTGTGATTCATCTAAAGGTGGTGCGGGGGGTAAGTTAAGTTCATGTCCCGGAGAAAGAAAGATATATTCTCCCTTATCGTGCTTATTTAAACACCAAATACCAGGGGTTTGTCGTATCCGGCATTTTTCTGTGGGTATTTCGACTCGATCCCGTAAATATAAATATAATTCTGTGGCTGTAATTACCCCATCTCCCGCCGGTTTACCATTGGTAGCAGGAGGAATTATATCTGCTGCCCCTTCGAGGGCTTCTAATAATGCACTAGCAAAAGGGGAATGATTGCCGAATTGACCGCGTTCGTTATCTAAATTAAAGTTATCTAAAGCCTTTTGGTCAGAAGCTGAGGAGGTAATAATTTGCCAGGCTGGGTCACTAATAAAACGGTCGTATCGTTCTTTGTGAATTACTTCTGGTGATGTGAGTAGATCCCTAGTACTCGACCAACGGAAAGCACCAGCAAAACAGCAGTCGAGGATACCCAAGAAATGACGACAAGGTAATTGACTTAAAGCATCGTGTAACTTGGTCATGGGCAGATAACTATTAGTATCCCCCAGTAAAGCATCTTGAGGAATTAAGTAACCCGCCGGGCCATCATCCCCATTGAGAGCGACTCCATGACCAGCAAAGTAAAATAATAAGCGGTCATTTTCAGTAACTTGTTCGGGTAAGGTATGAGATAAAAATTTGTTAAACTTAGACAGAGTTGCCACTTCGTCTAGGCATTCCCAGACTTCGTAATCATGCTTCTCGCGGAGAATTTCCACTAGTTTTTTGGCATCGTTTACGGCAGTGTTCAGGGGAGAAATGCCGTTGGTGTAGTTATTGATACCGATGATAAAGGCGAGATTGCGAGAAAACATGTTATTCTCAAATGACTTCTGACTTCTGACTTCTGAACTTCTGACTTCTGACTTCTGACTTCTGACTTCTGACTTCTGCTATATGTGGGCAGTATAATCACGCTCACACAGCAGTGAGATGCTCCCTATTTATTCCTCAAGATAATCTGTTGACTTTACGCAGAAATTATTTTTTTCGTAATAAATCTTTACCTATTGATGAAAGCATCGAACAGAGAATTGCTATAGTTTATGCTTCAAGCTCCAACAATCCCCGTAAAGCCTCTTTCATCTCATCCTGACTAGTGGTGGCTGTCCCAAACTGACGCACCACAATGCTAGCGGCCAAATTCCCCAAAACCGCTGCTTCCCAGTAGGAAGCCCCCAGACACAAGCTCAAGGTCAGGGCTGCTACTACGGTATCCCCAGCACCAGTTACATCAAATACATCGGTGCGATTAAAGGCTGGGATATGCTCAACCTTACCATCACGACCAAACAAACTCATCCCCTGTTCACCACGAGTAATCAGAATTTCTTCCCCTTGAGTCAGTGCCAACAAATCTCTACCAGCTCTCAACAAATCCTCAAAACTCTTAATCCCATAGCCCACTGCTCGCTCCGCTTCTGGCAGATTGGGAGTAAATACTCTAGCGCCATGATAACGGTCCAGATCCTTCTGAGTATCTACAATGGTGCGGTCGTGAGACAAAACCGCTTCAATCACTGGTGGTGTAAACACACCATCTCCGTAATCAGAACAAACTACAGCATCCACCTGACCTAAATGCTGTCGTATTTGTGCTGCCAACTCTAACTGCTTATCCCGGTCTGGCAATTCATCTGACTTGCGGTCTATTCGCACAATCTGCTGAGTCACCGACTGACGGGCATGACCAGCAATCCGGCTTTTCGTCACGGTTGGTCGGTCTGGATCAATCACGATCGCACTAGTATCAATCCCCACCTCTTCAAACATCGTCCGCAGCACTTGCCCTTGAGGATCTTTACTCAAAAACCCAGCTACCTTAACCTTTGCTCCCAGCTTAGCCAGATTATAAACAGCATTTGCCCCACCACCAGGAGTTTGACGAGTGGTTTCATGACGTATTATTAATACTGGTGCCTCTCGTGAAATTCGTTCCACTTCACCTGTGAGAAACTCATCAAGAGTTAAATCACCAACCACCAGTACCTTGGATTGCTTAAAACCATCAATGAGCTCAAACAAACGGGGAGCTGAAGCAGCTACTTGAGTTTTGAAAGACGCAAATTCAGTCATATAGCAAAGAGAGTAGGGAGTAGGGAGTAGGGAGTAGGGAGTAGGGAGTAGGGATAATAAAATTTAATGTACTTGATAACTGTGAGCAACGCTATAGTTTAGTATTAATTAGTTTCTCCTTACTGTTACTTGAAATACCACCGATCAGCGATCAGCGTGTCGCGTATCAGCTTTTACCCAGACTTTCAATTCCCATTAATCTCGAACTATTAAATGCTCTCGTTTGGCCATTGCGCATTGCACATTGCCCACGCTACGCAAATGGCTGTTCGCGCACGCGTGGGCGTAGCGCATAGGCTGACGGATTAGTTGACCAGAATGTGTTTGGGATTTATTAACAAGTTTTTAACTAACTACTTGGACATCAATTCTGTTAACTGTGTTAATAAATTTAACGTTTATCAACCCTTTTCTATTCCCTGTTCCCTATTTCCTATTCCCTATTGCTATAGTATCAACCGTTATTCACATTTTTATGTAAACTTTATCTAAACTTTATCTAAACTTTATGTAGTGTTTATAAATTCTCCTGACCCTTGGTATAGACTTAATTTAAAAAATTAAAAATAAGTAATATCAACAAGTAATTTTCAGGGATAAATCAATGTTAAAGCTACAAAGTATCTGCCAAAACTTAGCACTAATCACTACTGGTGCGGCTTTAAGCCTAGCAGTGATTGACACTAATCCTGCCCAAGCTATTACCATTACCTATGAGTTTTCAACAGAAGAATTTTCTGGTAAGTTCAGCTATGATGACGCCAATGAAACTCGGAGAGAATTTGATTATCGTGAGCCTGATATTACCGTGGTCGAGTTAACGTATCCAGTAGATGAGATTGAGTTTTTTTTCAACAATAGAACCTATACCAAGGCGGATTCTACGAGACAGCCTGTATTGTCACTGTTTGAAGGTGCGGTAGGAGAGAGCGAGCAATTAAGTTGGGCTACAGAAGATTTTAGATTTAATCCTTATAGTGGTCCGAGTATTTTCGGAGACTTATTTACTGGATTCGAGGTAGATGGAGAGTTCGTAGACACAGCGATTGTTAGGCGGGTAGAAAATGAATCACCAGCAAGTGTACCTGAAGCTGGTACGGTTATAGGACTTAGTATTTTGGGTTTAGGTTGGCTCTCACAGAGAAAGATAGCATCTTCGCCAAGGGTATAGAAAAAACAGACTAAAAAAACCTAAGCATATCCGCTACGCGCACGCTACGCTAACAGCTATCAGCCGTCAGCCTTCAGCTTTTGAATGAAATAGGTAAGCATTTGCTAAATCTCAGTTCCCTGGCCTTTCGGCCAGGAATTCATAGTCTTTAGCCACGCTACGCGAATGGCCAACGGTTGATAGCTGAATGCTTACTCTTTTTCGAGCTGATGAGGCTTTCAATACGTGGAAGTAGCTACCATAGTTGAAACCCTTGACAAACCTTAACATACCTTGGTTAATTCACTACATATTTACCACTACCATTGATATTATTTACCTAAAACCTAGAGTTAATTTTCCTGACTATAGTACCGAAATGCAATCCCTTTTCAGGCGAACATACCGACCCTGACGTAACGCAAAATGTGGATATTTTTCAATTTGCTTAAACCCCTCAGTCTGTAGATGAGCTTTGATAATCTTCATAGTGGAAGTTGTTTCGTGATGCCGATCAACTAATCGAATAATGTGTGGGATAGCATAGGGAGATAAAAGTTCTTGCAAGTGAGTCAAGAAATCATCAAGAGTTTCACCTTCATCCAAAGACTCAATAGGTAAAATAGATGCCATCCCTACTTTACCCGATGCACCAGGAATTGGAACTCCATAAACAACCGCTTCTCGGACTTTACCCGTCGATAAAATTGCTTCCTCTACTTCCACACAAGAAACATTTTCTCCTTTCCAACGAAAGCTGTCACCCATACGGTCAACAAACATAAAAAAGCCGTCAGCATCTCGACATAGTAAATCTCCAGAACGCCACCACAAGTCACCTGGTTCAAATAAATTTCTCCAGAGTTTATCCTCATCTAGTTTTGGGTCAAGATAACCTCGATAGAAATTACCCGGAACCCGCAACACAGCCTCTCCAACTTCTCCCGGTGCAACAACTTTTCCTTGCTCGTTAACTAACGCTACATTGTTGGCATCAGGATGGTCTGGGGGAATAAAACCACAATAACCCGGTCTTCCCGTCCAATTTGTCAGTGCTGATGCTGGCATTTCTGTCGCACCGTAATGTTCTACTACTTTTTCAATCCCAAATCTTTCGATCACCTGCTCCCAGAGGGGAGATGTTAAACCATTACCAAAAATAACGCCCAGGGGATTTTTGGCATCCTCGGGTTGTTGGGGACTGTTGCTCAGATAACGCCACAGTTCGCCAATATAAACAACTGAATCACAATTGTAGGTACGCACATCCGTCAGAAATGCTCCCACAGAAAATTTATCGCGGACTACAGCACAAGCTCCCGCTTCTAAACAACTAGAAAAAGCCACAGCTAGCCCATTTCCATGATAGAGAGGCAAAGTGATGTAACACTTACTGTCATAAGACATCCCTGTTCGCAACGACCAAGCAATTCCCGCACCAATCATCCGGCGATGACTAAAGAGTGCGGGTTTACTGCGACCGCTAGTTCCGCTAGTAAAGATAATCACAACTGGGTCATCAAGCGTAACTTGACGACGGTGTTTTGCTGAAGTGCGACCCGACCAGGAACGTTCAAGAATCCAGTTTGGGTCATAGGTTTCTACTGATGGGATGGGCTGACCTATGGTAATCTTGACTCCTGAATTATGGGCTAAAGTTGATAATTTTTTATCTGATTCTCTGGCATTAAATAAAACTGCGACAATTCCTGCTTTAGCTAATCCCAAGACAGTAAGCACCTAAACAAAATTAATTACATATTCTTCCCCAAAATTGTCAAGCACTTTTTTGAGATATTCAAGAAAGCTTTTCCAGTTTTCGTAAGCATCAATTTCAATCCACTCATACTTAATAAATTT
>NZ_JAAHHW010000449.1 GCF_010692325.1 Moorena sp. SIO3I8 | reverse complement strand
GGTTATCAAAAACTATTGCATTGTCGCAATGTCAAGCAGTAGGGGTAACTGGGATTAATGAGAGTCAGCTAAAGCTTGTAGGGTGGGCAAAAACCGTTTGGTTATGCGTGAGTATTCTAGATAATAGAAATTTGCCCACCCTACTTTAATTGGTATTTTTTTTACCGCTCAATCAGCGCATGAGGCAGACGGCTCCACTCATTCCACGATCCATCATAATTTCTTACTTTGGGATAGCCGAGTAAATACTTCAAGACGAACCAAGTGTACGCAGAGCGTGCACCAATCGCGCAATAAGGAAATATTTCCTTGTCAGCTGTAACACCTCGGCTGCTGTAAAGAGCATGTAACTCTTCTACTGACTTAAATGTACCGTCCTCATTCAAGGTATGAGTATACTCAAGATGCACCGCACCTGGAATATGCCCTCCACGTTCAGCTCCTTCTGGCGGCTTGATCATAAATATCTCACCAGAATACTCTTGAGGAGTCCGCACATCTAGCACCACACAATCCGTTTTCTCTAAAGATGCTTGCACCTCTGCCTGGAAAACTCGTAAGTCAGGATTGGGAGAGGTTGCTTGATAAGAGGTGGGCGGAAAGTTTGACAAGTCTGATGTTACTGGACGACCTTCTGCCACCCATTTCTGATGACCACCGTTAAGGACATACACTTTTTGATGTCCAAAGAGCTTCAGAAACCAGAAAATAAAAGCTCCTGTGCCTGGGTAACTACCATAGGCAATGACGGTCGTTTCTTTGGAAATTCCTGAGCGCGACAACAGTTTCTCAATCCCAGTGGGGTCTAAATTCATTCCAAAGTCGGGCATGGAGAGATCAGTGGGGAAATGCCAGAAAACAGCCCCCGGAATATGAGTATCTTTGTAAGATTCTGGACTCATATCAACTTCAACCACACGCACCATCGGATCTTCTAGATGATCCATCAGCCATTGTGTATTGACCAAAACTTCAGGGTGAGCGTATTGAGACATCGGTTTTCTCCTAATATTGACGCTAAAGCTAATATTAGGGAAGGCAGTTTAGCTTGCCCAGTACCCGATCGAGTACACTTTTGGTCCTCACGGTCATGACGAGTTCCTTGCAGTTTTTATTTAAAGCCATTCATCAGGTCAAGGATGAAGCAGACTTGCGATCGCGCATTGTCCCAAAAA
>NZ_JAAHHW010000448.1 GCF_010692325.1 Moorena sp. SIO3I8 | reverse complement strand
TACCAATGGACGCAGCATTGCTATATCTGGTGCGAATTTAACCATCGGGAATATTGATACATCTATTCCCCAAGTAGCAGATGCCGGACAGTCGATCACAAATGCCAAAATCGTCAGTAATTCCCCTGGTGTTCCCTTAGAGAGAATAGTGATATTACTGCCAATGCCATCTTCGGACGCGGGGGAAATATTAATATTACTGCCATTGGCACTTTTCGCGATCGCACTAGTGAGATTACCGCTTCTTCTCAACTCGGTATTGATGGCACCGTCAACCTCAATACCCTAGATGTCAACCCTTTCCAAGCCCTAGCCAAGCTTCCCGCAGATGTGGTAGATACCAGCAATCAAATTGTGAGTAGTTGTGCAGCGTTGGGTGGGAATAGTTTTGTGGTCACTGGAGGAGGAGGACTCCCCGCTGATCCAACTGCAGTATTGCGCGGTCAGGTGGTGGTACCCGATTTACGGCTGATGGTTGATGAAGGCAATACACAAGGCAATACACAACCAGTCAACACGAGGAAAACCCGGAGTTCCCTCAGAAGAAGACTACAGTATCACCACGACCGTGATCAAACAGCCATTACGAATCAGAAATTACCGATCATTGAAGCCCAAGGCTGGATCATTAATGACCAGGGAATTGTCGAGTTGGTGGCCTATCCTACCCAAATTAGCCATGGGAGTTGGGTTAATCATCAGGGCTGCTTGTAAGTAGTTGGACACAACTAAAACTGAATTTTACCCTAAGTCTAGGATAAAATCAATTAATTTTACGTAATTTTTATTAAAATTAACTTAAAAAAATTGTTCAGGTAATCTCTGCTAAACTAGTAGATGGTTAAGCCAAGCAATTAATTGAATTTAACGATGGCTATGAATACTCAACAAACCAAGAATTCACTGAAAAAAAACGACGGGTCTCTTGACCAGTTGGTGTCAGAAAACGCTGACTTATAAAGTCTAACCGATCAGGAACTAAAACTAACTGATGACGACATTGAACTAACCGATGAAAAGCTTGAAGAAGTACCTGCTGGCGGTTTATTAAGATTCATTAATCCTAGCGTTTAATCCTCACCATTTAATCCCATTGGTTCATGTATTCCGATAAGGTAAGGATATGCGCTACTTCTAGCCTGTGAAGTAGCGCATATCCTTACCTTATCGGAATACA
>NZ_JAAHHW010000447.1 GCF_010692325.1 Moorena sp. SIO3I8 | reverse complement strand
CAAGAATTTGCTGAACGTATCCGTGGATATTGGGGTGTTGAGAATAAAGTCCACTATGTTAGAGATGTTACTCAAGGTGAAGATAAATCCAGAATTCGCACTAACCCTCTCCCTAAAATTTTTACCATAGCGCGCAATTTTACACTCAATTTATACCGTGAAAAAATGTTTAAAAACATGGCACAAGCTCAACGAATTTGTTCTTTTAGTCTAGACACGCTTAAGCAACTTTTTAGAATGAAATAGCCCTGGGACAGGGGTCAGAAAAAACCCCTAAGAGCGATTAGAAACCGACAGCCATCCAACCTATGGTTTCTTTTGTATGTTTTCCATCTGACAGAGCCTCCCTTGGACCACCCCGAACTAATTCGTTCATTCTGAACTTAAAGCCCTTCGTGGTTACATCTGTGATCCTGACACCAGGGGTATCTGCTCCATTAAAGGTTTGAACCATTGGAATCACGATCACATCTGAGCCTTCTGGAAATGGCTCTGCGAACAACACTTCTTTAAATCTGGTTGTGTCCTTATTTGCTGTTACCACTGGGCATGGTGAAGACAGGTCAATAATGCCTGCTTGAATCGACGCATGAGCTGGGGTAGCAATGAGTACCAGTGCAGCCATCAAAGACATGAAAAATATCGCAACTCGCTTCATAATCTCCTCCTTAAAATGTGAAATGAGAAAAGCGAAAGAAGTCTTTTAGAGTTAACCTTGCTAAGAGTATCGTGAGCAGAACTGATACTGCCCATGTAATTTTGGCATGTTTTATGAAAAAAAAAACGCAGAAATTGTTAAGTTATTTTTTCGTAATTACTGATCAGTTTACCAATTTATGAAGAATAATTAAGCTACTCTAGGATTTGAGTTACCCGTGAGAATCTGTCCCTACTCCCGAGGTCTAGCGGTTGAATGAGCCACCAGCAGTATCCGTGACGCTCCTACACTTCGCGATTGGGTAAGTGTAGGCTTCTAGCACCGAGGCAGGCTACTATAACTTCCAACTCCAATTGATGAGGCTTGTGCGAACCAAGTAATTAGAATCCCCTGTGCCCCATCCATTGGGCACAGGGGACAGGGGTCAGAAAAAACCCCTAAGAGCGATTAGAAACCGACAGCCATCCAACCTATGGTTTCTTTTGTATGTTTTCCATCTGACAGAGCCTCCCTTGGACC
>NZ_JAAHHW010000446.1 GCF_010692325.1 Moorena sp. SIO3I8 | reverse complement strand
CAGGGCTATTTCATTCTAAAAAGTTGCTTAAGCGTGTCTAGACCAAAAGAACAAAGTCGTTGAGCTTGTGCCATATTTTTAAACATTTGGTCACGGTATAAATTGAGTGTAAAATTACGAGCTATGGTGAAAATTTTAGGCAGAGGGTTAGTGCGAATTCTGGATTTATCTTCACCTTGAGTAACATCTCTAACATAGTGGACTTTATTCTCAACACCCCAATATCCACGGATACGTTCAGCAAATTCTTGGGCTGTTAAACTCAATGAAGAAATATAATAACGAGTTTCAGTAGTAACTTCAATGACATGATGGGTAAATACTTGACGTTCTGATTTAACCTGAATCAAAGTAGTAAGTCCGGGCCAAGGACGGATAGAATCAAGATTTTTACAAATACTTACATGACGCTTTTCGATTCGACCATGTCCTTTATTAATTTGTAGATAAGTAACTTCCGGTGTAAAATTAGTTTTAACCTCCTTAAAGAGACTGGGCTGGTTACCTTTTAAGGCAGCAATATAATCATTACCACTTTTGATAATTAACTCACAAGTTTTTTTTGGGTATTAATAGCATCAAAAGCAAAAACAACTCCCTTGAGAGCAAGTTTCTGAATCAATTCTGGTAGAGCTTTAATTTCGTTGGTTTTGGCATCAACTTCAAACGGTTCTAAAATCAAGCCCCGTTCCACAATGTAAGCACTAACCAACATTATGGCTGGGTGAGAAGCTGAATTAAGATTATCATTTTCTATTTGATAGGAACATTTGAGGACTTTTCCGTCTAAACTAATGGTTTCTCCAGGAACTGGTTGTACATTAAAGAACTTAGCCAGGCACAGGGAATACTGCTCATAATTTATATGTAGTAAAGCACGACGGACAGTACTGTAAGAGGGTAGCCTGTTTTTCGGAGGTTTGAAAAGATCAATCAACTGCTCGCGGTAACTTGAAATCCAATCTCCAATTGCTAAAAATCCTTGATTCCCAGCGGCGTAGCCCACGGTAAATAGTGCTAGGCACAGTGGCAGGGCATGACGCTGTCCGGCACGACGACGAGGGTCTTCGAGCTCTGCAAAGGCTTCTATAATTGCGATTTGAGACACAAGAGTAGATGGATTAGACTAAATTTGCGCTCAATTATACCATATCTTGTTTATATTTAGAATGAAATAGCCCTG
>NZ_JAAHHW010000445.1 GCF_010692325.1 Moorena sp. SIO3I8 | reverse complement strand
AACCCATAAGCTGTTCGCGTAGCGTGTGCGTAGCACATTCGCTGATACCTGATTGCTGATTGCTGATTGCTGATTGCTGATTGCTGATTGCTGATTGCTGATTGCTTAATTAATTGATACCGTATTACCGGTAATCTTCACGTCTTTACTAGCTTTAAAGTGCATCCCCTGCTTAGTTTCAATTTTGCTACCATTAGCATTAACTTTAAATGACTTATCTGTCTTCATATCCAGGTTATTCTTAGCAGTAACTTTGATATCTTCCTCGGAAATAATTTCGATACCCTTACCACCAAGCTTAAGTTTGCCTTCTTTAGACTCAATGGTAATCGAATTATCCTTAGTATTAATAATAATGCTGTTTTTGCCAGTTTTGTCAATTACTTCAATTTTTTCCTTATCCTTAGTATCATCTAAGCGAATAGTGTGACCACTTTGGGCAATTACTTCAATTTTGCCTTTGTCCTTAGTATCATCTAAACGGATAGTATGTTGATTATGGGAAATAACCTCAACTTTTTCTTCATCCTTAGTATCATCTAAGCGAATAATATGACCACTACGGGACTTTATTGTACGCTTATTAATCGTCTTTTTTTTACTATCTTCTTTGTCTTTTTCAGGAGACTCAGGCGGTTTATCTTTGCCATTCCATAACCCCCCTAGGATATAGGGAAAATTGATATCACCTTGTTCAAAAGCTACCAGCACTTCATCGTTAACTTCCGGCAAAAAGTAAATACCACGGTCATTACCAGCCATGGGAGTTAATACCCTAGCCCAATAGCTTTCATCACTATCGGATAGCCAAGGAAACTTGACCTTAACTCGCCCCAAGTTTTCCTCATCGCCATTGTTAGTCACTATTCCCATAGTCACCCCATAGAAACGACCTCGTATTTCAGGGGGACCTAGCAAATTAGTCAGTAAATCGATGCTTGTCATAATTGATAGTTTGTTAAGTAGATATTTATGGTTTTTTAGGGAACAGGGAATAGGGAATCGGGAATAGGGAACAGCGGATCTGGGAATTTAGAATTTAGAATTTAGAATCGGGAATCGGGAATCGGGAATCGGGAATCGGGAGTCGGGAATCGGGAATCGGGAATCGGGATTAGCAACAATAACACCAAACTCCCCATCTCCCCATCTCCCCATCTCCCCATCTCCCTACTCCCTACTCCCTAC
>NZ_JAAHHW010000444.1 GCF_010692325.1 Moorena sp. SIO3I8 | reverse complement strand
CTGAGAGCTGACCACTGACCGCTTTTGGCTTAATGCTTAGCCCCCTATGGTATCAAAACAGCGAGGAATTCGGTTCTGTGGATTGCCATAATAATCCAAAATTTCGTGAGTCCGTAGCACCATAGATTCCATCAGGGCAGTCATGTTCTTTTTCACCACTAATTGGTCTTCTGGTGAAACATAAGCTATGTCTGCTAACAAAACCTCGGTAATATCCTCATGGGCTCCATCGTCATTAATTTTGGCATGGAGCAAGATTGGTTGATAAAAGTCCGAAGGCAAATCTAAATCTTGACACCGCTGTTTGAATAACTGGTGGAACTCCTCACTGTGTTCTTCAAACATTAATAATGCTGCCTTGAAGCTAAGGGGATGCTGCTTCGCAAAAACAGCTAGACTTGAACAAATCGCAAACGTCATTGGTAAGGGCAGCATCCGTTGCAATTGCTGACCAGAAATTCCCACACTCTTCAAGGATTTCTCGATCAGACGGTCATGGTGCAACTCAGACCCAAAGAATTCCCGGAGGAGTTGGCGAATCTTAGGTGATTCATAATTGGCTAAAGACGGAGCTAGCAAACTCGGACACAGATGAGTAACGTGATAGGATTCCAAACTATAACCAATCAACTGCTCTCTAGTAATCGTCTTATCTACCATCTTTACGGTGTAGGGAGACTCAGGAAAACGCATTTTCAGACGGTTTAGGAATCGGTATAACTCCCGGTAGAATTGATGTCCAGTAACACCACCAGATGTCACTGATTTCTCCCGCTCTATTAGCATACCACGGCGGTCTAATTCTATTAGCAAGTCAGGAATTTGTTCTCGAATTCCTGGACACTCCTGACCCAATTCCTCTGGTGACATCCCCCCAAACTGCAACAGCTGGAACAGTTTATAAGTCTCCTCTTGCTTTTCAGGTTCTACTGTAATCGAACAGCCTTGGTTTTGATAACGAATTTCTACCCTGGTATCACTGAATTTTAAACATACTTGATTTTTAAATAGCGGCTGTTTCAATAAAATCTTAGTTAATGTCATAACTTCATTCCTAACTTAATTTAAATTGGGTGATAATTTCCTAGGTTTTAGGGAATCGGGAGTAGGGAGTAGGGAGTCGGGAATCGGGAGTAGGAAAGGTGGGGAGTGGGGAGTAGCGATCGCAAAAATTCCCACACTTCCCCC
>NZ_JAAHHW010000443.1 GCF_010692325.1 Moorena sp. SIO3I8 | reverse complement strand
GAGTGCATCTCAGTTTTGTAAGACTCAAGTTGAAAATTGCCCGTTGAGGTAGGCACACCGATGCTTCAAGACTTGTGGGACGTTACTCTCATCCCACTGAGCCCCCGAAATCTTGATACGCCGACCCAATTGCTTGACGGTTGATTCGATTGCTCCTGAGCCAATGGAAATGCCCTCGGCTTGATAGTAGCCATAGTTGACAATCCGATGCCGATGCTTGTTGAGGTAGTCAATAAAGTTGCTGACCCGCTGGTGTTGCCAATCAAAGAACTGTTTAATCGCACCATCGACATCCCCTTTCCACAAGCAAGCTTCCACTGCATCCAGCCGCTGTTGGGAGCCACCGACCTTACCCAGGTTCTCGATCAGGTGATACCAATCTAGAATCTCACATCTCTGGGAGTCCCTGCCAATCTCGGCAAAAATATTCCAAATGCCATCATGACCATCCCCCAAACAAGTGAGTGGGGTTGCCAATGGCTGGTGATTAACCCAATTGACTAAGCTTTCATTCTCGTGAAAGAAAGCACCCACAACACGTTCATGGAGATTCACACCTTTGTAATCACGCCACACACAAGGCTCACCTTTGGGGGTGCGTAAACGAACTTTTCCACCATCTACGCTCAGCTCTTCAACTGGTTGCTCTATTTGGGGCAATTCAAAGTTTTGACGATGAACTAGACGTTGCTGAGTGCTGTGGGAAACCGCCATACCCGTCAACACCTTGATGTCAAAAGCGGCGCGCTCGTAAGACCCGTTGGCGCTCAACAGAAGACAACACTTCTCAAGGTACGGACTCCATCTTGTGTAGGGTTTGACATCAAGTTTCTGAGCTTGTTTCTCACTGACACTCAATCTGCCGAGGATGCTGTCGATACTGCGTTTGCGTCCAGCGCAGGTACCGCTGCTGGTTTGGATAAAAAATTTCCCATTTCTGGGCTGACATACTCGAGAATGTGATCACGAACTGCTTCTTCTATGCCTGCGAGGGTTTGAACCTGTTGGGGGTCTGTTTCTTCATAGAGCAAAGCGGCAATTGCTTGAGCGTGGGCTTTGATTTGGGCATGTTTGTCAGCATCCATTCGCAGAACTCACCTGATTATAGGTCAACTTCTCAAAGCTTAGCTCTGATTGCTCAAAACCGAACTTGAGTATTTATGCTCACTGCAAAATCGGGATGCACCC
>NZ_JAAHHW010000442.1 GCF_010692325.1 Moorena sp. SIO3I8 | reverse complement strand
GTACTTGCTGACCAGCTTACCTACTCTTGAGAAGACTTTAACAGTTTATCGCGCTAGATGGGGAATTGAAACACTATTTAAAGACTGTAAGACCGGTGGATACAATTTAGAACAAACTCGGGTTAATTCCACTCGCTTACTAGCCCTTGTTATGCTAATTGCTTTAGCTTATAGTCTCTCTACTTTTGAGGGACATTACTTGCAACAGACTCCCCTGGTTAATTATGTCAGTCGTCTTCATAAAGGAAAGGAATTTTTTGAGCCACACCATAGTAATTTTACCATGGGATTATTGACTTATGCTTGGGTTAATGCCATGACTTTATGGTCAGAACTTGCCCAGAGTCTGATCAGTCTCAAGCCTCATAAATGGCTCTATTTTCAGCGAGGCTTGAAAGCTCTATCCCAACTACAGCAAACATTAGAGCCTTGTTGTCATCCTTAAAGAGTAGTCAGTTAATTAAAATGGCCATAACCCTTCATATATAAGGGTTATTAAAATAGAGGTACCTTGTAGCTATATTGGGTTATCTCCCCCCAGATACTGTTGAGATACCCCCAGTACAAATATCCACAGAGCTAATTGCCAGGCCTTAAGTAGCTGGAAAAAATAAACCTCGCTTCTTGATGCAGTCGCTCATGGGGGAAACCCCCAAGACCGCGCTGCATCGCGGTATTAACTTGTGTAAAGTTGCCAAAAATTCCTCTGTTCCCTGTTCCCTGTTCCCTGTTCCCTATTTCAACAGTTAATTTTACTTTTGTCCGACTACTTATATGCTAGGGGTTTTGTGGATAGGTGATGTCGGTTATATGCCGAGGGTCGATGTACAGGCAGCTGTTTGCTCGGACTCTATCTTGATAGCGATCGCATCGCACCACCCATTTACCTCATTTTCATTCGATCAGAATTTGGAAAAATCTTTAAGTTCCGGTAACCCCAGTTACTTGCCTTAACAATACTATAAAATGTATTATAAACAACGCGAAATAGCTGATAATCTATTGAGGATTTCGGCTCTAATGGTAATATATTTGGTTGGTTTGATACTATTAAAAAACTTTTATCTGTAGTTTTTGATACTAATTTAGATGAGCTTACCCTGAGGAAGTATACGATAGCTCTAGTTGAACAGGTGCGGAGCTGACGTGGGGATACTGTCAAAAAAGGTACCCTTACGGGTACTGTCACA
>NZ_JAAHHW010000441.1 GCF_010692325.1 Moorena sp. SIO3I8 | reverse complement strand
TGTCCGAATAGCCTCATCAATGGCTTGGTATTGGTGCTTTTTACCGTATGCTTCGAACTCAATTATTATCACCAGCTTCGACCTCAACTGTTACTATTTTAGTCTATACTATTCAGCGACAAATTTTGGAGATTCCCAGAATATTTTTCTCACGGCGGCTAAAGCCGCTGCGAGCCTTCATCCCCGTCTCTAAAGAGCGGGGATGAAGGCTTGGGGGATTTTTGTAATCATATCGTTGCAGTTTACATGGTCAACTGTAAGTAGGTGGGCATAAATAAACGTTAAAACTTAAAAGACGAAAATCAAGCTGGAAGCCTCTATTCACAGGGGTTTCATTATTTTAAATTTCAAGCGCTATTTTACGGATAATTAAGCCCACCTACTTAGAGACCATTTATAAAGTAAAAATAAAGAAGGTGAGCGTACGCCAAATATAGACTTAAGGTTTATGGGAAGAAAACAAGCCAGCCAGCCAAGTGTGTTCAAATTCAAGAAAAGCCTATAAGAGCGACCATTTCAGATGCACAGTGGAAAATAATCGAGCCTCTGATTCCAGCAGCCAAAACCGGAGGTCGTCCACGTACAGTAAATATGCGGGAAGTAGTTAACGGTCTAAGTACAGGACAAAAACTGCAGAGATTGAAGAAAATCTCTTTGATTGAGGAAAGAAGGATTAAGTACAATATGACGAAGATGGTCAAGACCATATCGGAAAATACTCTTGGCTCGGCGACCATGTTTTTTAATCGAAATGGGCTGGAGCTGATGAAGGAATAACCCTGTTCGCATCGACCAGCATAATGCCAAAGTCAAAAGCGCAAAGAGCTTTCCCAAGCGCTCTGCCTCGGTGAAGTGAGTCGATTCAAGGGCATTAGCCCCGAGTCTTGAAAATGCCTGCATAGGGTTTCAATACCCCAGCGCAAAGCGTAATCGGCCTCCAGCCCCTCGCTGTTGGCAGGAGCAATGACCACCAAAAGCTTGCCATTATCAAGGCGCAATCCCTCAACGGCAATCACATTGACCCCAAACGCGACTAGTTCCCTTGAGGGTTTGGGATTGACCCACCTTCAAGTGGGCAAAGACTACTTGGGCTGCCAGAGAACGGCCATTGTGCTCAATCTTGTCTGTGGCTCGAATCCTCAATCGAAATGGCATTGATGGCTCTAGCAGGAGATAGCGTACCCAGGCAAA
>NZ_JAAHHW010000440.1 GCF_010692325.1 Moorena sp. SIO3I8 | reverse complement strand
GGGGGAATCACTGCTATTTTCCCCTGTCTTTCAAGGCGCTGTAGGACTCGTTGATCGGCATCGTAGGCAATGCCTGCAATTAAGGGATCTGTAGACAAGTTATGCAGTAACACATCCGCACCATCAAAGTCACAGGCTTGTCCCGGACTCAGGCAAAAACTAATCGAGTTACCCAAAGCATCCACGCTTAGCATTAATCTTGGTACTCAATCCACCTTTACGCTCGACCGATGGCTTCAGTTGATCCATCCCCTTTTTAGCCCCAAGAGACGAAACCTTAGATAGTTGAGCCTTATTACAAAAGACTTGAACCTTTTACGCATAACCTACTAACTATAAAGGCTCAACTATCTTACGGTAACTTCAAAGCACTGTGCTGGTGAGCACGCACTATCGTCGAGTCAATCAAGCGCGTATTCGTTGTCTGGATCGTCGGCTAAAGCCTCAAACACCTGTTGCCACACCCCGCGCTTTGCCCATCGGCGTTCATCGGGTATGAACTATCTCGTTTATCACCAAATCTTTCCGGGTTTATCCCGCCACGGAATCCCAGCTCGATAGCGGTACAATACTGCCTCGAGAAACAATCGATTATATGCACGCCGTTACTCCTACCGTCTCTTTTCGACCTGGTAGTAAGTCGAGAGATGCGTTCCCACTGATCCGAGACGCAAAGCATAGCGGCGCGTCATGATAGCACGGCTCCTGATTGACTCAACTCTCTACATTTATCGATTCTAAACTAGATTGATTCCTATTTGATGACACGCCCTAGAAGCAAGGGGCTTGCGCCCTTAGGTTTTTCGGTCAAATTTACCTCCCCTGTCTGGATCAGGGCAGACACCATCCATAAACAGGTTGTCAGGTGGGTCAGATGCGCCCACTCACAGGGTTGACCCATCCAACTCTTCAAGGCATTATAGACTCGGGAGTTTTTTTCACAGCATTTCTATGGTAAGAGTGGTTTCTGTCCGAACGAATGCTGGCTCCCAATCACGCTTTGTCAAGTCTGGCAACTCCTTTCGAGATCAGCAGTTTACCACTTTTTACTTCACTTTTTGTCAGTCAACCAGGCTTGCAGCCTTTGATTCAAGGGATTTTACGCGATATTTACATAAATTTACAATGTAAAAAGGCTTTGTTGCATAAAGAGTATGAGTTAGCTGCAATAATATGTGAGAGAGAAAAATTTTGCA
>NZ_JAAHHW010000044.1 GCF_010692325.1 Moorena sp. SIO3I8 | reverse complement strand
CCTATCTCCCTATCTCCCTATCTCCCTATCTCCCTATCTCCCTATCTCCCTATCTCCCTATCTCCCTATCTCCCTATCTCCCTATCTCCCTATCTCCCTATCTCCCTATCTCCCTATCTCCCTATCTACTCTCTTTGAATGCAACTCGGTATTAGGTGTTTGTTAGAGAATTAAGGGTTTTAGCAATTTCTACCAGCTGAAACCCAGGAGGATAAACCCCCTCAGCTTTGATGCGCTCAATAGCAGCCGGTGGGATAGCCAAATTTAGCTTTCTAGCAACAGCTCTGACTATATCACCCCGGTCAATGACACCTGCCACAGCTTCTGCGGGAGAAAGTACGCTTATACGCTTAAGGTTAAGCTCCTCTAAGCTGTTAATCACCTCCACCAACGGTGTTTTCTCCTCCACTGTGGGAATTTCTGATAAAGGGCGCACTATAGTTTCCAACGTCTCAGTGTCCCAACGACTACGCTCGACAAAATGTAAATCCTCAATTTTCACTAGCCCACGATAGCGTCCATTAGCTGCAGCGTAGTAGGGCATTGGGTTTTGCCTATCGGTTAAGATATACTCATCAGCAAAAGAACGTAAGGTCTGGTTGGCTTCCACCACCCGAAAGTCACGGGTCATGGCATTAGATGCCATAAGCTTAAGTAAGACTTCTTGTATGGTGGTTAGCTGGTCATAGGCGCTGGCATTGCGAAAAATAAACCAGCCAATCAGAGTTGGCCAAATGAATGACAAGGTACCAGTCAGCAGAGTCATTCCTAATCCCAAGGATAGGGCTACAAGCCCAAACCCCTTACCCGTTCTGGCAGCCCAACGGACACCTGTAAATAGATCCCCAGTTAGTTTCCAGACTGCTGCTTTCAACACTTGTCCACCATCTAAAGGTAGACCAGGAATTAGGTTAAATAATGCCAAGACTAGGTTGATTCTAGCTATCTCATTGGCGATGGTATATCCCCAAGCCGAGGTGGGTAATGTCAGAGTTAGCACATAAAACAGACCAAAGAGGATGAAACTCACTAATGGTCCTGCGATCGCTACTTGAAAGGCTTCTGCTGGAGTCTTTGATTCTCGGTCAATGGACGCAATCCCGCCGAATATAAATAGGGTAATCGAATTAACTTTGATGCCTTGGGAGAGGGCAGCTAGACTGTGACCTAATTCATGTAAAAGTACAGAACTAAATAACAACAGTGCCATCGCCAATCCAGCTACCCAAGCCAAAATCGACCCTAGGCTAGAGTCGAACTCTCGTGCATTAATCATCGTTACCAATAGCAAGATGAAAAACCACGATGGGTCTAAAAACAGTGGGATTCCGAATAGAGAGCCAACTCGCCAACCTGATAGCATCACATTTTCCTTCTCTGAGACCTTCGATACCTGTACTATCCAGGATAAATTAACTCCTCTGTTCTGGGTTATGGCACTGCCACAGGCATCCGCTCACTCAGACGACTGTTTAGGTCTGCAAGTAGGTCATTGCCACTACGACGAGCTTCCCAAGGACCGGTGTTATATTTATCGATTATCCACTGCCCATTGATAAAATCTTCTGACTCAGCCAGGGTACCAATATACTGGATTGGAGTCGATGAGCTGGAGATGTATCGCTTGGTAAATTGGATGCGCCGTCCGATTACCTCACCACTTAGCTGGGCTTCTCCTAAGTAGCCGTCATCCAAACTATTGCCAGTGATGGTATTCTTGCTTTGAACCAGAGTTGCTTCAAACCGGGTGGGTACTCCCCCTTGCCAGTAAGTTCCGAGCCAAGTGCCAGTTAAGTCTGCCATGAACACCAAATTTTAGTGAGGAGTTAACTCACCATTATACTATAATATTGGTCTATATAGCAAATTTAGATAGGTGCTGAGATTAAGAAGAAACCGAAAGAGGAGGAAGACACCGGAACCAATCGCACCTTTATCTGTTGGTTAACACAAACACACTCTCGTGATTCCCCCGTCCCTATTCCCTATTCCCGATTCCCTAATATTTCATAATTGTCTGACCAATACACGATTACACTATCATTGCGCTTTTTGCTGGCACTTTGGCAAATAAAAGTAGCATAGTCTAGCAATAATAATTCATATTAGATGCCATATAGCAATACCACCTAGCTTATTAGTTGTCAAGGTTAAAGGAATGATGATGGATGGGGAAGAATTACTGAAGCGATATGCTGCTGGAGAACGGGACTTTCCAGAAGCTAATCTACAGGGAGTATCTCTGGCGGGAGTAAACCTGAGCCAAGCTAACCTACGACGTGCTAATCTCAGCCAGAGTTGTCTCAAGGACGCTATTCTTAAAGGTGTCAATCTGCGAGAAGCGAATTTATCTGGTGCTAATCTACAGGGAAGTGACCTGTGTGAAGCCAACCTCATTGTTAGTAACCTCAGTCAAGCAAATCTAGCCAAGGCTAACTTGAGTAATGCCAATCTACGCAGTTGCCGCCTGATTGGAGTCAATCTCAGTAAAGCTAATCTGAGTGAAGCAATTCTGAGTGAGGCAATTCTCCAGGATGCTAACTTGAGTCACGCAAAACTGATTAGCACATCCTTGAACCGAGCCAAGCTTTCCCAAGCCCTCTTGGAGGGAGCGATTTTGGAGGGAGCATCCCTCAACAATTGTATTCTGATCGAAGCCAATCTGATTGGGGCAAATTTGTCCCATACCCTACTCAATGGAGCCAACTTGACTAAGGCCAATCTCAATCAAGCAGACTTGAGTGGTGCCATAGCAAGTGGCTGCACCATGAGAAACACTATCCTAACGGATGCGAATCTCAGAGGAGCAAGGATGAGTTGGACAATTCTCCATGGTGCTAATCTCACCAAGGCTAATTTATACCGAGCTAACCTGTGTTGGTCGAATCTTAGCGAGGCAATATTGATTGAAGCTGTTTTAATTGATGCTAATCTGAATCAGGCTAACCTGCGTGAAGCTAAACTTAGCAAAGCGATCATGCCAAGTGGCAGTCAGCATCAATAGTTGAACAGTTGAAGCCAGATTTTGATCAGCTCAATCAGGACCGAATCCCAAAGTCTAGTAGGATATCGAGCAATTCTACTCAGCCGATCCGATTGCGAACGCGCCCCGGGTGGCCTACGGCCAATCGCGTTGGATAGGAAACTGACATGAGGCTAAAACTTACTAAAACTTAATCAACTGTTCACCACTCAAACTGTCCTCCCAGGGTTTAGTATGACATTCGGTGAATAATTAGCTGGAAGTTCCTATAATTTTATGTCCCTTGCACCTCTGTCTGAGGCTTTTGAGACTAATCGCTTTGAAAGTATTAGTTTAATTGCTACCGATATTGATGGCACTCTAACTCTGAGTGGCAAATTTACTTCCTCCTTATTCCATGCCCTAGAAGAATTGACCAAGACAGGAATCCAAGTATTGCTGATTACTGGTCGTTCCGCTGGCTGGGTTAATGCTCTGAAAACTTATCTGCCGGTCACAGGAGCGATCGCAGAAAATGGCGGTCTATATTTCCCCAAAGATAGTGAAATCCCAGATATCTTAACCCCTATTGAAGATTTAAACCAGCATCGCCAGAGTCTCAATCACACCTTCCAAGTCCTAAAAGCTCAATTTCCCCAGCTACAAGAATCTGTGGATAACCGCTTTCGGTTGACGGATTGGACATTTGATGTTAATCGATTAGCCTTTGTCCAATTACAAACCCTGGCAGAACTCTGTCAACAACAGGGTTGGGGCTTCACTTACAGTACAGTTCAGTGCCATATTAAGCCAATCGAGCAAGATAAAGCAACAGGCTTGCTACAAGTGTTAACCAGACACTTTCCCCAACTCAAACCAGAGGAGATTATCACCGTTGGTGACAGTCCTAATGATGAGTCTATGTTTGATACCAGCAAGTTTCCTTTATCAGTAGGGGTGGCTAATGTCTTAGACTACACTAGTTATTTGACTCATAAGCCAGCTTATGTGACTTATGCTAAAGAATCTGAAGGCTTTTGCGAGTTAGCACAATTGTTACTACTGAAAACCTTTACTGGATAAGTGGTTTGGGCTGCACGGCTTGGCTGATTAATGGAATGATTTAGGGTAATTGGTAATTGGTAATTGGTAATTGGTAATTGGTAATTGGTAATTGGTAATTGGTGATTGGTAATTGGTAATTGGTAACCGGTGATTGGTAACCAGACATGATATCAGTTGTTAATTTTCCTATAGCGTTTCCATTTGATGTGTGAAACAAGCACTGTCTTTAACTAAGACTTTCAGCTAGTTTTGTGTTCACGACTCATTTAGCGCTATATCTGATCATTGTGTTGTTTTTTTTTTTTAAACTTTAACAAAAATTTACATAATTATCATGAATCACGTTTATCATGTGTATAAATAATACAAAAACGTAAGCTATCAGCATATGCTTACCTTTGAATTCTCATGAATCTCGAACTATTAAATTGTCCTGTTTGCGCATTGCGTATCGGCGCACCCTAGGGGAACGAGGTTTATTTTAAGGATTAGGCTGAGTGCTTACGATTTTATTTCTATGACAACGGGATGCACCTACTCAAATTACCCATTATCCATTACCAAGTATTCATTACTAATGATTCCTTAATTATTACCTATTTATTGTAATGTAAATCACCGAATAATTTGTATTTATGATTAAAATAGAGTGATCTATAGCTTTTTTTTAAAAGCTTATCAAAATTATTTATATTAACGCCAAAATTTAAAACTACTTTACTTTAAATTAAGTATAGTAGTTTTAAGAAATCCGAGGAAAAAGCTTTGCTGATAAACACTTCAAGATTCAACAAAACATCGGTTGAGCGCTTAGTCAATTTTTGGTCAAATCGCTATGTACCAGATTTATCAATTATCTCTAAAAATAATGATGTTTTAAAGATTTATGATTTGCTAGACGTTGCTTCTAGAAAGGGGCGCACTCAAACAGTTACCAAGTTACACCGTTTAATCCAAATTAACTGTGAGTGTGCGGGAATTAAAACAGATGCTATGTTCTCGTATATTCCTAATGTGGTTAATTTGACCGAGGCTAAGCGAATTGCTGAATTTGTTTGCTCCGTTTACCAAAAGGTACTGGAAATTTACCAGGAGCAATCGCCGAATCCTAGTTTAATGGCAGCAATACGACTAGGAGAGACAATTAATTTCTTCACAGATTTCTCTAGCCCGTGGACAATGGTAGCGCTAGAGTTGCCAGCTATAGAAAAGCTAGCCACCTCTCTCGAACCTGTATTGCGGCAAATCCGGGAGCAACATATATCAGCAAAAGACCGTCGGGCCATTGGTTTTGTTACCACACAGTTTCACTTCAGCACTAAATTAGTACTCAATCGGCTGACATTGCCAGAACAAATTTTGCTCAGTCCCTACTTTAAGTTTGTGGAGGAGCAAGTTTCTATCCCCTGGCAACGAATCTGTAATGCAGCGGCTTTGCATGATTTTAACTCACCTACCTTAGCCTTAGTGGAGCAACTCTTACCTGCTAGTCAGGATATTGCTCAGACTGTCTACCAACGCACAGTGGAATTGCAATCTGGTCATTTTAGCCGTCGGGGAGGGCTGGACGATCCAGGAATTAAGGCTTCGACTATCAGAGATTTAGAAATGTTCCAGGGTTACCTATGGCTATGTGCTTTGGAGGGGAATATGACATCAATAGAACAGGAACTGTTGCCGTTGTGTTTACTGGTATTTCCTAGCGTAGACGTAAGTTGGAAGCTGGCGGAAAAAATGTTGCAGTTGCTGGTGGATGAACTAAACGCTCGTATAGAGTCAGATCAGATGTACCTGTTGCTTCCTTATACTCAAGGACTGCTGGAGTTATTCTCTGACCTGGAGCAGAAGGCGTTATGATATCATCTAGCAGTCCTAAATCTTAGTGGCAGGAACAAACTTCGTCCCGGAAGCGGTCGGACTAGTGCAGGCGGGCATAAATAATACCAATTCTTCAAAGTAGGACTACAGATGCAGATGGCCAGATGGGGAGATGGTCAGATGAAATTGATGTGTAGGTGTCTCAGCCCTAAGAATTGGTATAACTCCCCAGGCGGATCAGGTGGCTTACCGCAGAATATGGCCAGATTTGACACTCCCCGCCCGCTTATGGACGGGGATTCTTAGTTCCTCGACATGCCTTAAAATTAGCTATCCTAAAAGGCAATACTTAAGCCGAATACCCGTTTAAAAACCAAGTCTTTAGCCTAATTTAACTAATGCCAGTGGGCTTATCTCCCTAAGCGTTGAGTTTCCTCAGTTCCCGTGTGCCCCACGGTACTTTCATTTTCTAAGGTTTGCTTTACTGGTTTTTGGTATCCGCTAGGATCCATACGTTTTTAATGAGGTTTTTCGCGCCTCATGTACTAGCATCGCTTTACGTCGTGGGCTTAATGACAGTACCGACGAATCCTGTCTGTGCTAGGCTACTCCTTTAGTATAGCAAATTAATTAAAAGCCGTCGTTCGCGTAGCGTGGCCAAAGGCCAACGAAGGACGGGGCTTGAAACCCATCTTTTTGGTCAATTTGAACCTAAAATCGCTAGCCTAACTGGTAGTAACCTTCTTTAGTTTCCTTATGGCTACCTTGCGCTTACATCCTCTCAGACTCAAACTAAGCAACTGGGCAATTATAGCATTATCCGCTGCTATACTCCCGTTATGTTTTGCTAGTGTGACCTTGTGCCAATCCAATGATAATGATAATCCCAATCCATTGGAACTGACTTCTCCTGATCCCCTCCTTCCTTCGTTATCCCCAGACGAACCTCTCAACCCTTCCGAACGTTCTAGACTCAGCCAAGCTTTGGATGAACTGAATGCTGAAGCTCAAGCTGAATTCAAAGCTGGTAATCAATCCAAAGCCTTTGAGATCTGGTATCGGGAAATCCGACTGCGGCGAGTGCTAGGGGATCCAGTGGCAGAAGTGCAAACTTTGGGCAGAGTAGGAGGAGTTGCCTGGAATGAAAACAATAAGCAGTCAGTGCAACTAATTACGGCACGCTTGGAAGAGATTCAGCAGGAAAATAAAGCAGAAGACTCGATCAATCTGCCACTCTTAAAAGCTTTGGGTAAGGCTTATGAACAGATCCGAGTACCAGGACAAGCCTTGACAGTTTATGAGCAAATTCTCGCTGATGCTCGCAACCAGGAAGATATGGCAGCGGTTGAGGCTACCTTGAAGACCATGGGTCAATTGCACATGGCTTGGTTTGATTATCCCAAAGCAGCAGAAACCTATGAGGAATTACTGGCTCAAGCTCAGAATCAAGCTCAGAATCAACGCGATGTTCCTTGGCCTTTGGGCCACGCTACGCGAATGGAACCGCTTCGCGAACGCATAAATGAACAAGAACAAGTGGCTTATTTACAAGAGCTAGCTTATATCTACGACCAAGACCAACAACCAGACCAGGCATTGCCCAAAAAGCAGCAATTAGTGGACATTTACCTCAATCAAGGCAATGATACCCAGATTCCAGCCCTGAAAATTGCGATCGCATCTGACTACAACAGCCTCAATCAACCAGAAAAAGCTAGTCAAACCTATCAAGAAGCCTATGCCTTAGCCTGGTCTCTACAGCAGTTTGCCCATGCTAGCGAAGCACTACAACCTCTAGCAGAACTTTACCTGACCTCTAAGCAGCCAGAGTTTGCCTTGCAAGTTTATGAGGTTTTGCTTCAAGTTGAGCAAAAATCCTATAATTACTATGGCTTGATGAACACTTACGACAAAATTGGTCAAATTTATCTGGATATGAACAACTATCCTCAAGCCTTAGCAGCCTTTCAAAAAGGGCTAGACTTAGCTGAATCATTGCAGCATCGAGAAGCTTATTTTGTCAATAAAATTCAGTTAGTGAATCGGCAAAATTCGTAGTATAATTGTACTTGGATAGTTTAACAATTAACGACTATAGTTCAGGGAATCGGGAATCGGGAATCGGGAATCGGGAACTTTTGATGAAGTAGTTATCGATTAAGTTGGTATCTTTATACCAATGGTGGAAATTAGGACTAAAGATCAATTTCATTTCCGTATCTCCCCATTTCCCTATCTCCCTATCTTCCCATCTCCGGAGCTAGACAACCGCCTCACTCCTCACCGTTATCTGAATCATCAGAGTCGATTAACAAATACAACAATGCACAAATAGCAGCAACAATACCTAACAATGGAGATTCAGTAGAGAGGGTTAGAACTAGTAACACAATTTCCAGAAGGGTTTGGAAGCTTTCGAGATTGTTCATGAAAATTGTTTCAGGTGAACTACAATTTCATCAAACCCTGGGGCTAAAGCAGTTGAGACCTTGAAAGCTATTGAGATCAGGTGACTTATGGCCAACTTATAGTTGATTGCCGACTTGTACCTGAGTTGTACCTGAGTTGGGCTGAGTGACTATAAAAGATAGTTATAGTTTGAGTAGTTCATCGAACCGACAACTATGTCTCGCTCACTCAGAGTTCATCCCGAGTCTATTGACCAGGTGAAATTAGCTCTTAAGCGCAACGGTTATCCTCGCCAGAAAGACTTAGCTGAGGAATTGGAGATATCTCTATCAACCCTCAATAATTATCTCAATGGCCGACCTGTCGATAACCTGAATTTTCAAGAAATTAGTGAAAAATTGGGGCAAGACTGGAAAGCGATCGCTTTTCTAGATCAAGAAAGCGCACCAAGCAATAGCAATGTTAATCCAGATCCGTGGACACCGGATTTAGATCAGGAGGAAGCTATCCCTGACGTTGACTATTATGTTGAACGTCCTCCCATTGAAAGCACTTGTTATCAAACACTTTTACGTCCAGGTGCCTTGGTGAGAATTAAAGCACCAAGTCTAATGGGGAAGACCTTACTGATAGCTAGAGTGCTGAAAAAGTTGGTTGCCCAGCAGGGCTATCAAACTGTTTATATTAACCTACACCTGGCTAACCATGCTGACCTTGGCAATCTTAATTCATTACTCAAGTGGTTTAGCTTCTGTGTCAGTGAAAGTTTAGGATTAGCTAATCGATTAGCTGATTATTGGTACGAAGGATTATCGACTAGTAAAATGGCTTGTACCAACTACTTTGAACGGTATTTGCTAAGGCAGGTTAACAGGCCAGTAGTTCTATGTTTGGATGAAGTTGACCGAGTTTTTCCTCATCGTGATGTGGCATCGGACTTTTTAGGAATGCTAAGGGCTTGGCATGAGAAAGCCAAGATGGGTAAACGTTTAGAACGGCTCCGATTAGTGGTGGTTCATTCCACAGAAGTTTATATTCCCCTTAACCTTAACGAATCCCCGTTTAATGTTGGTGTTCCGATTGAGTTACCGGAATTGACCCAAGAGCAAATTATTGAATTAGCGCAACAATACCAACTTGATTGTACAGCATCTGAGGTTGAGCAATTGCAGGGGTTAGTAGGCGGACATCCCTATTTAATTGGCGAATGCTTTAACCATCTCAAATTTAATGGTATTGGTTCCCTCGAGAAAGTATTAAACAATGCTGCCACCGAAGCTGGGATTTATCGCAACCATCTACGACACCTCTGGCAGATGCTACAGCAACACCAAGCTTTGGCTGATGCTTTTAAAGATGTGATTGAGGCCAGTTGTCCGATTCCCTTAGAATCCCGATCGGCTTACAAACTACACAGTATGGGATTAGTTCATTTACAAGCACATCAGGTAACTCTCCGTTGTCAGTTGTATCGGGAGTATTTTCAAGCGCGATTCCAGGAGACCCCATGATGGGAACCCAGACTATGCAAATTTATCAAGTAGGCGGCGCATTACCCCTTAATGCTAGCAGTTATGTCAAGCGTCAGGCCGATGAAGAGTTGTATCAATACCTAAAAGCAGGGGAATTTTGTTATGTCTTAAATTCCCGTCAGATGGGGAAGTCTTCCCTGAAAGTTCAAACCATAAAACGGTTGCAACAAGAAGACATTGTTTGTGCTTCTATTGATATTACCATGCTCGGGTCGCAACAGATTCCCCCACGGGAATGGTATGGCGGTTTGATTAGTGGGTTGGTGTCTGAGTTGGAACTCTACGATAGGTTTGACGAATACCATTGGCTTCAACAGCACCAAAAGATTTCTCCGGTGCAGTGCTTTGGTAAGTTTCTCAAAGAGGTATTGTTTGAATATATTGCTCAACCGATTGTTATTTTTATTGATGAAATCGATAGTGTTCTGCAATTAAGTTTCAAAGATGACTTCTTTGCCCTAATTCGAGCTTGTTACAACAAACGGGCAGAAAATTCTGCCTATAATCGCCTCAGTTTTGTCCTGTTGGGGGTGGCGACACCGGGGGATTTAATTGGAGATAAAGACCGAACCCCGTTTAATATCGGACGGGCCGTGGAGTTACATGGCTTTCAACGCCATGAAGTTGAGCCGTTAGTTAGGGGATTGGCGGGACAGGTCAGCAACCCCCAGGCTGTTCTCCAGGAAATATTAGACTGGACAGGAGGACAGCCGTTTCTTACCCAAAAGCTGTGTCAGTTGGTGGTTAGTTCTGCCTCGGTTTTCGATCCCTTAAAAAAGGGGGAGAAGGAATGGATTGAGCAATTGGTGCGATCGCATATCATCTCGAACTGGGAAGCTACCGATGAGCCAGAACATTTGAAGACCATACGCGACCGCATCTTGAGTAATGAGCAACGGTCTGCCTACTTGTTGGAATTGTATCAGCAAGTGTGGCAGCAGGGGGAAGTTGTTGCCAATAACAGTTTTGAGGAAGGTAAGTTACAGTTATCTGGATTAGTGGTGAAGCAGAGAGTTGGAGCTTTTCCAGTTCTTAAAGTCTATAACCGTATCTACCATCAAGTCTTTAATCAAGACTGGATTGAACAAGAATTAGCTGCATTACGTCCCTATTCGGAAGGGTTTAGGGCTTGGGTGGCGTCGGGATGTCAGGATGAGTCGCTGTTGTTGCGGGGGAAGGCTCTCAAGGATGCTCAGGCTTGGGCGAAAAGAAAGAATTTAAGTTATTTAGATCAACAGTTTTTGGCGGCTAGTGAAAAGAAGGGGATTGAGGAGCAAATCGCTCAAGAAAAGCTGGAAGCAGAATTAGACAGAGAGAGGAAGGATAGGGAAGCGACCCAGAAGAGAAATCAGGTACTAACTGAGGCGAATCGGAAGGCTCAACAGCGGATTCAGATCGGCGCTGTGGTGCTAAGTATAGCTGTGTTGGGAGCAATTTTTTCAGGAGTAGTGGCAGGTAAGGAAGTGATCAGAGTACAGCAAGCTAAAGCTGCTCATAAAATAATCAAAGAAGATATCGAAACCATTAATCGCCTCTCTGAAGTTGCCGCAGAACTCCAAAACAAGGGGCTGTCTTCTGAAGCACAAGAGGCATGGGTTCAAGTCAGTAAGTCTACACTAATCCGAGAAGACAAACGCAATCTCAAGCAAGCCATGCTGCTAGCTTCAATTTCTTTAGCAAATCAGCAACTTAGTCAGAAGTACCAAGAATTTGAACAGGATAGTAAAGCAACCGAACGGTGGAATGAGGCTAGACAAATGATTAAACAGATCAAGAAAAACAATCTCTTACCCTCACAACCAAATTCAGATGTCCCCGAAGAATGGGCAATTCAGGTTCATGTCAAAAGAGTAGAAGGGAGCTTGTTGAGAACAGAAGGGCAGATCGAGAAAGCCTTAAAAGCTTACCAAGAAGCCTTTTATATCCTTGATACTGCTTGGCAAAAGTTTCCAAACGTTGATATTGATACAGAAATTCCTATACCTAGCTTTATTCCTCAAGAACAGTCAATCCTCTCAACGAATGCCGTAGAAAATTTTCATCGAGAATACATTGAGTTACTATCTGAAAACGGTCGAGACTCTCAAATTATCAAAGACTCTCTGTTGAATCACTTCCTCGCTGAACTTCACTTCTTTATGAAGTCGGGAAACTGGAAAGATGCTGAGCTAAAAAATGTTCGTATCATGCTTTACATCGCTGATCGAGAAAAAGAAGGTTGGCTCGATCTCAAACATATTGAACAATGTTCCTGCCAAAAGCTACGTACTCTTAACACCCTTTGGGTCAAACACTCAGATGGAAAGTTTGGCTTCAGTGTACAAAAGCAGATCTTGGACAAAATTATTGCTGAGCGTGGTTTACCCAAGGGAGAGTATGATGAATTATTAGATGAAACATGGTACGAGTGGTGGGAAAAAGTAAACTGGTATGCAGAAATTTTCAACAAAAACAAAGCGGAGGAAGGTCACTTACCCTTGGCACCGTGGAACACCAAGGAAAATCGTACTGTGACTTTCCGGAGAGAAGACCCAGTGACGGATTGGCGCAAGTCTTTTCTTAGTGATCTATTCTCCCGTTGCGACTGGTAAACTTTAACATCCTGTAGCTAACCGCTCAAACTATAACCTTAAAATTATAAATTTTAAGGTTAACTTGGCGGTCATTTACTTACTAATTATCCCATTCTTCCGAATCATCAATCATACCGGGATTAATTAGGGTAATATCATACTCATCCATTTGATCTACTGGATCAGTTGGGGTATTCTCTCGCTTCAGTAGATAATATTTAGCACTGACCTTAGGTGCGAAAATTACCTCATCTTCATCTTCGAGATCATGGGCTTGAAGCTTACGACCATTGATTAAAATGCCATTGGAACTAGCCTTCCCTTTGAGGTTACCATCAAAAATTCGGTAGTAGGGACTACCATCAGAACGTCTACGCCTTACTAAGGTCGCATGTCGGCGAGACACAAACTTTGAAAACAGGCGGATATCAGACTCTGGATCTCTACCGATAGAATATACCTCATCTTCCAAAGGAATCTGCTTGCTTCCCTTGTCATCCTCAATAATCAATAAATGGTTGTGGTCGGATTGTGTAGCCATGAATCGCTCGTGATCAAAAGGGTAATTGGTTGAGAACAATACTCTTATTTACTTACATTGGCACAGGTCTCAACCAGCTTGCGACTGACTTAAGGACTGATTTACCTAGAAAAATCTCCTGAGTGCTCAGCATTACCTGATTATTCCTTGAATCAATAATAGTAAACTACCAGACGCCAAGCTTACCCTATGGCCGTGGCTTCCGACCACCCAGGATACTGTAGCCTTCTGAAACCTTGCTGCTCTGATGGTCTATTCTAGGTATTCAAGCGAACTTGAACTAATTCCGCAAACGGGTTAGCAGCAGAGAGTTTGTGACAACACTAACTGAGCTGAAAGCCATGAAGGCACCAGCAGCAGCAGGAGAAAGTACTATCCCAAATCCTGGTAGTAGCCCACCAGCCGCTATGGGAATACCCAATATATTGTAACCGAATGCCCAAAACAGATTCTGGCGGATTTTGTTGAAGGTGGCTCGTGATAGGTCTATGGACTTGACCACATCGAGCAAGTTATTTCTGATCAGAATAATTCCTGCTGTTTCCGCTGCCACATCGGTTCCCCCATGCAAGGCAATCCCAACATCAGCTTGTGCTAGAGCTGGACTGTCATTGATGCCATCTCCCACCATAGCGACACAGTGTCCCTGGTCTTGAAGGTTTGCGATCGCATTAGCTTTGCCATCCGGAAGCACCCCAGCGATAACATCCTCTGGGTCTATTGACAAAGTTTTGGCCACAGCAGCCGCCACTTCCGGTCTGTCACCAGTTAGCATCATCACCTGCAATCCCAGGTCTTTGAGGTGTTCTACTGTTTCTTTAGCCTCCAATCTCGGAAGATCATTGACACCAATTAATCCAGCTAGTACCCCATCAACAGCTACATAAACTACTGTTTTACCCCCATCTGCCAAAGCCTTGACTTCACCTTGAGCAGTATCACTAATCGTAATACCCTGCTTACTCAACCAGTCTGCACTGCCAAGCACTACCCGTTGGTTTTCTACTAAAGCTGATAGTCCCAATCCTGGTTCTGTGTAAAAATCTTGAGCCCCTAACATCGGTAACTGTTGCTGTTGAGCTTCGGTAACAATTGCCCTACCTAAGGGATGGGATGTGCCACTTTCTGCTGCTGCTGCCAGTTGCAGCAATTGGCTAGCAGAAGATAGAGCAATGGTTTTCGTAGCAATCCCGCTCGGTTTGTTATTCTCTGTATCAGGTTGAATCAGCAGGCAATCGGTAACCGTAGGTTGACCCTGAGTTAGGGTACCGGTTTTGTCAAAAACCACAGTATCCAGCCGATGCACCTGTTCTAAAATGTCACCGCCTTTGATTAATAAGCCCCGCTTTGCCCCCAGGCTAGTACCGACTAGAATGGCGGTAGGTGTGGCTAGACCCAAGGCACAGGGACAAGCAATCACTAAAACTGCGATCGCTAATTTCAAACTCAACAGTAATGGAGAAGCCGCCATGGTTGACCAGACCTCCGGCCAGATTTTAGTCCCAGCCACGTACCAAAATAGGAACGTTAAAAATGCGATCGCCATCACCCCATAGGTAAAATACCCTGCTACCAAATCCGCTAACTGCTGTACTGGCGCTTTCCGAGTTTGCGCTTCCTCCACTAGTGCTACAATTTGTGCCAGAGTAGTTTCTTTACCAGTACGGGTTGCCTTTAGCACCAGCACTCCCGATTGATTCAACGTACCACCAGTAACCATGTCCCCTGCTTGCTTCAATACTGGTAGAGATTCCCCCGTTAGCATTGACTCATCAATCGATGAGAGTCCAGTAATCACTTCCCCATCGACAGGAACTTTTTCCCCAGGTAATATCCTTAACCATTCTCCCACCCGGACTTGCTCCACAGGAATTTCGATACCCCCTTGATCACCTTCTTTACTGTCTAATGTTCCAATCAACCGGGCTACCTGAGGCTGTAGGGATAGCAAAGACTCAAAGTCAGCAGTAGCTTGATATCTTGCCCCTTGCTCTAAGGTCCGACCTAAAAGAATAAAACCCAGCAACATCACTGGCTCATCAAAGAAACATTCCCATCCCAGGTTAGGGAATAGTAATGCCACACAGCTAGTGGTGTAAGCCGTCACCGCCCCCAGTCCGATCAACGTATTCATATTGGGAGCACCGTGCCACAAACCGCGCCCACCCTCTACGATAATAGAGCGTCCCGGAAGTAATAGCGCTAGAGTTGCCAATCCCCAATGGAACCACAAAGTACTCAATACTGGCACCATTGGTCCATGGAACCAATGACCGATATGTCCCACTGTAGAGAAGACAATCAGCACAGCAGCAATCACTAGTTGCTGGCGGTATGCTCTGGCTTCTTGCTGATGTCTCTGGGCTGGTGTTAACCTATCTTGGCTCTTAGTTCCCTGTTCAGTTTCAGGTAAACGGGGTTGACTAGGAAACCCTTTTGATGTAAGCAGCTCAGCTAGGACAGTTGGTTCTACCTCACCAGCTTGATACTCTACCACAGCTACCCCAGTTACCAGATTGACACAGGCTTTCGATACCCCAGGGTTACTGCTCAGTTGCCGTTCCACTACACCAACACAACCAGCACATTTCATGCCAGTTACATCTAATGTGATGGTTTCTACAGGCAAAGCTGGTTGAGTTAAGGTAGTCTTGGGATAAGTTGGGATAGATTTTGGCATAGATTTGGTGAACAGCTTCAGTAATAGTGGCAATGCCTAGATGATTAAGAAGAACACATGCCTCTTATTTCTAGCTTAGGCTAACAGCTGCTCAACTAGGCTACAGGTTTTTGTTAATGGTTATCATTATTTTGGTGTTTATGTAAATGACGACAGCAGGAGACTTGGAAAAAAAAAGCTTCCCCAGCTTAGATAATTCAGATCGCACTAACTTAAGGGTTTCGACAAGTTTTGGACGTGTTAATAGTTGATAAAAAAAGCCCTAAATAGATTAACTGTGCCAGTAGCTTAGTCTTGAAATTGCGATTGACCTTGGCCTTTTGGCCAAAAGGCCAGGGAATTATGAAGGAGAATATCAAGGAAATATGAAGTAAATATGAAGTATTTCAAGAAACGAGCACTTATGATTTTACTCTCATGAAGGGAATTTCCTTGAAAATCTAGTAAGTCTGACTTGTAAGTCTCAACTTAGACGAACAACATGACACAAAAATATACAGAAGCGGACACAGAAGCGTTTTACGATCACGAAGACAGCATGTATCGTAGCTTCTGGGATTCTGAAGGCAGTTTACATTGGGGCTATTTTGAAAACTTAGCGGACGCTCGTGCTCAAGACTTTGTCCCAGCTTGCCACCGTTGGAATGAATATATGCTAGCCTGCAGTGGGCTGACTACTGAATCTCGGGTACTTGATATCGGTTGCGGCAACGGCAACACCGCTATCTGGCTAGCCCAGCAGACAGGATGTGAAGTTGTGGGCATTGACATCAGTGCAGTCCGGGTTGACAATGCCAAGGCATTAGCTCAGGAGTATCCCTCCCTACGCCTGTCCTTTCAGAAAGCATCAGTAACTAGCCTACCTTTCTCAGACAATTCCTTTACCCATGTCTGGAGCCAAGCCACCCTTTACCATGTCCACCAGCGGGAGCTAGCTCTGAAGGAGATTTACCGTGTTCTTCAAGAACAAGGCATCTTCCTATTCGATGATCTGATCACGCCAGTGTCCGAGATCAGCGCAGAAGGCCAAAAGCACGTTTATCAACGACTACTGTTTGAACCAACATTTAGCTATGAGTCCTACGCAAAAACACTCAGTGAAATTGGCTTGATGGTGTTGGACGCTAAAGACTTGAGCGAACACCTAAATAAGAGCTACCAACTGTTGTCAGAGCTAGCTCTGAGCAAGTATCCGCAACTTAGCGCTTCCTATAATAAGATGTGCGAGGCGATTGCAGCTCGGGAACTCGGATGGAGTTTCTATCGCTGTCAAAAGGTAAGCGATCGCGTGTCGTGGATCTACGGAACTAATGATGAAAAAACTTTAAAAGATAAGTACAATGCTTGGGCGACCATTTACGATGCTGACTTAGACGAGACCTATCGTTGCTCTCCCGTTCTATCCGCTAGGGCTCTGGCAAAGGTACTGCCAAATAAAGCAGCAAGCATTCTTGATGTTGGAGCAGGTACAGGAATGGTAGGTGAGGCTCTGGCAGACCTAGGATACACCAACATTACAGCAGTTGACTTCTCCGAGGAAATGCTGGAGGTAGCTAGGAAGAAGCAAGTTTACACGGCCTTGCACCAAGGGAACGTGGCAGAACCTCTAACCTTCTCTACTCCTGAGGCGTTCGACGGGATTGTGGTGTTGGGGGTATTCACCTTTGGTCACGCCCATCCTAAAGGGTTGCGAAACCTATTCGAACTATTGAAGTCTGGAGGATATTTTGTCCTCACCCTGCGAGTTGACTACTACGAAAGCAACGATTCATTACAAGAGATTCTCGAAGAGCTGTCATGGAGTATACTCGATCGAGTAGAGTTTAACATCTTTGAAACAGAACCAATGGTTGCTCTCGTGCTTAAAAAGCACTAATTGCTGATAGTTTAAGGGAAAATCATGGCTACACCATGCAAATACTATGACGTTCCATTAAAAAAGCTAAACTCAAAAAATGCTGAAGGATTAGGAAATGTATTCACGGATTTTGAAGATGTTGAAATAGAGTTGTGTAAATGGCCAAACCCAGGGAAACGACCTCTTATTGCTAGGGGGGGTTATGGTACATTTATTGAAGACGAATTCAAAGTATATTGGCGTGGTTCTACGGTGCTTTCCGCTGACCATAAAAATGCTCGCGGTGGTGCAACTGGAAAGGCTGTAGTTGATCCTGAAACTAACTCTAACTATGTGCTAGTGCATTGGCTTAGCGCCCATCTAGATGCAGGAGAGGCTTTTATTCCTAAAAATGGTGAACCTAGCATCTTTTTATTAGCGCCTCCTGGGGACAATGTCAAAGCAGAAGATTTTGTAGCGCTTTACTCTGATGGTAGTTACGGCATATCAATTCATCCTGGAGTATGGCACACAGCTCCCTTACCACTGTCTGGAGAAGTAGTCTATAAAAATAAACAAGGCAGTATCTATGCTACCGTAGATTGTCTATTGTTGAAGGAGCAAGATACTTGTCTAAAGATTCCCCTTCGTAAACCTGAAGAAGACTGAGAATATAGATAGCAAACACAGCACGGAATGGATAGAAACAGATGATTTTATATAATTTGAAGTGCAAGTATTTCCCCTAGCCGCTTCTAAAGGAGCTAGAGCGCCAGTTAAGTAACTGTTAAACTGGCTATTTCAATGGATAGAAAGGGATAGGGCGGGAGGGAGAAAGGTAAATCGATGTATTTTCATGAAAATAGTGATGTATCAAAAAATGTGTCAACTTCTATTACTGAATAGCTGCTAAAAATCGCCTATTTAGTAATCATGGCAGACGAGAAAAAATCCGTATTTCGAGACTCATAAATCACTGATTAACCGAAGTGATTTAGGTTTTTGGTGATTGTTGGAGCGATGGTATAGCAATCTCAAATAGAGATCGTAAAATGCCAATGGCTAAGTCCAGAAATAGGCTCGTTCAAGTCAATTGAATTTTAATTCATTAAACTCAATGGAGGATAAATCATGGCGACCATCAAACTAATGCACGCCAAGCTACATCGAGTGCGTGTGACTGAGGCAAACCGCCACTATGTGGGCAGTGTCACGATTGACTCCGACTTGCTGGCACAGGTAGGGATTTTACCCCTCGAAGAAGTAGAAATTGTCAACATTGACAATGGCAATCGCTGGTCAACCTATGTGTTGCCAGGAGAAGCAGGTTCAGGACAAATATGTCCCAATGGAGGGGGAGCGCTACTGTGCAAAGAGGGAGATACCTTGATTATCTGGGCAAACGAGCAATGCGATCGCTTTTAGCGGAAGCTTCGCTTCATCGCGCTGAAATTTTGACTAGCGGACACCAAGCGCGGGTACTGATTGCTGACGAAAACAACTGCTGTCAGGAAGTTTTTTACCAGACTCTGACCCCTACTCTCAGCCCTAATGGAGAGACACTAGAATACAACGGCTATCAAACCACTAACGGCAAACAATTGACGTCTAAGTCAAAGGTAATGGTGGGGGCTCAAGCCTAGTCCTCAAATACATGGAAACCAAGTAAAACAAAAGATAAAGGTGAAACATGACAACCCTACTTCGGCAACTCAAAGCCGCTTTTCGGATCGAATCAGTTGCAGTGACCAACAACGGTGTACAAGTCACTTGGAAAGATGGTCATCACAGCTTTTACCATAACCTCTGGCTGCGGGATGCTTGCCACTGTCCCGAATGCTTCCAGCGGGATACATTGAGCCTTAACAGCTCAGAAGGGGAAGGACATGACCCCCTGAAAATGCCACTCAATCCCATCACTGAAGCGGTCAAGGTCGATCGTGAAGGCAATTTGGATATAGTCTGGGGCGGTCAAGAACCTGGACATCACAGTGTATTCGATCCATCTTGGCTGCGAGTTCACTGTCAAACAGACCCCGCCCTCAAACAGCGACGAAAACCCCAACTGTGGGATTCATCAGTGTCCATCCCTCATTTTGATTACCACGAAGTGATGAAAGACGATTGGGCACTGTTGCTGTGGTTGGACAAGATGCTGGAATTGGGAGTAGTCATCATTGACAACGTGCCCAAGAATCGAGAAAGTTTTCAGGCACTGATAGAGCGGATTGGACCGATCCAAGAACGATATCATCCCACCCATATCTTTACCTTGGATACAGCAAACAAACTGGCAGGGAATATTCACCACGCCTATCAGTATATGAAACGTTTAGATAATCACACAGACCATGTATCTTACAACGTTCCTCCCAGACTGCAATTTCTCGGATGTATCCAATACGATAACCCAGACAATGACAAACAGGCTTATTCTACCCTAGTGGATGGGTTCAAAATTGTCGAAGTTCTCAGAACCCAACAGCCAAAATTCTTCGAGTTGCTGACCACAGAGTATGTGCCAACAGGTCGCCGTCGCCTTGGTGTAGAAGAAAAGGTATCTAAGCATGAAATTGGCACCAAGAAGTACCAATGGGAAACTTATCATCGCCAGCATGTAATTAATTTGGATGAAACCGGTGAAGTCTACCAGATTCGTCACCATGAAAAAGACCGAGTGCCACTAGAGGTTTCCCCTGATAAGATTCAAGACTTATATGCAGCCTACCAAGCATTTACGGCACTAGCTGAAGCTCCTGAATATAACGCCGAATTTCTGATCGCTCCGGGACAAGTATTAGTTAACGACAACTGGCGATTACTCCACGGGCGTACCGCCATTCATAATCCTCAGCTGCGACGAGTTTTACTGGGAGCCTACATGAAACCAGAAACATTTCGTAGCAGACGGCGACTGTTACTAGGCAAAAAAAGCGGTATGTCAGATATCTGGTTAATGGGATGCTCAGACCGTGCTTTAGAAATTCTGGCAGACCGCACCACAATCTAAAGAAACCAAATACATTAGGAGCTTGATAAATAGGAGCTTGAAATTAAAATGACCACGCTACTTCGACAACTCAAACCTTCTTTTCGCATCGAATCCATAGCAACCCATGACAATGGTGTAGAGATCACTTGGAAAGATGGCCATCAAAGCTTTTACCATCATCTCTGGCTCCTAGATAGCTGTCGCTGTCCTAAATGCTTTCAGCGAGATACCTTAAGCCTCAATAATAGTGGACATGACCTCCTCAAAATTCCTTTAAACCCAACTCCTCAAGAGGTGACAATTGATCCTGAAGGCAATTTGGATATTGTCTGGGGTGGTCAAGAAACAGGGCATCACAGTGTATTCGATCCTTCCTGGCTACGAGTTCATTGTTACGATGACCCAGCCCTTAAACAAAAATCAAAACCTCAACTTTGGGATGCATCAGTATCTATCTCTTATTTTGATTATCATGAGGTGATGAATGATGACGACGTTTTATTGTCCTACCTGAATCAGCTCGTCGAACTAGGGGTAGCAGTAATTGAGAATGCTCCAAATGACGAACAAAGCTTTCGGGCATTGGTGGAACGGGTGGGGCCTTTACGACAACGTTATCATCCCACCAATGTATTTACTATGGATAGAAAGAACGCAGTTGCTCAGGCTATCCAACATTCTTATCAATTGGGACGTTTAAGAAATCATACAGACGTTACTGCCTACGATATTCCCACTGGAATCCAATTTCTGCAATGTACCCTCTACGACAACCCGGATAACGACAGACAAGCCTATTCCACCGTCGTTGATGGTTTCAAATTAGCAGAGGTAATCAAAACAGAAAACCCCTACTTCTTTGAGCTACTTACCACAGAATATATACCAGCAGGTCGCCGACGACTGTCTGTGGAGGAGAAACTATCGGAAAATGATTCCAGCGCTCGGAAATACGAATGGGAAGCTTACCGGCGTAATCATCTAATTAACTTGGATGAAAATGGAGAAGTGTATCAGATTCGGTATAACCACAACACCAGGATACCCCTAGAGGTTTCCTACGATAAAATTCAAGACCTATTGACAGCCTACCGAAGATTTGCCCAACTCTTACAAGATCCTGACTATAATGCCGAATTTCTACTGACTCCCGGACAGGTGTTAGTAGTTGACAACTGGCGAGTGCTCCATGGACGTACCGGTATCTGGAGTCCTTCCCTGAAACGAACTTTGCTAGGAGCCTACTTGGAGGAAGAAACCTTCCGCTGTAGACGGCGAATTTTGCTAGGGGAGAAAACTGGGATGTCAAACCTGTGGTTAATGGGATGCTCAGACCGTGCTTTGGAAATTCTCGCAGATCGCTATGTTTGAGATCATCGAATAATCTTAATTGATGGGAAGCGAAGCGCTCTCAACAACAGACAGCGCTTGCATCAGAAGATTAACGCTATTTTTAGGGCGCACAAACGTGCGCCCTAACTATTATAATAGTTGCTGAATATCACAAATTAGTAATTTGTTACTAACTAATATGCCAGTTATTAAACTGGCACAAGCAAAAAAAATTTTTACCCTCTGATTTTACTATACCTTTCCGAGGAATTGTTAAAGCAGACATAATATGACTTAAGGGTGAGATGCTGATTGCATTAACAGGGATTGGGCATGGTAACCCAGTCATTAGCTGTTTCCTGTCGAACTAACCAAGGACATTAATATCCTCTTGACTCTAACTGTTATAAGCGGAGGATTCTGCCCAATTTTGTCAAAGATTTGGCCGTAATCCCAGGCTCTAGTATTGAATATGAATATATAGTGGAAGAGTCTTGAGCTTGGTAGGGCTAACAACAGCTAGCTTGAAACGTCCTAATCACTCCTCCTAGGCAGGAGTGTACTTGAACTAACAAATACCAATCACGACTCACCAATCACGACTCACCAATCACGACTACTGCCACCATTTCATCTATGAGGGAAACTGATGGTCTTATCTTTGAAAATCGTACATGATACCTTCCTAAAACAGCAACCCGTACCCAGCCAGAAGATCGAAAATGAAGAGGATAAAGTTTGGGTCAAAAAAGGCAGGGAACTAGAGCTGCACAGCTGGGTAGACCTCAAAGAAGAGAAGTCTTACCTGCGGATTGCTTTGACCAAAGATGAATTTAATGGCAAGAATACCTGGTACGTCTACGAACCCCATGTGGAGGTTTGGGATGATGACAAGCAGTTGTTCCCTAAGAAAATATCCATCAAGGTCAGGAATGTTACCTCCTGCTCTACAGAAGTGGTTCGGGGGCTAGACAAGCAGATTATTGATGAAATGAACCGACTTATCCCGAATGTACTAATCAGCTTTGATGATTTAGATGTGCAACTAGGTCCTGCTGTCTGGGCTATGCTCCAACCCGCTGCCAAAAGAGCCCTCGAACGTGCTATTCAAGACCGGGGCGTTCCCATGGTAATTAATTCAGCCTATCGGACCATTGCGCAGCAATTAATACTATATAACCACTACAGAAATCGCCGTTGCGGTATTCCCATTGCTGCCCGTCCGTCTCGCAGTAATCACCAAAGTGGTCTAGCCATTGATATTTCAGATTACCTGAGGTGGCGACCTTACCTCCAGAAGTACGGCTGGCGATGGCTCGGTTGGGGGGACCCAGTTCATTTCGACTACGTAGGCAGAGGTACCCGAGACATTCGCGCCCTAGCAGTGCGGGCATTCCAGCGAGTTTGGAACCGCTATAATATCAATGACCGGATTTCCGAAGATGGTTCCTACGGACCATCAACCGAGAGACGACTAAACAATAGTTTTTCAGAAGGGTTTTCGATCTCGGTACCCTCCAAGAAAGAATCTGAGAAGTCAATACAATTTCGGGTACTGCGCCTAAGCCAACCTTACATGAAGGGAGAAGACGTACGTGCTATTCAACAAGCCTTGGCCAAAGCAGGCTATAGTCTGGATGTGGATGGTGTCTATGGACGAGGTAGCGAGGCAGTTGTAAAGCAGTTCCAACAACAAAACGGTTTAGATGTAGATGGAATTGTCGGCCCAGCAACCCGTGCCAAAATGGGACTTTAATTGAACACCATTGACCCTAACCGAATGGTAATGGTCAATGGCGAAACAATCTATCATTCATTCATTCATTCAGAAGTTCCCGAGGTATTCATCATTCCTAAATCATCATTGATGGTTTCATTTATTATTTCTCCGTAACTGACAATTTAAATGCGAAATGCGTAAGCTATTAGCACGATTTTTTAAAGCAATCTACCGAATTATTTTCCGACCAAAAAACGGTAAACTAAGGAGAAGAAACCCACCCATGGCACGTATTATAATTTCCGCTGGTCATGACCTCAAAGACCCGGGAGTAGTGGCTTTAGGCACAACAGAGTCTCGGGAAATGATACTTACCCGTAATGAAATTGTTAAAGAGCTGGAATTACGGGGAGTAGATTGTATAGTTGTTCCTGACTCTCTCAGTCGTCGAGACACAATTCGATGGATCAATGCCAATGCTGTGCCTGGTGACGTAGCCTTGGAAATCCATGGTAATGCCTTTAACGGTTCCCTGCGAGGGGCTGAAGCCTTTTACATCTATGGTAACGATGAAAGGCAGCTGGATGCTCAGCTCTTACTGAATGCCTTACTCCAAGAAATTCCTGAACTTCCCAGTCGTGGCATTCAAGCGGATATCCACTCTCCCAATCGGCGCGGCTTATCCTTTTGTCGTCAGGTAGCAGTCTCTTCCGTACTGATGCAGTTGTGTTTTCTCGACAATCCTCAAGACCTAGAGTTACTGCAAAATCAGCGGGAAAAATTTGCCAAAGGGATTGCTCAAGGATTAATTAAATGGAGCGGTCAGACTCCAAAAACTCCTGAGTTTCCTACTATCAATATCTTTATTAAACAACAGAAGTATGACGAAAAAGGGATTTTAATTAATAGCAATGCCTTTATCCCCGTTGATTTAGTGGAAATGCTCGGGATTAGCCTAACTGATCGAGAAAATATTCGCCAAATCAGTTATGGAAATGTTGTCTATGTCAAAGCGGTAGACTTACAGGAGTTTAATATAGCTGCATCCTGGGAAAATCAGACAAAAACTGTTATTTTAAATTCACTTCCCCGCACCTTACTCGAAGATGGTGATCAAATTATGGGGATGGGAAATGCCACTGAAAGCCAATTGAAAAGCTTTCTTGAGAAAAACAATGAAGACGGTTTAAAACAATTTCCTGACTTACCCAGACTTTACATAGAAGAAGCGGAAAATGAGGGAGTGAACCATGATGTTGCCTTCTGTCAGATGTGTCTGGAAACCGATTATTTACGCTTTGGAGGTAAGGTCAAACCTGAGCAGAATAACTTCTGTGGATTGGGTACCGTTGAGGCTAGTGCTGCTGGTGCTACGTTTCCTGACCCGAAAACAGGAGTTAAAGCTCACATTCAGCACCTGAAGGCATATGCCAGTACTGATATGATTAACGAGACCCCGATAGTAGACCCTCGTTTTGAATATGTGCCCAGAGGTGTTGCTCCTTCAGTTTATGACTTAGGCAGACGTTGGAATCCAGATTTGGAGTACGGGAATCAGATTATGGTATTTATTAAACAGCTTTATGGTGTTTTTTGAAGGATGAAGAATGTAATACGTAATACTTCACAAGTCATAATTTACACTTGATACTTGAAACTTCATACTTACAGCGTTTTTCATAACTATCAGGTACACAGGATTTTTTCCCTGTTCCCTCTTACCTGTTCCCTGTTCCCTGTTCCCTGTTCCCTAAAAGCCAGGAATTTGTAGCTCACCCAATCGTAAACCGCTGTAATTGTTAACTACTGCCTAAAACAAACAAACTCAGAAGCGTACCACTATTCCAGAGACTATGGAGCAGCATGGGAGCTAAAAGATTACGCGATCGCGTGTAAACGAATCCCAAGACAATTCCCAATGTGGCTAGGGGTAGGACTTCTGAGAGACTCAAATGAGCGATCGCAAAAATCAGACTACTTAATGCGATCGCTCCCCAAACTGGTAGATAACGAGTCAAAGAGGGCAACAAGAACCCTCGAAAGATTATCTCTTCAAACACTGGTGCTGCCACAGCTGCTGTCAGAAAAAATATCGTCAAAGCTATGGTGTCCTGTCCCTCCAAAGCTAGGGGCAACAGTGGGTTACTACCGCCGTTTCCTTGCCATAACTGTTGGTTAATCAGAGATACCACAATCACCAAGGGGAGTGCTATCAAATAGCCACCGACTCCCCAGACAATCCAGTTGCTGCGCCACTTGAAGCTAAACCAATCCTCTGGCAGGGGCAAAAAGGGCTTAATGGAAAGATACATCACTAACAAGCCCCCAAATGCCATGATTAGGTAAGTTAGCAACACATAGAAAGCACTCATCTGTACCGTAAAATTGGCTGGGTTAATTCCAACAATCCCCAGTGACAAACCAATTAAAACCGGTAACAGCAGTTGACCGATAGCGAAAAAACCAAAAATCAGCACTTGCCAAATAATTTCCCCATCCCAAGCTGTTTTCCATGGCACATTATGATTCGTTGCTATCAGGGATTGCTTACCTTGAAATAACAACTGACCAACCAAACACACTAAGATTATCAAACCCAATAGGGTGTTAAATCCTGGGATGACAGCGATAACGAATAATTTGACAATTGCTTGTTCAGCGGTTTCTTGTTCTTGGGTTTGGAGTAACAATAGGTCACTTTGGCGCTGCTGCACTTGATACAGCTGACTCAACGCCCGATAGCGGAACCAATTATCTAAGTTTTGTTCAATTTTTTGCTCAGCATCTGGTATTACCAGGGGTGGATCACTCCATAGACCCATTAATACCCCAGCAGTTTCTAATGAGCCATTAGAGTATGTCTGTTTATCCCAGGTTTCAATAGCAGCATCGGTTTTTCCTTGTTGAGCTTGGAGAATGCCAATACGCAAATCCAGCCGAGCAATCAGCTGTTCGATGTCAGACAATGACTCTTGCAATTGCTGCTGCTCCGAGGCATAGGCGTTTTGGGTCAGGGGAGTGACTGGTGATTGTGATTGCCCCCTATCGTTCGGTGTGGTTACCTTCCCTATGGAAAATTTTTGGAGTTTGGTCAGGACCTTTGACTGATTGGTCTGAGCCAATTGACGGGCTGTTTCATACTGTTTTTGAGCAGATTGAAACGGCTCAGCACCAATCAAAGCATTACGAGCCACAGTCCAATCTATCTTAGACTCCTGATTAAGCTGCTCAGATTTATCAGAATCAGGGTTTGTGTTCTGCCACTGCCAGCCATGAAGTACTAGATTGGTTTGGCGAAGTTCCAGATTAGTTTGAATCTGGGGCTGACCCCAGCTTTCTACCAGAGAAAGGCCAATTCTAGCGATCGCAAAAATCGTCAGTACAATTAAAACCAACCGTTTTCTAGTCATCGAACCCCCCAACACACAAGCATTTTGCTCATTAGTTACTAGTTATTTGTTGCTGGTCAACGGACAAGTAACCAATAACCAGTCACCAACTATACACTGCCAGTTTAGGGATGAGCTAGCTAAGTTACAATGACCTTGATGATTCGGAATCATCTCAGTATACCGAGTATACATTTGTCACCCTAGCTGACCCGGCTGAACCACATACCTGCTCATGGAGGAATAAGAGATTGGCTACCCGCGTCGTTATTGTCCGTCACGGTCAAAGTACTTACAACATTCAGCAGATCATTCAAGGACGCAGTGATCAGTCAGTCCTGACCGAAAAAGGTCGTGCTGATGCCCAAAAAGTTGGTACTGCCCTCAGTAGCCTCAGCTTTGATGCCATCTACTGCTCCCCTTTACAACGGGCAAAGCAAACCGCAGATATTATCCTATCCTATTTGCCAAACCCTCCCCAGTTACAGCCATCAGATCAGCTGATGGAAATCGATTTACCCCTTTGGGAAAATCTGCAAAAGAACGAAGTTTTGGAAAAATTCCCAGAAGACTACCAGCGCTGGAAAGAAAGCCCCCACGAATTTTCCATGGTCATTCCCACAGGGGTCGGGTCAAAAGAACATTTTCCTGTGCTTGAACTATACAAACAAGCAGAGCAGTTTTGGCAAGAGGTTATCCGCCTCTATCAAGGAGGTACGATTTTAATCGTAGCCCATAATGGTATCAATCGCTGCTTAATTAGCAGTGCCATTGGGGTAACTCCTGCTCGTTACCATAGTATCAGGCAATCCAATTGTGGCATCAATGTACTAAATTTCACTGGTGGTTGGGGAGAAACCGTACAATTGGAATCCCTTAATCAAACCTCCCACTTGGGAGAAACCTTGCCAAGAAGGGGAGATATTGACCAAGGGTTGCGTCTGTTGTTGGTGCGCCACGGTGAAACCGATTGGAATCGTGCGTCTCGCTTTCAGGGACAGATTGATGTGCCTTTAAATGATAATGGTCGTAAACAAGGACAGCAAGCGGGTGAGTTTCTAAAAGATGTCTCCATTGATTTTGCAGTGAGTAGCCCGATGCTGCGTCCTAAGGAAACTGCTGAAATTATTCTCCAGTCTCACCCCAATGTCAATTTACAAGTTGATGATGGACTCCGGGAAATCAGTCATGGCTTATGGGAGGGCAAATTAGAGTCAGAGATAGCCCAAGAGTATGGTGAATTGCTGCATCAGTGGAAAGTTGCCCCAGAAACGGTACAAATGCCAGAAGGAGAGAACCTACAGGATGTTTTGGAAAGAGCAGTGGCATCCTGGAATGGGATGGTTCAATCGGCTACGGCATCTGGTTCAGGATTTCAGACTGGCTTAGTGGTGGCTCATGATGCTATCAATAAAGTAGTACTTTGTGACATTCTTGGCTTGAGTCCAGCATTAATTTGGAATATCAAGCAGGGAAATGGGGCTGTCAGCGTAATTGATTATCCCCAAGGCTTAGACAAAGCCCCAGTATTGCAAGCGATGAATATCACCACACACCTATCTGGAGGTGTATTGGATAAAACAGCGGCTGGTGCGCTGTAGCTAAACAATAGGATCAAGTCCCATGCTTTGGGGTAAGTATGTTGAAGGTTGGTTGAAGGTTGACCCTAAGCAAAGCGTGTTACACTCAACCTCCCCGACAAAGGATGCTTAGGGCGAACAACCTTCAACATTAATTGGTGTAGTCAACAGCAAACTGCTAAATGCAAAACTCATCAACACCACACAAGCAAATCCGCACCCATGTTTTCATTTCCGGAAGAGTTCAAGGAGTTGGTTATCGCTACGCCACAATGCTTCAAGCTAAGCATCTAGGGGTGAACGGCTGGGTCAGAAATCTTCTTGATAAGCGTGTGGAAGCAGTGTTTGAAGGAAATACCGCAGCAGTAGAAGCTATGGTTCGTTGGTGTCATAGCGGACCGTTAAATGCTGTCGTTGACAATGTGGTGGTTAATAATGAGACACCAGAAGGTTTGCAGGGATTTGAAATTACCCACTAATCGGTATAGTTAAGCTTGGTTGTCAATGGGTTCGCGATTCGTGACCGTAGGTCAATCCCATTGATAACTAAAAATTGACATCTACTAGACTAGAAGATTCTAGACTAGTAGATGTCAGGATTAAGAAATTTCCTATGTCTACAGAAGATGCTCCCATCAATAGTGCTGTCTTAGTCACCATCATTGGTGAATCAGTAATTCGAGAAAGCCTGGTGAAGCTAATCAAAAGCCACGGGGCTACTGGTTATACTGTTAGTGATGTACGGGGAGAGGGGGGTCACGGCAGACGCCTAGGAGATATTCCCGGCTACAACACCAATGTTGAAATTAAGACGATCGTATCCCGGGAAGTGTCTGATGCAATTCTGCGTGCTATAGCCGAATACCGCAATCGTCACGCCTTAATTGCCTACCGACAGGATATAGAAACCTTAAGCAATTAGAGCACCAATCAAGTAATCACAAATAATCACCAGTCAGTTAATCTAACCAATCATCGATTTTCTGGCTGGGATAGACACGCCTAGACTTTGGATTTCCCTGATTCTGACTCCCAGTTTTACTTTCACTAGCTTCGGTGGTCACAGGATCAACTTCCCTTTTATATAAGCCTGACTGACGATATTTGTTTTTTAATGGTGATTGGTTTTGGGCTTTAGGCTTGGGGTGTCTATTTTTCCAACTGAGAGTTTTTTGTAAAGAGCGCAATTGGGCATGAGCTTCATTGATTTGTTGTAGCTTGGAGTGAGCTTTCTGTTGTAGCCGGGGATTACCAGAAAAACGGTCAGGATGCCATACCCAGGTCAAATCGAGGTAGCCCTGGTGAATCTCCTCCTGTGAAGCTCCAGGCTCCAGCTCCAGGATTCTGTAGTATTTCTCTACCTCTAACATTTACAATATCCTCTTCCGACAGTGACAGGAAAATCAATTAGTAGACACAAAGAAGCCCAAACAAACTTGTTGGGGCAAATTTCGCGCTGTGATGAAAGCCCTTGAGTCAGTTCCTCACTACCAAAGTGCTGGAAAAAACTCAGGACTTTAACACTCAGCACTGACAAACTTTTACTTTTATAGCTACTTACTTAGTTCAGGATAAAGGCATCTTATTTTGAAATACCTACTCGATCTAAGAGTCATAAGATAAGTAATTTTGCTTATTATTTTTGTAATCTTATTTCAGTAAGGCTTCTAGAATTTAGATGCGTTTGTTCTGCTACTTAGTCAAGTAAACAATAAATTTAAGTCTGAATTAATTGGCAGTAAATTGCAGCAAAAAAACACATCAATTTAAGAAATATATAGTTTCTAGTCTTTAGTTAACGTAAGTTCATGGTTTGACAGCAAACCTCTACAGCATTGATTAGCCCTGATTAGGTAACAAAGGCACAAGGCTGAAAGATAAAATAAATATTAAAAAAAGCTAAAAAAAATCTAAAATTAATTCTGAATGGCTAGCTAGTATGAGAAAATGATAAGATTGTCAAGGCAATCGGATTAACAATTCCTCAGTTATTATTTTTGAGCATGAAGCTGGCATCAAGAGTTGGTCAAGTTACCCCTTCCTTAACTTTAGCCATTGCTGCTAAAGCCAAAGCCATGAAGGCAGATGGGATTGATGTTTGTAGTTTTAGCGCCGGAGAACCGGATTTTGACACTCCCGCTCATATTAAAGCAGCCAGTAAGCAAGCCCTGGATGAAGGAAAGACTAAGTATGGTCCAGCTGCTGGGGAACCGAAGCTAAGAGTTGCGATCGCAAATAAACTGCGCCATGAGAATAACCTGGATTACGATACACACAACGTTATTGTCACCAACGGCGGTAAGCAATCCCTATTCAACTTGATGCTGGCTCTGATTGAAGTGGGAGATGAGGTGATTATTCCTGCTCCCTACTGGCTTTCCTATCCAGAAATGGTGAAGCTGGCTGGTGGCAAACCTGTGATTGTCCCTACAGATGCCACTCAAGGGTACAAAATTACACCGGCTCAGCTCCGTTCATCCATCACACCCCAAACTAAATTATTTATTCTCAACTCTCCGTCTAATCCCACCGGTATGGTTTATACTCCCGCCGAGCTAAAAGCCTTGGCGGAGGTGGTGGTAGAGCAAGATATTCTGGTGGTTTCTGACGAAATTTACGAGAAAATTCGCTACGATGGGGCTCAACACCTTAGTATTGGGGCAGTAGGCTCAGAAATATTCAAGCGCACTATCATTAGTAATGGGTTTGCTAAAGCCTTTGCCATGACCGGCTGGCGTATCGGTTATATAGCCGGTCCAGTAGAGCTAATTAAAGCAATGACCACAATTCAGAGTCATAGCACCTCTAATGTTTGTACCTTTGCTCAGTATGGTGCGATCGCAGCTTTGGAAGGTCCCCTTGACTGTGTAGAACAGATGCGCCAAGCCTTTGCCGAACGGCGAAAGGTGATGTTAGAGCGCCTCACGGCCATGCCTGGACTGACTTGTGTGAAGCCAGACGCTGCTTTCTACTTATTCCCTAACATTAGTCAAACTGGTTTAACCTCTTTGGAATTTTGCGATCGCTTGCTCAGTTCCGAGCAAGTTGCTGCAATTCCTGGTATTGCCTTTGGTGCTGATGATTGTATCCGTCTTTCCTATGCTACGGATATGGCTTCCATTGAGAAGGGGATGGATCGGTTGGAAAAGTTTTTGCAACAAATCAATGGCCACTGATAACATTCGGGGGCTTTCAGATAGTTCTGTGATTTGATATCTCTGTTCTGCTCTGCATAACTAGCAACTTGAGTTTCCACCACGAGCAGAAAAACTACCACCAATGAAGTGAATATCACTAAAGGTTTCGTTCGCGTAGCGTGACCGTAGGTCAATCCACAGACGAGCGCCACAAGGCAGTGGAGTGTCTGGCTGATATACAATCCGGCAAGGACCGAGGATTTCTACCTGGTTGCCGTATACATTGTTGCCACTTCGTTTTACTGAAATCACTGGCTTGCGCTCTTCCGGGCTTTTGTGGATATTCGAGCCAATGTGATTGCGGTTGACATTAATCTTGGCTAGAGCCGGAGTACGACTGGTACGCCATTTTCCTTTTGGTCCTCTAGTGCCTTTAATGATTTGAGGCAGATTGTTGAACAGGGGAATAATCCAGAATTTCCCACTTTTATAGGCACCTCGGACGCGACCCTTCTCTAGGAGTTGGCGCAATCGCCGAGGAGAAATACCTAAAAGAGATGCGGCTTCAGTAGTACAAACGCACTTGTTCATAGCTGTTTCTAAAAACTATACCGATAAAACTATTATAAAGAAAAAGTAACCTTGGTGTCAAACTTCTAGTAAACTCAGCTATTAAATAGGGTTAATTATTAAGGAACTTTAACGGTAGAGTTATTTCCTAAGTCGCTCAAAATAGTGATCTTAGTGGCAAAGTTCAAGTAAACCTAGAAGCCCAATACTGTCAACCCTAGGTTCAGTATTGGGCTTCTGAAGTTAATTAGTTTGGATTACAGAATACTGTAAACACTCACACTCGTTGAGTCCAACTAAACAAGCGTGAGACAATCCCTCTGGCTAGGTTTTGGCTTGACTCTTGGGAATCGTCGGGAAAAATATAACCCACTGGTACCACAATCAGGGTAATGCCCCGCCGACCAACAACTGTAACTGGGTCTTCAGGTTCAAGGGTGACTTGAAAATCAGAGCATACTTCTGCTGGCCAGTAAGTTGCTTTAAACTTGACTCGTCCTGGCTTATGAGGGGTAATTGTCTTTTCTACCTTGCCAGTGCCAGGCTCTGAGAATAGGTTCATTTCTTCCATGGTGGGGTTTTTAGTTGATTCCATTTGCTGCAAGCTCCCTCAGCTTTACCTTACCTTTAAACTCTACTTTCCTTCTTTAAAGCCTGGTGAGGTATCCCATGCCACTATTTAAACCTGTACACAATTCCGTGGTAGTTAGGGTCTTGGCAATATTTGGCTGTAATCCTAGCTCTGTCTATTATTGGACGCTACTATGCCTAAGGTGATAGGTCGTTCTTTCGATAGACAGTTGCTTAACTGGCAACTTGTCCACCTAAAGAATTAGGGCAAAAAGCTTCCAGGTATGGATGATACCGAGTTGCATTCAAACAGATTAAATTGGTTGGATAGGGAGATGGGGAGATGGGGAGATGGGGAGATGGGGAGATGGGCGGATGAGATTGTTGTACCTTTGACCGCAACTTGGTATGAATATAGAAAATTGAAAAGTGATGCAGCGCTACTCCCTACTCCCTACTCCCTACTCCCTACCGGCTTAAGTACCTCATCCCATTGAGAACTGCTATAAATGATAAATGACCAACAACAATACCATATATCTTTTGTAATTCTGATTTCCGCAGTAGCTGCCATTGGTGGTTTTTTATTCGGTTTCGACAGTGCAGTGATCAATGGCACCATTACAGCACTGCAAAAAGCCTTTGACTCCACTAGCGTCGGGACGGGATTTTCAGTATCTTCGATGCTGCTAGGTTCTGCAGTTGGGGCGTTTTACGCTGGACAAATGGCGGATTGGTATGGCCGTAGAAAGGTGATGCTGATGACTGCTGCTTTATTTACGATCAGTGCCATTGGCTCTGGTATAGCAATCAGTATCTGGGATTTTATAGTCTATCGACTGGTGGGTGGCATTGCTGTGGGTGCCGCTAGTGTAATTAGTCCAGCTTACATCGCAGAGGTTTCTCCAGCTCACCTGCGGGGAAGGTTAGGTTCTCTGCAGCAATTGGCCATTGTTATTGGTATTTTTATTGCTTTTGTCAGCAACTACTTGATTAGTATGGCTACCGGTTCAGCAGAAGCACCACTTTGGTTTTCTATACCGGCTTGGCGCTGGATGTTCTGGATGGAGCTTATTCCAGCAACTGTTTATTGGGTCGGGGCTTGGTTGATTCCTGAATCTCCCCGCTTTTTGGTCTCTATTGGCCGATTGACAAAAGCTGCTGCTGTTTTCGCCAAGATTGAGAGTGGTGATGTCCAAGCCAAGGTCTTGGAAATTCAGCAAACACTTCTCAAGGAGCGCAAGCCTAAACTGTCTGATCTGATTGGTAAAAATGGTATGCTCCTTCCCATTGTCTGGGTAGGCATGGGACTATCTCTATTTCAACAGTTTGTGGGAATTAATGTAGTATTCTACTATGGTAATGTGTTATGGCAAGAGGTAGGGTTTTCAGAAGGAGATTCCCTGCTAATTAATGTTATTACTGGCGCTATTAATCTTATTACTACCCTTTTAGCGATCGCATACATCGACAAATTTGGACGCAAACCCCTTCTGCTGATCGGGTCTATTGGGATGACCTTGACTTTGGGGATAATGGCATTTATTTTCACTTTCGCCCACTTGGATAGCGCTGGTGAATTGATTCTGACTCACTCTCAAGGGATTGTTGCCCTCTTCGCCGCTAACCTCTATGTGTTCTGCTTTGGCTTTTCCTGGGGACCAGTGGTCTGGGTGATGCTAGGGGAAATGTTCAACAACCAGATTCGAGGGTCTGCACTGTCTGTTGGTGCTTCAACTCAATGGCTGGCAAATTTTTTCATTACCATCACCTTCCCCATTCTCCTGACTAGGTTTGGTTTAGGTACTGCTTATGGTCTTTATACCATTGCTGCTGCTATCTCCTTTTTCTTAGTTGTGTTCGCAGTTCGGGAAACCAAAGGTAAGGAACTCGAAGCCATGTGATCGTAAGTATTCAGCTATCAGCTTAAGCGCTACGCGCACGCGTGCGCGTTCAGCTATCAGCTATCAGGGGCTGGTGGCCACCCTACTTGAGGTGATTTTGAATAAAATAAGCTGTTCACTTAGCTTGAGCCTTGGCCTATGGCTACCCTACGGGAATGGCTGACTGCTGACTGCTGACTGCTGTTCGCCCAGCGTGCGCGTAGCGCATATGCTTACTCCTGCTGTTTTAGCTCCTGCTCATCTTCTTGCATTAGCTCCTGTTCTCCCTCCTGTTGTTGCTCCTGCTCATCTTCTTGCATTAGCTCCTGTTTTCCCTCTTCTTCTTCCTTCTGCTTTTCCTCATATTCTTTGAGAAGTTCAGCAACTCGCTTCTGAATTTCTAGGTGTTTTTCTACACCTTCATAAGTATAACGGTTGTAACCATTCCTGTCAATTATAACTTCTAAATTATTAATCCGTTCTTTAGTCTCTGGGTGAGTTGAAAGCCAAGGAAATAAGGGTTTTGGTCCACCTTGATCATGGAGAGTAATCATCAAATTGCGCAATCCATCTGCTGCATAGCCACTAGCCGCAAGAATTTTAGTTCCTAAATCATCAGCCTGACGTTCCATATTCCGGCTATAGTTAAGTACAATTAAATTAGCAGCAGTGCCACCATAGGGGATAAATTGGGCAATGTTAGCAGTCAAGTTACCTTGAGTGACTAACTGGAAACCGTGGGATAACACAGCATGGGATAGTTCATGAGCCAGTAAACCAGCTAATTCTGCTTCGGACTTGGTTTTTAGGATAGCCCCAGCGTTGATAAATATTTTACCTCCCGGTAAAGCGAAAGCATTGAGTTGGTCATCCATAACTACATAAAACTCGTAGTTAAACTCATCGCGACCTGTTACCTTGGTAAGTTCATTTCCCATTTCCCGCACATACTCCAGCACTTCTTCGTCTTCTAGCATCGGTAATTGCTTTTGTGCTTGCTTAGCAATTCTTTTCCCAATGCCTGATTCTCCCTGAAGCATTAATACCGTTGACTCTATTGCTGATAGCGGACCAAAGAGATTACCAGTAAAAACATAACCTAATGTGCCAGTAATCACATTCATTATTGTATTACCGGTAATTTCATTCCGGAGATGGGAAATGTGGCGGTCTAGATGCTGATCAGCGAGCTGAAGAAACTCTTCCGATTGAGGATGCTCAGTATTAAACAGGGCAAATTCACGAGCTACCAGAGATGCTTCAAACCAATTTTCTGAGTCTGCTAGCATTGCCATGGTTACCTTGATTAATTCCGGCTCATGGGGATATAGATTTTTAGCTTGCGTTAAAACTACTAAGGCTTCATCAAGCCGCTCATAATCTTTTAGAGCTTGAGCGTAGCGTATATGACCGGGAATAAATTCTGGTTGCTGCTCTACTAAAAACTTTAGGGGAATCAGAATTTTACTTTCTAAATTCTTTTCTAACCCTGACTCATAGTTACGCCAGTACACTCCACCAGCGGGAGAGAGTTGAGCGGTGTCGTAAATTGCCTCCGGTAGTTCTTGAACTGGTTCTGGATTATCAAAAGGATTCTTGGCTTCACGATATAGTTGTTCAGCACCAATTATATCTCCACTTAGATAAAGTCTATCGGCTTCAATCAGTTTCTGCTGTTTTGCCAGTTCTTCTGGGCTGATTTCTTCAGCTTCTGCTTCCAGGTCGTTTTCGTTAGCGTCAACAGCCGTTGTGGTTTCTTCTTTCTCTACCTCTGTATCCGCAGTTTCTGTATCCGCAGTTTCTGTATCTGAAGCTTCTGTATCCGAAGCCTCTGTATCCGCAGTTTCTGTATCTGAAGCTTCTGTATCCGAAGCCTCTGTATCCGCAGTTTCTGTATCCAAAGCCTCTGTATCGGAATCAGTATCTTTGGTATCTGAGTCTATTGTAGGTACAGTTGTCGTAGAGCTGTCTGTTTCTGGAAGCTCCCTATCTACTAAGGTATCTTGCTGCTCCGTGTCTTCAGTGGAATTATCCGGTAATGGCACTTCTATATCTATAGGATTTCTAGGTATAGGTATACCAGTATCGGAAGTTTCGGTAGAGGCATCGGTAGTCGGTGCTTCAGTTTCAGATATATCCCCCGACCTAGGAACTTCAGTATACTCTGACATGTCAGAAACCTCAGTAGCCCATGCATCTGAGACAGTTAGAGGTTCACTACTGTGTTGGATCGGTTCCGATTCCCCGATTTTGGGAGACTCAGCTAAGGCAGTTGAGGCTTCACCCGCCATTAGGATTCCTGACAAAATTAGCAGTAAATTTCCAAAACGTTTCATAATTAAATTGTCGGTATTGACATCCTCCCGCCGCTAAATCAAAGATTATAGCGGGGGATTCCTAAACCTCACGATTTAGGTTTTCTGCTTCTTAGCAACAGCCTCCACCCTAAGCGGGGTTTTATGGTCTTACGTTCGCTCCACAGACTATCCCCGCAAGCCCTGCGGTTCTCATGTGTCGAATTTTTACAAAGTATTGATATACTTTTGATTCAAGGGTTGGACTTCCATTGCCCCATCCTCTTTTCCCGGTCTACCGATTTTGCTGCGCCGCCAGATTACTGGACTTCGCTCGTATAGGCTGTCTGAATCCATCGTCTCGGGTGGGTCGTTGACCATCTTTATTCTAGCTAGTCTCATTGATATCGTCAACGGACGCAATTCCTGAGGGGCTGTGTGCTGAACCTGCGTCCGCACTTTATAAGCCCCGTCTCCCGCTAACCCTACGGGTATAACGGGAGTCTCCTTGCTCTTAAGGATGACTAGAACGGCATTTGGATAGAACATGAAATTAGACTTCTTACAGCAGTCTAAAAATTCGGATATCCGATCTCGGAAGGATTATGGAGACTAGTTTTGGACTTTTGCAAGAGGTCTAATATATAGCAATTCTACGACTTGTGAGGTACACAATTTCTAGATTTTAGGGAACAGGGAACAGCGGTTCTGGGAACAGGGAAGAGATAAGACGGAATAGCGATGCACCTCTTGTTCACAAATGAATTCCCATTGGTAGATAGTATAAATATACGTTATTTTACTGATTACCGATACTCATAATTGGGCTATGTTCATCAAATGAAATAAATTACGATAGGGAGTTAAATCAATCCCGTTCAACACGGTGGCTTTTTACTCGGCTACAAGAAGATACTTACTGTTACTAACCTTAGGCTAGTCTACCCAATCAGATTTTCTGGGTGCATCTCAGTTTTTAAAATTTGCCGTAGGGTGCGTTAGGGGGGCCTTAATTTTTCTCCTCGTAGTCAGGGTTTGGACAGGCCGCCCCGTAACGCACCACCATGTCAAACAGGAAAAATGAGATGCACCCTTTTTTATTCACTTGTTTTGGTAGTGTTATTGTAAGCATTCAGCATAATGCCGTCAGCCTTGGCCACGCGACCCGAATGGCCACGCTGTCTTGATGCAGTCGCTCATGGGGGAAACCCCCAAGACCGCGCTGCATCGCTACTTGAGGTGCTGTCAGCATACGTAACTCAGCATTATTCCAATGTTTACCTGTTTTATTCAAAAGCTGAACGCGCACGCGTGCGCATTAGCTGATAGCTGATAGCTGATAGCTGAATACTCAAGTGTTATCGGTAGTGTTTATAGTCCAGTAGTTATCCCTCGAAAGTAATTCTAGTTCCCAAATCCCAATTCCCCTATACCAATCCTAAAAGAATTGCGAGAATTTTTGTTCCCTTTTCCCTACTCCCTACTCCCTGTTCCCTGTTCCCAGATCCGCTGTTCCCTTTGGTATAGCTTGACAATCCCCATCCTCCATTAGTTATCTGATTTTAACTCCTCTATCAGTAATTTCTCAGATTGTTCTGTCAACGTGATAATTAGTAATATTAATATAAATAATCCTACAAAGACTGATGAAGTTCCCCAGCCGTTTGCTGGAAATATTCTTGACTAACTCCTACCTAAACCTTGATTTACGTTCCCTACGGGTAAGACTAACCTTAGGAATTGCGGCGGTTTCAGCCTTAGGTATGGGGAGTTTGGCAATTTGGACCAGCTGGAAAATGCAGGATATTCTGGTTTCTACTCACAAACAGAGTATTAGTTATATTGCAGAGCGCTTCCCCCAGGATGTGGAAATCTATAGCGATATGGTTACCATGGAAACTGGAATGCAAAAAGCAATTGATAAACTCAGCAATAGTAACACTCTACTCTGGGTAAAGCATCCCAACAATGGTATTGTTGCTCAATCTGAAGCGCAAGAGGTAATAGAAACCCTGACGTCTCCAAAGTTTTTGTCACAAATACCGCCCATGCCGGAAGTCTTGGAAGTAAATGGCAGCTACTGGGTGGTTTGCGGCACTACTTTGGAAGTAAAGCACTCCCTACTTGGTAAGTTTTACATTGCCCAAGACATTACTAGTGATCAAAAGATGTTTTTGCAGCTGATCCGGAGTCTGGGGATTGCTACAGCACTCGCTATTGGAGGAATGTGTATTGCGATCGCATTCTATATTAAGCGATCGCTCCAACCACTACAGATGATGAGTCAGCTAACTGAGAGTATTTCTGCGGATGATTTGGGAGATGTGCAAATACAGCTCGATAATGCTCCCAGTGAAGTCAGAGAATTGGCGCAAACTTTTGACGAAATGCTCGTGCGTCTGAATGATGCCTTAGAAAATCAACGGCAATTTGTTAGCAATGTATCCCATGAATTGCGTACTCCTTTAACCTTAGTCTCTGGCTATGTCCAAAGTACGTTACGTCGCGGTGCTAATTTGACTCCACCTCAGCGCGAAGCCCTAGAAATTGCGTCTTCAGAAGCTGACCGCACGGTGCAAATGTTGCAGGATTTACTGGATTTAGCACGAGCCGATAGTGGTCATATACACTTCAATCTAGAAACCTTTGTTCTAGATGACTTGGTCGAAGAGGTGGCTGAGATGGCAAGACAATATAGTAAGCGAGTTATTAAAGTAGAGAGTAATAAACCTGGGATTTGGGTCAAAGCTGATATCAATCGCCTCAAACAAGTCTTACTGAATTTGATTGATAATGCGGTAAAATACTCAAGTGTCGAAAAACCAGTCACCGTTAACTTATCTCAGGTGGATGGCCGTGGCAGAATTGAGGTCTGTGATCGTGGTATTGGTATACCTTTAAAACAACAAGCCCGTATTTTCGACCGCTTCTATCGGGTCGATGAAACTAGAACACGTTCAACTGGTGGCGCGGGTTTGGGTCTATCCATTGTCAGGACGTTGGTCGAAGGCATGGGGGGGAATGTCAAAGTGCGATCGCAGTTAAACAAAGGAAGTACATTTACAGTTTGTTTACCGTTAAAGTACTAGGAAATATTGCCGGGCATCAGGATTTTGGTATGACTATCCTATTATCGGTAGGGTTTTCCTGAAGATATTGCTATTTTACTATGGCAAGAGACAAGTATCATGAACTAGTCAAAGCAGCGCTAGTCAAGGAAAGATGGCTGATGATTACGGATGACCCGCTCATTGTAGAAGCTGGCAAACGTAAGATTCAGGTTGATTTGGGAGCTGAACGGTTAATTGCTGCTCAAAAAGATGGTGAAAAGATTGCTGTATAGATAAAAAGCTTTATTGGTGTCTCAACGCTTCATGATTTTTACCAAGCTTTGGGGCAATTTAGTTTTTATAAGTTTGCTCTTGAAAAAAAGATGCCAGAACGAACATTATTTTTAGCTGTACCAGATGATACCTATGACGATTTTTTCAAGGAAGACTTTATTATGGAACTACTGGATCGCTATCAGGTGAAAATGCTGGTGTATCGGATAGATGAAGCAATTATTGAACGATGGATAAAGTAGCTAAATATAAGTCAATTGTTCGTCAAATCACCATAGAAACTGGGAAGCTGGGTGAGCGTCCTGATGATGAGGTGAAGAGTCAGATTATTTTAGATGATGAGAGAGGACACTACCTGCTTTATTTCAATGGATGGCGTGGCTCTAAACGAACTTACGGTTGTTATCTACACATTGATGTTAGTCACGATGGGAAAGTTTGGGTACACTACGATGGCACTGATTTGCGTATTGCAGAGCAATTGGTACAGCTCTCAATTCCTAAATCAGATATCGTATTAGGGTTCATCTCACCAATTAGGCGAGCAGATACCGGGTTTGCTATCAAGTAAGTCTTAGGATTGGTAAATGCAATCACCTAGCGTGACCTACCGTCAATCCCGACAGTCAAAGACTGTTGCCATGATCATTAGCGAGTGGCGGGGAAACTGCCACCAATGAAGTGAATATCGCTGAAAGTTTCGATCCACAAACGAGCGCCACAATCGAGTGGATTATCCGGCTGATACACAATCTTACACGGACCGAGGATTTCGACCTCGTTGCCGTAGAGATTGGTGCCCTTTCGTTTTACTGAAATCACTGGCTTCCGGTCTTTGGGACTTTTCTTGATATTCGAGCCAATGTGATTGCGATTGACATTAATCTTAGCTAAAGCAGGGGGACGACTAGTGCGCCATTTGCCCTTTGGTCCACGGGTACCTTTGGTAATTTGTGGCAAATGGTTGAACAAAGGAATAATCCAGAATTTCCCGGTTTTATAGGCACCCCGGACGCGACCCTTCTCTAGAAGTTGGCGCAATCGTCTAGAGGAAATTCCTAATAAAGATGCCGCTTCAGTAGTACCAACACACTTGTTCATCAGTTGACTCTCCTTTAACTATTCCTATAATACTATTATAAGAGAGAAAATAAAAATTGACAATGTCAGGGAATCGGGAATCGGGAATCGGGAATAGGGAGGAAAGCGTGGTAAAGGTGGTAAATAGTGTAAGGGTGGGTAGCAAGTCAAGTGCTGTTGTTTCCACTATTAGCGACTGCGTTAATACCGGAATAGTTAGGAAATCGGGAATTGGAAGCGGCTCCAAGGTCGCATCACCCATAGTTCTCTAAAAAATTAATTAATTTGTTACACAGGATTTTTCCCCACTCCACTACTCCCGATTCCCGATTCCCGATTCCCTGTTCCCTACTCCCTAAAAAATTTGTTACAAAAGTTCTTAAAAAATGTTATAATATAATTTTTTTTGTGTTATAATAAAATTACCGTGGGCGCTAAAACGTTCCACGGTAAAAGCCAGCCGACAGTTTCTCCAGGACCCCAGGCTGGCTCTAGACCCCCAGTTAAGGAGATACCTAATATTTTATGTCGTACTCTCAACGCCTACACCCATGGGTAGTTGTTCGGCTGTTGCCCGAAATGCAACGGGTGGTTGTTGCTCGTTTCCGCAACCGTTCTGATGCGGAAGGTCACTTGCAGGCTCTGAAACGACTGATGCCTGATAGGAAATTTATCATTATCTTCGATATTGGTCAGCCTATAGACGCCCAGCCTATAGACGGCGAGCCTATAGACGACGAGCCTATAGAAGAAGAATCTTAAGGAGCAGGGAGTGTGGGAAGTGTGGGAGACCCAGCTCCCCAGCAATCAAATTTTAGTCTGACCCCAGAAACAGCTCTGCAAAGTAGAGTGGGCGTTCTTCAGTAATTAGTCTTAATTCAGTCAATAGTCTATGGCAAAACGTGCAGATATTGGTAGCAAACGTCTAATCAGTCTCGCCCCCAATGCTTGGGTGCAATGGGTAACCGGTAATCCCCAAGTGCGAGCATCGGAGTTACTCGATGCTGAATTCCAGTGGATTAGTCGGGAAAGCGACGTAATCGTCAAAGCAAAGAGTCCTGAACATCAAGAATTTCTGATTCTCAACGAATTACAACTGCGCTATAGCCAGGCCATGCCTAAGCGCATGCGCAATTATGTTGCCTTAGCTGAGGAGAAATATAACCTATCCACTTATCCAGTATTAATTAACATCTTGCCGCCCCCAGCCACCGTTACCATTGAAGACTGCTACGACAGTGAATTCATGGGATTAAAGGCGCATCAAGATTATCGGGTAATTAATCTGTGGGAAGTAGATGCTGACTTGGTACTGACACAACCTTTACCATCCTTACTACCGTTTGTCCCAATCTTAAAAGGAGGTGGTAGTGAATCGAAATTACGCTCAGCAGTGCAGGCACTACGAGCGGATCAAACTTTGAACCAACTAGAACCATTGTTAGCTTTCTTTGCTAGTTTTGTACATAAGATACCGTTAATTCAACAAATCATGAGGTGGGATATGACAGTATTACGAGAATCACCCTGGTATCAAGAAATTTTACAAGAAGGAATTCAACAAGAACGTCGCCGGAGTTTAGAGCGCATCCTTAACCTGCGATTTGGAGATATTACTTTAGATATATCCCGGAAAATGCCAGCTTTAACTCTCGAAAAATTAGACGAGTTAATCGCCATAGCATTAACTGTGAATTCTTTAGATGAGTTTACTCAACAGTTGCCCAATTAATTAAATAGACCCACACCCCACCTTGACCGTGGGGTTGGTTTTCCTCGGCTATGAGTTTTGATGCGCTCAATCGACTATAGAATTTGAAGTTGAGATAACATTTATCATAGCTATGAGGTACGCTTGAGCCATTAAGAATTAAATTCGCCACGGGTCGCACCTGAGGTAAACAGTAATTTTTACCTACTCCCTACTCCCTATTCCCTATTCCCTATTCCCTATTCCCTATTCCCTTATTCAACCCTTTTTAATTATGTTACAAAATCAACAAACAGCATCTGAAACTAACCCTGAGACTAAACAGTATAGCCCTTCTGTATTTCGCATCTCTCCTATAATTCGGATTACCCTAATAACATTTTATTGGGCGCTGTTGATACCATTACCGTTTTTAGCTAAAGTATCATCGACTCCAGTATCGCCAATAGTCCTGTGGATAGGAATTAGCTTAGGATTTCTAGCCCTCTATGGTGCCTTAAGCGAACAGGTGATTGTAGATGACGAAAAAATTCAGGTGGCTTATCCCAATTGGGTGCCCCGATTTTTCCGCAAAGGTTGGCAATTACACTGGAAGGAGGTGAAAGACTTAAAAATGCGCACCACAGGTCAAGGAGGGCTTGTTTACTATTTCGTTAGCCAGTCTTCTGACCAAGCTTACTTGCTGCCAATGCGAGTAGTGGGATTTAATCGCTTAGTTAAGTTAGTACAAAACTATACCGGGATAGATACTACCGATATTCGTCCCCTAGCCCAGCCTTGGATGTATCTAATTTTGTTCGGATTCACCCTCTTGCTATTACTTGTAGATGGCTGGACAATAACCACAGCTATTAATCAGGGTTTGATTTATTAATCACAATACCTTGATGCAGCTCCTCCCCATGAGCGACTGCATCAAGACATTGATAATTTTGAATGGGAGCAAAGCGATTGACTAATCCCCTGTTGCAGCTCAAACAGGTAAGCCTGACCCTCTCAACCAGGGCTAAAGCAGCTGGAATACCTATATTAAGTGATATTTCTTTCGAGGTCAGCCAATGCGATCGCATCAGCGTGATTGGACCATCTGGTGCGGGTAAAACCTCTCTGTTGCGGCTGTTGAACCGACTCAGTGAGTCCACCCAGGGAACAATTTATCTAGATAATCAGAACATCCGGAATATCCCTGTCCTAGAATTGCGGCGACAGATCATGCTGGTCCCTCAAGAACCAAAACTGTTAGGGATGACCGTTCAGGAGGCTCTAGCTTATCCGTTGGTATTGCAACAGTTGCCAAAAAAAGCGAACGCACAACGGATACAAGAGATTCGAGAGAGACTGCGCATCCCAGCCGAGTGGTTAGAGCGTACAGAGTTACAACTGTCTTTCGGACAACGGCAATTGGTTGCGATCGCACGAGCACTAGTTGTCCAACCAAGAATAGTGTTACTCGATGAGCCCACCTCAGCCTTAGATGCTGGTATAGCCTCTCAGGTGATCAGGGTATTTACAGATTTAGCGCAAAAGGAGCAGATCACAATTTTGATGGTCAATCATCAGCTAGATATGGCTGAGTTATTTTGTAATCGAGTATTGTATTTCCAAAATACTCAGTTACTCCAAGACACGACCGCTGAGCAGATTAATTGGCAACAATTACGAGAGAGATTAGTACAAGCAGAAGCTGAAGCATCTCAAGAGTGGTCTTAATCATTTGTTGACAGTTGACGGTTATTTGAATTTTGCTAGCATGCCTATTGCTAGCATGCCTATTGTCTATTGCTAGCATGTCTATTGCCTCTTGCCTCTTGCCTCTTGCCTATCATGCGTCTAACCTCTCTTGATGTCTTTCGAGGTATTGCCATGGCTAGCATGATTCTAGTCAACAATCCAGGAAGTTGGTCTTATGTCTATCCCCCCTTACTTCACGCTAAGTGGCATGGTTTTACACCCACAGACTTAGTATTTCCTGCCTTTTTATTTATTGCTGGTGTAGCAATGGCTTTTTCCTTAGTCAAGTACACCAATAACAACCAATCCCTATCCCAAGGATATTGGCGTATTGGCAGGCGATGCGCCATTCTATTTGCCCTAGGCTTATTGCTCAATGGTTTTCCGACTTACAACTGGGATACTATTCGGATTATGGGTGTCTTGCAGCGCATTAGTCTTGCCTATCTCCTTTGTGCTGTAGCAGTGCTAAATCTAAGACGACGGGGTTTGTGGGTACTGACCGGAATAGTTTTGCTAGGGTACTGGGCAGCGATGTCTTTATTGCCAGTTCCTGATTATGGTGCTGGTAATCTCACACCGGAAGGGAATTTTGCTGCCTATATCGACCGTATGGTATTGGGAACAAACCATTTGTATAAACAAGCTCAATTTGATCCAGAAGGACTCTTTAGCACCTTCCCGGCGGTAGTAACTGTTTTGGCTGGCTATTTCGTTGGGGATTGGCTACGCCATCAACCGATACAGTCCCGTACTAGTTTGGGATTAGTACTATTTGGTCTAGGTTGTCTTGGTTTAGGCTGGGTTTGGGATTTCTGGTTCCCAATTAACAAGCAGCTATGGACAAGTTCCTATGTAGTCTTTTCTGCTGGTTGGTCGATGGTGTTACTGGCTGCTTGTTATGAGTTAATTGAAGTGCGGGGATTTCGCCAATGGGGATGGCCCTTAGAAGTGATGGGGTTAAACGCAATTTTTCTGTTTGTCGCATCTGGTTTAGTAGTTCGTATCCTATATCGAACTAAGGTAGGGACAGGTGATAATGCTGTGAGTACCTATACTTGGATTTATGAAAATCTGTTTCGGTCGTGGGCTGGAGCCATGAATGGTTCTTTGATCTTTGCGATAGTGAATGTACTGTTGTGGTGGGTGATTCTCTATGGGATGTATCGGCGACGCTGGTTGATCAGGATTTAAGGGTTGATGATTAATTGACGCAGAACCTCTAATAAATTTTTTAAATTGCCAATTCTGTCCCAGGTGTTGGATTATTCTCACTTATCCCTTGATTAAACCGATAGCCAACATTGCGAACCGTTTGAATAATGCTGGGTTGTCGAGGATCGGTTTCTATTTTTTTGCGCAGGGCAAGGACATGGGTATCGATGGTGCGCGGATTGTCAATCGCATTGGGCCAAGCGCGGCGCAATAATTCAGAGCGACTCAAAGCCATTCCCTCTGCTTGGGCAAGTACGTAGAGCAAACTAAATTCTTGGGGAGTCAGGTCAATAAACTCTTCTTTAAAGCGGACACGACGCTGGACTAAATCAATTTTGAGATCACCGTAGTCTAGAGACAGGGGAGCCACCGTAATGCGGAGGCGACGAATTAGGGCTTCTACCCGTGCCATAAATTCCTGTATACCAAAGGGCTTGGTCAGGTAATCATCTGCCCCAGCTTTAAGACCAGTGACGATATCTCTTTCACTATTACGAGCAGACAACATTAAAATTAGAGATTTTCGCTGTTGCTGAAGCCAGCAGCAAAATTCAACCCCATCGCTGTCTGGTAAATCAGAGTCTAGGATAACCAGAGTGGGTTGGCGATGGTGAAAGTCTTCCTTGGCTTGATCAAGATTTTGTGATTGATACACCCCATAGCCGGATTTCTTCAGGTGCGACCCTAGAAGCGATCGCAAATGAGGGTTTCCTTCAATAATCTGAATTCTAACTGAGCCCACGGCACTTTAAAGTCCTCTTAGCCTTAGCCGTTGGGATCTAATCCTAGCAAAGGTCACGTCAACATTCTGTAACAACTGCTACTGATGATACCGATATTGGCTTGGGTTCTTAAAATACGACTTCCTAGTGGCACGATCGCGACCAGGTCAGAGGGACAATAAGGACAATAGTAAAATTTCAATTTACCATTAATTTTAACTGACCATTTTTAATTATAGCATATAAGATGCAATTTAGTCTAGCTAACATAACAAATAATTGAGAAACGTATCGAGGACTTGCTACTTTTGCTAAACTGAAATTAAGTTGGCGTATCCGAGTTTCTACTGAGTGAGCCAATACCACTACTGTTGATACTCAAAATTTATTAAGACTATGCTGCAAGATCCTCAAGCTATACGCTGCTATCAAAAACTTACTGACTCCCTAGTCGATTTGTGGAATCGAGGTTATAGCTTCGATGAATTGCGGCTATATATCGATGGCTATCTTTCTGCCCTCAAACACACAAATACCCTTGAATCCTATATAACCTACCGCTTAGAAGAAGATGCCATTCGTTATCTTCGTGATCCATCCAACTTTGAGATGGTACCAATGCCGCAGCCAGAAACCGACTACTTTTAAACCTTAAACACACAGAACCCCACTCAATCATATCAAGTCTATTGGAGTACTCATCCTATCCGTTAGCTGGTAATAGGCAATTACCCATTACCCATTACCCATTACCCATTACCCATTACCCATTCCCAAAAAGCGATAGGCTATTCTCTTGAGTAATTAACTGGACTTGATATCAGTGGGTTTTCTTAGCAATCTGCTTTTCCCAAATAGCAACTAAATTCTGAACCCTCTGATCCCAACCATACTGGGAAACACACTCCCTACCGTTGCGACCCATTTCCTGTCGCAACGCTGGGTTCTCAATTAGTACTTTGAGCTTATCGCAGAAATCTTCCTGATTCTGGGGAGTGAACAAAAAACCATTCCATCCGTCTTGGATATTCTCCACTACCCCACCTGCTTCAGGAGCGAGCACAGGAATTCCAGCAGCGAAGGCTTCTAATATAGTTAGCCCTCTAGTCTCCTTTTCTGATGCAGTGATATGAATATCACTATTGACCAACAAAGCTGGAACATTTTCCGGTGGGACTCTACCGAGGAAGTAACTATTTGGTGTTAACTTGCTTAACCTGGTAGCAATCTCATCCCGCATCGGACCATCACCAACAATGATCAGTGCGATTTGGTCACTGTTGACCTCTTGTACAACTCGTAAAAAGGCATTTAGGGTAAATTCCCACCCCTTATCTGGAGTTAACCTACCTAGAAAAACTAACTTAACTTTACTGTCAACCCCTCTAAGGTCATAGTTCTTCTCAAAAAACTGTTCCTCCTGTAAATCCGCAGAGAATTTACTAGCATCAAAGCCAAGTAAATTGGCATAAGTGGTGTTTTTAATGCCTAGATCGATAATCTTTTTATGGGTAATCCGACTAGACACTAGGGTGACATCATAAGAATTATACACTGAAAGCAATATGGTTTTAAAAATAAATTTAATTCCAGCGACGACCACAGACGGTAGAGAAAAGTAATCTTCGGCATAGTCGAGAAAATTAGTCCTAAAAAAACTCACACAGGGAATACCAGCCTTTTTAGCAAAAGCCACCCCAGGCACTCTAAAAAAGCCAAAAAACAGTCTTTCTGGTTCATCAACATGAATAATATCGGGCTGGAATTTTTTTAACTCCTGGAGGAGGATTGAATAGGAACTTCTACGCACCTGACGCTCAAACTCTAAGTCCATGAATGAGGTACTCGGTAAATTGATGATTCTCACTCCAGGCAGGATTTGACCAGTATAATCTCGCCAATTGGGATAGACATCTTCTAACGCACTGTAGTCAGGACAAAATAACAACACCTGGTGTCCCCACTGACTCAGTCGTTGTAGCCTAGATAATCCACTAACTGTTACGCCATCAATGACAGGCAAGAATCCAGAGGTGATAATAGCAATTTTCATAGGTTAGTAGAATCTATTACACTCAGAGCGTGTTTAATCTGTAGAGCCAAAGTATTGAGGATGGATCAATTTTTGCATAAATCCTCAGCAGAACAGATCAGGCAAATCTAATAACGTTTCATACCAAATCCGGGTTAATTACCCCCTTTTTAAGCAAAAAGCATGAGGAGCGTGACTAAGCGTGACTAAGCGTGACTGAGAACAGGAGAAAGAATGTTGGAATCATAAAGAGGGTTTTTGAAGCGGATTTGCTATCAAACACTACTAGAGGTAGTTAAACCTAGGTTAGGGTGAATCGCATCCGGCAGTTCCTTTTCCACTCGCCGTATGGGTGGATATCGATAAGCGATAAAGCTTGCCAGGATGTTCAGAATTCCCATCAACAGTAACAGCAAGCCCATGCCACGCCCTGGACCAACTCCAATGATATGGCCAATACTACCTGCTAACAATCCATCGGTAGCCATCATCGGTTCTAAAACATGATCGACTAACGGTCCGGTTAGCATGTGGGCAAGGATCAATAAGGAGTTTTCGATGGCCAGTTGTAAGGCGAAGACCCGTCCTTGCAGATTAGCTGGGACTTTGTTCTGCCAGATAGTCTGATTACAGCTAACGATAATGGGTTGAGCAAATAAGACACCAAAAGCCCCAAGAGCAGCCAAGCTCACAGAAGCGCGGCACCCACCTAAAAGTAAGAACAAGCCTTGCAGGATTACAAAGCTAAAAATACCGTATATCCTGGGCTTGGGTCCTCCCCAGGTAGTCATGACCAAGCTACCAATCAGCATCCCACAACCGCCAATAGATAAAATCACCCCAAGTTCAGCACTGGAGGCAAAACTTAACACCAGTGGCCAGAACAACACCTGAAGAATACCCATACTGAAGTAGACCACGGCAAAGAACATCAGCAACCCTCGTAGTCCTTGGCGTTTGGCAATGTAACGCCAGCCTAATACTAGATCTTGGCGCAGTTGAGAGAAGTGGGCTTGCTTTTGATTAGTGTGATGGGTAGACTGGAGATGGGGAATCTGAATACTTAGCAATGTTGCTAGGGCAAAGATGAATGTGATGAAGTCTATTAATAGAATTCCCTGCAAGTGGATGGTCTCCAGCAGCACACCCGCCAAGGTCGGTCCAAGAATCTTGGCAGTTGCCCTAGAGGCTTGCATCATGCCATTAGCACGGCTAAGATGTTCTTGAGGCATCAGCTGAGTCGTAGCTGCTGTATAGGCTGGCAACTGGAAAGCCTTAAACGTTGAACTGATTGCTACGACTAGGTAAATGTGCCAGATCTCTAACCTGCCCGAGAACACCAGAGCCATAACCACCAGTGTGCTAGCCCCTGCCACGGAGTCGCTGAGAATCATCGCCCAGCGTCTATTCCACCGGTCTACGAATGTACCAGCTATGGGTGAGATTATAATATTTGGTAGGTGAATAAATAAAGAAATTAGGGCAAATTGGGTGATTGAACCAGTGGTCTGGTAAGCCCAAACACCCAGAGCAAATTCGGTAAGATTAGACCCCAGAAGGGATACTAGTTGTCCCAACCAGATCAGAAAGAAAATCTGCATTTATTGTGTCTTTTTCTACTTTACTCGTCGTTATACTCCGCCATCGGCGGGATTATTGTACCTTTTATACATGAATGACTGAACCCCTTGCCAGTTCCCGCTCAGCTTACACCTTGAGAGGTAAAACAGTCTAGCTCGGGGAAAAAGACTGTTGTGGGTGGGCTTACTGATATATCTAGTATGCTGGCAAGTTTTATTTTATGGGAATTCCCACAAGCCAAAACCCCGTGTTTTTAAACCACCGGATGTAGGCTCGCACCGACTTTAGTCGCGTAGTTGACAATACTTGCGCGCTAGAGTATTAGTGAGATATGGGTACAGGCTGAAAAACCGAGGCGCAACCGGGTCAGAGACCCGCCACTGCTTGACCTTAAAGTAGTAATGCCCGGAGGGTAGGGAAAATCCTCCTTAAAAACCCAATCGTCAATTAACAGTTGGCGTGTGAACCCAGCAAGACACAACTTGAGAAAAAAAACGGTACGGCGGGGCACGCCGGAACCAAGTGAAACAGGGAAGCAACGGACTTCATAAGGCACTTCTCAAAAAGTAACTAAACGCTATCGCGAGACTAGCCCGCTGGGTATGCACGTAAACTGAACTAAAGTCTTGGTTTTGACGGGATTTCGGTTCAGATACTGCCAAGCTTCTGACAGAGTTAGAGACTTGGATACGGAGGTTTAAGGCCGGTCGTAGATCTAGGAATCCCCGTCTCTTTAGAGCGGGGAGTGTCAAGTTTGACGGTACCCTTGATGAGTACTCTTTGTGACATTTTTGCTGAGATTGTGGTGACATTGTCTTGATGCAGTCGCGCTATGGGAGGTACCCCAAGACTGGGCTGGCTTCCCTTTGGCTGCGTTGCATTGCTTTTGACCGACAACTTCTTATGTGGGTGACATGGTGCCGAATCTGCTGATCAGAATAATTCCGTAGTACCTATCTCAGCAGGAAGAGATGAGCTATTGTGGATACCTATCTTGAGAAGCTCAGAAGCGAGAGCTGACTGCTGAATCATTACCAACTAGTTAAGCTTAGTGGCAACAAAATACCAGTGACCCTGGTTATTCAGAAGAGTTTTAACAGTTAGGATTAAAATTGATTTGATTCCCATTAACTATTATATACTTGATTGGCAAATAAAACAAGTATCCTAAACGGGAGTTTTAAATCAATTGAGATATTGAGATATTGAAGATGCTTAACTATATCTACTTCCTTAGATAGTTCCGTTTTGGATTATTTGAGTTCACTAGTTTACTTTTTTTTGAGCGTTTATCCTTCACACTCAAGGGTCAAGCGTCAACTGTAACCCTATTAAATTGATTTCAAGCTATCGGTTATAAAATATACCTAGGTTTGACCCCCCAAAGTATCCCAAAAATCACTGCTAGTATTTGGAATCATAATGATTGACTTTAATTTCGGTAAGAGGAGGTTGAGCTAAAGGACACCATTGGATTCACAAGACATGCTTTGATTGGACGCGATCGCATATTGTAAAACTAATCAACGTTAAACCAGTAACTATAAATAGTTTCATAGTATGATCAGTCGTCATCGTTTTATTCATCCTTACTGATCAACATATTGCTGGTCATCGGGATTTTCTCGCTCCTCCAGAATATCCGTTCCCTTAGCTTGACCTACGGTCAATCGCGTAGCGTGGCCCACGGTCTCTCCTTCCTCATCACTGAAAATTTTGCCAAAATGGCAACCAATTACTAATATGTATAAGTCAATATTGTATAGATGCAGGTTTATTTACTCTTAAGTTCACTGCCATATAAATCTATCTCGAAATGATTAGATTCGGAAGAGGATTAACATAAAATTCAGGGTAAATAATATCGCCAGAGTCTTCTTGATTTTTATAAGTTTAATGAAAGTTAAATTAAGATTGCTTAAAATTGCTTTAATTAACTAAATTTAAATCAGGGCGCTTTACTACA
>NZ_JAAHHW010000439.1 GCF_010692325.1 Moorena sp. SIO3I8 | reverse complement strand
ACGGTCGAAATTACTTGTACGGGTTTTCCATCTACGGAGTGGAAACTACTCCGTAGGGTTTCATGTCGTCGGATGATTTCGTTGAAACTTTGTTCTAAAACTTTTATGTTAAGCAGACCTTCTATTTTTAGAGTCACCGATACATCGAATAATCGATTATTTGGCGGAAACTCATACCAAAAGTACATCCATTCTTGAGGATAGGATAGTGACAAATGCTCCGAATGCGAAACAGGCTGAATCCCACTAATAGTAGATATTTTATCAGTTGCTTGGAATAATTCTGGGTTTTCCCTTAGTAACTGTAATATTTCTGATTTGTACTGCTTTAGTTCAGCAATAATATCAGTAGTGAGTACTTCTTGGAAACCCCCAATTCTTAATTTTCCTTCATCGCTCCATAATTTTACCCCTTTTAGAGAAAGGTCTTGCACAAATTCAATTAAGTTCATAGTTCTACCTCTATCCAGTTATTTTCTTTAATGTTATCTGTGGAACTACTTTTAGTTATTTCTTCATTTAGCTCATTAGAGAGAGCAGCAATAGTGATTCCTTCCATAAATTTTGTAATTGGAACATCCACTTCTAACTCACTTTGAATTTTATTCCTTAGCTCAATTGACATTAGAGAGTCTATTCCCATTTCATTTAGAGGTTTGTGTATATTGATTAGATTATTTTTTATGCCTAACACTCTAGCTGCTTTATTTTGGATATCAGCAATTAATATCTTTTCTCGTTCTATAACGGAAACTGATTTTAATTGCTCTAAAAGGCGATTATCATTTGTAGCTGTTGAAGTACTTGTTTCGGACCAATCCTCCAAAAACCGCCACTGTGCCACTCTATCCTGCCACCCTGACCACTCAATAGGAACTACCCCCACTTCTACATCTGAACCACTCATCAATAGTTCCAAAGACTCCAATACCTGAGCCGGAGATATTGTACTTACCCCCTGCTCATGTGCCCTCATATCTGCACCTCGTTCTGCTGCCTCCCCTATTTGAGACACCGCACCCCAGTGAATACTCAATCCCGACAATCCCATCTTCCTACGATAATGAGCTAAACCATCCAGAAACCCATTAGCTGCGGAATGATTTCCCTGACCAGGCGAACCCAACAGAGACGCCACTGAAGAAAACATCACAAAAAAGTCTAATGATTGATTTTGAGTCAGTTGATGCAAATGCCA
>NZ_JAAHHW010000438.1 GCF_010692325.1 Moorena sp. SIO3I8 | reverse complement strand
GACCTAAACACTATCAGAAAAATACTTTTGCAAGAGGTCTATTTTAGGTGAGATTAAGTACTGGGATGGTCAGAACTTGACCTGGTGTCAGGTGACGGGGATTAGTAATCCCATTAGCCTTGGCAATCTCTCGCCAGAAGCTGGGGTCATTATATTCTTGACCAGCGATGCTGCTCAGGGTTTCTCCACGTCGCACAACGTGAATTGGGTCGTCATCCCGTGCCAGAGAACTGGGCTTTTCCCGCTCCTCATCTTCTTCAGGGATGAACTGGTGGAAGGTACAGTTGAGAGCGGCTCTGACTGGCATCCCATTAGGGGTAAACATAGTAAAGCGCTGGGTTAGTTGTCCGAGATACCCCTTAAAAATCAGGTTAAATGCCCCCCACCAGAGTTCACATACAGGGGGACGTTTTAAATCAGAGTCAATCAGAGTCAACTCAAAAATCTTATTCGTATACTCTCGAACATCTACGGCATTGGGTGCTGATAATCCATACACACCAGTTAACGATGACGCCGCTGTTGCCGCTCCCGATGCTACTCGTTTGAGGGGAGAACTGCCGCCCCCGGATATACTTTCAGGTAGTCCCTCGTAGGTGTCAAAAAACAGGTCGAGAGTCAGGGTTGCTGGATCCCCACCAATAAATTTAGTATCACCGCGATCGCGGTTTTTGAGAGTTTCATGACGCCATTGGGTTGTCTTGGTAATTTGAATTTCATTAGGATTGAATAGAGGCATTGGTTTGTTTTCTGGAAAAACCATCTGCCATCTTTTTCCTGGCTGCTCCTTGAGGATGGTTAATTTATCTAACTCTGCCCCAAAGAGGCTACTTGTTAATCCTTTGGTTTGGTTTAGTGTTTTTTGGGCTAGATTCTTAAACCCTGTTAATGCCATTGGCTTAATCCCCTCCGCTCACTTTCTATGGTCAGATGCTGCATCAGTTTATGGTGTACTTTGTCTACTAGTTCATCCACATCAATGTCCTCCACAGACTGATTAGTTGTAGTAGCGCCTGTTGTATTTTCTGATCCTTTCTGAATCACGGTATTTGCCTGTAAGCTAGTAGTTGATACAGTTGATATACTAGGGCGTGTCTGCAAACTGCTATACTGAAGTAAAATGATTCAGGTATTGTGATGAGAGCGCTCGCTGAAAAACTTGCCTCGACTGAGATCGCAAGAGGAGACTTAACAGATTCCCAATGGGAAA
>NZ_JAAHHW010000437.1 GCF_010692325.1 Moorena sp. SIO3I8 | reverse complement strand
CCAAGACTCGTAGGGTGGGCATTGCTGATAAGTATCAAAATTGTTCGCTTATAAAATAAATGGGCAATGCCCACCAAGACCCAAAAGGCAATGGGTACCCTGGTTGGTGGGCATTGCTCAGGTGACTTTGGGCAGGTAGGCGAGTTGGAAAAAGGCTTTTCCCACCCTACAAGCTACTCTGGTTGGTGGGCATTGCTCAGATCAATTCCGGCAGGATTGGGGGTTGGTTTCAAGCAATGCCCACCCTACAAGCTACTCTGGTTGGTGGGCATTGCTCAGATCAATTCCGGCAGGATTGGGGGTTGGTTTCAAGCAATGCCCACCCTACAAAATGCTCTGGTTGGTGGGCATTGCTCAGGTGAATTCCAGCAGGGTTGGGGGTTGGTTTCAAGCAATGCCCACCCTACAAAAGCGTAAGCTGAACCAGACAAGAATCCTAGGGTGGGTCTTGCTCAGCAAGTTCAACATTAGTTAGCCTAGAAATTAAATCCGCAATGCCCAGCAATCCACAACCATGCCCGAATATCGTCGAGCCTATGTCCCAGGTGGAACCTTTTTTCTGACTCTGGTAACCTACGACCGCACCCCTCTGTTTTCCGAACCCGAAACAATTGCTTATTTGCGTGCTGCACTTGCTAAAACTCGCACTGAGAGACCTTTTGAAATTACTGGTGCAGTTGTTTTACCTGACCATATTCATTTCTTGTGGACTCTACCCCCAGGGGATACAGCTTATTCCTACCGGGTTTCTCGGTTTAAGGTGTTGTTTACGCGATCGCTACGGGGTAAAAAATTCAAGCCACAGAATGTATCGGCATCCCGTCGTAAACACAGAGAAAGTAATGTTTGGCAGCGCCGATTTTGGGAGCATGTGATTCGAGATGAATCTGACTTCCAACAGGCTTTAGATTATATTCATTACAATCCGGTTAAGCATGGGTTGGTATCTTGTCCTCATCGGTGGGAGTATTCGAGTTTCACCAGATGGGTTGAAACAGGTCAGTATCAGATCGATTGGGGTTGTTGTTGCTGGGGGAGACAACCATTAGTTCCAGATTTTTCGGAAATTGGAGCCAAGGTTGGTGAGTGAATTATCAACGGTTGGTGGCTAGACAATCGTAGGGTGGGCATTGCTGATTGAGATCATGATTGAAAACCGATCAATGAAATGGGCAATGCCCACCAATAATGACAATCGTAGGGTGGGCATTGCTGATT
>NZ_JAAHHW010000436.1 GCF_010692325.1 Moorena sp. SIO3I8 | reverse complement strand
AAATTCTAGAAATAGCCTCCTATCGGAAATTAGTTGTGCTTATTGGTTGTTTAACTAGTTAACACTAAATTCCATAACTGTCAAACTTGTCCCAGTATAAACGACTTGTTCGAGTTTAAAACCACTCGCTGCAAATAAGTCCTTATATTCTTGTTCCGTGCGCCAGTAACCCCCTGGATTAGTAATCATCATTTGAACCGCAGCCAAAGCTGGTATAGTTCCATCAGGATATTCTACAGGGGCACCCACAGGAGGAACTAGAGTTTGAAGTAGTATAACCTTGCCATGTTTCGGGAGAGCTTCGCGACAGTTAGTTAGTACTTTGATAGAATTTTCTTTACTAAACACCGATAGAAAATACTTCATCACAATTGCATCGGCACCTTTTGGTAAAGATTCCAAAGCACTGCCACCAACAACTTGTACTGCATCATTTACTCCATATTTTGCCAGATTAGTAGGAGCAGTTTTTACCTCATTGGGCAAGTCAAATAAAATTCCTTTGCAGCCAAATTTTTTAACAATATTGGCAATTAATGTTCCTTGATTGCCGCCTACATCCATTACGGTTTCAAAACGACCAAAGTCATAAAATTCAAACAACGGATCAACCGCTTCATTAGTCAAAAAACTCATGGCATTGTTAAAGAGTTTTTTGCTGTTAGGGTTGGCGGTCATATACTCACTGTAAAAATCCTGACCTTTGGCCAGTTCAAAGGGGACTTCTCCCGTCTTCAAACTGTTTTCCAATTCCCGCCAAGCATCCCACATATTCGGCTCAGTAATATGCATTAAAAAGTCAGCGATGGAAGGGGAATCATTCCTGACCAAAAGTTCCGATAATTCAGTTGAGGCAAAAACACGTCCGGGTTTCTCCACGAATACCCCTAAATGGGATAAAGCCCGCATAACCACATAAAGCTTTTCAACGTTTGTTGAAGTTTTTTCGGCAATTTCCTCAACCGTTTTTGTTCCATCTTTCAACAGGTTAGGGATTCCTAAACTGGTGGCCACATAAACACACTGACTTTGCCAGTAACCGTAGATAATTCGGTAAATTTTCTTCTTAGCTTCTGATGCAGTACCTAACATAATTACTATCCAAAATTTTCCTATTGTAAACGACTAATCAAACTTTATACTAATACCTTTACGTTCGATCCATTCAGGCATGAATAATGACTGCCAGGAACCATAACTACCTCAATATCAGCTGCA
>NZ_JAAHHW010000435.1 GCF_010692325.1 Moorena sp. SIO3I8 | reverse complement strand
ACCCAGTGGTGCTGAATTATTTGATGACCCGGAAAGTTTTCTAGATGAATTGACTAATGATGACCTACAACAAATCATCGGTGGATTGAGGTTAGCCCTGCCCCCAGATGCAGGTTTTCTTCAGAGACTTAGATATAAAATTCAGGGAATACTATTGTCCCCTAAAACCCCAGTTATCTATAGCAATTCTACGACTTGTGAGGTACAAATTTCGGGTTTTTAGGGAGCAGGGAGCAGGGAGCAGGGAGCAGCGGATATGGGAAAAGGGAAAAGGGAAGAGGGAAGAGGGAAAAAATAATGTGTACCTCATGAGTCCTAGAAACGCTATAAAAGGGAACAGGGAGTCGGGAGTCGGGATTCGGGAATATGGCATCAAAAATTCTCACCATTGATTTAGGTACCCTATAGCAAACAATTCAAACTTCCAGTTGCAGCAAAGTAGTCTAGAAATTATTAAGATTTGTGAATGCGATTGACCTTGGCCAAAAGGCCACGCTACGCGAACGGTCACGCGGGGCGCGTTCGCATTTTCAAGCGATCGCTTCAATAGTTTTCCAGAAAACTCCCAAAATCAAAGATTTTCCCTAGAGAGCCCTGGAGCAGTAACAAAACCGAACCAAACCCTTACCAAGGTTGGGTTTCACTATTTTTAACCCAAATCAACCCAACCTGGTAAGCCAGATAAACTCACTTAGGGAGCAGGCTAAGGGTGAATGAGTTGTCAGAGCTATCTATGTAGCAATGGAGATTGGCTATGCTTTCCAAATCGATGGGCGGAGGCGGACAGCAGAGGCTACCTCTGAGGAACACATCCCTCAGCTGATGGAACAATTACTGTTTACCGATACTTTTTAGCTACCAAAGTCTACCAAGATAGACCATTACCCGCCAATGCAAGCTGTTCACGAAGTGTCGGCTTTGCCGAATCTCTCAGCCAGGGGGTATCTCCCAAAGCCCGTAGGAATATCCCACGAGCGCCATTGATGTCACGTTCGCGAAGCGTGACCAAAGGTCAATCCATTTGTTGGTTATCGATTTTTGATTTGATAATCTTGCTCCCGCCGATATTGACTAGTTCACCAGTCCAGCTAACAGTCTTGCTAGTATAGGCTTGCGCTTTCATCAACAACTATTTTTCGGTTTTCGGCTGCTTTATGCTTTAAGAACTCTTTAAACCGATAGTGGGCAAAAGAAAGCATATTGCGAACCGTTTTAGATC
>NZ_JAAHHW010000434.1 GCF_010692325.1 Moorena sp. SIO3I8 | reverse complement strand
GCTGATAGCTGATAGCTGAATGCTTACTCTCATATTAAGCATAATTAATGATAATTACGCATAATTACTCATATTAGGTATTTGTGATTAGGAGTTACCCCCCGTCCCTTGGTCAACCCTAATCTTAGGGGTGCTTTGAATCTTAGGGGCGCTTTGCTTGCGCCCTCACGGATTGCGCCCCGCCCTCACGCTGATCTTAAATCTAGTTTTGAGCAGGGGAGAAGGTTTTAGAGTTTTTGCTGCTTACTCAAAAATAAACAATCACAAACAATAACAAACAATTAGATGGTGACAGCTGACCAATTTCAAAAAATAGTGCTATTAACACATCACCTCATCACCATTTATAGCTCGAAGAAATGAAATTGGTGTATAGGGTTTCTTATACTTATCAGGTACACTCAAATTTCTTACCCCGACTCCCGACTCCCGACTCCCGTTCCCCTTCTGGGAGGGGTTAGGGGTGGGTTCCGACTCCCTACTCCCTACTCCCTACTGCCATTAACCCAAGACGAAAATCCCTTACCTACGGTAGAACTGTTATAAGTTATAATCAACCCTAACTGTTGGGAAAACTTTAAGTAAGAGTTTGTAAAATAAATTCTCGTAGCCCAACTGTAGTTGGTAGTTGAAAGATGACAGATCAACAGCCCTCACCCCGCATTGCACCAGCACCACCGCCTTTGAATATAGCGTCTAGAGCAGCATCTGCTCAAGGCAATCAATCGAGACCTGCACAACCAAGAGCCATGGCTCCAAGAAGCAGTCAAGCCGGTGCCGCAGTAGCCTCACGCCCTCGCCCTGTGCCCACAACAGGTCAGAATTCAGCCACTAACGTCCAAGCAAAACCATCAGCCAATCAGCACCAGAAGAAACCCCATAGCATCGGTCTGCCCCCTGGACAGTCAAGCTTAGAAAGCATTGTCCGTGAGGCCTTTGAGAAAGGAGTGTCTGATATTCATCTAGGTGTTGGTGAAACTCCCCGTTTCCGGAGTCGCGGTGAAATGGAGCCAACCCAATATCCACTCACAGATCACGCAACATTTAACTGTTGGCTCAAGGAAGTAATGAGTGATGAGGAAATCCGGCGCTTTAGATAAAGGCGGGAATTGGATGGGGCAACTCAGTACGAGGTTAGACGGGTCAGGAGTAATGTCTTCGATAGCCTACTTGGTCCTTCAATTGTCTTGCGGATTACAGCTGCAAGCCTTATGTAGCCTC
>NZ_JAAHHW010000433.1 GCF_010692325.1 Moorena sp. SIO3I8 | reverse complement strand
TCTTCGATAGCTTCTTGAGACCCCTGTAGGATGAAGCTGCTTGGTTTAATATCAATAATGTTGATCGTGTATCCTGAAGATTGTTGTAAAATAGATTCAATCAGTTTTGAAGGTTGAACTGAATTTATATCTCCTTCTAATACAATAACAGCTTTGATTGTTTCACTGTGTCTCTCGATTACAGTCTCTTTTTGGCTCAGGGATTCACTTTGCTCTACACCCTTCACCAGCTCTGAGCTACTGCCATCAGTTTTGTTTAGCTGTTCTGATGCTTGTTCTTCTGCTATTCCCGCAATTTCTTTCCAGTCTAGGGTCAATCCCTCACATATCCGTTTAAATAAATCAAGCTGAATTGGCTCTGATTTAAAAAACTTGGTAACTGTATAGCGACTTATCCCTTGTGACTTAGGGAAGTTACTTTTTAACTCAAACCCTAGCTTATCCAAAGCTTTTTTAGCTGTTTCAATACCTTGTGAAGAAGCGGCAATAGTTAGTTTTTTAGTTTTCTTACCCTGGCTAAAATCTGTCATAGTCTTGCTGATTTAGCATAACTATAGCATTTTCATTTGAGATGTAAATATAAGATTGATGGGAACAGGGAACAGGGAATAGGGAACAGGGAGCAGGGAGCAGGGAGCAGGGAGCAGGGAGCAGGGAGCAGGGAGCAGGGAATAGGGAACTTCGGAACAGGGAACAGCCAATAGTAAAACAATTCTGTGTACCTCATGAGTCCTATAAACGCTATAACTTCAATCATTATTACATAGTTTACCTGCTCCAATCATTTTTTTTTACTATCTCTAACCCCTCCCAATAAAAAATTATAAAAACCCTTGACAAATTAAATTATAATCATTATAATAATAATTGCCAAACCACAATGAGTTTAAGTTCTGACTTATGTCAAAATACTCTAACCAAAACCTCAAGAAACAACCTGTTGAGCACACTCTAAAAGGTCCTCGTCAAGCCGTAATCCATAGTATGCAAAGGTTTTATTCCCTAGGCTATGGGGAGATTGCCGACTGGAGCCCTTTGGAACCTACTGAAACTCCAGGGGAAGTGAGGACAACCATGATGAAGTATTGGCTGTTGCCATAACACCTTGTCTTGATGCAAAGCGCGAGTGGGGGAAACCCCCAAGACCGCGCTGCATCGCTAAATTTCTGGGGGGGCTTCCCCCCAGAGCCTTGGCTCCGGTCTGGTCCCGTAGGGTGGCCGAAAG
>NZ_JAAHHW010000432.1 GCF_010692325.1 Moorena sp. SIO3I8 | reverse complement strand
TTTGGCAGGATGAAGATGGATTCATTGATGATTTTAATGCGACCCGTAAGAAATTTGAAGATTCAGATTTTGAATCGTTTAATAGAAATCACAGAACAATTCATTATATTCTTAAGCCTATAGAGGATGGCATAAGCGAGCCAAAATCTCTTCCTCGTCCAATTGAAGTAGCTACAAACCTAGATTTAATTCCAGGTCGTCTAACCCTACATATGTACGAAAATAAGATTGCCGAACGCTGGGCTGGTTTATATAGGGGAGAACCACTGTCAATTAGAACCATAACTCAAATTAGAGCTATAGCTCGTAGATATGCTTCCGAAAGTAAATATGACTTTATAATTGTGGATACATCTCCAAGTTTAGGAGCTTTAAATAAGGTAATTATATCTACAGTTGATGGTTTTTTAGTGCCTTGTTTTCCTGATATGTTTTCTTTGTATGGAATTAGAAATATTGGTAAATCTTTACTTGAATGGAAAAAAGATTTTGATACTATTTATCCCCTTATTTCTAAAGAGAAAAGAAATGAATTTCCAGAAAGGTTTGTGAGCTTTCTGGGATTTACTATATACAATGCAAAAAAATATTCAGGTCGTACACCCCTCAATCTTGCTCAAGCTGCTTATAATTATGCCAATGATATCCCTCAAACAGTTAGGGATTATATCAGTTCTGAAGTTCGTCAACACTTAGATGATGAGATGATTGATAATCCGATTGGCTATCAAGAAGTTATGCATACACATAATACATTACCTTCAATGGCTCAAAAGTATAGAGTTCCAATTTGGAAAGGTAAGCATTCAGGTGATGGGGTTGACAAAAAGGGAAGGATGAGTAGTAGTGTAGAACCATGGAAATCAAACCGCCAGCTATCCCAAATAGCTTTGAAGCTCTGGAACTGCTGCCCCAATCAGTTCTGGTGGAGCTGGTGCTGCAACAGCAACAAGTGATTGAACAACTGATTGGGGAGGTGGAACGCCTCAAAAGTCTGTTGAACAAAGACAGCCAGACTTCATCAAAACCCCCATCAAGTGATTTAATCAGAAGGTCAGAAAAAAAACCGTCGAAGGAATCAGATTCGCAGAAACGAAAACCAGGAGGACAACCAGGACACAAAGGGAAAACCCGAAAAGGATTTGGGCGGGTTGACCGATATGTAGTAGTCGAACCTCAAAGTTGTCCGATCTGTAAGGGAAATCAGTGGTAAAGTAGGGATTGCTCAACCCGAAGCTA
>NZ_JAAHHW010000431.1 GCF_010692325.1 Moorena sp. SIO3I8 | reverse complement strand
ATACACTATTGCCTCTTATCTGTTCCCTGTTCCCTGTTCCCTGTTCCCTAAAATCCCGAAATTGTGTACCTCATAGCTATGATAATTGCTATAATTCGATATCGATTTCAAAAAGGTATCCTTGTCGCGACCCTGGCAAATCACCTGCATACCAGGGTGCTAAGACTTTTCCCCCTAGCCAAGGAACAGCAGATGAGCAAGCAAACAATTTGCAGGGTGATTCGGCAGTGCGATCGCATTTAGAATCAACAATGGTCACGCTGCTAATATTGATCACAGGTAGAACAATCTCTCTGACTCTTGCTTGAGATTGCGGATCGATACAGACTACTTTGCCACCAAACCAAAATGTGAGCCAAAGACGACCTGCCCCATCTACAGCCAATCCATCGGGTACTCCTTCAGTTTCATCGGCAACGATAAATTTGTGATGGTCATGAATATCGGGTAGGGTTGCTTCAGTTCGATCCGAATTGAGAACGAAGACATGAACAGACCTTTCTAAGCTATCCACAACGTAGAGCGATCGCCCATCTGGTGATAGTCCCATGCCGTTGGCATAACCTAGCCCCGCAAAAACTTCCTGGACTTGCCCCTGGGGATTGCAGGCTAGCAGTGCCCCTGTTCCCCTAATTGCTGTGGCATCCTCATCGATGGTGTTGAACCAAATGTTTCCGTTTTTGTCAATAACTACATCATTGCAAACCAACTGTTTACCCTGATAGTCTTGGATAATTGGTATGATCTCTTTGGTATTGAGATTTAACTCCACCAGTCCCAACTCCCCAGACAACACCACAGTTTCCGTCCCCGATAGGGCAAGACCGTAACACAAACCAGGTAATGGGAACCGCTGCACCTTGCGGGTTGTTAAGCACAGTTGAATCAGCTGAGGATTACCGTAGTCCAGGCAGAATAGTTGATTACTTCTGGGGTCATAGTAGAGTCCCTCACCCCCCTGGAGAACGCAGTCTTGGGCCACGGCAATTTGATAGGCTGGGGAGCGTCGTTCTAGCAGTAATGCATTGCGTAGATGCTGACCATAAAACTGTAGGGCAGCTCGGTTAGAACCAACCAGGTTTAGTTCTGCCAGTGGAGTGGGATGATAGTAAGTATTTTTAACAAAACTCGCGGAATTCCCCACCCTCTTTCAGGGTGGGGATGGATAGCGAGCCAGGAAATTCATCTTATCCCTTGACATCTTACTATAAAATATATATACTATTAAGCAAGGTCGATAAC
>NZ_JAAHHW010000430.1 GCF_010692325.1 Moorena sp. SIO3I8 | reverse complement strand
GACGTGCTGACAAGAACGATCCAGTTAATTGGTTAAGCATCATACTTACCCCCTTTGAAAAAAAAACTGTAAGACACCCTGAGCAAAAATTCTGAGAGTTTAGAGCATCAACTGATGAAGCCATAATCAATCAGAAAAAGTTAATTTTTCCTAAACCAGAGTTATGTTGACTCTTGAGGTTATAATCCTATTTAAGCCTAAACTCTGCTTTGGTTTCTTCCTTTGTTGAGCGGTTTATCAACTGTCACAGTTGGCGCTGGTCATAGCCGGAAATTTTGCTGAAGCTTGACTACCAGCGTTCACCCAGCTAGTTGACCCTTGCTCTAAGCAACTATGAGTGACCTTTTGCTGAAATAGGTGAGTCTAGACTCATCTTTTATTCAACCCTTAGAATAATTTTTCGTCCAGGTTAACTTACAAATTGCTTCTTAAATGGCTCCCCCAGGTTTTTTACCTCCTCACTCTCCCGTTTTGATGTGAAAATTTTGTGAAATTATCGGTGAACTTATGTAAGTATTCAGCTATCAGCTATCAGCTATCAGCTATCAGCTTATGGGCATAGGGCAAGCTACTTGATGTGCTTATGGGCATAGGGCAAGCTACACCGAACAGCTTTTGAATCAAACAGGTCAGCATTCGTTTAATCTGATTGAAGTCACAGCGCTTGTGGCCTGTGCCACAAAGCTGACGGCTGTTCGCGCAGCGTGCGCGTAGCGCATATGCTTACGAACTTATACAGTGATGTGAATTTTGCTCTGACTATAGAAATACTCCAAAGGTAAGAACAGAGATTTCGGGGTTTTTTACATTTCTTTACAAAAAAATAAGTGGTAACCATTTCTGGCTACCACTCATGCTTGGAATACAGTCAACCATTAGCTAGCTAGCGATGTACTCCCGGAAATTAGCATGGCGACGCCGTAGCTGTGCTAAGGCTTGATGTTCTAACTGGCGTACCCGTTCACGACTGAGGTTCAGTCGCTTACCAACTTTAGCCAGAGATAGCTCTTTGCCATCCTCTAACCCAAAGCGTAGCGCTAGCACTTCCCGCTGTTGGGGGGTAAGTTCTGCTAACAGCAGATTTAGGTCTTGCCGCAAGGACTCCTGAGTGGTGTAGTTAACCGGTGTTAGACCATCATCTTCTAGCAGCTCAGACAGCTCTGTGTCTTGGTTATCTCCGACGCGAACGTCGAGAGAGATGGGTTGACGAGCAATGCTCAAATATTCCCGAATCTGAGCTGGTTCT
>NZ_JAAHHW010000043.1 GCF_010692325.1 Moorena sp. SIO3I8 | reverse complement strand
TAGCACGGCGGTTAGAGATGATTCACACCCCACGTAATGGCAGTTGGCTCAATGTGGCGGAAACAGAGTTGTGTGTTCTGTCCAAACAATGTCTTGACCGTCGCCTGGCTACAGCCGAAGAACTTCATGCATGAGATAGAGGCTTGGCAGCAGGAGCGGAACAATGCCTGTGCCAAAGTAGTGTGGCAATTTACCACAGAAGATGCACGAGTCAAACTCAAACACCAAAACCGCTGTTTTTGAGACTGATCAAGATTTTTCTGTATAATGCACTTTTTAAGAGTGGTCACTCCAGTAGGGTGCGTTAGGGACGGATGCGGCTGGCGAAACATTTCTTAACACGCTTGTAATAGGTAATGGGTAATAGGTAATAGGTAATAGGTAATAGGTAATAGGTGGCACAGGCAAATAGCCCTGGTTGACTGACTTGAGTACATGGGGTAGGTTGGGTTGAGGCAACGGAAGCAAAAGGCGTTACTTGACAAAACATGCTTATTGACAAGGTATTCCGTTATCAGCCCTGAAAATGTCATTAGTTGTATAACGCGATTAACGGCATACTCACCACGGCTGATGTTAACTTATATTTCGCCAGCAGCATCGGGACGGACTCGCCCTGATTTTCGCGGTAGCCAGTATTGGGACAGTCCGTCCAATTGTAACGGGCAAGATGCCCATTCCACCCACCTCGTCAAACAGCATGCATTGAGATGCACCCGGGAAGTGTGGGGCGGGGAGGCGGGATCAATCTTCTGGGAGTAGTGTACCATCCCATGGGCAATATTTCCACGATACATGGGCAGGTTTACCGCCAGGACATAGTCTTGGAACAAAGAGGGAATTCAGGGGAAAGTTTATCAAAGCAATATTTGACGGTTCTTCTGGAATACCAAGGTCAATTTTTAATTCTCCAGCTTCATAATTTGACGGTTCGTCTGGAATATCCATATCAATTTTTAATTCTCCAGTTTCATAAGGGGACACAATCTGATTCCCAAAGATATCAACGTTTTTATAGGTAAAAAACCACATTCCTTCGCCAAATGGCCCCACAAATTTCGATAATAATGGTTTTAATACCGTTACCAAATAACTAATATCAGCCGTTTTCGGGACTGGCACTAATTCTCTAGGTATGCCCTTAGAATTAGTATAGGTAACTTTTAGGACTTTCTGGGTTTCAATCTCAGAGGAAAATGTAGGAACACCAAAAGGACTAATCTTCCCTTTGACAACTGCAATTAGCACTACTGGTTGTGAAGGTAAGCCATAGACTTCCGGTAATAAATACCATGCTATGTTGAGAGAATCACCATTTCTTTTCATCCCCATTGTCTCTTTGGCCAATTCTTCGGTAGGTATTGATTCAATCGGGCGACGCTCCAGAGCATTTATGGGAGTAGTAAATAACCCAATAAGTGTGAATAATGCAAGTATAAATTTCATCGTATTAAGCTTGTTCATTACATATTTGCTCCATAGAAAAGGTTGACTATAAACAACAGCAGTAAAAATAAGGTAGGTTCGGTAAAACCGAATTTACTCCATTTATGATCTAAGGATAATTTCCATCCACTGGTCTAATATTATACCGTTCGCGCAGCTTCAGCTTTCCCGAATCAGCAATGCTCCTTGAATCGGGTAAATCCTGCTTGATTTATACTACAGCCACAAAAAACAGGATTCCGGAATCTTGGAGTGAATTGTGCTTGTTGACAATGCAGTTGACAATGCAGTTGACACATATAAGCGCGTTTATATCTGGGTTTTAAACACAAGTTTTTATGAAAAAGTCATGCATTCAAAAGTTTACTATATAGCAGTATAAGCAAAGCTTAGGACATATTTATTTTACCTGCTCCCTGCTCCCTACTCCCTACTCCATGCTCCCTGATACCTAATGTAAAATTACATTACCAAATTGATTTTATCTCTAGATAAACCCCCAAACTACTCATTTTTTTAACTTTGTAAAAAAATGTTTAAAATTTAAAAAATACCCCTTGACATTTACCGAGATATTAGTAATAATAAAAATGTCCGATATTTCGATAATATTTATGGACAAAAAGCCGCGCTTTCCACGTCAACTAAGAAGCGCGGCTTATGTCCTCAGTCACAAGCTATGTGTGAGGTAATTCCATGATGCCAGATAAACGATCTAATGATCATCTCAATCATCTGATTCACTGTCAGCGAGCCCTAAACCGCCTTGCCCAAATTGCCAGGAGCCAATCCACATGGGAACATGCTTATCCTCGTCCCATAACCGAGCGAGAAGAAATCTTGATCTACCTATACAGCTACTGCCGACTATCCATGACCCCCCAGGAGTTTTACCAAAAATGGCAAGTGAAGCAAGAAGACATCGGTAACATCTGCTGCCGCTCAAGTTACGCTGTCAACAGCTGGCTGGCCCAAGGTCCTCGCTATAAAACTCCCTCTTCCGATTCCTTGTATCATCTGGCCTTAATGGATTTCCTGTTAGAAAATTTTGAGGCCATTCCAAAGGAGTTACTGAATCAGCTTTGCTCGAAAGTAAAACGTTCTTAGAATGTAGAATGTAGAATTAAGAAGGGAGAATTAAGAATGTAGAATTAAGAAGGTAGAAGGGAGAATTAAGAAGGTAGAATTAAGAAGGTAGAATTGAGAAGGTAGAAGGGAGAATTAAGAATGTAGAATTAAGAAGGGATAATGTAGAATGAATGTAGGAGGTAGAAGCCAGAAGCCAGAAGCCAGAAGCCAGAAGCCAGAAGCCAAAAGGTAAGCATTCAGCCGTCAGCCGTCAGCCGTCAGCCATTGGCTGATAGCACCTCAAGTAGCACCTCAAGTAGTGCATTAGCTGATAGCTGATACGCGACACGCTGATAGCTGATAGCTGAATGCTTACGCCAAAAGCCAGCAGCCAGCAGTCAGCAGCCAGACTTCTAAATTCTTAATTCTCAATTCTTCATTCTTCATTCTTCATTCTTCATTCTTCATTCTTCATTCTTAATTCTTCATTCTCAATTCTTAATTCTTAATTCTTAATTCTTAATTCTTAATTCTTCATTCTTAATTCTAAATTATTCATGGGGAACTTTCCCTCGGCAGATTCGTCTAAACCGCTAAAGCTACGATATTCTACACTCAGAGACTTTCCTGATCTGAGCCATCAATCTGGGATAAATGTATATATGAGTAGAGTTGGAATTAGCAGAGAACCCACGGAGTCCAGTTATGAAATGTTATAAAATTCTTTCCCTACTAGGGATGACAGCAATATCTACAATCACTGCTACTCAGGTTTTGGCTATGGAGACAGCTTCCTGGAACTTAATCACCGAACCTGACTATAGTGAGAATAGTCTATTGGAGGATGTTTCATTCCTTAAATACACTATATTTGATACCGCTGCTGGCGCAAGAGAGCCCCAAGATCCAGATCCTAGACCGCCACGCTACGACATTCCACAATCGGGACTTCAGTAGAGTCCGCTTCAGCTAGAGATTGATCATATATAGCAGTTCTTAATTGGGTGAGTTACACAAGTTGTGGGTTAATGGGAGTCGGGAGTCGGGAGTCGGGAGTCGGGAAAAAATCTTTTGTATCTCATGACTGTGAGAACTGCTATATATTCCAGCTAATTTACTCTTGCTCCTCAATTCCCTCACAGAGTGTTCTGTCTTCTTTCTTGACGTTCAGATTATTTTTAAGATAATTACCAAGCTGATCACAACCACGCTTCAGTAAGTAATTCACATCGTTTGATTGACTGTAATCTAAATATTGACTGTAATCTAAATTCCAAATACTCACCCGATTCGCTGCGTTAATCGAGACTAGGGTTTCACCGTCTGGACTGAAATTCACAGACTCCACAGGTTCAGAACCCTCGCTTAACGTTCCGATTAAAAGTCCATTGGGGTTCCATAGTTTAACTGTTCCATCCGCACTAGCAGAAGCAATAATGTCTCGATTGGGGTGGAAACTAACATCATAAACAGTTTTTGTATGCCCTACTCCTTTTTTAGATGCGAATTGCTGCCAGGAGATGTCTTTACGACTCCAGATTACTATAGAACCACGGGCCGCACCTGCCACAATCCGCTTACCATCGGGGCTGAAACTAAGGGAGGACAACTTCCTATCCCCAGTCAGGGTAGTAATTAGAGTTCCGTTCTGGTTCCAGAGTTTCACCGTATTGTCATTACTAGCAGAGGCAATTAACTGACCATTGGGACTGAAAGTGACCCGATTAATGGCATCTGTATGTCCCGCTAAAGTACGTAGCAATTTCCCTTCCCTGCTCCAGAGTTTTACTGTGCTATCCTCACTAGCAGAGGCAATAATTTGGCTATCAGGACTGAAACTAACGCTATAAACTGGAGCGCTATGCCCCTCTAGAGTATGTAGCAGTTTCCCCTGGCCATTCCAGAGTTTGACCGTCCTGTCATTACTGGCGGTGGCAATTAACTGACCATCGGGGCTGAAATCAACCCCATTCACAAAATCCTGATGTCCCTGGAGGGTGAGTTCCCGAATCTGCTTCTCCGGGTTCCAGAGTTTGACCGTGTTATCATCTCGACTACCAGAGGCAATTATCTCACCATCCGGGCTAAAACTAGCACCATAACCATAGACTGTATAGGTGGTAGGTTGGAAAACCTTAGGCCAGGTTTGGTCAAGACTCCAAAGTTTGACAGTGAAATCAACACTAGCTGAGGCTAGCATCTTACTGTCAGGAGTGAAACTAACCTGATTGACAATATCTTTATGACCAGGAAGGGTTGAAATTAGTGTACCCTTACCAGTCCAGAGTTGGATTTTTCCGTCACTACTCCCTGAAGCAATCCACTTACCATCCGGACTAAAGCTGACGCTGTTGATAGGATGATCATATCCTGGCAAGGTTTTCGCTAAGGTTCCATCACGGTTCCAAAGTTTAACGGTCCGATCATCACTAGCTGAAGCAATGGTCTGACTATCCGGGCTAAAAATTACACTCCAAACAGCCTTGTCATGCCCTTCTAGAGTTTTGATGAATGTACCATCACTACTCCAGAGTTTGACCGTTTTGTCCTTACTGGCGGAAGCAATTAACTCTCCGTCATTGCTAAAACTAACACTCAACACAGCATCCTTATGTCCTGTCAAGGTTTTGATCAAAGTCCCATCACGGTTCCAGAGTTTAATAGTTTTATCACTACTGGCTGACGCAATGGTCTGACCATCCGGGCTAAAACTTACCCACTTCACCCCCTTACCATGTCCTGTTAAGGTGTTAATTAAGGTGCCATCGCGATGCCAGAGTTTAATGGTTTTGTCTTTACTGGCAGAGGCAATGATTTGATTATCAGGGCTAAAACTAACGCACCACACTGTCTCCTGATGTCCTTTTAAGTCTTTAATCAATTTGCCATCACGACTCCACAGTTTGATGGTTTGATCAGAGCTAGCTGAGGCAATTAGCTGATTATCAGGACTGACACTGACACTCAAGACATTACCTTGATGTCCCTCTAAACGATGGTGTTCTTGGATTAAGTTGACTGCTTGCCAGAGGTTAGATACAGTCTCTTTTTCAAGGTCTGATTTTGCTATTTTAGAGTTTAATCGTTTCCCTGCCTTGATGATGCTTAAAAGGGCATCAAGCTGATTTTCATCTACAAGAAAAGAAAGCTTATATTTAGCGTTGAGTTTAGTAAGGATCGCCTCTCTTTCGTGGAATTTTGCCGATTGCCACAGCCATATGGCGATAGCTGCTAGTATAGTCATCACCACGCTAAATCCCCCTAACCCCATCACCAACCGTTTCTGAAGCCGTTGTCGCGCCTCTCGCTCTTTTTCAAGTTCTGCTCTCATGTCAGCCCCTTGTCGTTGTCGAATGAAATCTACTAGATAATCATGGACTAATTGATAGCGATCGCTATAAATCTCTGGCAACAGCAGCACTAAGCCAGATTTCACAAAAATTTCCAACACTACATCTAATCGTTCTAGCTCTGTATCTACATCAGCGGCCAAGGCTTTTAATTCTTTTTCCAAATCATGGCGAGTTTTGAGAGGGCGGGTGTTGTTTTCATCCGTTAGCAAGTACAACACTAATTCAGCGGCCCGTTTGTTATCAGCACCACAGGCTTCCACTACTTCTTCTAAGTATTGGTTGACTAATTCAGCTTTTGGGTTATGCCCTAGGTGTTGATACTGTTGTAGGGTGGTAATTTTGTTTCGTTCCAGTTGCGCCCCTACCACTTGCAACTCAATTGGTATAATCTCTCCTAATTCTTTCCCTAAATCCTCCACTAATTTATCAATCAGTGCTTGCTCTAAGGGAAACTGAGCTTGCTCCGTTAACCGTTGAAGATATAATTTGGCATCTGCTGGGGTAAGATTCCCCAAGTGAAACAGAATCCTCTTATCTAAAATATTATTATTAATAACCTCTAAATCGATTTTGAACTTATTAAATTCCAACAGGCAATGTAAATAATCCTCGCGCACAGACAAGATTACCTTCACAAAAGGAATATTCAGACAGTCTCGCAAAAAATAATAAAAACCTCGCCTCTGCTTGGGGTCTGAGCAAACTGCTAAAAACTCTTCAAACTGGTCAAAAATTAAAACAGTAAGCAAATTTTGCCTAGCATTTTTGCGCAACTGCTCAAGAATGAGGGCGGTTGAATCAAGCTTAGCAGGCACAGATGGTAAATGTACTCTCTTCTCCAGCGTGTTTGTTAAGGATTTGCCTAATTCTTGAATCCAATTACTATAAACTCGCTGCAAAACCGGTAATACCCGACGGGTATTAATGGTTTTGCGTTCTAATGCTGGTATTAATCCCGCCTCAATCATCGAACTTTTCCCCGCCCCGGACTGTCCATGAATCACAGTTAGTCTAGAGCCCACCTGTTCCATGCGCTCAATCAGGCGATTAACATGGCGTTCCCTGCCAGAAGCGGCAATTTCTGGCGCTATCCTTTCTGAACACTCAACTGTTGCTAAAACTGGGTTAGTTACCTGCTGCTTGGGCTGCAATCGACCAGCACCAATGAATGCCCGAAACCCAAACCGGCTCTCAATCCCCTGTTGGTCTTGTTTAATCTCAAAGGCAGTGAGATAGTCCCCTTGTTGGCAATAGGCCTGGTGTAATTCCCTCAGGATACCAATATAAAGTTCTGGATCATAGTGGGGTTTGGTTTCTGCTCTAGCGGTTTCCAAGTTATAAAGTGCTGCTTGTAATTGAGGAACATGTTTTTGCGATCGCATAGTCCCAAGCAGTGCTCGCCCCAAGGAAAATAAATACCAACCCTTGACAAAAGACTTTTCCCAGTCTAATAAAGCTTGTTGTTCTGGTGAGGGATTGACTATCTTAGCTGATGCCGTTGATTGCAGAAAAAGCGCTTTTTTGGAAGACTTTTGTGCTTTCTTAAAGGCTGATTTTGCTAGGGCTACTTCAGCCAAAAAGCCATAACCTCGTGCCATTCTGAACGGATCAGAATAGGTTTGATGGAGCGCCAAGGCTTTGTTGGCCACTTTCTCTAACTGCTCCCAATCTGACTGTCGCTGAAGTGCCTCTCCCCAAAAATTAATAAATTTGGCAGCTAAGTCTGGGCGATTAGCCTGCTCAAGAACCTCAACCGATTCCTGAAAATAAACTTTTGCTTGTTCACAAGCTTGCTCCTTCTCAGCTTGATGCCACTGTGCATAACCAGCCCACCACAAGCCTAAACAGAATAGTACATGTCCACGGCGTTCCAGGTTATCGGTTTGTTTCCACAGAGCTAAACTGCGCTCATAATGCTGTCGAGACTCTTCTTGACAATTATCAGCCACTCGACCCAGCACAAATTCCAAACTGGCTTCTAACTCTGGGGCTAAGGCCACTCCCCGCTTTTCCAGGTCCTGTCGTGCTGAGTGTAATTCCACATAGGATCCAGAGTCTTTGTTTAAATTCAGAGTACAACTGTGCACAAACTCAGTTTCACGGGAGGCTACCACCTTGGCAAACACCTGATCAGTGGTTTGCTCAATAAACTGAATTAATTGACCGCTGCTAATCACAAAATCAACACAGCTTGACCAACTGTGGAAATCTGGCACTGAGCGAATTAGCATTTGCAGCAACTTATCCGTCACCCACAACACCAGTGGAAACCGAAAGTTCCGAAACTCTTCCCGGATCTGGTTGGTTGCTGTCAGCACTTCCTCAATGCAACTTACTGAGTCTATCCCAGATACCATCAACGCCTCCGGCTGTTCCGGACCTAGCTCTTCCACAATAGTGGTATAGAGAGTTTTAACCGATTGCTTTAAGACCAGCTCCCTGATCGGAATAGAACATTGCTCCTGCAACTGCTCAATAATTTGTCTCCTCAATACCCCATAGTTACCAACCGCCAAAATCAAAGAAAATTCTCCCTGAGAAAAAGTAATCAGTCGGATTAGTTCTCTCAAGGAATCTTGGTTGTGATTTGCGGTTGTCTCTAGCATTATAATAGCGGTTTTTAATTGGGTGAGGTAAATTTTAGGGAGTAGGGAGCAGGGAGCAGGGAGCAGGGAGTAGGGAGCAGGGAGCAGGGAGCAGGGAGCAGGGAGCAGGGATTAGGTAACCCGGGCGCTGTCAAGGTATGAAGTAGTAAAAAACCTGTGTACCTCATTATCATGATAATTTTTATCACTTGATTCACGCCCTCGAACCGGACAGGGAGTGGCTGTTCGCGTAGCGTGCGCGTAGCGCATTAGCTGTTCGCGTAGCGTGCGCGTAGCGCATTAGCTGACTCTCTGTTCCCTGTTCCCTGTTCCCTGTTCCCTGTTCCCTGTTCCCTGTTCCCTGTTCCCTACTTCTGCAAGAAGTCTAGTTTCCATTCAACTCCTTGGCATCAGCTAACACCGGATTGATATCATACCAGCATCCCTGACCATTACAATACTCAAACACAAACAAACTCTTCAACAGGATTTGGTATTCCTCCTCACCCCTGACAGTTTTGTGTTCAGCCACATGTCTGAGCAATTTCCACTCATCCGGTGTAATTGCCCTGCTCAATTCATTGCGACGCTGACTAATCACCCTTTCTACCAAGTTACGAGATAAAGGCAGCTCATCTTTGCTGAGGCAGTTACGGAGCAGCACCAGCAAGTTCCTGACATGACCCCCACTGACTAGACATAGCCGATCCAATGTCTGTGGGCTATCAAACACTTTTGTAATTAAACTGAGCCGTTGCTCTAGCTCCACATCTGGGAATGCTCTGGCTAAGATCATCTGTCGCAGCAAAGCAATTCCGGCATCACTGGGACTACCATCTGGTTCTTTTACCTGTACCATCGGTAACAGTAGGTACTCAGAACCAAAGCGATTCCTGAGGTTTTCTTGGTCATTGGAAAATGCCAAAATCAAGGGAATGGTGTAGACCACATGGCATTTGAGTTGATTAAGATACTCCCCCTGGTCTACAAACAAATATTCTGGCTGATTCCGTTGCCCTGACTTAGGTTTATTATGGATCCGGTCAAGATTATCCACAATCACCACTAGTCCAGCTTTACCCTGCTGTTGCAGCTGCTGTTGAGCTGGTTCAATCAGTTCTGTATTAATTGCTTCTAAAATATTGTTGACCCGTGGCTCTAGATGTTGTCGCAATAGGGAGCGAATGTCCTTAGAATTCTTAGCTTTCGTAGTAATTTCTCCAATCCCAAAGGCTAGGGAATACTCCCCCTCTTCTGAGCTGATGCCAATCTCATCAGGTATGTTAACCCCTACACCACCGGCCTGAAACTCAGGAACTTTGAATTTCAACCCGGTCACCTCGGAGTTTAACAACTTAGCCGCCCCTTGCACTAACCCTTGGAAGCGGGTGGGTTGGAGTCTAATTTTAGCTTCCTCCAGACTTTGAATCACCTGACGAGCAATGGTCAGCAAAATATCACTGATCTCTACATCGGCCAGGTCCAAGTCATTAGAGGACTCAAAATAAACGACATGAAATCCCTGTTCTTCTAATTTCCTTTTCAATCGCGATAACTCGGTAGACTTGCCACAGCCCATGTGTCCCGTAAACAACTGACAGGTGGGTTCGTCTTCTGAGAAGGTAATGGTGCGTCTGAGTTCTCGAATAATATTGCTGCCCCGCACCTTGGAAAAATCAATGTAATATTGTTGGTCTTCAGCCTTGCCCAGATTCAGGGTTTTACTAGGATTACAGACCCGAAAAAATCTGCCGAAATTGACTGTCATTAAAATTCCCCCCGGTAGACGAATTGACTGTTCTCAGATTGCACCCCGATATCTGCCAGATCGACATAGCTGACAACTTGAGGCTCTATAGGATATACAGCCTCTATATAATTTATCGACTTAATAGCTACACATTATGAAATTGACATTTTCCCTTCACTGCAACAAAACGTAACATTATTCCTAATCCTGATGGTATATGATGCAGTAGCTGCGCAGAAAGTTGCCTGAAATCTCACTAATGGTATACTCCCTTCAAAATTACTACTCCTAGTCTGCCTCCTCAGTCAGACTTTAGCAGTACCCGATGGGGTACCTTGGTTTTAGGGAACAGGGAATAGGGACTTCGGAGCAGGGAACAGCGGAGCAGGGAACAGCGGAGCAGGGAACAGCGGAGCAGGGAACCCACCCCTAACCCCTCCCAGGAGGGGAAGTTAGGGAAGAGGGAAAAAATCTTGTGTACCTCATTAGAATAGAAAACGCTATAGTTTGGGCAATCCTTGCAATTGCTCCTCCCGAGTATTTTTCATGCTAATTTTGGAGATGGAGAAATGCTTTGTATTCCCATCCAACATTAGCGTTTAAAGTAGGAAATACCAATGCTTAAAAGCTATGAAGCCATTATCGAAAATGGTCAAGTTCAATGGTTAACAGATGCACCCAAAGTATCCAAAGCTCGTGTAATTGTGACGATTCTTTCCGATACTGAACCAAAAGTATTGCGCCGGACTCCCCCTGCGTCGATTGCGGGTAAAGGTAGAACTTTGGGGGATTTGGTCACTTCCGTCGTTGAGGAACAAGATTGGAAACTGCTATAGCATTTCTAAATAGCTCATGAAAACCAATCCTGTGTCTTGATGCAAAGCGCGAGTGGGGGGAACCCCCAAGACCGCTTAGGTGCGCTTGACCCGTAATTAAATTCGCCACGGGTCGCACCTCTGCATCGCTTTATCAAAACACCAAAAACTCCTCGGATATCTTAACAATCTTCCCTGTTCCCAGATCAGCTGTTCCCTGTTCCCTTCTTTTATCAATTTTATGTTTACATCTCAAATAAAAATGCTAGATCAATTTGGAAACCAATCCTTATCCAGTAATTCTCCCAAGGAATAAGGACATTGTTCAGGTAGAGACTTAAGCTGAGTTTTCTTCTGGACAATCAATAAAGCGTTTTGGTATATTTTGGGTAATTCATCAGCTAAGTAATTTCGTAAATTAGTGGTCAGTTTATCCTCTAGTTGAACCCGAAACGTAATAATTTCCCCCGCCCAGTGATTAGCATTTCTAACCTTTTCAGCTTCCCAAAATTGGAAAAGCATTAGATGAATGATTATCTGCAATAGTAAACTTTTAACAGCATTTCGTTCGCTGCGTCCCAAGGCTTCTAATTCCTCGATTAAGTTGTCATAATCTAATTCTTCTAATTGACGATTTTTCAGTAGCTTAACTGTTTCAGTTAACCACTGATCGTACTCAGTTTCATAAAGTTGTTTTAAGTCACGTATCTGAGATTTCATCAGCAAAGGGAACAGGGAATAGGGAACAGGGAACAGGGAGTAGGGAGTAGGGAGTAGGGAGTAGGGAGTAGGGAGTAGCTGATAAGGGTAGGTTTTTAACAAAGACCTCAGGTGTGGGGTTTGGGGTGTGGGGTGTGGGGTGTGGAGTATAAGAAAATTTACCATTATTGTCGTTAAAAATCATCAAGACAGGAAAATGAGGATGTTCAACTAACAAAAATTCTGAAGACAGCCTCTTCCCACTGTTCCCTGTTCCCAGATCCGCTGTTCCCTGTTCCCTCTTACAAACTGTTTATTTAGCATAACAAGTACGGTAGAGCCCTAAATATCCAAACCAATCACTTTCAACTCAGGGGAATGCTCAATGATAAACTGATAATATAGCTCTTGCTTATCCTGGGGTGATAAATCAATTTTCCATTCAAGCAATCCCATCTCACCGGTCTGTATTTTGGGATTAGTCTGAGTCAGCCGCACTTTGATTCTCTCATCACGGCTCACTGGCAACTGTTCTTTTACTACCAAAGTCTTTTGCACACTCTGCAAATTAGTAATTACCAGTCGATAGGCATAAGTCGTGCGGCGCTGATTGCCAATTAATTTCTTATCAACTTGACGCTCCACTAAATCCCGCTCAATTTTCACTCCCTCATCTATGCCTAAGTTCAGCCTGAATTCTTGTCCTGGTGAAATATTCTCCAACTTAGTTGTACCAACAAAGGTTTGATCACGAAAGATATTCGCTTTGCCTGGTAACAAGGTTGCACCAGTAGTCGGATTGGTAACAACAGTTTGTAGGTAGGCGAAACTAACTAGCCGAGGAATGGCAAGATACTCAGGATTGCTAGGATATTCATCACTAAAAATAGTCACTTTGTGAGGGGAACCATCACTGGGAATATTGCTGTTACCATCTAACTCAAAGGTAACCACACCTCCTTCTGTCGATACTACTGCTACCACTGTTTGGGCAGCAACTTTTGCTGTTGCTAACATGGCTTGGGGAGCACTACGAGTTTTCAATGCTTCCGACTCATCCTCATAGTCTTGATCTGGAGATAATTCTGACATTGAGTTAGACATTGCCCTACTCTTTAGCCTTCGCAAAGCTCGGATAGGTTGTTGGTCTAGTGCCTGAATGTACCATGGTTCCAGCTTAGGGGGTAGGGTTCCCAGTCCAGGCTTAGCAGTGGAAAGAGTAAGGCTAACGTTGGACCAATCTTCCCCAGTGCTTTGTTTGACTTGTGCAAGGTAGCTCAGATTTATGCGATCGCTACTGCTGTTGGTGCGCAAGTCGTAAAGTGGTATCCAACTGGCACGATTCACTACATAGGATACTTCTAGGTCAAAATCCACCGCCCCCTCTGCTGCTAAGGTGACAATAATGCTCAAACTCTCCTGGGGACGGGGAGTTTTCAACTGTTGTAGCTTAGCTTTCAGAGCATTTAATTGCTTTTCTAACTCTTGCTGTTGTTCTTCTTGTTGAGCGATCGCGCTCGCATCTGCATGGTAACGCTGCTCCAGAAAGTTCAGAAATTCACCTGTTTCCTGCAAGCCAATCTGTTGTTGGGCAATACTGCGGGAAAAATGTTGGACAGCTTTATCAGTCAAAGCCTTGACAAAATTCTGTGCTAGCTCCTTTGACGCCTGCTGGTCTTGGAGGTGACGTTTTTGTTTTTCTAACTCTTTGATTTGCCCACTCACTTGAGCAACTTGTTCCCCCACTGGTTCAGAGTCAAAGACTTTTTCTGTCCGTACTCCCAATAATCGCACAACCCCTGTACCAGTCCCTGTTGCTCGCACCGACTCAGTTTCGATGGTCATCGGTAGCCGAGGGATTACCAGTTCTTGCTCTTGCCCAGTCAGTGAGACCTTAGTGCGCCGCGTCACCCTTGCCTGGTTGGAGTAGACGGTAACTTGCGAGATTCGACTTTCTACAGTTAGGCTCGTATCTTCTTCTAAGGTCGTGTCTGTGTTAACCATGATGATATGTATAGCGGTTTTTAATTAGGTGAGGTACAAATATTTTTTTAGGGAACAGGGAATAGGTAAAAGGTAAAAGGGAAGAGATAATAGTAAATAGGCAAAATGTAAAAAATAAGATGTACCTCATTAGAATAAAAAAGGCTAGATTAGAATTATCTGAGGTATCATCTTTATTGAACCTTACTAGCTTTAAAACCGCTATACCATAGTAGTTCTGCAGAGGATATCACAAGCAGCATTCTTAGGCTTACTGGGTGTGGGCGAATGGGCTGTAGGTAAAAATACAGCGTTTTTCATAACTATAAGGTACACAGGATTTTTGTTCTGTTCCCAGATCCGCTGTTCCCAGATCCGCTGTTCCCTGTTCCCTGAATTGAAAACCGCTGTAATCGATCACAGCAATCCCCGATGATGAATGAAAACCAAAATAACTGCCCACGAACCCAAAGCAACTTTTACTGCAACCAGGATATTGAGTATGGGGATGACGGCAGCGCTGACAAGTGTCTGCAACTCCCCGTGGGGTAATTCTACTCCCGTCAACGTTATAACTGCCAGTACAATAAAAATCAGAACTGAAACCTTTTCCCACCTAGCAGCTTGCCAACGCTTGTAGACTGCCTGCATCCACTGGAATGATGAGGTAATGGCAACCAGACCGATTGCGGTTCCCCCCGCTACCCCAGCCGCAAAGCCACCTCCTGGACTCAGATGCCCCCGAATCGCCAGCTCGATACCTACCAACGCAGCAATCGTCGCTCCCAGACGGGCTAGAACAATCGATGGTTTATCGGTAAATTGATAGATCGTGCAGAACGGCTTTTCATCAGCCAGTAGAAATTTAGCTCCCATGATCGCGATCGTAAATACCACCACTTCAAAGATGGTGTCATAGAGCCGATTCCGGAAAATGATACCCGAAACCGCATTGGGCACCCCACTATCTTCTACAACGGATTCGACGATAGACAGATCTGATAAGTCTGCCGCCGGATTGGGCAAAACCATAAATTTGACGTACAGCGCTATCCCTGCTGCAATGTAAATCCATTTCATCTAATGATCTCCCCCTGCCTCTGGTACATTTAGATAAGTCAAGCTTGTCGCCGATAATGAAAGTTCACTTTGCATGATTTCATAGAGGCGTTGAACCCTGGTCTGGGTGTGATAAAGTAGGGTTTCATTCTCTTGCGCTACCTGGTCTTGCTCATCCTGTGGTGATGCCTTCTGGGTAGCTCCTAGAGCTAATCCCCTCTGGTCCGGCTCAAAGAACAATCCCTCATCTTGGGCACAGGTAGCATGGACTTCTTTTTCCAACAGCGCCCGTTGTAAGCTCTGCCTATCTGGGTAGCTTACCAGCTCAAGGCGCATATAGTGTTTGCTCAGGATTGTGCGTAAGTCATCCATCAGTTCCCCAAAATCCGGTTTGGTCTTGCCCTCTGGTAAAGACTCTCCATCTGCCTCAACTTCCCAGTCTTGGATCACTCCAAGACGCATGGTTAAGGATGAACGCACCGCAACCGCATAGAGGGTAATCGCTAGCATTGTACCCACCAACGCTTCGGTTAAAGCCACATCGGCTGCCCCAAACAGAGCATAGACCAAAGCCGCCACCGCTCCCAGTATGCCTCGGATCACCAGAGCATGGTATGGATTGACCTGAAATACCAGCATGCACGCGGACAAAGGCAGCAGAGCGGTTATGACATAGATATAGTTATCAGTCATTATCACCCCCACTACTGGAACAGTAAGCCAACACATATCCCAGCACTGTATTCCAGATCGCCAAGGAGATAATGGCGAGAATCAGCAGCGGCCATTCACTGGGTATCTTCAGCAGCAGCCCGACGATGATACTCATCGAGCCGAGGGTATCTGCCACTGAAAGACTATGCAGCTTGAATAATACTGATCGGTGACCGATCAGGGGAATGGTTCCCCAAAACCAGAAGACGATTCCGACACCTATGCAAGTGTAACTCAGTGCATTAATCATACATCACTCATTCGTTTAATTACGTGTGCCAGTAACATTAATCCAGCATTCCCCACACTCAGGATGATGACTCCGACAACACCAATCATCCAATCATCGCGCAAGACAGATACCATCAGGATCATGATGGATGTCTTGGTGGCAATACTCGCAAATGCCAACATTTTTTGCCAAATATCATCATCTTGCCAAGCCTCATAAATGGGGATGAGCAGAGCCAGAATCATGGCAATCAGGATCAGCGTCATCGTTGTTTCCTCCGTCTAACCCGGTGTACTTCGTACCTGCCATCTTGGTGGTATTTCAACACAATGGTTTTTGGTGTAAAGGTGATCAGGAATATATCTAGGAATATCAGCCCAGGGGTCCGTTGGGGTTTGACTCCTTCCATGATCACATCTTCGTGCTTATGGGGACGAAGCATGATTTCAAATGCCTCAATATATGCCTGGGGAATCGCTACTATCACTTCACCAAGCACCCGCAGCCAATCCTTTAAGGCTTCTGGGGTTTTGGGGCGTCCTGGTAATAAAAATGCGATCGCAATCCCAATGATGATATTTGGCAGACTTAGATTAGCAGTCAGCAAAAACCAGATAACCAGTCGTAAAATTAGATTTAGATGCCCAATCATGGTTGAAACACCATCCAGAATAGTAATACTAACATCAGACTCATCACCCCAATTAGATGATCAAATTCCTCAAGCACACGGGGCAGCTTGATTACAGATCGTTTGAAAATCAAAAAATATGCCAACCATCCCAGGCCAATAGTTACCAGAGGTTTAGTAATATTGGCAAAGTTATATGCCTGGTAGTACACACCATTGGCAGCAATCAGTCCACCGAGCAACAGTATCATCGCTAACCAAAAATCGAGCTTTACCTTCCCTTGGCTGCTATCCCCATGGGGCAGAAAGATGAATTTCGCAAAGGATATGGCTGTTCCTAGGGCTGCAACATTCATACCGATAACTTGCCAGGGCACTAGATTCTTCATGGTCAACACCTTCGCCCCAAAGCCGGACAACAAGGGAAAGCCGGAAATTGAGAAGCTAGCGATAGCCAGAGCAATCCAGATTTGGGTATTAATCGGCTGATGTTGCAGTTCCTTGAGGTTACGGCTGGGCAAAACACCAGCGATTAAAAAGAGTGCCCCTTTCACCAGGCCGTGAGTCAGGGCATAAAAGCCACCGACTTCAGGTGCGGCAAGGATAAAGCCTAACTGGGAAATTGTATGAAACGCCAGCATACGCTTAGTATCTTTTTCAAAGACGGCATAGCCTACTCCCAGAAGCGCTGTCCCCACTCCGAATATCCTGACGATGGGAGCAAGTTCCTCGATAATTAGAGCACAACGCAACAGTGGAAAGACTCCCGTTTTGACCACAGCTCCCGATAGCAATGCCGACACTGGGCTCTCAGATTCGGAGTGGGTCAAGGGTAACCACAATCCTGATACAAATATTCCCCCCTTGACTAACAATGCCACAAAGATCAGGGCAAGAGCTTCTGGAGGTGCTCCGCGCAACCCTTCAAAGGCAAAGGAATGATGTGCCTGATAGACTAAAACCGCGCCAACTAGATAAAACAGCATGGCTGTATTGCTGACAAAAAGATAGCGCAAGGCTACCCAAATTGATCGGTCGGTTCGGGGATAGGCAATCAACAGAAACGCAGCAATACTGATGACCTCTAATGCTACGTATAAACTGATGAAATCTGCACAGATAAATACGGCATTGACACTGCCATGTAAGATAATGGTCTGGGTATAAAAAAAAGCTGTTTTACCACTTTGCCAACAGTAAAGGATTACTGCTGCGGTTACTAGCCCATTGGTCAAGATAAAAAAGGCGCTTAATTGATCAACGAGTAATGTGACACCGAAACTATCCAGCAGCTGTAGGGTTAATGGCGATTTTGTGAGAAATAGCTGTGTCCCATATTCAACCGAAACCATGGCAACCCCTAGGGCTAGGTATCGGTCAAGTTTGGGGATCAGATAAATGCTGAATCCCACAAATAGCGGTAGGGCAATCCAGGCAATGGTAATGGTACTCATGGCGTATTATTCTTCTCGATCTCGTTGCTTTCCAGGGTGGGATTGTCCCGTGCCAGTTTCATAACACCTACTAGCATTAAGGCTTGAATCGAAAAGCCGATCACAATCGCTGTTAAGATCACTGCCTGGGGAACTGGATCTGCGTAAGCCCTATTTTCGACGTTTGAAAGAATGGGTGTGAATAAACCATCTCGGGATGCAACCAACACGTAATAGGCAATCACCCCCGTGCTCATGATATCCATAGAGATGATTTTCATAACCAGGTTCTTTTTAAGGATGATGCCGAAAAATCCGCACAATATTGTGGCAAATATGAATGCTTCTAACACGGGAATTGCCTATTGGGTAAGGGTTGGTGGTAATTATCTTTATACAATGATACTGTCGAACAGTGCTATAAAATATATAGCACGTTTTAATAGTGCTAGGAACGATTGACACTATTGATAAGTTCCAAGGTACACCATAGACTCATCCCACACCAAGGTTTTGGTTTGAGCTTGGGATTTGGAAAAACACGGGCAATAGCAAGTCAATAACCCCAACCTCAACGCAGTAGGTTGGGGCTTGGTAGACAACCAACTACCATGATTGACTAGACCATTTGAGCCGAATTTTGGGACGAACGCTTGGATACTTCCCCAGTCCAAGCCTCTTCAAAACTGTGTTGTCAGTTGCTGTTAGACAGGAAATCTTCAATTCGGTGGTCGTTCGCGTAGCGTGGCCTACGGCCAGGGGACGAGTTATTAACTCAAATACTTTTCTCGTGAGGTTTATCACCATGTTACGAGTTCCAGTTATTTCGCCTGATGGCAAACCATTGATGCCTACAAAAGCTTCTCGCGCTCGTCGTTGGCTTAATCAAGGTCTTGCTATCGTTTACCCAAATGATCTAAATGTTTTTGCTGTTCAGTTAGTTAATCAACCATCTAGTTATCAGACTCAGGATATCGCTATTGGTATTGACCCCGGAAAATCTTTTTCTGGTATCGCTGTTCAGTCAAATAAAGCCACTCTTTGGACAGGGCATTTAGTGTTGCCGTACAAAAAAGTCCGCGTAGGCATGGATACTAGGCGAATGATGCGTTCGCGTAGCGTCGGCTTCGCCGAAAGAACTCGCAGAAGTCGTCGAATAAATCGCAAGATTCCTTATTCTCAAAGGTCTCATAGACAAAAGCGATTCTCGAACAGGAGGAACAAAAAGGTTCCCCCTTCGATTCGGGCAAACCGTCAACTAGAAAATCGGGTAGTAAGAGAACTTAGTCTTTTGTACCCAGTAAGTGCCATTGTTTGCGAAATAGTCAAGGCTAATGGCAACAAAGGTTTTTCTCCTGTGATGGTAGGACAATACTGGGCAATATCTCAGTTAGAAAAAATAGCCCCAGTGACTCAGAAACAAGGCTGGGAGACAGCCTTGAAGAGAGAAGCGCTAGGGCTGATCAAAGACAAAATAGACAAAAGTCGGCAAACAGTTAATACTCATGCAGTAGATGGGATTGCGTTAGCTGCTACTCATTTTTACCGACGCAAAAATTATTATCACCGCAATGGAAAATTGAGTGTCCCCAAAAACTGTGAAGTAACTAACGCTGTGTTTTCCGTAATTAGACGTGCCCCCATAAGTCGCCGTCAGTTACACCTATTGCAGTTTTCTAAAGGTGCAAAACGTCGCAAATACGGAGGAACAACCACTAGTCATGGTTTTCGCAAAGGAGACTACGTTGAAGCGGTCAAAGCCGGGAAAGCCTACCGAGGTTGGGTAAGCGGTGAGACAGCAAGACAAGTTTCCGTCAGCGATATCAATTGGAAAAGAATCGGACAATTTACCGCCCGAAAAGTCCGACTTTTAAAACGTTCGACCGGCTTAATTGTAAACCACTAATTGGAGGCGCGGCTTTCCTCCCCACCAAAAGAGAAGGATGGGGTATCCAGCCGCGAAGAATTGATGACAGAATCCACTCATGGCAAATCAATGGTTAACCTCAGCCCTGAGGATGCCAGCGATACAGTTGGGGGCTTGGCAACTAGTGAAGGTGTGCCGCCGAAGGATGTCTACACTTGGGATCGGGATGCATTAGCCGTGAATCTTTTGGATTTATCAGTACCATTTGAATTGGTTGGGCGGCAAGCACAATTCCAGCGCATCACTCATGTTTTAGCCCGTGATGGCAACGTGTTGATTGTGGGAGTGCCCGGAAGCGGACGGCGGACTTTGGTAAGGCGGGCGGCACGGGAAGTTGGAGTTAAAATCCTGGAGGTTGACTGCATCCGGGTTACGGATGGTCAGCGCTTCGTGCAACTGCTGTGGGAGAGCATAAACCAGACCTTTCCAATGGCAACAGTTCAAGCTCTAATGGCAGATTGGATTGAAGGTCAGGCAGCGGAATTATTTGTCCTGAAGGATGAAGGCAGTGGCACAGAGGGACTTAAACCGGTTCGGATTCAGAGCAAAGAGCTGCAACGGAAAGCATTTGAAGCATTACTCGATCTGCTGCAAAGGTTAGCTGAATCTGAGGGGGAACGGGTAGTGTTGATTTTGGAAAGTTTCCCCCACATCCGCTCTTGGGATCGTCATGGGGTGTGGGAAAAATTTTTGCGGAAACAGATCGAAGGTCAGACTCAGGTAAGTTATGTGCTAGTGGCAACGATCGCAGAAACCAGCATTTATCCCCATGAACCAGGGAATAATTTGGAAATCGTGCAGCTGGCTCCTTTAGCTGATGATGTGGTTGCGGCTTGGGTAACTGAAGTTTTGCATACCCAACGGCTGACCTTCGATCCGCGATCGCAAGCACTGGAAATCTTTGTCAATGCGGTGCAAGGACACTTCGGTGATGCGTCGGCACTGGTGCGACGCCTCAAGTCGGTACGAGTTTCTGATGGGCTAATTCGTGATGGCCATGTTCAGCAGGCCATCCAAGAACTGCTAGCGGACTTATCCATGGTCTTCGAGTCATTACTGATGCTGCTTCCAGCTAATCAAGCCCATCTTTTAGAATCCCTGGCCCTAGACCCTACCGACAAGCCACAAAGTCGAGATTATATTCAAAAGCATTACCTATCAAGAGGGGGTTCTCTCCAAGGAGCGATCGCTGGGTTGCAGCACAAAGGTTTAATTTATGGCTCCGAGCAAGGCTACCGACTGGCTTTACCTTTGTTTGCTTTGTGGCTTTGCAAGCGCTTGAGTTGATATAGCTTTTGTATCTCGGTTGTGAAGATACTTGCGCTGGGCAAGAGGCAAGAGGCAAAAGGCAAGAGGCAAGAGGGGTTCGAGATCCTAAGTTTTATTGTCCAATCAAAAAAACCATACAGGTTTACATCGCTATCTCAAGCTCAACAGATGCACCTCAAGTAGCGTGACCTACGGTCAATCGCGTAGCGTGACCTACGGTCAATCGCGTAGCGTGGCCTACGGTCAATCGCATTTTTATTCTGTGTTATGCCTACTACTTTTTTGCTAAACTCTGGGTATTGTCTATGATGCCCAATGGCAGAAGCTTTATCCTTTTTGACTTGCCTGAGCTAATACACGCACACTTCAAGCCATGAACTCCCTAGATGCAATCACCCTCAAAGCCTTCTTGGTCGCCCTAACTCAGCTAGAGGATTCACTCTCAGCGGAACTTCAGGGTGAGTTAAATGCCCTTGGGAAGGAGTTTCCCTCCGGTGTTTCACATCTTCATGTTTTGGCTAAGGGTTTGGCTCCTTTGGAACAGGCTGACAAGGTGGCAAATCCTGCTAGTATTCAAGATAATTCTGAATTCGAGGCAGCAATGGAAGCTTTCGCGATAACTCGCAAAAACTATCGCAATGCTTTTCGGGAATTAGCTCATTGAAAGAGCCTCGCTGGGTGCCAGAGCAAGCAGTAATAGCTATCCATGACGAGTTAATAGTAGAGCATGGCGGATGTTTTGGATTAAGAGACCCGAATTTACTTTCAAGTAGTTTAGCTAGACCTAAACATTTATTTGCCTACAGTGATAGTGCTAGTCTGTTTGATATCGCAGCAGCCTACGCTTTTGGTTTGGCAAAAAATCATCCTTTCGTCGATGGTAACAAGCGAATTGCTCTTGCTGTCATCGACGTTTTTTTACGTCTAAACGGATATGAGTTAGTGGCGGCAGAAGAAGAAGCCGTTATCAAGATTAATAATTTAGTAGAAGGAATAGAAAATCAAGAGTCTATAGCTACTTGGATTGCAGCCAACTCCCAGGAATTATAAGTAATAATAATAATATTTTTTGATTTTGATTACTAAACCGATGCTCTAGCGCCTTTGCTGTGTCCATTGAGGGGAGAATGGGTACAAGCTTAAATTAGTACGCTGTACAAAACATGAACAGTGAAGGTGTACCACCGCAAGATGTCTACACTTGGGATTGGGATGCAAAAGCCCGTGAATCTTTTGGATTTATCAGCGCTATTTGAATTGGTTGCGCCGCAAGTACAATTCCAGTCTTTGCTTTGTGGCTTTGCCAGCGCCTGATTTGATATCAAATTCAGTAGATGCACCTCAAGTAGCGTGACCTACGGTCAATCGCGTAGCGTGGCCTACGGCCAATCGCATTTTGATTCTGTGTTATGTTTACTACTTTTTTGCTAGACTCTGGGTATTATCTATGATGCCCGAATGTTATGGTCTCTGTTGATCAAGTAATGAAAGAAGCTTTATCTTTGCCCAGTGCATGGAGAGCATTGTTGGCAGAGAAGCTGGTTGAAAGTCTTGAGTTTGATGTAGACGATAACCTACAAACACTTTGGGTAGGTGAAGCTAAGAAGCGTCGAGATGAAATCCGAAGTGGTATGGTTCAGCCTATTCCTGGAGAGGAAGGGTTAGCTAGGGTGAGGCGACTTCTGGAGCCATGAAATATGTCTTTCACCCAGCAGCCTTGACTGAATATGGTGAAGCAGTCGAGTTTTACGCAGAACGTAGAGTTGAATTGGCACAGGCATTTATCAATGTAGTTGAGGATGCAATTTTCCGAATTGTTGCGTCACCAACGAGTTGGGCTGTTCTTGATGAAGATATTCGTCGATGTCTGACACGTAAATTTCCCTACGGGATTTTATACACTATTGAGGAAGATTACATTCTAATTGTGGCGGTGATGCACTGTAGTCGTGAGCCAGGATATTGGAAAGAGCGTGTCAAGGAGAAACCATCAGATGCATAAAATGATCTGAGGTTTGGTACGTCATTCGGACAACTAAGCCGTTATAGCACTAAGGTTATAAGTTACGGCGGTTTGCATAACTATATTTGTCAGATATTTGTCAGATACAATGAAAGCAAAACCTACACCTGAAGTGAGCATGACTCCAGTATCCGATCACCAAAATTGCGAAGCCGCCATTATTCGTACAGAACGGGGACTGACAATAGCAGGTACGCGCATTACAATTTATGATATCATGGGTCATCTTGAGGCCGGATGGACACCCAAATTAATGGGAAACTGGCTGTCTATAACTGATGAGCAACTTGATGCAGCCCTATCCTACATTGATACCCACCGTAGGGAAGTAGAAGCGGAGTATCAAACCGTTTTGAAGATAGCTCAAGAGATTCGAGACTATTGGGAAGAAAAAAATCGGGAGCGTTTTGAGCAGATTGCTAAAAAACCTCCCTTACCTGGACAAGAAGCGGTTCGCGCTAAATTAAAAGCCTGGAAAATCAAGCGTCAATTTTCTCGATGAAATTCCCTCGATAGTCCCTTCAAAACTATCCCAAATTTCCTCCGGACAGGTGGCATCGCCTCAGCACGGGCAAATGCCTGTTTGATTATCTGTGAAGCTTTCTCTATTTCTTCAGCAGTAGGTGGGGCTATTTCTTCCCCCTCCCAGTCTACTATCAATAAATCGTTGGGACTACAGTGAAAGAAAGCACAGAGTTGAGCGAGGGTAGTGAAAGCGTTCGCTCTTAGCGGAAGCTGAGGCCGTAGGCCACGCTTTGCGAACGCTTCATCGCATTCGCTTCTCCATTTTCTAGTTCCCTTAATTGTTGCCGATCGATTCCCGTAGATTCAGAAATTTCTTCGTAACTGATATTTCCGGAATTAGCTCTTAATTGTGCTAGTTTAGTTGTGACTTTCATGGTGCAAACTTACCTAGTAGTTTCTCTTTTATGAAATTAGGCAAAAATTATAATAAAATTCCCGCGCCCCCGCCCCACACTTCCCTTCTTTTTTACAAAAATAGCACTACGCATTTAGATGTTTGACATTGTCTTGATGCAAAGCGCGAGTGGTTTGAATTTACCGTAAGATAGGGTCGCCTTATTAAAAAATATTTAACCCTTTTCTGCATAACCTGCTAACTATAAAGGCTCCACTATCTAAGGTTTTGTCTCCGGGGAAACCCCCTGTTCCCTTGCTGCATCGCTCCTAAACTCCGAAACATAGTCCTAGCTTACTTTTGACTTCTGACTTCTGACTTCTAACTTCTGACTTGCGCGTAGCGCTATATCAGATGCACCCTACTGTTGCCTGTTCCCTATTCCCTGTTCCCTTTGCTATAGGCAGATGACGATGGAAATTACTAAAGAACCCTTCTGGAGATACTCGTTCTTTCCAAATCCGGCGACACTCATACTGTAAATCTACAAATTCCCGGGATGATAGATTGTCATGGAACTCAGCAATTTTCTCGCCAATTAAATGAAGTTCATTCTCCTTTATCCAAACACAGTATTTCTTCCAATCAATGTCAAAGTCGTAGGGAAGCACACAATCGGTATCTACAAGAACTGGAATTCTGCCACAGCACAATGCTTCATAGAAGCGAAAGGAATTGTTTCCTGATCCACGGCAACAGAAGATATAGTCACTGTCTATTAAGTTATACACAAATTCCAGCCGATGCTTTTGCTTCAACTTGAAATCCGGTTGATTTAAGAAAACTGGGCTTTCTCTAATCAAAAAGTTTGTGATTATGTTAGGGTCTTTGCCTAAGATATCTAGGGCTCGACGTCTTAACACATGTCCCCAATTATAGGGAGGGATACTAGTTTTCGAGTTCAAGACATTCTTTTTGACTCTAGAGCAGAAAACGTTTAAATTGGTTTTGGTATTTGGTTTGACGGCATATCCACAGAAACCAACTACAGGTTTTAAGCGTTTTTGGCGGATATTGATTTTGTTGTCAAGATAGTTTTCAACAAAGTCTTCGCTCCAGTGAGGTAGGGTAAAATCGGTGTTTTTTCTCAGGGAGCGATAGAGGGAGTGACGGAATACAAAATCACTTTCAATCGGTAAGTTAAGATGGGAAGAAGCCCCACCAAAAAAGCTGATTAAGGGCTTGCCTGCTAATTTAACGTTTTCTGCTAATTGTCTGGCTTTATCTTCCAATTCAGAATTCCATAGTGCCCAATTAACTGGTACAATAGCAATATCTGCTTCCTCCAGAGACGACATCTTAAATAGAGACTTTCCAATCTCTACATAGTGGTCAAAACAACTACTAATGGGATCCTCAGGATTTTCTGGAGGTTTGCCCCAAAAGGGATATAGAATTGCCTCATAGGTCATGCCCTCTGGGAGATAGTTCTGGTCACAGAAAATTTTCAACGTCATAATTTTAGGCTCTAGGGAACAGGGAATAGGGAACAGGGAAAAAATCCTGTGTACCTCAGGTGCGACCCGTGGTGAATTTAATTCGCCAAGGTCAAGCTCACCTAATAGCTAAAAAACCCCTCTAACACTTTAGACGTCATTAAATCACACTTTTAGGCTATATCCATGCCTTTTTGCCAAATTATTTAGTCTTGAAAGTTCTTAGGGAATACGGAGCTTCGCAGCAGAAATATGTCTTAACCGTTACTTCAACTGCCATACCAAAAAATTTGCCTGCCTATCACAGGCTGGAAGCCTGTTCCACATTGGAAAAAGGGCATAGGGTTACTGAGTCCACTCCTGGGCACACACCACACGAAAACCAATATTGCCGACGAGGTGCCTCAAGCCCGGATTAAAGACGCCGCGAGACCCAGAACGGCAGTTTTTAGGCAAGGTGTAGCAGGAACCACCCCGCCACAGCCGATATTTATTATCATTTTCATTATTACTATCCGGTTCATCTTGCCAGGCAGTGCCATCTGTCGGTGCATCTTCATAGTTATCATGCCAATGGTCTGCACACCACTCCCAAACATTCCCATGCATATCGTAGAGTCCAAAGTCATTGGCTACCCCAAAACTCCCCACTGGGGTGGTTTCTCTACGATAAATCCCTGATGGCCCATTACCATAAGACCCTTTCCAACGACCCTTTTGATCATCTGTTCCATTGTAATTAGCAAACTCTGTAGTAATCGTCTCGCCAAAATGAAACGGAGTACTTGTTCCGGCTCTACAGGCATACTCCCACTCGGCTTCACTGGGCAAGCGATAAGGGCGTTTGGTATACTCAGACAGCCGCGCACAAAACTCCACCGCATCATACCAAGAGACTCCCTCAACAGGTCGGTCTTCCCCTTTAAAATGGGATGGATCGGGTTCAAGTTCTCTGTTGACTTGGGTTAGGGCAGCGACCGCTTGCCATTGGGCTTGGGTCACTGGGTATTTGCCTATAAAGAAGGATTTAACGGTGACTTGATGCTGGGGACTTTCACTATCTGTATGCCCCTCTTCTGTTTCTGGGGAACCCATGAGGAAAGTACCACCGGGGATGGCAACCATGTCCAAGGTGATACCATTTCCCAAGTCTTCAGCAAAGTACTGAATTTGTCGCCGATGGCGTTTTATATTAAGTTTTGATTGCTGTTGTTCTTTACTTGTTTGTGCCATCACTATTGTTTTGTTTAACTGATGTAGAACTGGCATCTTGTGTAGAACTGGCATCTTGTGTAGAACTGGCATCTTGTGTAGAACTGGCATCTTGTGTAGAACTGGCATCTTGTGTAGAACTGGCATCTTGCCAGTGATATATGATTAATTGTGGAACTGGCATCTTGCCAGTGATATATGATTAATTGTGGAACTGGCATCTTGCCAGTGATATATGATTAATTGTGGAACTGGCATCTTGCCAGTGATATATGATTAATTGTGGAACTGGCATCTTGCCAGTGATATATGATTAATTGTGGAACTGGCATCTTGCCAGTGACCAAGATGATTACATCTTGCCAGTGACTAAGATTATTGTTTGATGGAGATTGATACAGGCTGGAAGCCTGTTCCACCACACAGTTCTTGACACAGGCTGGAAGCCTGTTCCACCAATTGACACAGGCTGGAAGCCTGTTCCACCAATTGATACAGGCTGGAAGCCTGTTCCACACACACAGTTCTTGATACAGGCTGGAAGCCTGTTCCACACACACAGTTCTTGATACAGGCTGGAAGCCTGTTCCACACACACAGTTCTTGACACAGGCTGGAAGCCTGTTCCACCACACACACAGTTCTTGACACAGGCTGGAAGCCTGTTCCACCACACACACAGTTCTTGATACAGGCTGGAAGCCTGTTCCACCACACACACAGTTCTTGACACAGGCTGGAAGCCTGTTCCACCACACACACAGTTCTTGACACAGGCTGGAAGCCTGTTCCACCACACACACAGTTCTTGACACAGGCTGGAAGCCTGTTCCACCATAGATTATTTTACAGAAGACTTCTCTACACTATCCATTTGCCAGAAGAAAGGATATCTTTCAGCAATCTCAGATAAATTAGCTTTTACAGGATTTTCTCTGATATAGTTCCATGTCTCTAAAAATTCTCTTTCATCTCGCATAATGCGATCATATCGCTCGTCTTGCCAAACAATACCGATATGATTCATTACTTTAGCAACTTGTTTAGAACTATAGCTTTTAATGCTGTGGATAATACTACCTAAGGTCCAATATTTCTGATCTGATTTTGGTAAAGGCTGCATTAACCAATGCACATGATCTGGCATAATTACAACAGCATAGGTTTTGTACCTTTGGTTATTGAAGAATAAACAGGAATCTAGAACTACCTGTCTGGCTTCTGGGGTCAACTCTAGCTTTTGCCAAGTACTAAAAGTCACAAAGTAAATTGCTCCTGCTAATTCCCAGTGAGGAAGATTTCTTTTGCTAATTTTAATATTTGGAGACTTTCTGAAACTGGTATAACTGGTATAATTCATTGAACGATAATCTTGCCAGTCATAATCATTAATATTCGGTTGAGACAGCCTGGAAGCCTTTGCCCCAGAGGATAGAGGGTTGGGGGTAGTCATTAGTTACATTTCTACAGAGTATGTTACTGCCAGCATCTTGCTAGTTATAATCATTAATGTTGCCTTAAGACAGCCTCGAAGCCTGTTCCCGCTGATTGGTGCTTCATAAGCTCGGTTGGGTTTGGTTAAGTTCTCTTCACATATCCATTGTCGAACTGGCATCTTGCCAGTGATATATGATTAATTGTGGAACTGGCATCTTGCCAGTGGTTCTACAAGTGGAACTGGCATCTTGCCAGTGGTTCTACAAGTGGAACTGGCATCTTGCCAGTGGTTCTACAAGTGGAACTGGCATCTTGCCAGTGGTTCTACAAGTGGAACTGGCATCTTGCCAGTGGTTCTACAAGTGGAACTGGCATCTTGCCAGTGATTCTACAAGTGGAACTGGCATCTTGCCAGTGATTAATGATTAATTGTGGAACTGGCATCTTGCCAGTGGTCCTACAAGTGGAACTGGCATCTTGCCAGTGATTCTACAAGTGGAACTGGCATCTTGCCAGTGATTAATGATTAATTGTGGAACTGGCATCTTGCCAGTGGTCCTACAATTGTAACTGACATCTTGCCAGTGATTCTACAATTGTAACTGGCATCTTGCCAGTGATTAATGATTAATTGTGGAACTGGCAAGATGCCAGTAATATATGATTAACTGTGGAACTGGCAAGATGCCAGTGGTTCTACAAGTGGAACTGGCATCTTGCCGCGTGATATATGATTAACTGTGGAACTGGCATCTTGCCAGTGACAATATTATTAGTTGATTGAGATTGATACAGGCAGCCTATTCCAGCAACAGGCTAGAAGCCTGTTCCACAAGAAGAAAAAACACAGGGCAAAGGGCAAAAGGCCAAAAGGGTCAAGGGTTACGGAGTCTACGCACACCCACACACCACACGAAAACCAATATTGAGGCCGTAGCGCCCGATGACCCGATCAGAGTTGCCGCGAGACCCAGAACGGCAGAATACAGGGACGTTGTCCCAACAACCGCCCCGCAACAAGCGCCGCTTATTATCATTGTCATTAGCATTATCATGCTCATCTTGCCACACACTGCCATTTGTCGGCGCACCTTTATAGTTTGAGTGCCAATGGTCTAAACACCACTCCCACACATTCCCATGCATATCGTAGACTCCAAAGTCATTGGCTACACCAAAACTCCCCACTGGGGTTGTTTTCTGAGCAGATTTGCCTTTAGAACCAGAGCCATAAGTATAGTTGCCATCATAGTTAGCAAACTCTGTAGTAATCGTCTCTCCAAAATGAAACGGAGTAGTTGTACCTGCTCGACAAGCATACTCCCACTCGGCTTCACTGGGCAAGCGATAAGGGCGTTTGGTATACTCAGACAGCCGCGCACAAAACTCCACCGCATCATACCAAGAGACTCTCTCTACAGGTCGGTCATCCCCTTTAAAATAGGATGGATTGGGTTTAAGTTCTCTGTTGACTTGGGTTAGGGCAGCGACGGCTTGCCATTGGGCTTGGGTAACTGGGTATTTACCCATAAAGAAGGATTTAACGGTGACTTGATGCTGGGGACTTTCACTGTCACTATGCCCCTCTTCTGTTTCTGGGGAACCCATGATAAAGCTCCCTTCACGAATGCCAACCATCTCTAGCTCAACTCCATTCCCTAAGTCTTCGGTAAAACCATAAGCTTGTTGCTGATGACGCTTGATGACTAGTTCTGTTCTTGATGAGCCTGTTTGTTTCAACTCAATAGTTGCCACTTCAAAATCAAAAGGTTCTAGCTCAATCTCTGGGAATATCTCTGTTTCTGCTCCCAGCCCAATGATTACCACCTCACATTCAAAGGTTTGCATGGGTGGAAAACCTTCAAGCTGAGTGACTTGATTAAGGCTAAGGTTTACCCCATGAACACCATAGGATTGACTAGCATCAGGGGGAATTTTACCGTTGAGCCAGATTCCGAGGGATTCAGCAAATGTCATTAAGGAGTCATATTGACTCAACTGGGGTCTAAATTCTTGAATTAAACGCTGTAATCGGGCTAATTCTGCCTGTCCATTTTTTCCTCGGTTAACCAATCCTTGTAGGGCTTTAGCAATCTCTTCTTCTGCTTGAGTGCGATGTTGATCTAAATACACCATGGCTGCCCATTGTTGTGCCTGGAATTCTCCCTGTCGGCTAGGGGGATGGGTTCCCATTAAATAAGTCACGTAATCCATCAGCAATTGGGCAACGGATTTGAGGCGATTTGTACCAAATTTGTGCTGAAATTCTTCTGTTTCAAATTGTGCCAATAAATGAGACCGTACTGCCGGAGTCATGGCATATAATTCATAACCAACTGGACGGCACAACTCCGACAACAGTAAATCCGCTTCTGCTATCCAAGGCACTTCCTCGTTGAGTAAAAATTGCACTCGGATATAGTTGACCAATTCCGGAGTCAAGACCAAGGGCAAAGCGCAATGACAAGCTAGATAGCGATAGTTGGGTTCAAACCTGGCCACAAACCGTTCAACTTGTTGCTTGGCTATTTCTTCGGTTAATTGGTCAGATGAGGAAGTTGTCATAGATCTTAACGAATCTGTGCGATCGCTTGATTTAACCCATGAGGATCCAGGGGGTACATTGGTACTAAATGAGCGATAAATTGGGCAGTGCTTCCCTGCCAGCGTTCAGAGGGAACGGGATTCAACCAGGCTATTAACTTGGTATGCTGTCTAATGTGCCACAAAACTTCAGCGGTTGCTGAAAATCTTTCGAAACGGCGATCGCCACGAGCTGCTCCCCCATCGCTGACAATTAAAACACTGGTATCCCCATCGGACTCTGCCAAAATCGACTCAAACAGTACCTTTTCGGTTAGATAAGGGTCTTTATAAACATACTCTGCGGGAACGTTGTGGAAATAGCCCACTCGCACCCGATGGATATTACTTTCGTCTTGGGCGGTTTCGACTAAATCTCGCGTAAAGCGGTGAAAGGGAGTCATCGAGCCTTCCTGATCTAGCAACAAGAGCAAATCAGCGTGATTTTGCTCCCTTCGGCTGTATTTGGGCTTTAAAAAAAATCCCTGTTCGCAGACGTTGGCAATTGTCCCTTCCACATCCAGAACATCCTCTCTACCATCTGCCACCATCCGCCGTAAATAACGCCAGCTATAAACCATATACCTGCGAGAAATGGGATAATACCCTTGGAAATCCCGGTCTTCTGTGTGTTCTAATAAATTGATTGATGATTTGACCGGCAGTAAGGATAATTCAGGAACTGGAGTCGGAGAGTCTACCATCGATGGAACTTGTTCCCCAGGGGAAACAGGAGGAGGATTCTTAGGGGAGGACGATGATTCGGGGGATTCTGAGGGAATTTCCCTAGGTTTTGCCTTCTCTTGGCTTTCTTCTGCGCTAATGGAACGAAAAATGACGTCTAAATGGTCTTGTTGGGCTAGGGAATGACACCAAAGCGATCGCAGGAGTTTTTTGAGAGCATTGGCATCCTGCACTCCCCAGCCGCCTTCAATAGCTTGTAAGGCAGCTAAATATTCATTAATTCCCAAAGCAAACCCATCCCGGCGCAACCGGTAAAACAGGCGAGTTAACAGAGGGTGGGGATTAAAGTTACTCATACCAATTTCATAAGACAGTGTAACACGTAGAAGATCCCCCTAAATCCCCCTTAACAAGGGGGACTTTAAGTCGAGTTCCCCCCTTTTTCAAGGGGGACTTTAAGTCGAGTTCCCCCCTTTTTCAAGGGGGACTTTAAGTCGAGTTCCCCCCTTTTTCAAGGGGGACTTTAAGTCGAGTTCCCCCCTTTTTCAAGGGGGACTTTAAGTCGAGTTCCCCCCTTTTTCAAGGGGGACTTTAAGTCGAGTTCCCCCCTTTTTCAAGGGGGACTTTAAGTCCAGTTCCCCCCTTTTTCAAGGGGGATTTTAACTCCAGTTCTCCTTAACAAGGGGGACTTTAAGTCCAGTTCTCCTTAACAAGAGGGACTTTAAGTCCAGTTCTCCTTAACAAGGGGGATTTTAACTCCAGTTCTCCTTAACAAGGGGGATTTTAACTCCAGTTCTCCTTAACAAGAGGGACTTTAACTCCAGTTCCCCCCTTTTTCAAGGGGGGCTAGGGGGGATCTGATCTGTAGCCTCATTAAAGGAAATTGGTATCATGAACCTGCATAATTGGGATTTTGCCAATCTTGCCGCAATTTAAAGACTAAATCTCGATAGGGAATTGTATTGTCTTGCTGGAGTTTAGTCACAGCATAGGGTTCCGATTTAAAGTGATGTAAGGCAGCCAGCCAATCCAGAAACTCACTGGTCCCCGGAGGTTTAAAAAGACTTTTATCCTCTCGTATCTTTAAAAATTTAGCGATCGCAGTCGTCACTAAATCAGATTTGGGCATTGCCATGGTCTCTGGTTTCTGTTTCTGTTGATAGTGAACCTTGACAATTTTCTCTAACTCTTCCGGTTGACTAGGGAAACGCACATAGTGATATAAACAGCGGCGTAAGAAGGGAGAGGGGAGACTGCCTTTTTCTTTATTACTGGTAATAATGATAATTGGCAATTGCTCTTGATTAGCCTCTATCGTTTCTCCTGTTTCCCGAATAAAAAATTTCCAAGGTTTATCCAATATCGACAGTAAATCATTGGGGAAATCTACATCAGCCTTGTCAATTTCATCAATTAGCAACACTGCCGGATAGTCGTGGGATTTAAAGGCTTTTCCCAGGGGACCTAGTTCACGGTAATCTTTTGGTTCTTGAGGATTTCTCGGTTGTCCAGTTTTCGGATTAATAGACGGGGTTAAGTTTTGGGTTTGGACATCATGCAAGCGCAAAATCGCATCGTATTCATATAATCCCTCTTGGACTTTCGTGGTTGAGCGAATATCCCAGCGATAAAAGGGCAACCCTAATTCATAAGCCACTGCTACTGCTAATCTGGTTTTACCACATCCCGCTTCTCCTTCAATTAACAGGGGTCTTTGGAGGAAAATTGCCAAATTTACGGCTTCAATTAATTCGCTGTCTGCAATATAGGGTTCTAATTCTGTGGGAGAATCTGGATGACATTGTTTAGGTCGATGTTTTGGATTGCCCTGGAAGATGTATTTAGGAGGATTCATTAACTATTCCTTTACTAATTTAGCTAAATATTGTTCTAATTTTGAGCAAACTGTACTAGGAATACCACGATTAGATGATTTATAAATTGTTCTGGCTATTTTTTTGCTTTTTGGTTTAGATAATCCATAGACTTGTTGAAGCCAATGATCAATATCACTTTCTTTCCATTTACTCAAAGGCAATTTGATTATTTTTAAACTATCAAAATCGTTGTAATTACAACAATAACTCAGCTTTTGATAAGATTCAGGGATGATTGAACTTATAGAACAAAACAACAAAAACTTAACCCAAGAGTAATCCTGGGAAATATCTTGATGTTTTTGGTTCAAAGACTTCCAAAAATACTCAATAAACCAAGATAAAAGTCTATCATCATTTTCAGTAAGAGAATCCCAATTGGTAAAATCAAAAAAAACAATGCTTCCTCCCTGTACACTGTCACCGATCTTCTCAATAATTTTATGGATGTATTGTTGATCATTGGGATGAGGTTCAATTGGCTTAAAATAATCCGCGATCGCATTTAGCAAACTTCGCTCATCGGAAATATCAGGTCTTAAGAAGGGGTCTATAGGACAATACTTAAGTTTACCATAACTTTTGCTACTAAGATAGTATTGAATTTCTGCAACACATAAATCTCCTCGCATCAAGGAGGTATTGTCAAGTAAAAATAAAGCCAAGCCTCCTTGTTCACCTAAACAATTGTCTAGAATATAATTGACGATTTTTTTTTGGTTATGGAAGTTAATTTTAGATATTTTATTAGAAATAGTATGTTGTGGATTAGGACTAGCGGAGGAATCGCTCTTAGTTTTTAATAAATTGAGTTTATTCTCGAACTTTTTGAGTTGTTCAGAGTAGTACTGAAACTTTCTATCTAAATTTTCCAGCTGATCCAGCTCTGAAGTGAAACTCATCTCTTTTATGACATCTTCAATGCGTTGATTCCATAGATTACAAATTTTTTGTAGATTTTCGATTTCTGTGCTAGTTGTCATTTTTGAAATTTTTATCTAAAAACCCCCAAGCTCTCTGTCAATTTCTTCTATTTTTTCAAAATAGAAAGTTATTTTTTGTTCCAAATTTCGAGATTTATCTAAATCTGACGTAAACCCCATTTGCTTTCTGACCGCTTCGACGTTTTCTTCCAACTCTCTCTTTCGTTGTTCGAGAAACTTTTTCTTAGCAGGTAACAAACCTGGCTTAACTGGCTTTTCTATTTCCTGAGTTCGGATCACAATTGACTCCAAATCTGACCAAGCTTTGACTAAAATCTGTGTCGGAATCATAAACGCGACTTTTGCCTCTCGCTTGCGGTCTGCCGCAACTACCATCCCCACCACTCCCTGTAACTCTTCATTCCAAACCGGAGAACCACTAAATCCTGCTTCAATCCCGTATCCAGTTACCTTAGTATCTTCCAGTTGAAACCATTGTTTAGCATTTTGCTCCGATCATACCCCAGTTGCCCAAACTCCAAACGAAACTTTCCTAGGACAGCCAAATACTTTAAATCGATTATTTGCAAGGTTTTCTGATAATATCACCCGAGTCGGGTGAGCAGACGCAGGAAGGTGATCAAGCTTCAAAACCGCAATATCTTCTATCGCTTCTTCGGAATCTTGTAAAGGAGATACAGGATGCCAGCAAACCACCCTCGCCGAAAATTTATCTGTCGAATTAAGTAACGGAAAATCAACGTTTATTTCTCCCTCAGGGCAGCTCGGTGTCGTCCTATCAATTAATAATGCCTCTGCTACGACATGAGCACAGGTTAACGCATAGTGTTCCGATACCAGAAAGCCAATACCAACTACTTGGTCTTGATTAAAGAGCCGAATAATTGACGTCTTATGGGCATTAAAATCCATTTACTTAATCCTCTACTTGGCCTGATTCTTATTACTGCTCCATTTTAAGGTAATTTCATAGCTCACTTCGCCACCAACAGAGGCAAACACGGCTCCCGCATCTGCTGTCAATTTCAAACCAAATTTTACTTCCACTTCATCAGCAGGTTGGTTGAGGTCGCGCAATTTAGTGATCACCGCAGAAGCAACCGGTTTGATTTGATCTAGGGCTTCTTCAAAGGTCTGCCGTGCCTTTATGACTTGTTTTCCCGATCCCAGGCTGACTCGCTCAATACCACGGCTTTCTGGTTCTTCCACTTCTACCAAAAATGTAGTTCCATCCGCTAGGGAAAATTGCGCTAATTGTTTTTCTGCCATAGTTTGTGTCTTTTTACTTCCATTCAGCAACCCCAGACATTGTTGATCAGCTAGTAATTGTCCTGATCACCCAGGCTGCGATCGCAAGACTAATCCCCACAGCAACTACCAAAACTACAGCCAACCCTGACAACAGTAAGATCAGAAACAACCAATCGGATTTTTGTGGTGTTGATGATGATACATTTAGTTCTTTCTCTAACAGCTCAACATTTTTGACATTTGCCTTCCACGCCGCATCCACCAAATCCCCTAAGACCGGTATAGAACCACTAACTGTCTCAAGAAGGATATTTAGCACCATCTCCACCAAGGTAGATCGAGACACTCCCAGTCGTGCTGCTTCTACCACAATATATGATGAAATGATAGTTGCCACAAAGTCGCCCCCCCCTGGTAACAGACCGATGATGGGATCTAAACCAATCCGATAACGTGTTCCTGGGATAGGAATAGCATTATCCAGTAGGTAGCTTACCCGACGTACACGCCTTAAGGTCGATGTTTTGCGATCATTCCTCATGGGGTTTAATAGGTTGAAGGTTGTTTGGTTGAATGTTGAAGGTTGTTTGGTTGAAGGTTGAAGGTTGAAGGTTGAATGTTGAAGGTTGAATGTTGAATGTTGAATGTTGAACGGATAAGGCAGAATGGTAAATTATTAATTCTTAATTCTTAATTCTTAATTCTTAATTCTCAATTCTTAATTCTTAATTCTTCATTCTTAATTCTTCATTCTTCATTCTTAATTCTTCATTCTCAATTCTTCATTCTCAATTCTCAATTCTTAATTCTCAAAAGTGTTTCAGCTCATATGATTATTTTTTGGCCTTGGCTAATTTTCTTGGTCTAGGTCTCCGATGGGATGCTTGTATTGCTTCTCCTACTATCACATTCAACTGGTCCCCTAATAACAGTACCAGAGAAGTCATGTAAAGCCAAACCTGTAAGATAATCACAGCTGTTACAGTACCATAGACTTTGTTGTAATTGGTGAAATTGGCACCAACGTAGTGCCGAAACAACCCTGAAGCCACTGCCCAGGAAATGGCTGCTAAAACTGCTCCTGGCAATATCGGTGTTCCGATCTGCCAACGGCTTGGTCCGTAGCGATAGATAAAGGCAAAGGATGCCGCCACCATACTCAAGGCTACGGGCCAGGTCAACATACTCCATAGTGTCAACAAGATTGAATATCCACTCGTATCAACGACTGTTTTTAGCACCCAGTGACTGATAAATACCAAAAAAGAGGCAATCACCAGCAGTATGATACTACCAATGGTTAAGCCCAGAGAAATCAACTTAGCTTTCCAAAAGGGTCGTTGTTGCTCTCGGGGAATGTTGTGGATGTGATCAAGGGCATTCATCGCTGCACTCAGTGCCCCAGAAGATACCCAAATGGCTATGATAAAACTCAGGGAAAATAGACTGCTATTGGTGCTGAGGTGAATCTGCTCGGTAAATTTCTCAATCGGCTCCAGTGCCTGAGCCGGACCCACTTCCTTCATCATTCTCAGAGCTTCATTCTGTGCCACTTCACTCAGCTCGGGAGGGTGGTGGTACCAGGTTAATTGTAAGGAATATTCAAACAAGCCAATCGCTGTCAGAATTGCCAAAATTGCTGGAAACAGAGCTAACATGGCGTTATATGCCATTTCAGCAGATAGACCCATTAAGCGACGTTCCATCGCACGGGTGAAAGTCTCCCTGAGGGTTACCAGATTCAGGTAACCAAAGAAACGGAAGAAAAGAAAAAAACGCTTAGATAGCATAGGTTCTGATTTCTACAGGGGCTTGCTATGAATTAATTTGCCAATTTTACCTATAGTTTGCCCATTACTAGTGTTCAGTAGTTCAATCGACACACTTTACTATTTTATTGACAGTTGACCGTTAACCACACCCCCTCAACCGTGATTAAATTTGATTATATTTTATTTGATCAGTGCCATAGCCGATGGAGTAGTTGTTGATGAGCAACAATGGGTCGCTTACCGAATGGTTAGCCCAAATCAAGGAACTGAAGCAGCAGCTGGCCGATAGCATTAAAGAGTGCCAGGCTGCGGATAAAAGTGCAGCTCATTGGCGTCAGTTATATAATACTGAAGCTCAGCAAAGGCGTATAGAAAGCCAACTCGCTCAAGAGCAAATCGAAACTCTCAAGGCTCAACTGCAAAAATTACAACAAGACGGATTTCAACTCAAATCAGATCAACTGGAGAAGGTATCGAGTATTGAGCAGAATCTGGAACAACTGCAAACGGTTGAGGAATTAAGGGCAACCCTTAAGTCGGTCATGGCAGAACGCGATCGCTTAATTGATGCCTTAAAGACTGAGCAAGCCAACCATGCTCAAACCCGGGAAAACTTAACGGTTGTGATTAGTGATACTGTTGAGCAACTGGCTAAGGAAAGAAAGAGTAAACCGTCCCAGGTAGAGGAGGTTACCGTGAGCGAGTCTTCCCCATCTCCCGATCTCCCCAGCTTCGACAATGAAGATAGTTGGTAAGCATATGCTGATAGCTGATAGCTGATAGCTGATAGCTGATAGCTGATAGCTGATAGCTTAGCTTCAGCTTTTCCATTTCCTATAATATAGCGTTATAGCGCTGATAAAAAAACCTGAAAATCATGAAAAAATACATACCACTCCTAGGGCGGATATGCCTTTGTGCTATTTTTATTAAATCTGGTATCGATAAACTATTTAACCCAACATATACTCAACAATTGATGGAATCCAAAGGGGTTCCCGGTATACTGATTATTCCCACCATCATTATACTGTTGGGGGGTGGATTATCCGTATTACTAGGCTATAAAGCTCGTTGGGGAGCATTAGCGCTAATTGGATTTTTAATTCCCACCACCTTGATTTTTCACACAGATTTCTCTAATCAAATGCAAGAAATTCAATTTCTGAAAAATCTAGGACTAATCGGTGGATTATTGATGGTAGCAACCTTTGGTTCAGGACCAGTTAGCTTTGATAACCGCAGTGTCTGGGATCGAATCCAGTTCCCCTTGTCATTAAAGAATGGCTGGCGGAGAATCTTACGTCGATCTCGGTTTTAGGGAGTCGGGAGTCTGGAAAGATAGGGAAGTGTCGGAGGTGTGGGAGGTGTGGGGAGATGGGGAGATGGGGAGATGGGGAGATGGGGAGATGGGGAGATGGCAAGTAAGATGAGCTTTTACATCAAAACAATGAGAAAAAAAGTATTTAAAGATACCAAATTAATCCCAAACTAATTCTTCCCTCTCCCCACACTCTTGTGCTCTCCCCTCTCTCTCCACACTACCCCCTCTCCCCACACTCTATTTCCTCAACTGTGTCACTAGCTTTTTAACCTCAGAACTGTTGAGGAATTGCAGAAATTCCTGGGTCAGCTGCTGCTCCTTTTGCCTAAACTCAAGAATACGGTCTTGCTGAACAGGAGTTCTTTCTGCTATCGGAATAGTAATCAGTTGATTGAGTTGTTTCCTCAGGGAAAGCTGCTGCTGTAAAATATCCTCATAGCCTGCTTTGATTTGCTCCTCCTCAGGTAAGTATGGTATTTTTTCGTGAACCCTAGTTTGAGTCTTGTCCTGATTAGACAAATCGTCTTTTTGTTCTGGCACTGGGAATAAATTTAGCACCAGTTGCGCCGACTGCACCCGTTTTTGTTGCTGCAGCAACTCAGATAAACTTAGATAGGCATTATCCAAGTTGAGTTTATAGGACTGCTTTTGCTCCTGAGACAGTTTCTCCTGAGACAGTTTAGTGACATCTTGCCCCAGGGACTGATATACATTGACTGCTTGCTTATGAAAAATAATCGCTAGTTCTGGCTGGTTTTGTGCCGCCAGTACAGCACCAATAGTCCTCAAGGTAAATGCTTCCCCAGCTTTTGAACCCACTTCCCGATGAATCACTAGGGCTTGTTGGTAGGTTAAGAATGCTTGTTCGTACTTTCCTAGGCGATGGTAAGCGATACCTAAATTATTCAGAAGCATTCCCTCTGAAATGCGATCGCTTACTTCCTTGGCAATAGTCAAGGCTTCCTGATAGGACAACTGTTCCTGTTCGTGGTTGCCTAGACGGTGGTAAACTAACCCTAGGCTATTGAGCAGTGTTCCTTCGTCTGCCTGTGACACTAGAGAATTGTTTTCCGATTTATCCAGTATTTCTCGATAGATATCGAGAGCTTGCTGGTAGGAATCCAGGGACTGGTTGTCCTTACCCAGCTTATAGTATATATTCCCCAAATTATGGAGAGTCCTGCCTTCGTAGCCACGATTGCTCACTTCTCGGTAGATGGCTAAGGCTTGTTGATAGAATTCTAGGGACTTTTGATCGTCCCCTAGGTTGGAATACGTTAACCCCAAATTATTAAGAGTACTCCCTTCCCCGGTGCGATCGCCTAATTCTCGATCAATTGCTAACGATTGCTCAAAGAACGACCGTGCTAACTGATATTGACCAAGTTCATCATGAACCCACCCAATAAAATATAGCGCTACTCCTTCTTGATAGCGATCGCCAATGTTTCGTTTAAGTTCTAGGTACTTCTGGAAGCTCTCTAAAGCCTCTTGTAATTGACCTGTACTTAACTGTTGGCGACCTTTAACATAGAGCTGCTGGGGTGGAGTGACTTGGTCAAGGCTAGTTTGGTCAAGACTAGTTTGGTCAAGACTAGTTTGGTCAAGACTAGTTTGGTCAAGACTAGTTTCGTCTTGAGCAAGAATAGGCGAAAGGGGGAATGTCAGAGAAATGAGTAAAGAGGCAGTGGTCAGCAGGAAGGATGAAGGAACATGAATAAAGGATAAGAGTTTTTGCTTCAATTCAAACTTCCTAGTTTCCACTTGACAATTGTGTTTTCACACCTTATTATATATATCCCGAGTTTAATCAGTTTGTCAGCAAGTACAATTACTTATTCACTCTCTAACTGAGCCTCTTGGTCATCTTCTTTTGTTGTCTTAGTAGTCTTCTTGGTGGATTTCCCAGAGGTTTTCTTTTTGCTAGAAGTCTTTGATTTACTGGACTTGCTACCAGATTTACTCGATGACGCCTTAGCTGCGATGAGTTCCAAGGCAGTTTCTAAGGTTAACTCCTCCATGGATTTTCCCTCTGGCAGAGAGGCATTAACTTTGCCATGGTTGACATATATCCCATAGGGACCCTGATAGATATTGACTGGCTCGCCATCTTTAGGATGAACCCCTAGTTCCCGTAAGGGTTTTTTAGTCTTGCTGCGAGAACCGCCCCTTGTCCTCTTAGGTTGTGCCAGGAGCTCTAATGCACGGTCTAGGGTAATTGTCAAGACGTTATCCTCAGCTTTGAGGGAGCGGTAATCTTTGCCCTCCTTCCCTTGGTCATGGACAACATAAGGACCAAAGCGTCCGATTGCGGTTTTAACCGGTTTGCCTGTTTCCGGATGAGGACCGAGAAGGCGGGGGAGTGCTAGGAGACCGACTGCCATTTCTAGGTGTACATCTTCCTTCTTTACCCCCTTAGGCAAGGAGACACGTTTGGGTTTTTTCTTCTTATCCTCTGTTACGTCACCTAGCTGTAGATAGGGACCATAATTGCCATTGAGGATATAAATTGGTTCACCAGTTTCCGGGTGTATTCCCAATTTCTCTGGCCCCTCCATTTTCTGCTGAATCAGTACCTGAACCTGCTCAATGTTGAGTTCAGCTGGGGTGAGGTCTTGGGGAATCGAAGCAGTAAGTACACCATTGCCATTGTTCACCTCGACATAGGGACCAAATTTCCCGATCCGGACTCTAGCATCGAGGTCTTCGAGTTCAACAGTACGGGCAACAATCGGGTCAATCTCATTAATCCTTTCCTTGACTTGGTTATCGAGACCCTTTTCCCCCAAATAAAACTTCTGCAGGTAAGGAAGCCATTGGGCTGCTCCATTGGCAATGTCATCTAAGGTGCGCTCCATGTTGGCCGTGAAGCTCGTGTCCACCAAGTCGGGAAAGTTTTGTTCGAGCAAATTAGTAACCGCAAACGCCGTAAAGGTGGGAGCAAGGGCATTTTTCAGTTTCTGAGCATAGCCTCGGTCAATGATAGTACCAATAATACTCGCGTAGGTACTGGGACGACCAATCCCCTCTTGTTCCAAGGTTTTGACCAAAGTCGCTTCCGTGTAACGGGCTGGGGGTTGGGTTTCGTGACCGATAGCTTCTAGTTCTCTACAGTTAGGATGATCTCCGACTTTCAAAGCTGGCAGAATCACTTCCTGGTTTTCTAGAGCAGCGTTGGGGTCATCAGACCCTTCCACATAAGCCCTGAGATAACCTGGGAAGTCAATGCGCTTACCGGTAGCCCGAAATCCGGCATTTTCCACTTGCAAATCAACCACAATTTGAGTTTGTCGAGCATCCGCCATTTGACAAGCAACGGTACGCTTCCAAATCAGGTCATAGACTTTAAATTCGCGATCGCTTAATCCCGTTTCTTGAGAAGTTTTGAATGTACTCCCTGCTGGACGAATGGCTTCGTGAGCTTCTTGAGCTCCTTTGCTCTTAGTGGTATACTTTCTGGGCTTGGGGCTAAGGTACTCTGCCCCGTATTTTTGTTCAACGCAGCTACGGGCTGCTGTGATCGCTTGTTCAGACAAATGTACTGAGTCTGTACGCATATAGGTAATGAAACCCTTTTCATACAGACTCTGGGCAGTCCGCATCGTATCACGAGCCGATAGTCCCAGTTTCCGGTTTGCCTCCTGTTGCAGGGTGGAGGTAGTAAAGGGGGGTGAGGGTTTCCGAGTAACAGGTCGTTCTTGTAAATTAGTAACCGTCCAGACTTTATCGATCAGGCGGTCTTTGAGTGCTTTAGCCTCGATTTCACTCAACAATTTGACCTGCCTACCTTCGATAATGTCACCTGTATTGGCATCGAAATCACTACCGGTAGCAATTTTAACCTGATCCAGGGTTACTAGCTTAGTGTCAAAGGCACTTCCTGCTTCTAGAATCCCTTTCAAATCCCAATACGTGCCCTTGCGGAAGGCACGGCGTTGCCGTTCTCGAGTTACCAACAGCCGCACTGCTACAGACTGTACCCGACCAGCTGATAAGCCCCAAGCCACTTTTTTCCACAGCAGCGGTGAGAGGGTGTAGCCCACGAGTCGGTCAAGAATCCGCCTTGTTTCCTGAGCTCTTACCACCTGATCATCAATCTCACGGCAGTTTTGTAGGGCATTTTGAATAGCATCCTTAGTGATTTCGTGAAATACCATCCGCTTAGTTGGCACTTTGGGCTTTAAGATTTGTAACAAATGCCAACTAATACTTTCCCCTTCTCGGTCTTCATCCGTAGCCAAAATCAGTTCATCAGAATCTTTGAGAGCTGCTTTTAGCTGCTGGACAACCTGTTTCTTGTCTTTAGGCACCAGGTAAAGCGGTTCAAAGTCAGCGTCCACATTCACCCCAAACTTAGCCCACTTTTCCCCCTTGTATTTTTCGGGGATTTCACTAGCTGATTGAGGTAAATCACGGACGTGACCCATGGAGGCTTCGACCTGGTAACCAGAAGGTAAGTAGTTCCGAATGGTGCGAGCTTTAGTAGGAGATTCGACAATTACAAGGGTTGTCATCGGAGTTTCAACAATAGCGGCGGTGTTGAATAGTCTAATTTAAATACTATTTGTCAAAGGTCGAGGGAGTAAGCCAGTATACTTCCCCCCTACTGAGTGTGGGTATGGTTTTCCAGCATCGTGTTCCAGCATAGTTTTCCAGCATTAACGTAGAACCCCCTGATGGCAGTATAAGCTTGCCTATTAATTTCTACAGTACGCTACTTGTGTCGCAGGCTAACACGAACAAGGGGCAACTGTGTGGGAAAGGGAGTGAGGCAACTCGACCATAGGTACGGGCATTTAAGGGCTACTTAATATGCGCTTCAGCAGTAGACCCTACTTTTTCGGATTGTGCCAGAAATAATCTTTATCTAGAGGTAAACCACGAACAGCTCATGTAGTGATGGCTAACCAATAGAGCACCGTTAACACCCTAAGTACACCCCGATCCCAATTCCTATAACTGCTGCTCAAAGATTTGTAAACAATTCGTTCGTTGCCTTCAACGGTAACATTGATCCGGTGTACGACATAGCTAGTCTCACCTTACCGTGGCACAGAGGGCAGTGAAACGGCATAAATACTGAATTCTCCTTTGTCCAATCTCCAAGCCATACAAGCCCTTTGCTCAACTAGCTACAATCACCGATATGATAAGAAAGTTAATCTGGATACTGAAATAACCATAGATCATATCATTAAAGCCTATGGATTTTGCCAATCTTGCCGCCCAGTTGAATGCTGGGGTAATTTTGCCAGAGGGGATTGTAGTGATTACCCTCTTGCTAGTGTTAATCATTGACCTGATTGCTGGGAAAAAGTCTGCTCAAACTATTTCCTATGTAGCCATTGGGGGTCTACTTGCTGCCATAGTTGCCCTGTACTTCCAATGGGATGCTGCAAATCCCATCGCCTTCTTTGGGGAATTTAATGGTGACACCCTGAGTGTGGCATTTCGTGGCATCATTGCCCTATCGACTGTGTCAACGATTTTGATGTCAATTCGTTATGTGCAGCAGTCGGGTACATCCTTGGCAGAATTTATTGGCATTTTGCTCACGGCTACTTTAGGAGGGATGTTCCTGTCCGGGGCGACGGAGCTGGTCACGATTTTTATATCCCTTGAAACCCTCAGTATTTCCTCCTACCTGATGACGGGTTACATGAAGCGTGACCCCCGTTCCAATGAGGCCGCGTTGAAATATTTGCTGATTGGAGCAGCCAGTTCAGCCGTGTTTTTGTATGGTGTCTCCCTATTATATGGGTTATCTGGGGGAGAAATACAGTTGAGTGCGATCGCTGTTGGAGTTGCTGACCTAGAATCCGGTCAATCCCTAGGTCTTCTGATTGCCTTGGTGTTTGCGATCGCTGGTATTGCTTTTAAAATCTCAGCAGTTCCTTTCCACCAATGGACTCCCGATGTTTACGAAGGTTCTCCCACCCCAGTGGTAGCGTTTCTCTCAGTTGGTTCTAAAGCCGCTGGCTTTGCTCTAGCAATTCGTCTACTGATCACTGCTTTCCCATTGTTAAGCGATCAGTGGCATTTTGTGTTCACTGCTTTGACTATCCTAAGTATGATTTTGGGTAACGTGGTTGCCCTCACTCAATCCAGCATGAAACGGATGCTAGCCTATTCCTCTATTGCTCAGGCTGGGTTTGTGATGATTGGTCTAATTGCTGGGACCCAAGCCGGTTACGCTAGCATGATTTTCTACATGCTGGTGTACTTGTTTATGAACTTAGGGGCTTTCGCTTGTGTCATTCTGTTTACCCTACGCACTGGTACTGACCAAATTAGTGAGTATGCTGGTCTTTATCACAAGGATCCCTTGCTGACTTTGGTTTTAAGTGTTTGTTTGCTGTCTTTAGGTGGGATTCCACCCTTTGCTGGATTCTTTGGTAAAATCTATTTATTCTGGGCTGGTTGGCAAGCAGGATTGTATACTTTAGTGTTAATAGGTTTGCTAACTAGTGTGGTTTCGATTTACTACTACATCCGTGTGGTCAAGATGATGGTGGTCAAGGAACCTCAAGAAATGTCGGATGTGGTGAAGAATTATCCCGAAATTCGCTGGAGTTTACCCGGTATGCGTCCGTTACAGGTCGGTTTAGTGATGTCGTTAATTGCGACCTCTCTGGCAGGGATTTTGTCCAATCCGCTGTTTTCTTTGGCCAATGATTCTGTTGTTAAAACCCCCATACTGCAACAGGCGGTGATTACTACTGAGTTGCCTCAAGGGCATCAGGTTTCATTCATGAGTGCTGATAATTGAAGTGCTCAGAGCCATAGACCCGAAGCGCCCCTTCCTGTAGGATAGGGCGCTAACAAAATATTTTAGATTGACTGAGTTAGCCTGACTTGAAAGTCAGGCTTTATCTTGATTTAAAACACTAGTGCCAGAAACCCCCTGTTCCCTTGCTGCATCCCTTTTACTCATTGGACAGAGTTTTGGGATAAATTTCTGGTCATGGATAATTGCAATGTCTTGAGAGTTACTAAAGCTTCACGGATTTTCCCTATCACTGGTTGAAGATTAGCTTTAGACAGTCTCCAATAGATGTACTGAGAATAATCTGCGTAGAACTTGAGTAACCTGTCAAATTGCCACGTTTTAGGAATACATTCATAGCCTAGATTGAGCATGGTTTTATAATTCAGAATCTCCAAGACTGATAGTTCTGAATCCCTAAGTTCGTGTTTCCAAGCCTGAATGCGATCGCTACTAACGGGTTGAAAGGTCTTGACGTGCCATCCTAACTCACCGGTCGCTACCAAGTTTTTTTGAGCATTTTTTTGATTAAACTCCAGCATTGATTCGCTAAAGGATACCCCTAGCCAATCACAAATTCCCTGGAGTTCTTCTTCTGGATTGATCACTAAGTCTTCGTAGAAGAGGATATAGAGCCGCTGGTCATTTTGATAGTGTTTAATAACCTGGAATAAATGTTGCCATTGTTGGGTTGTCGCTACCACATTGGCGATACAGCTTTCTTTCCAAGTCTTGGCAAATTTAAGCTCCTTTCGTTTTAGGGAAGCATAGATTGCTCTGAGATCTCGGATAATTAGAATTAATTTGGAATTATGGAAATACTTGAGAATGGTCTGAATATGATAGATATTCTCAGTATTTTTATCTCCCCAACAACCTGCTTGACCATCAAACTGCTGTAGATAGGTTTGATAAACTGTGGCGACTGCTGTTGAATAATTCAGTGGTTTCTGAGCTGTCAAATTTTCTCGCAACTGCTGTCGGTCAATGTTCCACTCCCGAAACCTTGGATCAGCGTAGATATCTGTCAAGAGGTTATCGATTTGATGGCTTAAGTCTTGGGATGAACCGTATTTTGGCTCCAGATTAACAAAAAACAGACTTTCAGGAGGAATACAAAAATCAGGATGAGCGGTCAGCATTAACCGCAAAAGCGTTGTTCCAGAACGTTCCATCCCAAAAATAAAAAGTGGCTGATTTTGTTGAGACAAAGATTCCATAGTGTGTCGATGAAGGTAGAGTTTATTTTTAAACTTGATCAATATAGCACCTTGACTTGTCTCAGCTTGCTTAGCTGATCTGTCCTATGGAGTTCAGTTGATTACTTATACTAGGCTTAATTAGCTTGAGTTAATTTAAAACTGTTAATTGCCAATTTTAAATTTTTATTTTCAATTAATGAACACCCAATACTGATAAGTAGTCAACGGAACTCACTATCAGCTTTTGACTATCTAATTCCCACTCCAATAGATAGCCCTAGTCTAGTATAGCACTACCCATTAAGATTAGGACATTTGTAAACTCCGAAACCTAGTCCTAGCTTACTTCTGACTTCTGACTTCTGACTTCTAACTTGCGCGTAGCGCTATAACTGTGAGCCAAAAAGGGATTACAGCAGTAGATTTAGGATACAGCATGCACCAGGACTGCAGGATTTTTAGTTTATTTGCCAAACCTTTAGGGTTTCTCTGTGTCGTTGAATCTTTTTAAAATGCTACCCTGTCTTGATGCAATAGCGAGTGGTTTTGGCGCTGCGTGGGTCACCTGCGTCCGCACCTTCAAAGCCCCATGGGAACCCCCAAGAGCGCACTCCATCACGCTTTTATTGAAATTATTCAGAATTGCTGAAAGCACGGAATTCAAGACCCTGATTTATCCAGGGATAGCCAACTCGTCTTCCTGTGCGATTTCAGAACTATCAAGAAACTATAACTTATGACTTAGGAATTCATCAGTCGGAACTGATCAGGCAATTAACCATCCTGAAATCACAATTCTGAAGTCGTTTGACAGCCTAATTGCTCCCTGATGATGAGGAGATACACCAAAGGTTTTTTCCGATTAACAGTATATTTACTAAATTTTTACATTGTCAAGCCAAATTATCATAGATCAGCCTTAAGACGTAACTTTGGTTAAAATCACCTCAAAATTACTCAATTTTTTTTAAAATCATGTAATATATTATATAATTTATTTGTGTAATTAATATTATTTAAATATAGAAAAAACTAGCTACATAAACTAGCTAAAATAATTTAATTCAATGTAAATTTATGTCGGAACCTACCCCCAAGCCAGACACCTCTGAAATTAACGAGTGGCGCAGAAAAATCGAAATCGCTAACCACAACAACATTTTTGGCCACTGCCGGACTTGTGGCTATCAATGGGTAGATTCCTCAGTTGATAAAACCTGTCCTCAGTGTAGTAGTAATGATGTAGAACGTATCTCCTGCTGGCAGTTTCCCGATGAGTGAGTGAGCATAATCGGTGTTTGGAAGGGACAGGGAATGCGATCGCATCAAACTTGTCTCAAGTCCGACCGATAGCACACCTAAGGTCAATTTACAAAATTTTCCATAGCCTTCTCCTTTTCCTTAATCAGGGGTTGCTTCATCCTTGCTTTTCCTTTATAATACAACTATAGGAATAGTTTTGGTAAAAAGGAACTTATGAACAAGTGTGTTTGTACTACCGAAGCGGCATCTCTGTTAGGAATCTCTTCGAGACGATTGCGACAACTCCTAGAGAAGGGTCGCGTCCGGGGTGCTTATAAAAGTGGGAAATTCTGGATTATTCCTCTGTTCAACCAAATGCCTCAAATTATTAAAGGCACTAGAGGACCAAAAGGCAAATGGCGTACCAGTCGTCCTCCCGCTCTAGCCAAGATTAATGTCAACCGTAATCACATTGGCTCGAATCTCCACAAAAGCCCAGAAGAGCGCAAGCCAGTGATTTCAGTAAAACGAAGTGGTAACAATTTATATGGCAACCAGGTAGAAATCCTCGGCCCATGTCGAATTACCTATCAGCCGGATAATCCACTGCCTTGTGGCGCTCGTCTATGGATTGAAACCTTCAGTGATGTCCACTTCATCGGTGGCAGTTTCCCTGCCAGTCGTTAATCGGGTTGAACGCGATGGACGTTCGCGTAGCGTCGGCTCTGCCGAGAGTCCCGCTTTCAGCGATCGCGTGGCCTATTGGCCAAGGTTGTCTCTCAGAATGCAGAATGCAGAATGCAGAAGGCAGAATGTAGAATGTAGAATGTAGAAGGCAGAATGTAGAATGCAGAATGTAGAAGGCAGAATGGTTAATTCTTAATTCTAAATTCTTAATTCTAAATTCTTAATTCTTAATTCTTAATTCTTAATTCTTAATTCTTAATTCTTAATTCTAAAATAATGTTAATGCTCCATTGACCAACAACCCAGGCTTTAACTAACAGAAAGCTCTTATTTACATGACCTCGACGATGGTGTTGTAAAGGAGTCTATTCTGTTGCGCCTGCGAGCTGATCTAGATTTGAACTTGCATGCTTTATCCTCTTGTGAGTTTTGCTCTTCACTGGCTGCTGCTGCTGGAACGGATTCTTTCCCTGAGTTTTCATTAGTAGCTTGAGCTGGCTTGACTGGCACAGCTGTAGTGTTGGTAGTATTTTCCTGAGTCGGAGTATTTTCCTGAGTAGGAGTATTGTCCCGCACTGGTACTAACACCCTCCTGGGTTTAGGAGTATTTTCCTGAGTAGGAGTATTTTGCTGTACAGGCACTGCTCTAGGTTTAGGAGTATTTTCCTGAGTAGAGGTATTGTCCCGCACTGGTACTGACACCCTCCTGGGTTTAGGAGTATTTTCCTGAGTAGAGGTATTGTCCCGCACTGGTACTGTCACCCTCCTGGGTTTAGGAGTTGAGTCTTGGCTAGAGGTATTTTCCCGGACTGGTACTGACACCCTACTCGGTCTAGTGCTCGAATTTTCCCTAGCACTATTCGGTTTTACTGGAACTGATACTGTCCTATTGTTATCGGTAGAGTTATTGGAGTTATTGGTAGGAGTTTCTGGCTTAGGCACTACTATTACTGGGTTGTTGGCAGCAGCGTTTTCCCCACTAACAGTATTTGGCTTTGCTGGAACTGGCTGGTTAGCAGTTTCTTGGAAAACCGCTAGACTAGGACAGTCGCCTTTGTCATAGTCAAAGGCTACCTTGACCTGGTATGGTTTTGTTGTACCAGTTTGGTTGTTAAACTTGCGAAACTGAATATCTTCCAGTGCCTGCTGATTTAAAATGCCGTACCCTGCACTCTGAATCAGCTGTGTATTAGTTACTTCACCATCAGCACCTACTAAAATTCCTAAGACTGTTGTGCCTTCTAGTTTCTTAATACAAGCGTCTTTCGGATAAGTAGCACTAACTGTTATTGCTTCTGGTATGACTTCCTTTTTGGGTAAGGTATCCTTTACCAAAGCCATCCATTCCACCAGGTTTTTCCTAGCTTCCTCATCAGTGGTATTGGTTACATCTTTTTTCAGTTGCTTCCGCCGCATCCGCACTTGAGCTACTAAATTTTGCTCACGTTGTCGTGCGATCGCAACAGCACTAGAAGGTACTGGTTTAGTAGGCTCAGAAGGAGGAGGGGTGATGGAAAATTGTGGTGGTGGAGGAGGTGGAGTAACCGATACCGGTGGCTGTTGGTTAGGAACCTCTAATGGGTCAGGAATCTGGTTGCTAGAATTCCCAAATACTGGCAAGGAACCGGTCTGGAAGGAACCTTGATTCAAAGACTCTGTATCGAAGAACTGAGGTCGCGGTGGTGGGGCTGGTAGTGGTGTCCTGGGTTTTGGTGGTAGCTGGATCGGGAAAGACCCTCTGGTGATAATCGGTCTTTGGCGATTTAGCAGTGGTAAAGGATAGTTACCAATAGACGGTAAGGGTGTTATCGGTAAGGATCTCAGAGGTGGGGGTGTGGGAATTTTTTTCAGGGGCTTGAGAGGAGGTATTGAAGGTAGCGGTGGTGGAGGGGGTGGGAAAGCACTAAATAACGAAGGGATGGAGGGATTGCTCGGAGTCTTGGCATTTGGTAGAGCTGGCAGGGTCAGTGGTGGTGCAGCCGACTTGGGCACACGGCTCAGTTGTTGAGGGCTTAACTCCAACACTTGCACCATTGAGTCTCCCTTAGGCTTTTGATTCTTCAACAAATCACCTAAGATCGGTACGATTAGCATATGAACCCCCAGAGAGGCGGTAACTGAAATCACTAGGGGGTGACTCAGCATTTCTGGGATGTTTTTAATTAAAGAAGCATCGGACATGGCAGTTATTCTTGACGTATTTCCATGGTTGCTAATAAGCTCTCGGCTGAGGAGATGCTTATTCAATTCAGTCTTGGCAAATAAGAGTGAGTGATCGTGCTGGGGCTAGCTATAACAACTACATCGATGGCTGAAACATTGCTATCTATTGGTTTGCTATCTATTGGTTTACCTTAACAATTAGCAGAGAAAAATAGGGTAATGCCAGATTAGGGCGATCGCATAAATTATGATAAATCACCTGCTCCGGTAGAGTTGCTCGTTCTACCACATAGGCATTTTCCAACAACTGATGTCGATGCAGCACTTGCCACACCTGCTGATAAACTGAACTGACTTTGAGCAAGACTACTACATCTGCCCAATCCAAAACCTTTTCCAGTTCCTCCACATTATAGAGAGCTGGTAGCACCACCAGCCGCTGATCACGAATGGTCAAGGGTAATCCCAACACCGATGCTGTAGCCATGGGGGAAGATACCCCTGGTACAGTTTGAATCAGGCTTTGAGGATGTAACTGTTGTAGCATCTGTGCCAAATAGGTAAATGTGCTGTAAAAACTCACATCTCCTTCGCACACAAATGCTACATCTTGCCCTAATCCTAGATAATTCCAGACTTGCTCAGCAGCAACTTGCCATGCTTGGGTCAAGATAGCGGTATCCTGCACATATGGAAATGTCAAGGGTAACTGCACCTGATGATTCTCCAACCATTGAGCGACAATCTGTTGAGCCAGTCCTGGTTTTCCACGGACTCCAGTAGGAAAGGCTACTACTGGTGCCTGTTTCAATATACGTAGTGCTTTGAGGGTGATCAGGTCAGGATCCCCAGGACCAACACTTATACCATAAAGTGTACCTAGTTTCACAAAAGTTTAAAATTATCTATAAAATTTATATTAAATTAAAATTACCGATGCCATTACCAACTGTTATTTTACCGGGCTATTTTGCTAGCGCTAGTGAATACCGTGATTTAGAACAATCACTACAACAGCTAGGGATTGCCGCAACTACTGTACCAATACGCCAACAGGATTGGTTTCCTACCCTCGGTGGTCGCTCTGTGGTGCCAATTTTGCGAAAAATCGACCAAGCTGTTAAACAGCAGTTGGAGAAGCATAACACGTCAGAGATTAATTTAATCGGTCACTCTGCTGGTGGCTGGATTGCCAGGATATATCTAGGAGAAAAGCCTTACACGATTCATGGAGATGTTAGTGATGACTCGGTAGGGTTATGGAATGCTCATTCCTATATCTCTACCTTAGTGACTCTGGGTACACCCCATCTCAGTCAGGAACGTTGGACTAAACGCAATCTTGATTTTGTTAATGATAACTATCCAGGGGCCTTTCACCAAGATGTCAATTATATTTGTGTCGCTGGTAAGGCTATTTATGGTAAGCGACGCTTAGGTAGCTGGTTGGCTTACAACAGTTACAAGCTCACTTGTGGAGAAGGGAATTGCTGGGGAGATGGGATTACTCCCATTGCTGCTGCTCATTTGGCTGGAGCGACTAATATTACTCTTGATGAAGTGCTGCATTCTCCAAGAAGGAAGGGGCTTTGGTATGGTTCACCTGAGGTAAGGGAGGCTTGGGTGAAGTGTTTAGGTTGAAGGTTTCTTTGAAGGTTGAAGGTTTCTTTGGTTGAAGGTTGAAGGTTGAAGGCGTAGTGGCGTGGCAAGCTTAATTTGATGCATTAGAATTGTCGGATTCAACATCTTCAAAAACAGCGATATTGATGCTTCAATTTAATTCGTGCATCTTGGGTTGTGAAATGCCAAATTACCTTACTAGCTG
>NZ_JAAHHW010000429.1 GCF_010692325.1 Moorena sp. SIO3I8 | reverse complement strand
GCTAGCCTTGGGGTTAATTGAGAAGACATTAAGTCGGGGATATCATCCGGGAATTGTCCTGATAGATGCTGGATATGGAAACAATACATCATTTGTATTAGAGCTAGAAAATCGACAACTCAAGTATAGCAACCGCCACAGCGGTTAGGACGCTAGACCCAAGACATACTCCATCGCATCCCGTAGACAATCAAACTAACTGGTTAAGTTGTTTACGAATACGACTTTTGAGCCAAGACCAGCATCGCTCAATCTTGTTAAGGTCTGGAGAATACGGAGGTAAATATAACAATTGACAGCCTGCAAGTTGAATCAGTTGCTCAATACGACCCCCTTTATGAAATGTGGCATTATCCATCACCACTACCTGCCCCGGTTTAAGCACAGGGAAAAAGCCATGTTTCCAACCACAACTCAAATACACTTCGATTGCACGAGCCTTCCACAGTAAAGGGAGCCAATAGTTGCTGGTTACACAATGCTGCAATCATATTGACTCTACCCTGTCTACGTCCTGACACCAGAGCATGAAACCAAATTCCTTTCTCATTCCAGCCATAGCCGTAGTCTTCTCGGAAGTCCGATGCCCGCTTCATCGACATAAACAATTGTTTGAGCTTCCTGAGTTGCCACCTGCTCGCTTGTATGCTTGTCTTTTCACCTCGTCACGTTGTAGGTAGCCGTAGGTCTTTTTTTTCGTGTGAACCCAATTTTTTTGAGTGCTCGTCCAATTGTGCGTTCGCGAAGCGTCGGGCTTTGCCCGAATCGCTAATATCCCCCTCCCACAGTTGAGCCATTTCCACTTGTGTTTTATCCCCATGAATCCGCCGCATTCTCCCGAAATTTCTCCCAGTCTGTGATGGAAGTGGCCACTACCGCGCTTGTTGATTGGGCAATGCTATATAGTCCCCCGTTTCGGCTTTTCGCTTCAGCCATAAGTCAATGGTGTTGCGACTGATCTTGAACAGTTGACTGACTTCACTTTTCTTCATACCACCTTCAATTATTGCTTCTATCACTTTTTTTCGGAGATCGTAACTATAGGCTTTGGGCATCGGTAATGGGATTGCTGTGTCTCAAACACTACTTCTAGTCTATGTCCTAACCGCTCTGGCGGCTGCTATATCCCTCTTCTGTCACTCTCCGAATTCAATGATTAACAAATAAGTCAGATTATCCAGAATTAAAAAAGAATTGATATTGATTAATATCACTAATTAGCTGATTCAATCCCAGCAATAAGTTA
>NZ_JAAHHW010000428.1 GCF_010692325.1 Moorena sp. SIO3I8 | reverse complement strand
TGGTTTGTTATGGCTTAGATACTGACAGTATTTTTTCCTCGCAGAATCTTAAAATAATCAAGATTACCTCTGCTTCTGTACTTTGGCAAAAAGAAAGATTCTATAACGTAGCGTTATCCCATTTGAATGAAAAGCATCAATATGTTGTTTGGGCTGATGCCGATCTTCTTTTTACTAACAAGGGTTGGCAAGAGCAATTAAAAGAAAAACTGGAAAGCTACCGACTGGTTCAGATCTTCAATCGAGTCGAAGATGTAAAGCTTGAGAATGGCCATTTTTCTCTAACTGGACTTAGGCGCAAATCCGTGGTCACCAGTTTCAATCGCGATATTACAGTTAAGGATTATTTCAGTAAAAGTGGCATCAGCTTAAGTCTTGGATGTAATCCGGGCTTTGGATGGGCGGCAAAGGCGACCACGATTAGAGAAATAGGCTTCCCCGACTTTATGATTTTGGGAGGTGGCGACAAGGTTTTATTGGCCTCTGCTATGGGATATCATTCGGTTTTTGTTAAAGCGCTTTTTTTAAATCATACGTTTTCTAATCTATATCATTCTTGGGGAGATAAAGTTTTTGATACCATTGAGGGACGAGTTTCTTACCTAGAAAATACGATTTATCATATTGTTCAGGGAGATTATAAAAATCGTCGCTATTCTGATCGCCACAAATTAATTCAGGACAATAGTTTTGCGATCGCTGATTATCTAAAAATTAATCAATGGGGAGCATGGCAATGGTACGATAAAAACAACGAATATGCTGTAAAAATAAGGAGATACTTTGATGAAAGAGGAGACTAAAGCATTTGAAATCGTATTTTATGGAACTTCCGGTTGGTTTGACAGCACATCAGGTGCTACTAATTCTGTAGGGGTATTCGTAAATGATAGAGATATTGTTTTGTTCGACTTAGGCACTGGGGTTAGAAAAATAGACAGAGAAAGCGTTCGTGATAAAAATGTTACTGTTATGCTTTCACACCTACATTTAGACCACTGTTATGGGCTACATATTTTACCGATGTTCCAGCCCGCTTCTTTGACGATTGTTATCCATGAAAGTCTAAAGAGTTACTTGGAGACTTTGTTTTCTTTTCCGTTTGTGAAGCCGAGAGAGCAACTAAAATTTCCTGTTGATATTCGAGTGGCTAAAGATACAAGCTTGAATTTCGATAATTTTACCATAAAGACTCAAGCCTTAAAACATAATACTCCAGTGATAGGCGCTCAATTGCAATTAGAGAA
>NZ_JAAHHW010000427.1 GCF_010692325.1 Moorena sp. SIO3I8 | reverse complement strand
CAGGGCTATTTCATTCTAAAAATGCGCTTGAGTGTGTCTAGTCCAAACTTGCACCGTCGCTCTGCCTGGGCCATATTTGAGAAGTGATTAGAGCGATAGATATTGAGTGCAAAGTTACGAGCAACCGCAAAGATTTGAGGTAACTGATGCATGCGAATACGTGAAGCATCTTCTCCCTGGGTGAAATCGCGAACATAATGAACCTTATTTTCTACACCCCAATATCCTCGAATGCGCTGAGCAAAAGACTCTGCAGATTCGTTGAAAGAAGCAACATAATAGCGTGTTTCCGTTTCCAAACGAAGTTGTCTACCCTTTTTGAATTGTCGAACACTTTCCACTCGAATGAGGGTTTTTAGCCCCGGCCAGGGCTTGATGTGATCAAGTTGTGTGCAGATGCTAACAACTCGTTTCTCAACACGACCATGCCCTTTACTGATGTCAGTGTGACTGTGTTGGACAACAAAGTGGGCTTTGACGCTTTTGAACAGATTGCTCTGATTGCCTTTGAGCGCACCCAGGTAGTGGTTTCCACTTTCAATGATTAACTCAGCTGTTTTTTTTGAGTACTAATCGCATCAAAGGCAAAGACGACACCCTTGAGAGCCAGTTGCTTGATAAATTCAGGCAAAGCTTTGATTTCATTGGTTTTGCTATTGACCTGGTAGGGTTCTAGAATCAAACCTCGCTCAACCAGATAAGCGCTCACTAGTATAATTGCTCGGTGAGGTGGAGAGTCGGGATTATCACTCTCTAGTTGGTACGAGCCTCGTAGGACTTTACCATCACAGGCTAAGGTTTCTCCAGGCTTGGGTTCAATACCAAAAAAACGAGCCAAGGCCGCAGAATACTGCTGATAGTCTAGGTTGATCAGAACACGGCGAATCGTACTGTACGAAGGAAGTCGGCCCAAAGGGGGATCAAATAGTTCAATGAGCTCCTCCCGATAACTAGTGAGCCAGTCACCGATAGCTAGAAATCCTCGATTCCCAGCCGCGATAGCCAGGGTAAACAGGGCTAGACACAGGCTGAGTTGATGCCGTTTCCCGGAAGCATTGCGGCCATCTGGAATATCGACAAAGGCTTCCAAAATCTCAATACGCTCAGGGTTTGACTTTTCTGGGGGAAGGCTTGGAAGTAAGATTGTAGGGGCAGGTGGGGGTGGCAAACCCATGGGAACTCATGAAACACTGGTTTAACCTGTAAATCTAGCATTTATTTGCTTTCATGAGAATGAAATAGCCCTG
>NZ_JAAHHW010000426.1 GCF_010692325.1 Moorena sp. SIO3I8 | reverse complement strand
TAGGCAAAAGTAGTCGAAACAGTGATAGAGACTAGGATGTAGAAGCAAGTTGTGAACCTTCAAACAAATGGTAAAAGGTAGAAAGCCCTCGCCAGAGAGTTTTCAAGCCAGGTTCGCCATCTCCGGTACGGGCCAAAAATCCACCCAAACGTGCAATCCAAATCAGAGCTTGGCGAAGAGTAGGAGGTTTTTTCGAGCGGTTTTTGGGTTGAAATTTACGTCGCAAGAGCTTCCATTCCTGTGGAGAGAAAACTACTTGGCAAGAAGCATCGGGATTAAGTCGAGCTTGATAAGTTAACCACATTAATCGCCAAGCAACAATGTTATAAGTAGCCAGTGCTTTGAGTAAACGCTCTCTAGTTTGAAGTTGAAGTTTTTCTCGTGCGTCAGCCACTTTTAAGGGTAAAGTGAAAGCGTTCGATGAGCCATCGATAACTATACCACTGCACGCATTGCCAAGCTTTTTGGAAGTCGTCAATTGGTAGAGTTGTGAGCAACAACCAACGAATAGGTTGACTACCATCAGCCGGTTTCTCAGTTTCTTCTACCAGTAGTACGTTGATTTCCACTGGATGGAGATTGTGGGGTTTGGGATGATGTTGAGGCACTTCCAAAGTGACTCTTATCCCTCGGATTTGTAATGATGCCTGACGAGCTGGACGTTTGGGATTACGCTCTAAGTTGATGGTCATTGTACCTAAAATTGGTCTTTGTTCAATCATCGGTAACAGATATCCCATCTCCTCTTTAACCCTGCGATTATACTCTCCTCGAATCAGTAATTCGCTATTAGCAGAACGCTTTTGGGCGAATAACTCGAAGATATCAGCCTCACGATCTGCAACATGTATGAGCTTGGCTTTTTCCGCTAGTCCTTCTTCAGCTCCCTTAACTGTCTCTAACCATCGATAACTTTCTTTTTCTTGAATCGCTTTTTTCTTGCGTTCTTTTTTCAAACCACTCCTGTGCTTTCTGGTCCAACTCTGTTGATGTAGCAGTCCTAATGGTTTTCCTTTGGCACTGACCGCTATACAGCTATGAACTTTAATTCCTTGTTGAAGGGTCTGATTTATATATCCCAAACCTTTTGTGGCTTCATGTGTCGTATACTCCAAGTCGGTCGTGTCCTGTATTGCCAGCACTACTCCTGCTTCCACACATCTCCTCACTACGCCTTCCTTGTGTGAAGCCAATATTTGTGTTCTTGTCACTTTCTCATTTGACCAAAATCTGTAAATACTTTGCCTGTT
>NZ_JAAHHW010000425.1 GCF_010692325.1 Moorena sp. SIO3I8 | reverse complement strand
CAAAGGGTTTCAATTGTTACAACCAGCGCTCCAAGAGCTGAGCCAATCCGGATGGCGACATCAACTAGAGTTAGTTATTTTTGGTGACTCTCGGCCAGACAATCCACCTGAGTTTGGTTTTAACGCTCACTACTTAGGGACATTCAGCGATGATCTCTCCCTAGCGCTAGTTTATGGAGCAGCAGATGTATTTGTTTGCCCTTCCCTTCAAGATAACTTGCCCAACACAGTCATGGAAGCGATCGCATGTGGAACTCCTTGCGTCGCCTTCAACATTGGCGGGATGCCCGATCTGATTGAGCACCAGAAAAACGGCTATTTAGCCCAACCTTACCAAATTGAAGCTCTAGCTCAAGGAATTGCTTGGGTGCTAGAGAACACAGAACGACATCAGAAACTATCCTACCGCGCCCGCGAAAAAGTAGAAAAAGAATTTACCTTAGAAATTCAAGCAAGACGCTACTTATCCCTTTTTACTGAAATTTTATCCGGAGTATAACTATCATTACTAGAAAATATAGTATCACTGATATAACTAGGGTTATATAACTCTCAATAAGAGATAATTCATGATAAATTTAAAAAGGTTATCTACTAATCAGTTAATAACTTTTTTTTTAATAAAATTAGAACCATTTTTGATTGGAATATGCTTATTTTCCGGCATGTTTCTTGATTTTCCAGGTCCTCTACTTAAGCTTTTAAAAGTTGGTAGCTATCTAATCTTGTTTTTTTTAATTCTTTGGCGATGGAAAAGATTTGCCTATGTTTTTACAAGGGATATACCGTTACTATGCTTAGTAGGGACTGCTGTGTGGTCGGTTGGATGGTCTGCGGTTCCCGGTATTCCAGAATTACTTAGAGCCGTCTTACGTGCAACTGCCCTCGGAGCATACTTAGCAGTTCGCTATAACCCTAAGGAGCAAATGCGTCTGGTGGCATGGGTGCTAGGTATAGTGGCGATTTTAAGCTTATTGGTCACTTTAGCTCATGGCTTAGGGGACGCTCCCGCTCAGGGTATCTTTAGGCATAAAAATCATTTAGCTCGTCTGATGACCCTAAATGCCATAATTTCGTTATCGAGCATCCTCAACCATCGGAAATATCGCTGGGTAGGGTGGGTGGGATTTAGCTTATCTGTTTTGATGCTACTACTTTCTCAGGGAAAATCAGCATTGCTAATCTTTTTAGTTATGATTACCCTGCTGCCCCTTCACAACTTTGTAAAACAGAACTATAAGTTACAAACTGTTCT
>NZ_JAAHHW010000424.1 GCF_010692325.1 Moorena sp. SIO3I8 | reverse complement strand
AAAGTTGAAAAGAAGAACAGGATGGGGTTTCATCAGAATTGAGGATAGCCATCAGAAACCCCATGAACCAAGAAGCGCGAATTAAAGAAAGCTCTCCAACCCCATTTGGGATGGCACGGAGCAAGAGTTTCGTTTCTTGCTCTGTTCTTGTTAGCATTGCTGAAAGTGAAAACGGTCAACCGAGCGTGAACTAGCATTGGGTTTCGAGTATTGGTTCGACCTCAGTCAAATTACAAACGACTGCAACGATTTTTTCGTGGGTTTGACTTGGACTACAAGGCGATTGGGAAAATCGTGGTCAGTTGGATGCAAATCCCCGAGCCTTGGATATTGAGTAATGACCGTACCACTTGGGAGTTGGGCAAACATTGCTACAATATTCTGAGCTTAGGGATAGTCCATCAAGGAGTGGCATTTCCGGTGCTGTGGTGGATTCTTGATCAGAAAGGGAACAGTAATAGTGACGAGAGGATGAGGTTCATTGAGGAATTTTGCCAAATCTTTCCTGATGCTAGGATTTCCTTTGTGTGTGGGGATCGCGAGTTCGTGGGACAAGCCTGGGTGCGATACCTGCTACTAGAACCATCAATGGCTTTCCGATTGAGGATTCGAGCTACAGATCGGATTGAACGCAATGGGGTATCCTTGGCTGCTCGAGTGGTTTTTGCTCATCTACAGAAGGGTCAATCTCAAAGACTCAAGGGATTCTGTCGAGTTTGGGGGTGCCCCGTTAGTGTGGAAGCTCTACGTCTTGATGATGGCAAGTTGCTCGTTGTCATCAGTCCTGATGCGAGTGAAGAGCTTGTAAAAGATTATGCTTCCCGTTGGGGCATTGAGACTCTTTTTGGCATTTTCAAGACTCGTGGCTTTTGTCTCGAATCTACTCAAATGACCGTGCCAGAACGAAAGCGAAAACTTTTTGCTCTTTTAACCTTAGCTTTGTGTTGGTCGATGCTCACCGGAAAGCGTACTTCATCAGTTTCAACCTATTCCCATTAAGAATCACGGACGTAGGGCCAAGAGTCTTTTCCGTCTAGGTTTTGACCATCTGCGTCATCTTATCCTTAATCCTCAATCCCTTCATCAGTTCGACTTTCGGCAATCTTTACATTTTTTGTCCTGTACTTAGGGGTAAAGCTACCGGTTGGAGTAAACTCAATTTGTTTTTCAACAAAATAAGTACCCAGCAACAGTGCTATGACACCACTGAACGCTTCATGCTCTTGGGAAACTGCCAATATTTCTACCTCACCCCT
>NZ_JAAHHW010000423.1 GCF_010692325.1 Moorena sp. SIO3I8 | reverse complement strand
AATCTGCATTTATTGTGTCTTTTTCTACTTTACTCGTCGTTATACTCCGCCATCGGCGGGATTATTGTACCTTTTATACTTTCTCGCTTTTGAAAAAATACCATCCCAGTTCGCCAGCTTCAACAGCTCCAGCACTCTTGCCATAGGACACACTAAGTTCCGGATATTGCTCTCGAATTCTATCAGACTGAATCGCATAAGATTTCTGCATATGTTGGCTCAAATCTGTCGCTTCCAGCACCTTAAAACCTGCCGCACTCAGGTTATCTCGATAGGATTCAGGGGTAAAAAGATTATTAACAAGTAACCGCTCGTAGAGGTGCTTGCGAGTGGATTCACTAATATCCATGGTTGGGGTAGTTAAGTCATCAAAAACAAACCGTCCTTGGGGTTTTAAGACTCTGCTAATTTCCTTGAGTGCCAAACCTCGTTCTTCAATATGTAGGAGAGTTCCTTGACTCCAAGCATGGGTAAAGGATTCATCTGGGAAAGGCAAATCGAGGATTGATGCTTTCTCGAATGAAAGATTTAGTGAAGGATTATCCTTCGCTTTTATTTCGCAGTTGCGGATATGAGTGGCACTAAGATCGATTCCTACAACCTCACAACCCTTTTGCTGAGCGATCCAGACGGCAGCTTTACCGTTTCCACAACCTACTTCCAGTACCCGTGACTGAGCAGAAATTCCACTGTGTTCTAACATATATTCATTCCAGCGATCGCAGCCACGCAGAAAGTCTTCATAGGTGTGGACTTCATCTAAGTTGTCGAAATATCCCCAATGCTTGCTGCCATCTGGGTGCCAGGAAATCCGATAGCGATCATCTGAGTTATCGTAATAGCTTTGGGTATCAGCTTCTGTAAATTTTTTTGTCATCATAACCTCCTAGTCGTTTATAGTTGGATTTTGTTAAAACTCTTAGCTGCTTAACTTTTCACAGAGGAAGAACCACCAACCTACATCACCAGCTTCCACAGCAGCAGCACTTTCCTGATAAGACCTACTTAGTTTTGGATATTGCTGTTGAATGATTGCAGACCGAATTTGATAACATTTTTGCATATGTTGACTTAAGTCCATAGTCTCTAACAGCCTTAAACCTAAGTCGGTAAGATAGTTTTTGTAGAAGTCAGGGGTAAACATATCATTAACGATCAGCCGTTCGTATAGATGTTTTTGGGTAGAAATATTGATTTTTGATACTGGTGTTACTAGGTCATCAAAAGCAAAGATTTCCCCATATCTGAAGAGCGTCGTG
>NZ_JAAHHW010000422.1 GCF_010692325.1 Moorena sp. SIO3I8 | reverse complement strand
CTGCTGTCGTTTAATCGCAATTTTCAATTGCAAGGATTACAAGGGTTGGGTGCGGAGTTTCCCCGTGCCCAACCCTTTGATTAATCAAGTAATATTGGATATTGGGCAAAATTAAAAGGACAATATGACGATCACAGGTGAGATTAAATCCAAGGTTGATAAGCTTTGGACAACTTTCTGGAATAATGGCATTAGCAACCCTCTTTCTGTGATCGAACAGATTTCCTATTTACTGTTTATCAAACGTCTGGATGACCTGGAACTGCTGAAGGAAAAGAAGAAAGCAAGGGGTTTGGGAAAGCCAGTCAACGATCCAATTTTCCCAGAGGACAAACAGCGATCGCGTTGGTCCCATTTTAAGAACAAGAGCGATGCAGAGGAAATGTTGGCCATTGTTCGGGATGAAGCATTCCCCTTTATCTAGAATCTGGGGACTACTGGGGGCGGTAATGCTTACACTCGCCACATGAAGGATGCCGTGTTTTTAATTGCTAGTCCGGCATTGTTGGCTAATGTAGTGACTCAGATCGATAGTATTCCGATGGAGGATCGGGATACCAAGGGCGACCTCTATGAGTATATGCTGTCTAAGCTGACTACAGCAGGAACTAACGGACAGTTTCGCACTCCCCGCCACATTATTAAGATGATGGTGGAACTGATGGAGCCAGGAGCAAAGGGAATAATTAAGGAAATAATTTGTGACCCTGCTTGTGGTACTGGGGGGTTTTTGGTTGCTGCTGCTGAGTACTTACAGCAGTTGAAAGATGATGGTAAGTTGCTTCTTAATGCCCCAGGAAACAGGGAACACTTTAATAGGGAGATGTTCCACGGGTTTGATTTTGATGGCACAATGCTGCGCATCGGTAGCATGAACCTGATGTTACACGGTATTGAAGACCCGTCTATTGAGGCGCGGGATTCTCTATCAGAGGATTATGCTGATCTCAAAGAAGCCTTTACTTTGATTCTAGCTAATCCACCCTTTAAGGGTTCGGTAGAGAAGTCTACTATTGCTAAAGATTTAACCAAGGTCATTTCTACTACTAAGACAGAGTTACTGTTTTTACCTTTGTTTTTGCGGCTGTTGAAAAATGGGGGACGTGCTGCTGTAATTGTACCTGATGGGGTATTGTTTGGTTCATCTAAGGCTCATAAAAAGATTCGCAGTATTTTAATAGAGAATCATGAGCTAGAAGGGGTGATATCTATGCCTTCTGGGGTGTTCAAACCCTATGCAGGTGTTTCAACAGCGGTGATTATTT
>NZ_JAAHHW010000421.1 GCF_010692325.1 Moorena sp. SIO3I8 | reverse complement strand
AGGCGAAGTTCGCTCTTGGTCTTCTCCTTATTAAGGACCTATGAAATCGAGATAAGGAAATCAAACAATTTCCTTATCTATATTGGAGGGAATCGGGAAGTGCGATTCGTTGGCTAGAAACCTTATCCTAAAAAAGGATTTGGGGGATTAGCCGCTTGGCCAGGAAACTGAACCATGACAACTTGATAACCATGATGGTGAGAATCCATCCCTCGTGAAATCCGAGTGACAGCCCTACCCTGATTCATGAATCTAACAAACTCATGGATTGATGCAAGGGTCGAACAGTGAAGCATCATTAACCTGAAAAGATGTTAGTAACAGGAAAAGGACTCATGGGTACGAAAGAAAGGTACACCAGAATCATCGTCATCCCTAGGTAGCGAAATAAGGATTGATACGCTACAGACAAAAAGGCCATGGAATTAAGGATTGTGAGGATTTCCCATCTCATAATGATTTCCCTAACAATTCCCGGTGAAAAGTACCACCCTAAAAGTCCAAAGAATGGTTATCAGGAACGAAGTAAACCTCATATGTACTCTCAATAAGGTCGATTGTTGAGTAGGCAGTTAGCCGCAAGTCATATAAGGGCAAGATTGAGTCAGAAGCCAATGCCTAGGGTAATGCCTAAGATAAGCTGACGGACTCACGTCAAACGGAAAAGGTATGGTTGTAAGTAGTAATGAACAAGTCTAAAACTCGGGGGTTCGCCTCACGGTCGGAATGGAATAAGGTCAACTGGCGCAAGCTAGAAATGACCCTATTTAAGTTACAAAAACGAATATACCGAGCCTCACAACGTGGTGATGTCCGCGTGGTACGAAAGCTGCAAAAAACTCTGACGAAGTCCTGGACAGCCAAAATGATAGCGGTGCGTCGGGTCACACAAGAGAATAAAGGTAAAAAGACTGCTGGAATAGACGGGATTAAAGCCTTAACCAATAGACAACGTCTCGCCTTAGTAGCCAAACTGAAAATCTCTAAAAAGGCGCAACCCACCAGAAGGGTTTGGATTCCCAAACCTGGAAAAACAGAAAAGCGTCCATTAGGAATACCGACCATGTATGACCGCGCTCTACAGGCACTGGCTCAACAGGCTGTTGAGCCAGAATGGGAAGCAAAATTTGAACCCAATTCGTACGGGTTCAGGCCAGGACGCTCATGCCATGACGCCATTGAAGCAATATTCATTGCTATAAGCAAAAAACCCAAATGGGTATTAGATGCTGACATAGCTAAATGCTTCGATAAAATTAACCATGATGCACTT
>NZ_JAAHHW010000420.1 GCF_010692325.1 Moorena sp. SIO3I8 | reverse complement strand
CTGAAGGGGTGACGAAATAGCCTGAAAAGCTTTAAATGTAAAGCTTTCACCATTTTGTGCTAAAAAAAAGATAGGTCTCTTTTGTTCAACAAGACCTACCTATTGACAATGTTACCTGTATTCTACCAAAACCACTTAAAAAGTCAACTTAGTAAGTCAGAATACTTATTTATTCTAATTCTGCTTAGTCTCCTACAGACAATTAAAGAAGTAAATTTAGAAAAATTAGCAAATGCTCTATCAATTCCCATAAAATTTGAAAGTCGGAGAAAAAGAATACAACGATTTTTATCATTGCCTAATCTGACGATTGAAAAAATTTGGTTCCCAATTGTTAAAACGTGGTTATCAACATACTTCACAAATGAACAATTAATTTATGTAGCGATAGACCGCACAAATTGGAGTCGGATAAATTTCCTCATGATCAGTATAGTTTGGGATAAAAGAGCTTTTCCTATATATTTTGAATTACTTCCCAAATTAGGCTCTAGCAATATTCATGAACAGAAAACTGCCCTATCCTCAGTGATGCCACTTTTAAAAAACTATAAAGTTTGTCTATTAGGGGATAGAGAATTTTGCTCGATCAAGCTGGCACAGCACCTCCAGTCCTTGGGTGTCTATTTCTGCTTACGTCTTAAGAAGAACGAATTTATCGAAGTAAAAAAGGATCTTTTTATTCAATTAAATAATTTAGGCTTAACACCAGGATTATCTTTTTTTATCCAAGGAGTTAAAGTGACAAAGACCCGTGGTTTTACAAGTTTTAATGTGGCTGGTAAGTGGCAACGTAAAGTCAAGGGAGTAGCGCCGAAAGAAGGATGGTTTATTCTGACAAATTTGGAAAGTTTAGAGTCAGCTATTTCAGCTTATAAAAAAAGATTTGACATTGAGGAAATGTTTAGAGATTTTAAGACAGGAGGTTATAATATAGAGGATACTAAAGTTGAGGGTAAACGGCTTATTTCTCTAGTTTTATTAATTGCGATAGCTTACACTTCCTCAACGATTCAAGGTCAGCAGATTAAACGTCAAGGAATACAAAACTATGTAGGTCGTGTCAAAGAAAATGGTCGTAGGGAGCGGAGACATAGCAGTTTTTACATTGGTTTATATGGTCAAACCTGGGTAAAGTTTAAGGATTGTTGTCTAGAATTAGTAACCGAATTAATGAGACTCAATCCTAATAAACGAAAGTATTATCAACGAGGTATAAGGGCTAGGTTGCTTATAGAATCTGCATTTTAGCTTATTTCGTCGCCCCCTCAGG
>NZ_JAAHHW010000042.1 GCF_010692325.1 Moorena sp. SIO3I8 | reverse complement strand
TTGATTAGTAGGTGGCTGACAAACCAGCATTTAAGGCCTTTGGCCACGCTTCGCGAACGGCTTTGTTTATCAGTAAATATATTATAGCAATTTTTTAATACCCTGTGCAAAATTCATCCCACACCTAATGCTACGCATTAGGTGTGGGATGAATTTTGCCGGACAGCTAAAGCTTGGTGGGGCATGGCAACCCCTTTCGGTTGCCCAGTTGAGCCAGAAGTATAGATAATATAAGCCAGGTGATCTGGTGTAGTCTGGCCATTGAGGTTGGTGGGTAGATGTTGGGCAATGGTTGGCCAATCCTTATCTAGACAAAGGGTATGCTCTGCCATTAGCTGCACCTGGGATATTAAACACTCTTGGGTGAGTAGAATGGAAACTTGAGCAGTTTTCATCATGTAGGCCAGCCGTTTCTGGGGATAGCCAGGGTCTAGGGGAACATAAGCTCCCCCGGCTTTGAGAATTGCTAGCAGCGCGATCACCATCTCCAAGGAGCGCTCCAGACAAATTCCCACCGGAACATCTCGGCCAACACCCAAAGAAAGCAAGTAATGGGCAAGTTGGTTAGCCTTTTGATTCAACTGGTGATAGGTCAGAGCTTGTTCGGCAAAACGTAATGCTACTGCATCTGGTGTCTTTTGGACTTGGGTTTCAAATAACTGGTGAACACAGGCATTACGAGGATAATCGGTTTGGGTTTGATTCCACTCCACTAATAATTGCTGTTGTTCAGCAGCACTCAAAATCGGCAATTGAGCAATGGTTTGTTCTGGAAATACAGTGATCCCCTCTACAAAAATTTGGAAATTTCTTGTCATCCGCTCAATCGTTGCGGGATCAAACAGGTTGGCATTGTATTCAAAAGCGCCAATCAGTTCTGTATCGCTTTGAGTCAGGGATAAGGTTAAATCAAAGGTAGCCCCAGCAGTGGGTTTATCTAAAGACTTAGCACTGACAGTCAGCCCCGACAACTCTAGGGTTTCCTTCGGGAGATTTTGCAAGGTAAACATCACCTGAAAGAGGGGACTAACCCCTGGCAGCCGTTCCGGTTTCAGTTGCTCTACCAGCAGGTCAAAGGGGATATCGCCATGAGCATAAGCATCTAAGGCCACTTGACGAACTTGGGAAAGCAACTCAATGAAGGTATGCTGTTGCTTCGGTCGAGTGCGTAAGACTAAGGTATTAACGAAGAAGCCAATCAAAGCCTCTGTTATGGCTGGGTTTCGGTTGGCGATGGGAGTCCCCACCACAATATCGTCTTGATGGCAATAGCGAGACAGAAAACCGGAAAAGGCCGCAAAAAGGGTAATGAATAGGGTTGTGCCCTTACCCTGGCTTAAGACATTGAGTTGATCAGTTAGGTCAGCATTGAGGCCAAATGGCACCCGGCCAGATTTGAAGGGTTGAGTTGTGCGGGGGCGATCCAGGGGGAGGTTAAGCACTGGGGGAGCATCCGCTAATTGCTCTTGCCAGTATTTAATTTGGCTATCTCTAAACTCCCCGGTGAATCGGCGGCGTTGCCAAGTCGCATAATCAACATACTGAATGGGCAGAGGGGGTAATGATGGCGATGTTTGAGTTAAACCAGCCGTATAAAGCCATGAGAGTTCTCTGAGCAAAACTTGTATTGACCAGTCATCACTAATGATGTGGTGCATGGTCAGTAGTAAAATTTGCTTTTCCTGTGAATTGCAAATTAGCGTAAATCGCAGCAGAGGGCCAACAGTTACATCGAAGGGGCGATTTTGTTCTTGGAAAATCACTTCCTCAATCCCATCCAACCCCTCAGTGGTCAAGTCTACCATAGATAGGGGTAACCGAATCTGGGATGAAATCCTTTGGTTTGGTATGCCCTCGCCAGCTGAAAAGGTGGTTCGTAGGATTTCGTGGCGGTCGATGAGGGTTGCGATCGCATTTTCTAAACTCGTTCTGTCTAATGACCCGGTAATCACAAACGCTCTCACCAAGTTATAGGCAGCACGATTGTCTTCCAGTTGAGCCAGAAACCAGAGACCTTGTTGGGTTAAGGATAGAGGAATTTCTGCCTCTCTTGCCGTGGGGGTGGGAACTAAGGGATAGTCACCAGTGCTACAAGTGCTAGTGTTTACGGATTCTAGGTATTCTGAGAGCAGGCTAATTGTTGGTGCTTCAAAAATCTGCTTCAATGGGATTTCAATGCCTAGTCTCTGGGAAATACGAGCCACAACTTGGCTGGCATGAAGGGAGTGTCCCCCTAATTCAAAGAAATTATTCTCAATGCCAATCGGCTCAATTTTTAGGACTTCCGACCAAATTTTGACTAAGGTTTCTTCTATTTCCGTACGGGGGGCAATAACGTTTAATTCTAATTGTGATGTTGATAGAATTGATTCCGGTTTTGGTAAAGCCCGTCGGTCAATTTTACCAGTTACAGTTAAAGGTAATGACTCTAGCCAAATAAAACAAGCGGGAACCATGTAACTGGGTAATTTGTCTCCCAACGCAGCTTTTAATTCGTTGGCTGTCGGTTTGTTTTGGGAATTTACCGGAGTCAGATAAGCCACTAGCTGTTGATCCCCAACTGCTCCCCCTGCTTCTGTCTGGGCGACTACAACCGCCTCTTGAACAGCGTCTAAGTTCAACAAACTGGCTTCCACTTCACTGGTTTCAACCCGATAACCTCGGATCTTGACCTGAAAATCTTTACGACCCAGGTGCAGCAAACAACCATCCGGTAATAACTTACCTAAATCACCGGTTTTGAAATATCGATGCTCCCCATCTGTGATAAACACTTGCTCGGTTCGCTCAGGCTGTTGCCAGTAGCCATTAGCCACTTGGCGAGAACGAACCACAATTTCACCAACCTCTCCCGGAGGCACCTCCTGCCCCGATTCATCCCAAAGGAAAACCTCGGTGCCCTCAACACCATAGCCCGCAGGCACGGTGGCACCAGTGAGCACGGTTTTTTTGGTAATGGGAAATTGTCGGACTGGACTAATCTCTGTACCTCCAAGATTCACCATTAAGGTGCATTGGTCGGAAAAGTTTTCCTGGAAAAGTTCCGCATCCTGTCGGTAAACCGTTTCACTGCCAATTTGGATCAGTCGTAACTTAGGAAAATTTCCAAGCCCATCTAATTTTGAAACAAAGTGACGAAACAATGTCGCCACCGCAAACATAATGGTGATTTCGTTATCTCGCAACCATCGGCCTAACTGATGTAACCCAATTTGCTTGACATCCAAGGGGAATAGGGCTGCTCCATTCAACAGGGCACAGTAAATATCTCGCACTGCACCACCAAAAGCGGCTGAGTACAACAGTGAAAAGCGATCGCAAAAGCTAATCTTACTGCTGTTAGTATAGTTCCGGCATAGATTCAGGACATACCGATGGTTTTGGATCACACCCTTGGGGCGTCCTGTAGAACCAGAAGTGTAAAGAATATAGGCTTTATCGTCAGGATGATACTGAATTTCTAAGTTCTCGTCTGAAATCCCTGGTTCTAGGCTGTCAATCCTTAAAATATCTTGGCTCAAAACATCTTGGCTCAAAATCCTCTGCTCAAACCCTGAAGCATCGAGATGGTAGCGATCGCTTAAAATTAACCTAGCCTTTGAGTCCTTAAGAATCAGGCTAAGGCGAGACTCTGGCAACGATATATCTATCGGAACATAAAATTTCCCAGCCTTGAGTACCCCCAACATCCCTGCAATCATGCTTGGTCCGGTCTCAAATAACAGAGCAACCGGTTCAGACCCAGCCCCAAGCTTGGTTAAGATTGCTCGTGCAATCCGGTTAGCCCATTGGTTTAAGGCGTTGTAGGTTAGCTCTTGTCCAGGAAAACCGATGGCAAGACGATTCCCATGACGTGAAACCTGTTGTTCAAATTGCTCTACAATTGACCGTTCAACATTTTCTAAGGGGAAAGGCTTAAAGGTCTGGTTGGGACTATCGTTGTCGTTCAGGGTCAGGGGTTTTACAGAGGGATTCATCGTTTGAGCTTTGGTGTTTGAGCTTTGGTGTTTGAGCTTTGGTGGTTTGGGCTGACATCAATGGGATATAGCAGTAGGTACTAAGGTTAGGACAACTCTTACTTCTAAAACCTTTTTAGAGTCAACTTCTGCCTTCTGCCCTCAGCATAGCTGCCTTGCGCGTAGCGCTATAAAACCTGTCTCGTCACAGGTTCAGTTCCATGGCTGCCATCGGCTGAAGGGTTTCAGCGGCATGGTTCAAAGCCAGTTGAACCGGATTAATCACCTCGATCGCCGACAAAAACTGCCCGACAGCACCGGTACTTCTTCCTTGCAGCAACTCCAGCAAACAGGGAATTTCACTACAGCCTGCGATGATACAGTCCAGGTCAGGTTGGGTTTTGAGCAGCTCAACAAAGAAGCGTTCCCCTAAGAAGCAGGTGATATCCTGATTAGAGGCTTTTACCCCCTGATAAATGCAGTCCATCAGGGTTAACTGCAAAGCATCGTTTGGTTCGATCAGGTCAATTCCATTGGCTTGAAGGGGATGGGCGTAGACCTTTCCCCATCGCGTGGCACTGGTGCATAGGAGTAACGGTCGCTGCCAATGCCCATCTCTGAGATGCTTCACCACAGATTCAATTAATGAAATCCACTGGAGTTTAATCGCCATTTGGGGATGATTGTTCAAGAGCCGTTGCCAGGCAAAAGGAAGGAAGTAATGGGCAGCATTACACAGGACAATCACTTGGATCGGAGTATGGCGTGTATAACATTGTGCAACTCCCACTCGAATTGCCATCTCTAGCATCGCCACTAACTCCTCTTCGGCCAAGGTTTTCCTCAAGGTTTTGCTGCCAGCTTGCCTTTTCTCGGTCATAACTGTTGTTCGATTCGGCACTGCACAGGCCTGTAACAACACAATTTCCCGAGTGTTTTGAAACATCTCACAGGCTTGCTCAAATCCCTCCACCCCTGGGATAGGACCCATCCCACCAATTAAGAGTAAGGGGGGAGCTTTGGTGTGCTGAGGCCGGAGTACCATCACCTCTGTGGGATAGTCTTGATCCGCAATCACTTCTCCCAAGTCATAGTGGAGCCTGGCGATGTCAGCTAATTTTCGCCGATAGCCTGGGAGCGCCGTAATCGCCTGTTGAGCTGTTTGAAAAACGTACTGATGCTCTGGGTTAAGACGCGCAGATAAGGGGTTCGTTGGCATGAATTTCTTGACTCATACTGTTAGTTAATTTTACCATTACACCACCTAAACGAGTCAAATATTCCACAAATAAGTTCCGATCCTGTTCGTAATCAATGGATGTGTTTGTCCCTTGACAATAGGCATTCAAGGCTTTGACCACTACCAAAAAGTGATCCACTTCCGTCTCATCAGCCACATGGGCGTGGATATAGGTCAGGGCTTGCTCTTTTTCTGGAGCCGAGAAGGAGTAATGACGATCAATGAGATCACTAAAAGCTTTTAGGGCGATGGTATACTCACCGTGGTTATAGATCTCAGAAAACATATTGGTGAACAATCCCTTGGGGATATCATTCACTACCATGTTCTGATAAATCCATTGTTTAAACTCTCTGGCTTTCGGTAAGCAATACTGCTCTAATTGCCAGGAATCGTTATCCAAAAACACCCCAGCCGGTGATACAGCTCAGCATGGGTTTGACATCCATAGTCTAAACCGAGGTCTTCATAACTGGTCTCAGCGTTGAAGGCTCCCGCCATGAATAACTGTTCCCTGACTGAATAGGGATTTGCCAAAGCCAGCCGTTGTAAGCGACAAGATAGACCATAGATCGCCAACATCTTGAGGTGAGTCGCCTTCCAGGAGTTAAAGAAATGAGCCAGAAATGACTTAGACCAACGATGGGTAGGAACCAGTGCAAAGAAATTATCAATCTTGCTTACTGCCTCCGTTGCTTCACAGAAAGCTTGAGTCAATTACTGCCTCAACTGGGCGTCATCCACCATATTGATTAGAGGATTTACCGTCTCTAACAAGGAAATAGTCATACCAAAAATGCTACCCACAATTGCCTGTTATTTATAATACCTCATTGTGCTCGGGTTTCAACATTTAGTTTTCTTTTTAAACTGATTTTAAGCTGAATTTAAGAAACCAGATTTTGCAATTCAAGTTGTAGTATTTTTTTAAAAAATGTAGTATGTTGCGATAAATTATTTGGGCAGGATTAGGGCTGGTGGGACGGTTAGGCTTTCCTTCTGAGGCTGTAGTCTGGAATCTACCGGATTCTGTATTAATCGCGCACATTGATCCCAACCCATAAGGGTTATAATTCCCTCAAATGTTAGACAATGCAGCCTTACGGTTTGGTTCCCTTGACTCTCCTAATCCTAGAAATGAGGTCACATCAACCGTTCATAGTTCCAGTCGTTCTCTAAGTCCGTGTTCTCTAGGTTTCCTGATCTTCTTAGTTAACTACCTTAACTAGCAGAACACAGCTTATTCATAGCATAGCTGATTTACCTAAAACTTGACATTATTCAATTATTTCCACCGCTTATATCATAAAATGCCAATTTTTTTTTAACTTGTTATCAAATTTTATATAAGTAATACTTAATCAACTTAATTAATGTATAAGGCTTTATTATAAATATAGTTATTATAGTTATAGCGGTTTTAATAGTAATGAGTTATTAAGAATTTTTTCCCATTGTTCCTCTAGGAAATAGGTCAGCAGTCAGCAGTCAGCAGTCAGCTTGAAATAAATGTCAGCTTAATGAGCGATCGCAAACTGCTGCAGCAATACGGACTCCTGCAATTGCCCAATTGGACAGCATATCTCCAAAAAACTCAGTACGTGCAGGAGTTAAGTGCCAACGCCTCTTCTCAATCCAAGCTTTTGATTCAGCCAGCCTATTCTCAGTATTTAGATCAGATCACCGATGATGGCTGGCTAGCTGTTGGTGATGCAGCTTGTACCCTAGATCCCCTATCGTCGGCTGGTATTAACAAGGCGTTGCAGTCGGCAATTAAAGCAGCTGATGCGATCGCAAATTATGTTAAAGGTAAATCTCAAGCTTTGATCACCTACGAATCTCAAGCACTTCACCAGTTTGAACTGTATTTATAAGACCGGCGCAAATACTATTCTTATTCAAGGACAGATTGGGTTTGAACTACTTGTGTCAGGCAGTCAGGACTGTATCTTGGAGCTGGCTAGGTGGTCAGCAATCACCTTGTGATAGATCTTGATCATGTGATCTACCTTAACTTCCCAATCAAAATGTTGCATAACTTTCTTTTGGCCCATTCTTCCCATATCAAGGCGTTTTTGGGGTGAGTGGGCCAGGGTCAGCATTGCATTGGCAAGACTATCAATAAACTCCTCTCGAGAGGAGGGTTCTACAAGAATTCCACAAGAAGTATCGAGATAATCTGCTGGGCCTCCCCAATTACTGGCAATCACTGGAAGTCCCTTTGCCATTGCCTCAAGCACCACTGCCCCACCACACTCTAAAAGACTCGGTAAAACAAACACATCAGACTGCTGTAATTGCTCTGAACACTTTTCCTGAGAAAGCCAACCAGCAAAAAATACTTTACCAGTATTGTGGATAGTTGTGGATAAAATATTGAGTTCTTGTGCTTGTTTCTGTAATTTATCCCGCTCTGTACCATCACCAATAATAGTTAAGCTAATCGGAAAGTTTAGGGATGCTTTTTTAAATGAAAGCAGCAATAAATCAACGCTTTTCCAGTCCACAAGCCTACCGATAAAAACATAAGATGTTTTTATCGGTAGGCTTGTGGACGCAGATTTCAGAGGTTTAAATATAGATAAATTTACACCGTTTTCTACTATTTCAATGACTTGTTTACAGGCGACTTGAGGTAGTGCTTTTCGGGTTCGCTCATTTGCCACTATTAGTAATGCTGCCTGTTTCTTTCCAGGTATCAATTGGTTCATAATATTCGAAAACTTCCGTCCCAAAAATATGGTAAAGTTGACAGTTTTATTTGGGAGTTTCTGAAAACCTGGAGGATAGTCCATACCACCATTCATAGGACCAATAATTATCGGTACACCCATTCCAAACAGCATAGATGGTTCTTTGGGGGATACTGGAATCGGTTGATGAATTATATTGATCTGCTCCTGCTTAACAATACGGCGAATGATTTGTCGCTGGGTCAGCTGGGTCAAAAGACGCATAACCAGCCCTAGCGTAAAGTAGGATAAACGGGTAGGCAGTAGACGACCTAACTGCCACAACATACGATGCCAAATGGTGTCAGGAACATAAGCAATATGTTGATCTTGGGGAAATAATGCCTCTAATTCTGCACGAGTGCGTTCGTGTACGACTAACCAGGTAGGAATTCCTCGTTGGCGCAAAATTCGATAGTAATGTAATGGAAGAGCTGCTTCACCACCAAACTTTGCAGATGCATGTTCCGCTGCAATCAATACTCGAAGGTTCATCTTATATACCCTATGTTCTGTGATCTGTTTATGCACTAGCACCCGGGATTGACCTTTGGTCACGCTACGCGATGCGACCTAGGAGCCGCTAAAAGCGATCGACTACGCTTACTTTGTCACTCTAATTACCTATACAGGGTAAATCTATATTGTCAATAAACTACTAATATTTCTTAATAAACCCGGCCTTATTGTGCTTGTTGACAATGGATTTTCCACATATAGTGTTTATTTAATTACAAAAAAACTAAGCTGTTGCAGATTTAAATTGGATATTATTCAGTTATCAAAAAAAACCGTCAAACCCTCTCCCGTGCTCCCATTCCCCCCTTACTAAGCAGGGCGGTTTTTTGCGTCCTGCTAAAATTTAATTGGTGGGGAAGTGGGCAGATAGGGAGATCGGGAGATAGCGGTGCGCGTGAACGCGCACCGTGGGGAATTTTTATTAATAAAAAGTATTGCATAACCTGAAAAAAACCCTCTCCCCATTACCTATTACCTATTACCTATTACCTATTACCTATTACCTATTACCTATCTCCAAAGTAAAAAACCTACCCCTGTGAGCTACTCCCTACTCCCTACTCCCTACTCCCTACTCCCTTTTCCCTTTCCTAAAACCACCTTTAATACCACGGTTTGGATCGCGAAGTTGGATATTATCTTCTAGTTCAAATGCACAAGGTAGTTTGGCAGACCAGCATAGCTCATAGTCTTCTGGAGAGATATCTTGTGGAGAAAAATAATTAATACCATTGACTTGTTTTTTTACTAAATCTGACGTCATCAGATGGGGAGTTATAATCAGTCTAAAGGTCGCCATTTTGCCTTGATTTTTGCCTTGAAGTAGCTGAGCAAAATAACCAGACTGTTAATGATGCCTAGATTCGATAGGGTGTTAAAGATTGAGAGGGGATAGTCGTAGAATTTACCCTGGTAATAAATGCGTGACATGCGGGGAACTTTGATAAAGTCTTGCCCTAAAACCTCTTGCCAACGTTGATGCGCTGCTTCTACTTTGGTATAGAAGCGATGACCACCAATATCGAAGCGATAGCCTTTGTAGACTTCGGTGCGAGCAATACCACCGACTTTATTGGATTTTTCTAGAACGATAGGTTTAATGCCTTGTTTAACCAGGTCATAGGCAGCAGTAAGACCAGCCGGTCCTGCGCCTGTAATCACTACGGGATAATGTTCCATTGATTAAAAATAGTGCGTCAGTGGTGAGTGTTGAGTGCTTAGTAGGAGAATATCGATTTTTATTCCATAGCGATCGCAATTCTAGGTTAACCCTAAAATTAAACCTTATATTTAACGTTATTTTAGATTAATGATTCAGCAATATATCAGGCTTCAATAATGATTTAAGCCTGATATATTAGGCAAGTCGATCAGAGTTTTTATGTACTTTTTAAACCAATAACGAACTATACCAATGGCAAACGCAAGTCCGCTGTAAAAGTAATACAGCCAGTGCCATGGAACGGTTCGTATAGTGAATAGTAGACCACGCTTTTGATAAAAGAATTGGTAGACAGGTCTGTTGAGTACTAGCAGGGCGAGACTAAACACACAGGTAGCCATAGCAATCAGAGTACTAGACCACCAATAAGCTGTAACTAAAACACCTAGTAGAGCATAGACCAACACCACACTAATACGACTAGACAGTTTTAGGTTCAAGTCACTGATAAACTCACGACAGTTTTCCGGACTTGCGTCGTGAACCTTGAGAATTACGGCAGTCCAGGGCAAGGCGCGGTAGAAAAAGTCAGCTCTAAGCAGAGAAATTATGCCCCAGCGCTTGAGATGTTTCACCCGTAGAGTCTTACACAGCTTAATCCTGTAACCTTTTTCCTTGAGTCGATAGCCTAACTCAATATCTTCAATACAGGGTTGACGATAATTTTCCTCAAAGCCACCCATGGCAATAAAGATGTCACGACGGATTGCGCCACAGGCACCCCAGAAGGTCGATGCTTGTTCAGATGCGGTTTGGTGAGTGTAGTGGTGGAGTAAATTTTTGTACTGGGAAAGGAAATTAGCAGCACCGGGAGCATCGTCATAGGAACCAATTAAAGCGGTTAAATTAGGTTCATTGTTAAAGATTTTCAGCACTTGAGCAATAGTATCCCGATAGATTGCTACATCAGCATCTATAAAGAACAGGATATCGCTCTGTGCTACTTTCGCTCCCAGGTTTCGGGCTTTAGCCGGACCCCCTGCTGTGGGCAATCGAATTACCGTGGCTCCAAAGTCTTGGGCTAGACGCCATGAGCCATCAGTATCGCCGTCAGCTACTACAATCACTTGATCGGGAGGGGATGCAGCTTGAGATAGTCTGGCAAGACATTGGTGAAAGTCTTCCCCTCCGTTGTATACGGGGATAATGACGGAGATAGTTAGTCTAGCAGAGTCAACCATTCTTTAGAAAATTTACCTTCAATTACTGATTGATATTTTGAGATTAAATCGTTACTCTGCATCTCAATAATACCCTCCAATAGTTTAACATTAGTTTAGTTAAAATTATCAGTTGATAATAAATTAAACTAACTCGTTGATTGGCTTTAACAAAACTACCGAATAATCCCTAGTAGGGATTTTTTTTTCAAAAAGTCCTGAATTGACTGAGTAACTCTGTACTTGTAATAGAGGTTGTGTCTACAGGTTGAGCAGTCAGCAATCCGGTATCAGCAGTCAGCGGATAGTCAGCCCATTTGATATAGCTAAACGCTGATAGCTAAATTAAAAACTCAGTTTATCTCTGTGAAAAGTATAGATATAAAATTTAAATCACCAAATGTCGGTTGTTAAAACAGTTGATAGCTTACCACTGGTTTCAGTGATTATCCCTGCCTATAATACAGAGCAGTTTATTGAAATCACATTACAGTTTGTTCTTTCTCAGACCTATAAAAACCTGGAAGTGATAGTGGTAGATGACGGTTCTCAAGACCGCACAGCTGAGATTGTTCAATCTATTGCTGAGGACGATCAGCGTGTTTACTACAACAACCAAATTTAGGGGTGGCTGCTGCTCGTAATTTAGGGATTAAAAACGCGAAGGGAGATTATATTGCTCCCCTGGATGCTGATGATATTTGGTATCCGCAAAATTTAGAAAAGCAAGTTAAACGCTTCTTGGCAACCGATCCAGCGGTAGGGTTGGTTTATGCTTGGTCGGTGGATATTAATGAAGAAAATTCACTGACTGGAGATTTCCGTGCTTCAACTATAGAGGGAAAGGTTTATAAAACTCTGGTATGTCATAACTTTTTAGGCAATGCTAGTGCATCTGTGATTCGCGCCTGTTGTTTTGAGACCGTGGGTGGCTACAACTGTCAATTGAACGCACAACAGGCTCAGGGGTGTGAGGATTGGGAGCTCTATCTGGGCATTGCAGAACATTATGAATTTGCTGTTGTGCCAGAATTTATGATTGGCTATCGCAAGATTGTTAGTAGTATGTCTCGCGACTACAGCCAAATGGCTAAGTCTCATGGTTTGATGCTAGGTGACGTTCAACAAAGGCATCCGGAGATTCCAGCAGCACTTTATCGATTGTCTAAGAGTAGTTTTTATATGTATTTGGCACGACAAAGTAGTCAGTGTAGTAGCGATCGCAGTACGTTATTTTGGCTATCTCAAGCTTTGAAAGCGGATTTTATAACGCCTATTTTTCGCTATGGGTTGTATTTTTTGTTCATTAAAAGCATATTTAGAATGATCACTAAGCTGAAATCTGATAATTATGTTAATAAACCGGGTTTATCAGTCAGTTATGCGGATTTAACGAAACGCCGAGGTAGTCTATATTTCAAGCTCTTGCTTGGAAATTTATTACACCGTTCACTGCTGATGATATAAGGAATTTTCGGTTATGCTTTATCCAATCAAAGTAGTGGACATTGAGTTGAGCCGCCCCCTGACTACTCTTGATGGTTTAGATGGCTATATGGGAGTGCAAGGACTGCTTCGCTTCCATGGTGCGCCAATTGGATATGTTAAAGCACCAATTACTAATGGTCACTGCACAGCACAAACCTTAAGTAAATGTATTCTGGAAGACCATAGCGAGACGATTATCAATCGTCTTTTGTACAATGGATTATCCTTACCCCTCGGACGCGAAAGCTTGTGTCTTGAGGATTTGTTGGATGTGCCACCACCGGAGTATAAGGGAAAGTTGCCGTTAGTAACGGTTGCGGTTTGTACTCGCGATCGCACTGCTGATATTGCTCTATGTTTAAACGCTATCAATCAACTGGATTATCCTTACTTAGATATTTTAGTTGTTGATAATGCTCCCACAAATGATAGCACAAAAAAACTGGTAAAAACTTATGCTAATGTTCGTTATGTTTGTGAACATCGTCCGGGTTTAGATTGGGCGAGAAACCGAGCCATTATTGAAGCTAAAGGAGACATTATTGCCTATACTGATGATGATGTAGTGGTTGATTCAGGATGGCTAAAAGCATTAGCCCTAGTGTTTATTAAACATCCTGACGTTATGGCAGTGACTGGGTTAGTTGTGCCTTATGAATTGGAAACTGAAGCACAAGTGCTGTTTGAAATGTATGGCGGCTTCGGGCGAGGCATGAGGCGTAAGTGGTATCAGGTTAATCGAGGCAACAAAATGCCTTGGAAATTCCTGGGTACTGGACAATTCGGTACAGGGGCAAACATGGCTTATCGCCGCTCAGTCTTTGATGATATTGGTTTCTTTGACCCTGCTTTGGATGTGGGTACTGTCACTAATGGTGGTGGTGATTTAGAAATGTTTTTCCGGGTGGTGAAGGAAGGACATACCCTGGTCTATGAGCCTAGTGCCATAGTGCGCCATCGACATCGACGGGATTATGCTAAGTTGCGTACGCAAATTACTAATAACAGTATTGGTCTGTTTTCTTACGCTATCCGTAGCGTCTTTGCCTATCCAGAAGAGTTTCTGTCTTTCTTCTTGCTTTTGCTCTGGTGGATAGTTTATTGGAATTTAAGACGTTTGTGTCTTGATTTCAAAAACCCCACTCGCTTCCCACGGGATTTAATTCTGGCTGAATTCAAAGGCTGCTTCACTGGTTTAACTCGCTATCACAAAGCTCGCCACACTGCTGCTGAGATTACTCAATCTTTCGGTAACCAAGAACGAGAAACAGAAGTTGATATAAATAGTGTTCCCTACCCGATTTTTTCTGACCCTATCTTTCCCGCTCTGACTAAGGAAGAAATACCAAAGATTAAAACTAATCCAGGTATGGCAGTGCGCACTGTCGATCTACGGAAACCTTTACAGGCATTAACTGATGTAAAAGAGTATTCATCAGTACGAGTCTTTGTGAAATGGCATGATCACCTTTTAGGTAGCGTTGATATTGCTAACCCTGATCGAGGGATTAGCAAGAATCGCTTAATTGAAGTTATTGTCAATCAGTTTGGTCATAAGCTGCTCGAATTAGACCTTAACTTCAGTAGGGATTACTGCCAGACTCAAGCACTATCTATCTTAACTAATCACTATAAATTCACGGATAAAGAGACTGATTTACTAACCTCTTTACCTGATAATATACCAGTTTATATTATCATCGCTACCTATGACCGACCCCAAGATTTGCGGAAGTGTTTGTCGAGCCTAGTTGCCCAAGAGTCTACTCGACAATTGGAAATTATTGTAGTTGATAATCATCCCGCTTCTGGTTGGACTCCACCAGTGGTTGCGGAGTTTCCTGATGTTGTCCTAGTTAGTGAATCCCGTCAGGGACTAGCTTATGCTCGCAATGCTGGCTTTGTTGCTAGTACCGGGGATATTGTGATTGCGACGGATGATGATGTTACTGTACCACCAGATTGGTTAGAAAAGCTGATCACTCCTTTTGCTAGACCGGATGTAATGATTGTCACAGGTAATGTTTTGCCTCTACAGTTGGAAACCTTAGCCCAACAGTCTTTTGAAAATTATGGCGGCTTGGGACGGGGCTTTGAGCGGTTGGAGGTTAACGGAGATTGGTTTGAATCCTTTTCGCACCAGCCTGCACCAACTTGGAAGTTAGGAGCAACGGCTAATGCTGCTTTTCGTGCCAGTATATTTAGCCATCCTAAGATTGGCTTAATGAACGAAGCCCTCGGTCCCGGTATGCCTTCAGGAGTTGGTGAAGATACTTACTTATTCTATAAAGTACTTAAAGCTGGCTACACCCTGGTCTATGAGCCAAGCGCTTATGTCTGGCATAAGCATCGCACTGAGATGGCAGAGCTACATCGTCAGCTTTACAACTATAGTAAAGGTCATGTTGCTTACAATCTGACCACATGGCTACAAGATGGGGATTGGCGAGGATTGGTACAAATAGTGCTGGGATTGCCACTTGCTCATTTATCTCGCATCTATCAACGGCTAAGAGGTTGGAGTGATTATCCAATCTCCCTAATCTGGTTGGAAATGACAGGTAATCTGGCTGGAGTTTGGTCTTTGTGGCAGTCCCATATGCGGGTTAAACGTGAAGGTCGTATAGCAAAGGTAACAGGGAGTAGGGAGTAGGGAGTAGGCAAGAGGCAAGAGGCAAGAGGCAAGAGGAATCCCCCCTAACCCCCCTTAGTAAGGGGGGCGGGCAAGAGTGAAAAAATCTTGTGTACCTCATAGTTATGAAAAACACTGTAATCTCAGCCAAAGACTGAAACTTTTATTTCATCAATGTTTTAATATTTTTTTTTAATAACTAAAACTTGAAAGCACAATCGGTTAAATAAAGCCCTGTCAAGCTTTTATTGACTGCTTAATTACAGTAAACAAAACTATAAATATAGCATTTAAAATATATAAACCAGGCTTTATTATCTACTCTTACCTGCTCCCTGCTCCCTGCTCCCTGCTCCCTGCTCCCTAAAACCCAGGACTAAAGTACATAAACCAATTGAAAACTGCTTTAAAATGCTATATTACTCCAATGTCTTCAATAAAAAATCGAAAATCCAACATCAAAACGTTGTCTAAGTGGCGGTTTTATTATCTTTATGATTTGCTACGAGAGCTAGTTAATCGGGAGATGAAGCTACTCTACAAACGGTCAGTTTTAGGAGTAGCTTGGATGCTGCTTAATCCACTACTCCAGCTAGCTGTATTTTCCTTTGTTTTCCGTTTTGTATTGTCGGTTGATATTCCTCAATATACCTCCTTTGCATTTTCGGGTTTGTTGGTATGGACATGGTTTAGTAATTCTCTTTTCCAAGCCACTGGGGTGATTATTAGTAATCGCCCCCTGATCCGACAACCGGGTTTTCCCAACGCTATCTTACCGGTGGTTACCGTAACAACAGGTCTGATTCACTTTATTCTAGCCCTGCCAATATTAGTTATCTTTCTGTTAATCGATGGTGTTCAGCTACAGCCAGTAATTATACTGTTACCAATCCTACAAGCTCTCCAGTTTTCCGTTACCATTAGTTTAGCCTATATACTAGCTGGGCTTAATGTAATATTTCGCGACACCCAGCATACTATCGGTGTACTTCTACAGCTGTTTTTTTATCTCACACCTATTTTTTATGAAATTACTAATGTGCCCAAAAATTACCAGTTTTTCTATTACATTAACCCGATGGTGCATCTGGTTACCGCCTATCGCGCTGTACTAATTAAAGGAACACCACCGGATTGGCTAGCTCTGCTAGTTATGGCTTTGGTCACGGCAGTGTTTTTACCTATAGGTCTTCAAATTTTCCGGTGGCAGAGCGATCGCTTTGTGGAGGAATTATAGATGGTTGATGCAATTATTGTTCAAGGACTCGGTAAACGCTTTAACTACTATCATCCTGAGCGACCGCTTACCATTATGGAGGCGGCGCTGTCGGGTTTTCGGCATATTATGGCAGCGGAAGGGTTTTGGGCGTTGCGGAATATTACTTTCACGGTTTCCCCAGGCCAGATGCTAGGCATTCTCGGTCACAATGGGGCAGGTAAATCAACCCTGTTGCGCTTGATTGGTGGGGTTGGAAAACCCGATAAAGGGAAGGTTACGGTTAATGGCTCCATTGGAGCGCTGCTGGATTTGGGCGCTGGTTTCCATCCAGATTTGACTGGGCGAGAAAACGCTTTTGTTAGTGGTGTGGTAGCAGGTCTTACTCGTGAAGAGGTGGGGCGGCGTTTCGATGAAATCGTGACGTTTGCTGAACTTGAGCAGTTTATCGATAACCCAGTGCGCACTTATAGTACAGGGATGCAGATGCGGCTGGCGTTTTCGGTGGCTGTCCACACAGACCCAGATGTGATGCTAGTTGATGAGTTTCTGTCAGTTGGGGATTTGAGATTTCAGGCTAAGTGCTTGGAACGAATTGCTCAGTTGAAAGAGTCTGGCTGTGCTATTGTCCTAATTTCTCACAGTAGCGAGCAAATTGAGCAACTTTGCGATCGCGCTTTGTGGCTACAACAAGGACAAATCATGGCTTACGGTGAGCCAAAAGTGGTAGCAGGACAGTATGTCAATCAAATGCGATCGCAAACCCAGCAACCTACTCCCAACAGACCTGCCCAACTGACTAGGTCTGGTGTGGAACTGCGCATGAATGAAAACCGCTTTGGCTCTCTAGAAGTAGAAATTACCGATGTGTTGCTGTTACCTAGCTTAGAGATTAATAGTGGTGATTCCTTAGCCATTGACATTGAGTACTTTTCACCTCAAGCAATTGATGGACTAATTTTTAGTGTCCTCATTAGTACTGAAGATGGTCAAATCTGTCTTGAGACTAACACAACTACCATGGGAGAATCATTACCAGTTATTAAAGGTAAAGGAAAAATAAAACTCCATCTATCTCGCTTAGATTTAAACAGTGGTAAGTATTTTGTTGATGTTGGGGTTTATGAACCAAATCGGGCTTATACCTATGACTACCATTTGCGTGTTTATAACTTTTTAGTCCGTTCAAATAAAAGCGAAAAAGGTATTATTAGCCCACCGCTTCGTTGGGATATTGTTGAAGGTTGAAGATTGGTTGAAGGTTGAAGGTTGGTTGAAGGTTGAATGTTGACTGTTGAAGGTTGAAGGTTGAAGGTTGAATGTTGCTTGAAAGTTGAATGTTGGTTGAAAGTTGAATTTTGAAGGTTGGGTGACTGTTGAAAGTTGAATGTTGGGTGACTGTTGTTCGCCTTTGGCGTTCCCGTAGGGTAGGTTGGTTGACTGTTGAAGGGACAGGTAATAGGCAAGAGGTAACAGATTTAGCTTTACTATTCCCGATTCCCGATTCCCGATTCCCGATTCCCGATTACCGATTACCGATTACCGATTCCCGATTCCCGATTCCCGATTCCCGATTCCCGATTCCCGATTCCCGATTCCCGATTCCCGATTCCCGATTCCCGATTCCCTTTTATCAAAAATTTATCAAATCTAAAACTAGTGAAAAAAACATTAGATAGATTATTAAAGCTGATTCAATCAATAAGTTTAGCTATCTTGATTGTTAGTGTTTCTGTACTGCCCGTATTTGCTCAGGATGTATCTAACCGGGATTTGCCTATGGTATCTACAGCCGATGATTCCCAGTTAGAACTAACTAAATTCCATGATATAGAAGAATTTAGTGACAATTTTTTTGTAAATCAAATTACAGAAAATAATCTTACTGGTGCGGTATTTACCTTAGTAAAAGATGACAAAATTATCTTCTCAAAAGGCTACGGCTACGCTAACCTTGAGGATAAGATACCGGTTATTCCTAACAAAACTCTGTTTCGTGTAGGCTCTGTATCTAAACTAGTTACCTCTACAGCAGTAATGCAACTAGTCGAGCAAGGTAAGCTTAAGCTAAATCAAGATATTAACCAGTATCTTAAGGAATTTAAAATCAAGACTGATCAATTTAAGCCAATTACAGTTGATCATCTCTTAACTCATACTGATGGATTCGATGTAGCTTGGGTGATTGGCGGAGCCACTCGTTGCCAGTCTAAGCTGCTATCCTTAGAAAAATTTATCAGAGAAAATCTACCAGAGCGAGTGCGACCACCAGGTGAATTATATGTTTATGGTGATGTGGGATTAGCATTGGCAGGTTACTTAGTAGAAGTGGTTGCTGGAATTCCTTTCAGTGAATATATTGACCAAACTATCCTACAGCCTCTGGATATGAGTCAAAGTAGTTTTCAGCAACCATTACCGTCTCAGCTGGCAGCTAACTTAGCTGTGGGATATCAGTACAAAAATGGCAATTATATAAAGCAACCCTTTACCTGTAATAAAAGTGTTCCTACTACAGCTTTAACTACTACTGCTGAAGACATGGCTCACTTTATGATTGCTCATTTACAGGGAGGTCGTTATGGTACACAGCGTATCCTGAATGACACTACAGTAAAGGAGATGCACCGCCAACACTATACTAATTTTCCGAACATTCCTCAAGCCGCAGGATCTACTTATGGTTTTTTTGAGCGCTTTGTGAATAATCAACGGATAATTGAACATGGCGGTAGCATGTCAGGGTATACTAATCTGGTGTTTTTAATTCCAGAACAAAAGTTAGGTTTCTATATTGCTTACAATCGTAACAGTCTTAATGAGAATTTGCGAGACGACTTGGTTCAACAGTTTTTAGATCGTTATTATCCTGTACAGGAGACCATTGCATCACCTACCGAAATTATTACTAAAGCTATCCCTGAAGCTATCCCTGAAGCTAATATTCCCCAGCAGTATAAACAGCAATATAAACAAATTAATGGCGGCTATCGCTTTATTCGATATCCTCGAAAATACCTGGTTAAGTTAGCAATTGTTTTGCTTGAATCTGGACGATTATTTACTATTAAAACTAATCAAGACCACACATTAACTATATTTCCAGGAAGAAGTAAATGGGAGGAAGTAGAGCCACTCCTATTTCGCGCTACTGATAGCAATATGTATATAAATTTTCGGCCAGATAGTCAGGGTAAAATTACTGGTATGTCTATGAGTAGTCATGTCCATTTAACCTATGAAAAGTTACCCTGGTACGAAACTCTTGTTTTACAGCTTGGACTGGTGGTATTTTGTGTGATAATCTTCCTATGGTGATGTTTAGTTTGGCTAATTAGACTATTAATTAGCCGCAAAAATAAAACTTTAGCTCTAGTTTCACGACATACTCGTCTAGTGGAGTTGATCATTGGTCTGATTAGTGTTTTAAATTTATGCTTTTTGATGGGAATGGGGATAGCTATTAGTACAATAGATTTCTGGGAATTTTTCTTCGGAATGCCCCCTGTGATGATTGCGTTACTTTATCTACCCATTGTGACCACAGGCTTGAGTACTATAGTATCGATTATTGGTTTACTGGCTTGGAGAGACAAAAACTGGTCTTGGATCAGACGAGGGTATTATTGTTTGAGTATGCTAGCGGCATGGCTATTTATCTGGCTCCTAAATTCTTGGAATTTATTAGGATTTAAATTTTAGGTGAACTGTAAGGTCTGACTTACCACTGTAACTGCTGCTTGTCAACTAAAGATTACTCACGATCAGCTTCAGCAGCCAAAGCCTGATCAATGCACATTTTTAATTTCTCTGCTAACACCCGCCCATGAGGTTCCATTATCATAGTATGATGCTTCCCAGGAACTCTGATTAGATCGACAACGTGTTCCTCCCAACCCATTAACGGAAACAGCCAACGCCGAATTTTAATGTTGTAACGGTGATCATGAGCAACCCGAGTCAGGAAGAGTGTAATTTTACCCGAGTAGCCTTGGATCAGATACTCTCCTTGATTCGCTCCCACAGCAGACATAGACTTTTGTACTGTTAAATTGTCTTTTACTTCCCAGAGCAACGAGCCTAACTGTTGAGCACAAGACACTAACGAACCACGTAATAATTCCTTTTTCATTGCCACCAGAGCCGGCTCTATTCTTTGCAGATAGTAGCGATACATCTGTCCCGAACCCCAAGTATCTAATATAGCTAGAAAAGCCACTTTCTTTCCGCGCTCTTGTAGTTGCTTGGCAACTTCATAAGCTACATTTTTCCCAAAAGAATATCCTGTTAACAGTATTGGTCCAGTGGGATATACCTCCAGGATATCGCGAACGTGACTAGCGGCGATCGCTTTAATATTATTCTGTGTCGGTTGGCCTTTTTTACCGATAACCACGGAACCAGATTCTAGGAAATAAACTGGTTGCTCCTCACCTAAATAGCGGGCAAGAGTAGATATTTCCCCGACACCATTAGCGCAATAAAACAGCGGTGGCTTCACCCCTGTGGGACGGATAGTAACCATTAGAGAATCCGGTCTGGGTCGTGCTCCTTCTCGACCAGCTACAATAGTTAACAAGGCGCGAAGGTCATCTGTATCCAGTGGTAACAACTCTGGAGATAGATTAGGGTTAGGGTTATCTGCTACTTCTGGTTCTTTGAGAAGACTGGCAATTTCCTCAATGGTTGTAAATTGAAATAGGGCGGCCAACGGCAATTTTGTCTGAGTAACTTTTTCTATTTCTGCAACTAAGCGCACTGCCAGCAAGGAGTGACCACCCAACTCAAAGAAGTTATGATTGATTCCTACTTTCTTAATTCCTAAAACTTCTTGCCAAATTTGGGTTAATTTAATTTCTGTTTCATTCCGAGGTGCAATAAATTGCTCTTGTATATTTGCTTTAAAATCTGGTTCAGGTAATGCTTTTCTATCAATTTTACCACTAGAGTTATGGGGTAGCGATTCCCATAAAATAAAGGTTGATGGAATCATATATTGGGGCAGTTTATCAATAAGAAAATTTTGCAATTTTAAAGAACTAGGAGGCTCATTTTTATCCGGTGATACAACTACATAAGCCACTAATTGTTTGTCCCCAAAGCGATCGTCTGCTGTAATAACGGCAGTTTCTTTTATAGATCGATGTTCGAGGATTTTTAACTCAATCTCGGCAATTTCAATTCTTTGACCTCTAATTTTTACCTGCAAGTCCTTACGTCCGAGATATTCAAGGCTTCCATCAGGTAATAAACGACCTAAATCCCCGGTTAAATAAATCCTTGAATTACCTTCTATTTCTGATCTAAATTTTTCTTTGGTAAGATGGGGTTTACGCCAATAACCCAGAGCAAGATAAGGACTTTTAACTGCGATTTCCCCTATACAGTTTTCCCTAACTTTTTTTCCTTCCTCATCGAGCAATAGAACTTCTTTATCTTCTAAGTTACAAACGACAGGGACAATGTTACCAGTAAGCTGGGTTTTTTGATTAATAAAATAATGTCCGTAAGTACCTACTTCTGTAGAACCGAGATTATTGAGAAGGATACAATTTGGAGAAAAGTGTTGTTTGTACAGTTCTACGTCTCGAATGGAGACACTTTCTCCTCCCAAGTGAATCAACCGTAGATTAGGAAATTCTTTTTTACCTGTCAGAGTATTGATAAAATGCCGAAATACTGTAGGTACAGAATGATAAACCGTTATTTCCTCTTCAATTAAGTAGTCTGCTAATTGCTCAACCCCTTCCTGTTTGATATTGAAGGGAAAAACTGCTCCACCATTAAGTAAAGCTCTAAAAATAGCTGTTAATCCAGATAGGTGAGCATATGTGGATAGCTGAGATAAGCGATCGCCTGAGCAAAGGTGAAGAGAATTGGTATGCAATCTAATGGCATGGAGTATGTTGCGATGATTCTGGACAACAGCTTTGGGTTTTCCTGTAGAGCCTGATGTATAAAGAATATAAGCAAGAGAATCTGGGGAGACACTATAGTCACAATCTTGATCAGAGTAGCCTGAAGTTGCAGAATCGAGATTAAGTAATTGACAAGAATTTTGAGCAAGTTTTTCAGCGAGTAAAGAATTATGATTGTTACTAACAATCATAATTGTCTGGGAATCCTCTAGTATATAGTTGAGTCTGATTTCCGGAAGCGAAGCATCCAAAAGAACCCAAATTTTACCGGCTTTTAAAGAACCCAAAATTGCGGTGATTGCCATGATACCGGGTTCAAACAAAAGGGCGATTGCCCCTTCTTTTTGACCACATTTGGAGATAATGGCCGCCGCGATGCGATTGGAAATTTTATTTAGTTGCTCGTAGGTTAGCTGTTGCTTTTTATATTTAATTGCTAGTCGGTGGGAATATAGCTTGACTTGTTGTCTAAAGCGGTCTGGAACGGACTGTTCAATGTCTTCTTTTTTAAACTCTTTAAATGTTTTTTTTTTGAACATTATTGTTTATAAAAAATAACTAAAAATAATTTTTGATGTTTAAGTGTTTTGCTAATTCTTTTAAAATTTTAACGGTTTTTATTTCCAGAGAAATTCCTCGATCTAATTGTTCTGCATAATTACGCCATCTGGTTTCACCAGGAAGAATGATTTCCTCAAAATCATTGCTTGTTTTGGCAGTTTGAATGAATGAAATTAAGGTCTCTAGCCGTTGATAATAATCAACCATAGGCATGATTTTAGAAATATCAATTGCCATAAAAAAATGTCCCACATTAGCACTTCTGTCGAAGTTTTTATACATAGATGCTATTTCATGGGAAATCCCTGATCCGCTAATCACACCACTAATAATTTCCACCATTAAACCTAAACAAAATCCTTTAGCACCACCAAAGGGTAAGATAACTCCCTGTGCAGCTTTTCGAGGATCAACTATCGCATTACTGTTTTCATCAATCAAAATTCCTTCAGTAATTTTTTGATTATTTTCTACAGTTTTTCTCAATACCGAACCTGCCGTTGCACCAGTTGAAAAATCTACAATTATGGAGTTTTTATTTCTCACAGGTGCAGCAAAAGCAAAAGGATTAGTTCCTAAAACTGCTGTAACTCCACCATAAGGAGCAACATGAGGAAAAGAGTTACTAAATGCTAAACCAAGCTGTGAATTTTGTGCTGCTAACTGAACGTAATAAGCACCGGCTCCAAAATGGTTGCTATGGCTAACTAGCACCATGCCAACTCCATATTTATTGGCTATCTCTATTGCTTTTAACATGGATACATGGCCTAGATAATGACCAAAACCATCGTGACCATCCACTAAATTAATAGTTGCCGATTTTTGAATAAATTTGGGAACACAGGGTGATTTAATCAGATGCTTTCTGAATCGTTCTAAATAGGCTGGCAAGCGAGCCACACCTTGAGTAGTTCTACCAATTAGATCGAACCAGACAAAGATTTTAGCAATTATCAGGGCTTCATGCGCGTCGATACCCTCAGCACATAAAATATCATTAATAAATTCCTGTAGTTTTTCCGGATCAACTCTAATAAATGAATCCATTTTTAACGCGATTTTAGTTCATTTTTTTAACATAAATAATTTAATTAAAATAAGCAGGTACACAAAATTAATTACACATTTTACAAAATTTAAAGCCTTGCATGGTAAGGGTTACAGAGATTGGCAGTAGGAAATTAATTGGGTGCATGTCAGTTTTGTTAATCCCTGATTCAGATCCCCCTAAATCCCCCTTAATAAGGGGGACTTTTCAATCTAATTCCCCCCTTTTTTAAGGGGAGTTAGGGGGGATATATGTACCTAATTACAAATTTGACATGCTCCAAATTAATTCTGTGTAGGTGCTTATTAATCAGATATCCAACATTTATTTTTGCTTAATATCTGGTCAACCCAATCATTGCTAAATTCCCCTTTTTTGACATTTTCAATATAATTTTTAAGGCTTACTTTTTTACTAAGTAATTTTTCTAATAATTCCTCGGCCAATTCTTGGCGAATGACCACTAAACCATTTAAATCTCCACAAATAATATCGCCGGGATTAACGACAATTCCGCCACAGTTAATGGAAAAATTAATTTCTCCTGGTCCTCGGTGTAATGGACCAATAGGAGTCACACCCGTTGCATATACAGGCATTCCTACTTCCTTAATACCAGGTAGATCTCGAATCATACCATCAATCACAAACCCTGCAATTCCTCTATGTTTAGCCTTGGTTGCAATTAAGTCACCAATAATGCCGTTGGTTGTACTACCAGCCCCATCAACTACAATGATGTCCCCGGGTTGAGCGATGTCTAGAGCTTTGTGAACCATTAAATTATCGCCAGGGAATACTTTTACTGTACAAGCTGTTCCTATAATTTTTTGATCGTTAATTAAATTCTTGATATTTTGATTAATTGTGTACAAACGATTCATCATATCGGAAATATCAGGAGTCTCAAATTGAGATAATTTTTGCAATAATTTACGATCGCATCTGGTAATATTTTTTTTTATCCTAAATCCAATACCAGAATGAATTTCGCTAGATTGAGGTTTGGTCGCCATGAAATAATTTATTTGAAATTATTTGGGGATGTTTTTATACAGCACTCCTGTCGAATCCCAGCCAAAGTTAATCTAATTTGTATAAAATACTTTGACTGTGAATCAAAAACCGAAATAAGCAATTGTGAGAGTTAGGGTGCTGGATATGGGTTATACATTATGTGCTTTCGCCCTACTAATATGTATATACCTACTTAATTTATACTAGTTTCATTTTTTACTTCAGACTGGTTTGCGAATAAATTATCATAAATCGTAATTATATGAATTTGGGATGAAGATTCTGAGGAGGTGACAACAAGGCTAAAAAGCAGACAGGGTGTAGGTTGACCGGGTGTGGGGTGTGGGTAAAATAGCTGCGGGGGCGACAAGTCGTCCTAGAAGGCAGACTGTATCATGTTTTCAGCCCTCATTCCTCTGAGATTATCGGGCTGTGGCGATAAAAACGAAGTAATTATCGAATTAGTTCTGCCACACAATACATCGATTTGAACCATTTTTTACCATGCCATTCAATAGTAAAACTGCTGTATAATTGGGTTTAAGCTTGTAGTTTAGACCGGATAAATAACCTAAAAAATTACCCATTTTTTAGGTTATTTATCCGTAAAACTTTGCTATTGTGTATAAAAAAAACAATAAAATTAGATAAATTAAGCGTTTATTGCTAACTCTAGTAGCCTCTAAGTTATAACCACCACTCTTAAAATCACGAAACATTGATTCAATGCCCATAGGTTGAGCATAGGCATCACAAGCAGCATATCAACTAGGAGAGCCATTTTTAAAAAAGTTAAATAAAAAGTTAACGATTTAATTATACCGTCAAATTTAACCAGATCCGGAGATTTAATTTTTCCTTTTTTAATTAATATTGAACAGTTAGGGGTAAAGCCGAAATAAGTGCCAAATAGGACACCATTTTCAGTAATTTAAAAATTGCTTTACAATTGATGAGTTATGTGTAGGAACTTGAGAGGGATTAGCCCGAAGGGCTAGGGCCTTCAAGGCTACGCAAAAAAGACAATCCATTGAGGATATCAAGCCCACAGGTGATGGGAGCAAGACCGTGAAGTTTTGGTAAGAGGGCTTGACAAATTGCTGTCTTTGCTATAAACATCACAAATATACAACACTCTGGATAAGAATTAATTAATCAAAATCCTCTTGGAATAAGAAAAGTATATCGTCAGCTGTCAGCCGTCAGCTTAAAATAAACCTGTTTGGCCTATGGCCACGCTACGGGAACGGAAGAATTTAATATTGATAGATGAATGAGAATTGAAAGTCAACAGAAAAACCCTTGGCCATTCACGTAGCTTGGCCACGCTACGGGAACAGCTTTGTGGCACAGGCTTTGGCCTTGGCCTAAAGGCCACGCGGGGCGCGTTTGGCCACGCTGTGCGAACGACGCTGGGACTTAACGTAGCCCATAAACTGATAGCTGAATGCTTACACTAGATTAATTATAATTTGGTTTTTTCCAGATAGTTTGGTTTGTAGATATAGCATTTACAAATAAATAAAATTCTAATTTATGAGGTTATAATTTTTACGATCAGCTAAAATAACTATTCTGTATAGATGTATTTTTTTTAGAATTTGTTTCTTACTCGTCTAGGATATCTAAATACCCAAAATCCTTGGCCAGCATTAGATTTAGAGTTGCTCTGTGCTCAATTAGCATCATTTTGTCCGGAAGACCCAAAGTTAGACTGTATAGTAGTAGGTAAGGTCTAAAGCCAACTACCTCGTAATGAAGCAACTAATTCTGGGTACTTTCCTTGGGAAACTGGCAATGGCAACCCGTGATAAAATAGATAGGGTAAAAGGGGCAGTCACTAAATCGGAAAGTTTAGGAACTATAATTAACGATCAGATCGCTACACGTTTGGTCACTCAATTATGTGATCACAACAAGACTTTTATTGATGTTGGGGCACATATTGGTTCAATTATAGCTTTAGTATCTGATTACGATGCAAGTATAAAAGTTATTGCTGTGGAGGCGATACCCGATAAAGCCAGGAAACTTCGTAGTAAGTTTCCTGACGTAGAAGTACATAACTATGCGGTTGGCAACACAGAAGGAGAAGTATCTTTCTATATAAATACCAGAGAATCTGGCTATAGCTCCCTAAGGCAACCTAGCGAAGATAAAAAATCAATTTCAGTTGAAATAAAAGTTCCAATCGTACGTTTAGACAGCCTGGTATCATCAGATGACATTGACGTGATCAAGATTGATGTGGAAGGTGCTGAATTAGACGTTATTCGCGGAAGTGAGACTATCATTACCAAAAATAGTCCAGTGATAATGTTTGAAAGTGCCCCATCCCAAGAGGATGATTGGAAATCTACAAAAGCAGATATAGTGTCCTGGTTAAATGATTATGGTTATGAATTGTTCGTACCTAATAGAGTTGCACACAATGGGCCTGGATTAAGTCAAGAATGCTTCATTGAGTCCCATTATTATCCTAGACGAACAACTAACTACTTTGCCATACCAATTCAGCGCAGAACTGAGATAAGAGATCGAGCACGGACTATACTTGATCTTTCTATTGCCTAATTCTCAAGGTTTGCCTTTCACATTAAATAGCAAAGGGAACAGGGAGCAGGGAACAGGGAGCAGGGAACAGGGAACAAAAATTATCACAATTCATTTGAAATAATGACCTTGAGCTTGATGTCAAGGTCATTTTAATCAAGAATCAGAAAGCTCAGATTAATGCGATCGCATTTAGGTTGCTCAAGTTGACCTTGTCTATCCTGCCAGGCTTAGCAATCCATCACTACTCAGAGCTAGGAAGTAGCGCCAGCTTTATGGTGTCGGAAATTGGTCAGGTTCATACTCCTCCTAACACACTACCCATCGCACGAACCATATTCTGGGGCTGAAACGCATCCATAGCCGCCGTAGGCTCATACCCACAATGAACCATACAATCGGCACACTTAGGATTACCACTAGCGCGACCATACTGATCCCAATTCGTTTCCTCCAGCAATTCCTTAAAAGTGGCATAATGCCCTTCATTTAACAAATAGCAAGGCTTTTGCCACCCCAAAACACTGTAACTAGGACTTCCCCAAGGGGTACACTCGTAATCTTTCTCCCCGATCAGGAAATCCAAAAATAAAGGATTATGGTTAAAATTCCAGGTTTTATTCCCAGCCTTCAAAGGTGCTAAAATTTCCCGGAACATCCCCTTAGTCTGTTCCCGCTTCAGGAAATGCTCCTGATCTGGTGCCCATTCATAACTATATCCAGGAGAAACCATCATGCCGTCAATACCCAACATGGCCAGGAAATCAAAGAACTCCTGGATTTCCTTAGGATCAGTTCCCTCAAACACCGTCGTGTTAGTAGTCACACGAAATCCCCTAGCTTTAGCCGCCCGAATGGCCTGCACCACCTTATCAAATACCCCTTGACGGTCCACACACTGATCATGCCGTTCCCGTAAGCCATCCAAGTGAACGCTGAAAGTCAGGTAAGGGGAAGGTTGGAACTTATCCAGACACTTTTCTAACAACAACCCATTAGTACAGAGATAGACATACTTTCGCCATGCCACCAACCCCTTGACAATTTCGTCAATTTGTGGATGAAGCAAAGGTTCTCCCCCCGGAATAGAAACCACCGGAACACCACACTCTTTCACCGCAGCAAAGCACTCTTCAGGAGTGAGCTGGCTCTTGAGTATTTCCGTAGGATGCTGGATTTTGCCACAACCGGAACAAGCTAGATTACAGCGGAACAGAGGTTCCAACATCAGCACCAGGGGAAAGCGTTTACGACCCAAAAGACGCTGGGTAACAATATACTTTCCGACATCAAGAGCTTGTTGTAATTGAATTGCCATAATTGTCCTCACACCATATAATTAACGCTAATCATTGAGGGTAATCCTGATTACCCCACAGCTTTAACTTTGACCAGCTTCGCCGATAAATTTATAATACTGTTGGTGAATTGCTTAAAATCCTAGACTTCGCGACAGTTGTAAGTTTCCCTATTTACTGGAGCCAGCGGTAAGTACCGATAGATAAATAAACGGAACTGTATTAACTTTTTTAAAGCTGCCAAAAGTCTTTCTGTTCCCTGTTCCGGTGATCCGCTGTTCCCTTCCCCCCTTACTAAGGGGGGTTAGGGGGGATCCGCTGCTCCCTGTTCCCTGTTCCCTGTTCCCTGTTCCCTTAGCTAAACCAATCAACAGCATCCTTGAGGGCTTTCCTAATGGAAGATTGGGGTAACCCTAACTCTCTAACCGCTTTCGAGGCATCGTAATACATTGGGTGTTGTGCCATCCGCACCCCATTTAGCGGTATAGAAGGGGTTTTCCCGAAAGCAGTCAACACGCACTCATCAATCCAAGCGATACTCAGCGGTAGCCAGACCGGAACAGTTTTTTGAGGCGCACTCAATCCAGTAATTTCCGCAAGTTGCTCCAATAAGGATTTGAAAGATAGATTTTGGTTACCTAAAATATAGCGATCGCCTTTTTTCCCCCGGTCCAACGCCAACAGGTGACCCTGAGCTACATCCCGCACATCAATAAAATTTAATCCCGTATCCAAATAAAATGGCATTTTCTGCTGTAGGAAGCGCACAATGATTTCTCCGGTAGGAGTTGGCTTAATATCCATTGGACCAATGGGAGCGCTAGGATTAACAATCACCACATCTTGACCAGATTGAGCTGCCTTGATCGCTTCACGTTCAGCAAAAAACTTAGATTTTTTATAGTCACCCACCAATTTCTCGACAGGACTCTGATGGGTTTCATCCACAATTTCCCCAGGTTTACCCACACCAATAGCCGCTACTGAACTGGTGTAAACAGTGCGTTCAATCCCAGCTTTACCAGCACTTTGTAGCACATTACGGCTTCCCTCGACATTGTTACGATAGAGTAAATCTCGATCCGCTTGCCACAGGGAATAATGGGCAGCGACATGAAATAATACCTGACATCCCTGCATCAGTTGGCACAAGCCTGGATCGTTCAAGTCACCGATAACGACTTCTATATCTAGACCCTGGAGGTTATCGAGTTGGCTAGTAGGGCGCACCAGAGCTCGCACGGAGTATCCTGCTTCAAGTAGCGATCGCACAACATGAGCACCGATAAATCCTGTTCCTCCAGTGACGAAAGCTTTGATTGCCATTGACGCACGCTCCTCTGTTTCCCAATTTCTTATTGCTTATAGCACTACCAATTAAGGTGTTTGACATTCCTAAACTCCGAAACTTAGTCATAGCTTACTTCTGACTTCTGACTTCTGACTTCTGACTTGCGCGTAGCGCTATACCAGACAATAATCCTAGCCAGCAATCTTCCAGCAGAGTATACAATACTGGTACAACAATCAAACTCAACAACGTAGACGTAAGCAATCCACCAATAATTGCCACAGCCATCGGTTGTCGCAATTCTGCTCCTGCGCCAAATCCCAATGCCAAGGGCAACATCCCCAAAATTGTCGAAGCAGTAGTCATTATAATCGGTCGCAAACGCACCACTCCCGTTTCCAGAATTGCCTCAGTGCGACTTAAACCAGCTCGACGAAGTTGGTTAACATAATCCATCAGCAAAAGCGCATTTTTGTCAAGTAGTCCCAGCAAAAAAATTAGACCAATCAGGGAAATCATGCCAAAATCACTCTGGGTGATCAGAAGTGCTAGCATTGCTCCCACAATAGATAAGGGCAACGACAAGCCCACCACCATCGGTTCTAACAATCGACCAAAAGGCAAAATCAGCACTAGCAGCATACAGGTAACAGACAAGGTCAAGGTGCCAGCAAAACTCCCCAGCACATGACTACTCAGAGCCGAATCCCCCCACAGTTCTAACCTCACACCATCCGGTAAAACCATTTTGGCAACCTTTACCACCTCCTCAGTCGCATCTCCCAACCTTTGACCCTGGTTAAGGCTAGCACGAACATAAACCCCTCGCTGACCATTAACATGCTCAATCTCAGTAATCCTATTCCCTCGATTATTTTGACCAGTTGCCTCTACATCCACTAATCCTGGTAGTCTCTCAATCCGAGTTTTGAGATCCGCAGCAGTATTGCCTAACACCTCTAAATCATCACCCAATAAAGCAACTTGAACCGGTTTTTGAGTAGGTAGTTCAATAAACTGAATATCTTCAACACTATTCGTTACACCAGAGATCTTTGGCAAAGCAGCCCGCATTTTTTCCTGAACCTGAGCAGTAGTATATTGGCGATTACGTTTAAGTTTGACCTGAAGGTTACCTTTGTTGGGATCACCCTGTACCCCCACAACCGTATATACCGATTCCACTTCAGGGAAAGCCAGCACCGCCTCTTCTAACTGCTTAGCTACCTGCTCAGATTGCTTCAGTACCAATTTCATCCCTTTTTTAATCGGAAATAGACCATTAAACCCCGACTTTGATAGTTGTGGCTGTGATAGTTGTGGTTTTAGCTGCTTCTTAGTATCTGAATTAGTATCTGAATTAGTTAATGACTTTGACTCTTCACTGTTAGAATCAAACCCTCCCAAATTCAGAATCTTATCAATTAAATCACCAAATTGAGAGGCACTAGGCATCTGAGGCAACGGTGCCGTATAGGTAATCATAAATTCCCCTCGGTCTAGGGTAGGAATAAACCCCTGAGGAATTAGGGGAATCAGGGAAATCCCAGCCACAAAGCTCAATACCGCTAATCCCACTACAAATTTCCGATGCCCCAGGGACCAGCGCAGCAAATCACGGTAGTTGGGATTAAACCTCAACCAAAAGTCGAAAACTACTCTCGATAATCTTGCCCTGTTCCCTGTTCCCTGCTCCCTTCTACCTGTTACCTGTTCCCTGTTCCCTATTCCCTGTTCCCTGCTCCCCTGCCTAGGTTTAAGCCAATAAACCGCAAGAACTGGGCACAAGGTCCGAGCAACCAACAAAGAGGTAAGAACTGCTGCCGAAACCGTCAGACCAAAAGGTTTAAAGAACTGTCCTAAGTTACCACCCATTAAACCAACCGGTAGAAATACCGCCACAATGGTCAAAGTAGAAGCAGAAACCGTCAGACCAATTTCATTAGTAGCAGAAAGAGCAGCTTGTCGAGGAGACTCCCCAGCCTCCAGGTGCCGAGAAATATTCTCGACTTCTACAATGGCATCATCAATGATAATCCCAATTACCAGAGCCAAAGCTAACAGAGTAATGGTTTCGAGATTGAACTCATAGATAGCCATCACGATAGCGGTTCCGAGCAGGGAAATTGGAATTGCCAAGGCAGTAATTAGGGTAGCACGCCAGTTACGCAAGAAAGTAAAAATTACCAACACTGCCAGAACAATTGCCAGTAATAAACCATCAATAGTAGATTGAGTCGCTTCCCGGATATAGTTAGCTTGAGTCACTGCTAAGACTAACTGTACCTCTGGCAAACTAGCTTGTAGCCTTTGTACTGTTTCCTCTACCCGACTAACTACATCTAAGGTGTTAGCATCACCCCCTTTGATCACCTGAAAAGCCAAAGCTTCCTGTCCATTGAAGCGAATCCGAGTCGGGGTAATGGGTATGGGAGATTCGGGATTATCTCGCTGCTGTTCCTCCTTAATAATTTCTGGTGCTTGTTTGGTCAAGTCCGAGCCAGAATTGAGAGCCGTAAACGTAGTTTCCCCCCCTCCCAACAAATTGACTTTCAGAACTCCTGGAAGTTGAGCAATCTCTGGTAAAATACTAGTCTTAGCAATATCAGCTAATTGCTTCAGGTCTTTAGTATCACTCTTGATGGTGTAGCTAACTGCAGAGGATTCGTTCAAATTGAAGGGAATGACCTCAAAGGTTGCACCTTCAGGAATAGCAATTTGCCACAGTGTCTTTTCAACCTCCATTGAAGAAGAGTTGAGATCGGTTCCGACATCGAAATAGAGGGTAACCACCGTTCGACCAGGGTAGGTTGAAGAAACCATCTGATCGAGTCCTGCCAAAGGCAAAAGCCTTTCCTCAATCGGTTGAGTCAGTTTCTGCTCCGTTTCCACGGCAGTCTCCAATGGCACTTGAGCATTGACCACCACCACGGGAAACGTAATATCGGGGAATAGGGCATACTTAAGGGAACTGAACGCCAAAAGCCCAGCCACAACCATTGCGATCCAAAAACCTATGGTTACTCGGGAATACTTAATGGCTAACCGGGAAATATTGAACCGCTTTCGTAAGACCTTGAGGGAAGTCAACTTGACCATTGAAGACAATTATTATGTCACTGTTTCCCTAGGATATACTTTGAACGATCGGCTATAAGATCGGATTAGATTATCAAGACATGGCATTGACCCGGTAGCGCCACACTTGGCGAACACATTTGTTAGCTGTCCGGTAAAAGAAGCCCCACGTCTCAATCCGCAAGGATGAGCGTTTAAAGTTACCGTAAGGATAGTGGAGCCTTTATGGTTAGTCGGCTATGAGTAAAAGAGGTGCGACCCGTGGCGAATTTAATTCGCCTACGGAAAGCGCACCTTTGGTTAAAACTTTTTGATTAAGGCTCCACTAACAATCAGGTTTCGTCTCCAGGGATGAATTTTACACAGAGTCTTTCGGCTCAGGGAAACGAGCTATTAAGCTCCTGAGTAATTCGGAGCAAGTCATCCCTCTACGATTGACCGTAGGTCACGCTACGCGAACGGCTTCCTGTTGAAGTTGCCTTTTTTCAAAGCTGGTAAGTCTAATCATTAAGTTTTTATCTTTCATTTTGCATTGACACATGTAAAGACGAATGATATACTAAGAATAGGTCGAGAAATAGGATATAGCAATAATGATAGCAGCGTACCAGTACCGATTAAGGTTGACCAAATCACAGGAAGTAGAAATAGAGAAATGGTTGGACATGCTCCGACACCAATACAATTATTTACTTGCCGACAGATTCAACTGGTACGAGCAAAATCGTTGTTCTATTAACTCCTGTCCTTTAGTTTGTTACTTACCAGACTTAAGAAATAATCCTGATTATTTTTACCAAAAGAAAACCCTCCCTCAGTTAAAGAAGGATAGACCTTGGTACAAGGTGGTTCAATCTCAAGTCCTGCAAGACTGTGTTAAGAGAGTCGATCTAGCTTTTAAGCGGTTCTTGAAAGGAGACAGTAACGGAAAAAAGAGCGGCAGGCCGAGGTTTAAAGGAAAAAACAGGTACAAGTCTTTTACATTCCCTTCTCTTTATAAAAATCCTATAAATGGCAACATTATGACTCTCCCGAAGTTTGGAAAAGTCAAAATGATTTATCATCGACCTATTCCAGAAGGCTTTAAAGTAAAGACAGCCACTATAACCCGAAAAGCTGATGGGTACTATGTTACGCTATCAATCCAAGATGATTCTGTTCCGGATATTATCCCAGTAGATAGCGCTTCTAACCCTGTTGGGATAGATATGGGTCTCAAGTCGTTCTTAGTCAAGTCCGATGGTTCCGAGGTGCCAATCCCTCAATACTATCGGAAAGCTCAAAAGCGACTAAATAAAATCCAAAAAGCTGTCAGCAGATCTAAGAAAGGTAGTAACAATAGAAAGAAAGTTGTAACTAAACTGGGTAAAGCTCATAAAAAGGTAGCTGATACCAGGAAAGATTTTCATTTTAAGACAGCTAAAGAGCTTCTAGACAATCACGACCTAGTGGCTCACGAAAAGTTGAACATAAAAGGTTTGGCTAAGACTAAAATGGCCAAATCTGTATTGGATGCTGGTTGGGGTCAATTCCTGTCTATCCTGTCAACCAAAGCCGTTCGCGTAGCGTGGCCTACGGCCATAAATGCTGGGTTACTCACGGTTGCAGTGAATCCTCGAAATACTAGCCAAAACTGTTCTAATTGTGGAACAAAAGTACCCAAGAAGTTGAAAGACCGCATCCATTCTTGTCCTCACTGTGGATATACAGCAGATAGGGATGTAAATGCGGCAATCAATATATTAAAGTTGGCGGTAGGGCATTCCGTCGGTAGTAAAGCTTTCCGAGTATCCGAAGCGTTAGCTGGAGTTGGAAAGAAGCCCACACTCAACCTGAAAAGGTGAGTGTGGGAGTATGTCACCAATGGATACAGCTCTAGACCAAGCGATTGAGTTTTTAACAAGCCCATCGGTGAGACCACCGACCTCTGAAGCTGTAGTCGAGGTACTACTTCAGGCAGAGACAACTGCTAAACGAACCAAAGTCAGCTATGGCTATTCACAACTGATCGGAAATTGGCGACTAGGGTTTATTACAGGCACAAAGCGATCGCGCCAACGAGCAGGGGTGATCTTGGGTAGTGGACGATTTCTGCCAAAGTGGATCAAAATTCACCTATCCTACTCCCCATCAGAGTCTTCTCAAGACCAAGGAACGGTTCAAAATGCTGTTCAATTTGGACCGATTCAGATAGTTCTTACCGGTCCTACGAAGTTTTATCCTAAGACCAATATCTTAGCTTTCGACTTTACTCAAATCAGGATATCCTTATCTCGTATAACACTTTATCAAGGCTACATTAAAGGTGGACAAGACCGGGAAACTAGGTTCTATGAGCAACCCTTAAAAGAACAAGCATTCTTCACCTACTTTCTAGTGGAAAACCGTTGCATTGCTGCTAGAGGTCGGGGAGGAGGTTTGGCTGTGTGGAGCAAGAAGCCCTAGCTAAGTTAGATAGGTTCATCAAACGAACAGGTTTGTGCTATTGCCTTCTGTAACAGCAGATTATACTCTTGCTCATTGACCGTACAGGCACCAAACCGTTCTAGGTGAGAATTCATCATCTGAGCATCAAACAGCAAAAAGTTGCGATCGCGCAACCGTTCTACCAGCTTAACCATCGCCACCTTCGAGCCATCCGGAATCCGATAAAACATTGATTCACCAATGAAGGCTCCACCAATTACAATGCCCAAAATTCCTCCTGCCAGCTGATTTCCCTGCCAAGTTTCAAAGCTGTAGGCCCATCCAGCCTTATAAAATTGCCAATAAATTTCCTTAATTTCTGGAGAAATCCAAGTAGTTTCACGGTCAGCACAACCAGTCATTACCCCTAAAAAGTCTCGGTTAATACTGACACTAAATCGTTCCTGATTTAGGACACGACGCAGAGATTTAGGATAGCGAAACCGCTCATCCAGAGGAATTATAGCACGTTCGCGGCTTGAGTACCAGCCTAAATTACCAGTATCATCTGCCATCAGGAAATAGCCTTGAGCATACCCTTGAATTAAGTAATCAATATCGATTTCCATTAACAGAAGTGTGTAAGGAAGAACTAAATTAGTTAGGTAGAACTAAACCTAACATACTAGCGGTTGACACTTCTGTTAAAAAAAATTGGCTTTAAAGAAATCAGGTTTCTTACCTAGATTAACGGGTCTAACTAAGTTAGTTTTCACAAACCCAGTTTTTTGACAAAGTTCTCCTCCGTCTCCCCAATCTTCCCACTCTTCCCCCTCTTCCCTTTCCACTTTCCCTTTTCCCCTAATCGTGGCAAGCTGTTGATGATTCAAGGTTGATTGGCAACAAGTGCTGTATTGGTTCGGTTCCCCCCTACTGGAGAGATAAAGTCATGGTTACAAATTCTAGTGTCAAACAGTTGCTCAAAATTTTAATCGGTGCCGCCTGGATAGACGGTAAAGTTCAGGCAGAGGAACGGGAATATCTGTATAAAGTCGCCAAGGAATATGGAGTTGCTGACGACCCAGAGATTAAACCGTTACTGTATGAACTCAAAGCTGTGTCAGCAGATGAATGCTACAGTTGGGTGGAACAGTATTTAGGCGATCGCCCTAGTCCAGAAGACTATCAGCGCTTGATTGAAGCCCTCAGTGCCTTAATTTATAGCGATGGGCTGGTAGACACAGAAGAAGCCAAACTTCTGAATCGCTTGCAGTTACTCGACCCCAGCAGTCCATCTAAGCAGTCGAGTAGTCAAAAAGTACTCAAAGCAATTCAAAAAATTTACCGCCGGTGGATTGATAAGCAGTTTAGTGAATGATTACTGCATCAGTACGTCAGTGGGTCAGTGTTGAGTAATCAGTCCTGAAAAGTTCAGGACTTACCCAGCAACTCTAGCTGTAGGGTATCGCTTGGGACCGGTCTACTACAGGCCACACCCGGTCAACCGGTCACCCGACACCCTTGGGCTGATGTGACAATTTTTGATCTGGCAAGTGGTTGGCAACTCATCCAATGTTACTAGCGTCAAATTACTCAGATTGTGCCGAACTTATTGCTATTAAACAGGCATAATATGGTTTTTTTTGCTTATTTTGAGCAAAAAAAACAATTTTAGTGAACCTAGGAACATCTAGCATCTGATTGGTTCTATTTACTTAAGAACACATTAATTTAATAGAATGCCTTCCATGCTTAACCTAAATCATTTTCAATCAGGAACTGCTGCTGTTTTAGCCCTTGGACTCACCGCCACCACCATGGCTCCCCTAGTCGCACCTGCTCCGTCTTTTGCCCAAAGCACTAACTTTATCGATGTTTCATCCAACTACTGGGCAAGTGACTTTATTGGAGAATTATCCCAGCGCGGTATTATTGCCGGATTTCCTGATGGCTCCTTCAGACCAAATGCACCAGTGACCCGCGCTCAGTTTGCGGCAATGCTACGTAAAGCAAATCAAGATTTCAATAAACCCGCCATTCGCGGTGGCAACAGTTTCGTGGATGTTGCTTCCAACTACTGGGCAAATCCTGCCATTCAGGAAGCCTACCAAACCGGATTTCTGAGTGGTTACCCTGGTAATATCTTTAGACCTGAACAAAATATTCCCCGCGAACAAGTTTTAGTAGCCCTTTCTAATGGACTGAATTTCTCTTCCAGCGGTTCTACCTCAGAACTGGTCAGTTTCTACCGGGACGGCAGCCAAATTTCTAACTTTGCCCGTGCTCCCATCGCTGCTGCTACAGAAAATCGTTTGGTGGTTAATTATCCTAACGTTGCCTTTCTCAATCCGACTCGGAATGCAACTCGTGCAGAAGTTGCAGCTTTTATGTACCAAGCGCTGGTGGCAACAGAACAAGCCCCAGTGATTAGCTCCCAATACATTATCGATCCCAATCCAGCACCTGTAGCCTTCACAATTCCTGCAGGTACTTCTATTCCGGTTAAGTACAAAAAAGATAAAATTCTGCTCGCCCAAGAGGAAACTATTCCCCTAACCCTGACAGTGGATCTAAACATTACCACTGCTGATGAGGGCAAGTTGCTGATTCCTGCTGGTAGTGAAGTGGTTGGCGAACTCCGTGCTACAAAAGAGGGAGCTCAGTTTGTAGCTCAGCAGCTGTTGATCAATGGTGAAACCCTATCCTTTAATGCCACCTCTGAGGAAATTACCACCACTGAAACTATTCGCAAGGGTAGCAATCCAGGGAGTATCCTAAAAGATGCAGCAGTTGGTACCGCTGCCGCCGCTGCTATCTCTGCCGTTACCGGTGACCGTGCGATCGCTACAGAAGAAATCTTGATCGGAGTTAGTTCTGGCATCGCTTTAAATATCGGCAAACGTTTATTCGGTAGCAGCAGCGTTGACCTATTTATGGTTGAACCAGAAACCGACTTACAGCTTACCATCGACTCTGACCTGGTGATTACCAGTCAGTAACTAGATATGTGGACAGTTAACTGTTGAGAGGATGATAGATTAACCAATCAGAGCCAACCTCTCAACGGTCAACAACAACTATGTACTGAGGGCTACTGAGCGTAAGTCAACCAAACGATAAAGGTTGTTCCCATGCTTGAGTTATCTTGACCATGACTAATGGATAATTCCCCATTTTCCTCAGTCGATAGTAGTTTGGCAGGACTCAAAACTTCAATATCACCCTGCATGTATGCCATGAGTTCTTTTGCGATCGCTAATCCTAAACCAGTGCCAGGGATAGGACCATTAGCTTGAACTCCCCGATAATGTCGCTCAAACAGATGGTCTAAGTCTTCTGGAGCAATACCTGGACCAGTATCACTAATTGCGATCGCTATAGCATCACCATGATCAAGCCATTGTCCAACACCAACTTGGATATCAATTTTTCCCCCAGCTGGGGTGTACTTCAAAGCATTGTCAATCAAATTACTCAACACTTCCCGTAAAGCCTTAGGATTCCCTTTCACCAAAGGTAAGTCGGGGGCAATAGAGCAATGCAACTCCAAATTAGCCTCTTGAGTAATAGCGTCAGCAGATATAAGCAAGGGTTCTAAGACATCCTTGACCGCAAACAGTTCCAAAGGAAGAGTTTTGTCCGTGAGTAGGGGAAATTCCCCTGGGGTGGAGTGTGGTTCGGAGTGACTAGTTGGGTAAATCTCCCCAAGATCATCTGATTCTGGGGATGAGGAAGCCTCAGCCGTAGCTACAGGTAACGTTAGGGATGCTGTATCGGTTTGGTTCATGTCCAGGCAAGCATTAAACTGTTGCAGCAACTCCTGTAAGCGATCGCTTTCTCGTATAATGCTCGAAGCCACTGGATAGTTTTTATCTCCTGGTACCAGTCGCTTCAGCAATAGCTTCCCAAAGGTTCGTAAGGCCATCAGGGGATTACGAAATTGATGCAGCAGATCATCAAGCATATCCCGTTGTTTTGCCTGTAGACGTCTTTGCTGAGTCAACTGCTGCTCAAACCAACCTTGACGCTGTTCTATGACATATGCGATCGCTAAGGTTCTAGCAATGCGTTCCACACTTGCCTGTTCTGTGTGATTCCAAGGTCTATCATCACGAGCACTCACCAATAACCCCATCACTATCCCTTCATGGATTAGAGGTAAAACGATTTGGTGCTGCTGCTGTAGGGAATTTTCTGTCCAGTCAAAAGAGGTTGAACCCACATCTTGCTCTTGGTTATTTCCCTGAGGGAGTAGCCGAGGTAAGCTGCTGGATAATCGAGGAATCTGATCAATCTCACCTATTTTCTGTGGCAAAACCCAGTCAGGATCACTCATATCCCACACGGTACTTGTTTCCGGATAAACTACCACAGGAATTAGCTTTGCCTGATTGCCCTCAACGAATTCTTCCGTTAAATATACAGCACCACTAGCTGCTCCCAGTCCTTGGGTTAATAAAGCCACTTGGTTTCGACACAGGGAGACAAATTCTGAACTGACGCGAGTGAACATGAGCAATAGATGAGTGATCTGGGTTAATCCTACTGGAAGTTAAGCCACTATCAGCTTTCCTTCTATAATGTCGAACCCCTTAACTAGCGAGGGGGTCTGGGGGATACATGGACTCCCCCAGGCTGAGCGGGTGGGTTCGATGCCCACCCTATAAGCATTTACCATTGTCACCTCAGTGTGGTAGAATAGGGGCTATGTTGATGATGAACTACACATACAGGATTTATCCCAGTCAGGATCAACAACAGATCCTCAAAGACTGGCTTGAGACTTGTAGACGAGTCTATAACTACTCATTGAGGGAGTTGAAAGACTGGATTGCTAGTCGTAAATGTCCTGTGGATAGGTGTTCCATTGACAAGGAATACATCATTCCTGCCGATACACCGTTTCCTAGTTATCACCGTCAACAAAACAATCTACCCAAGGCCAAGAAAACCAACCCATTTCTAGCTTTGGTGCATTCCCAAGTTTTGCAAACAACCGTTAGGCGGTTACATGACTCATGGGAAGCAATGCAGTCTAGAGGGTTTGGGTTTCCTAGATTCAAGAAACGCGGGCAATACAAATCATTTGTGTTTCCTCAATTCAAATCTAATCCAGTCAGTAATGCACATATCAAACTTCCAACGAGGTGCGCTTTCCGTTGGCGAATTAAATTCGCCACGGGTCGCACCTCAAGATTGGCTTAGTTCCGATTCGGCTCCATCGGGAAATCCCCGAAGGATTCCAGGTCAAACAGGTTAGAGTCTTGGCTAAAGCTAGACAGACACAATGGTATGTTGTTATATCGATGGCACTGGATGTCGATATTCCTGATCACCCTGCTGTAGGCAGGGCAATCGGAATCGACCTTGGGTTAGAGAAATTCCTGACAACTTCAGACGGTTTCACAGTTGAACGGCCTAAGTTTTTCAAGTCACTGCAAGGCAAGCTGGAATTGCTGCAACGCAGAGCAGCTAGAAAGCAAAAGCGTTCTAATAACTGGGAAAAGGCACAACTGAAGGTGGCCAGACTACATCAAAAAATAGCGAATACTCGCAAAGACTTTCATCTGAAAACAGCCCATTTACTCTGTGACCAAGCTCAGACAATCTTTGCAGAAGACCTCAACACAGTAGGACTCAATCGAGGGATGTTGAGGTTTGACTGTATTGATGCTTCATTCGGTCAATTCTTAGATCTTCTCAAGTGGGTAGCCTGGAAACGGGGATGCTACTTTAAACGAGTAGACCCCCGTGGAACCAGTCAGACTTGCCCTGAGTGTCAGGCAACGGTCAAGAAAGACTTGAGGGTCAGAGAACATTTTTGTCCTGAATGCGGCTACACAACTCACAGAGATCATGCCGCCGCTCAGATGATTAGATGGCGAGGATTGGAATTAGTACCCGTGGACAATTCGGGGAACGGAAACCGCTTGTCAAGTCGATCTGTCGGGGGAGAAATCCTAGATAAGTGGCGCAAAGGTGTTTAATCATCTGGGGCAGGAATACCCGTTTGTGAGGATGGGAAGCCTACACTATACCGAAGGTTAGTTTAGGAGGATGTCACACAATTGACTATTATGCCTTAGTCATCAGTCATTAGTGATTAGACCTCTGGCAAATATCTGTTACATCCATTGCCTGATCATCTGATCACCCCATCACCCCATCACCTGATCAGTGTAATTGTGAGATGAGTTTAAGGCTATTTTTTCTAATTATATTTAAGTTTTATTAAAACTATTAAATTTTTGTATTAATTTTCCGGAGGTAATGAGGAAACGGAAAATCCCCTAAAGTATTGCTGTCAAAGGTTTCAGCCGGGTTGTTTAGTTCTATGACAAGAGCTTGATATTTTTAGAAAGAGTCGATATAATTTCGACGGCTTTTGTAACTATCTTTACAATTGCCAGCAAAAAGAGGAGGTAAAAAGGTTGGCAAGAAGACGTAAGCGTAAGAGTCGCCGCCGCCAAGAAGGGCGAAAGATACTTGAGCATGTACCTCAGTACAATCTAGAAAGTGGCGAGTATAAACCGGTTACAGCAGCACGGGCATACATTCGATCACAAGGGATAGTTCCACCTGCCCTACTACTGGTCAAACGTAACGAGCATACCACAGACCGTTATTTCTGGGCAGAAAAAGGGCTCTTCGGTGCCCAATATGTGGAAGAAAATCATTTTCTGTTTCCCAGTTTGCGATTAATCAACTCTCCCTTAAAAAAGGTAGGGGTTGCCGCTCGTAGCCGCTGAAACCTTACTGGTAATATTTATTGAAAGTGCTTTTACTTAGCCCTCCTCAAACTCTAAGGCTTGAGGAGGGCTAAGTATCTTGGGTTTATTTACCTATTCTGCTTATAGTGGGGGAAGATGTCAAACCCTGCTTGCTTACAACAAGGGTTTTAGTTTGAGGGACTGTTGAAGTTGTATTAGTTCATCGCGATGGCCAGTGACTATAACCAAACATTGCTCCGCAGCAGCTTGATCCCCAGGGGCTTGGGTAGACGCTGATTCTAATTTCAGAGATACCTGTTCGAGTCGCTCAGCTTTTTTCCAATAAAAAAGGCCCGCTGCGGGAGCTAGTGCCACTAGCCCCAAAAACACCTTAGTCAAAGTCGGAAACAAAATAGAGAGCACTAGAGATAAGCAGACTATACCACAGGCAGCTAGGACGGTTAAAAAGATAGCCAGAAACCAACTCGGTCGGACTATCCCCTGGAACGTGACTTGATTGGTGGCAGCATCCACCGCCGCCACCTGGTAGGCTCTTTGATCAAAATATTGCTTCAACTGGTTTAGAAGCGATTCTTCTGTTTCTGGGGAAGCTAGCTTCACTTGTTGTATTCGGTCTTTCACAGAGGCTCGAATAAAGAAAAACAAACCTACTGCCAATAAAAGGGTTAGCAAAAGTGTAGAAGCAAGAATAGTTGTATTCACTGAATATTAACTATAAAAATACACATCCTTTGCTACTACTTTACAATGTATGAGACACTAATGGTCAGTTTAGCTCGTCGGTACCCACTAGCTAGAGGCTGTAAGATGCTGGTGTGGGTAGATGGCTAGCAGGTAGCACGCCCTGAATTCACATCTGGGCAAAACAATGCATAACCTGACTTCTGGGATGCCACCAGGGTTTTCAAAGACAGCACCCTGGAATAAATTGCTACTTCCCTACCTAACTGACTCAACAACAGACTGGTGGCAGGGAGTCCTTGGCTGAAATTTCCCCACTGTTTCCTCAGCCATATAGTTATGCCAAAAACTGGCAAGTTCTATAGCTTTCTCCTGCCACTCTGGGCAGATTTGATACATCCTGCGTGGGCGTCCTCTTCCTTCTACTTTTTGCCAGTACGCTGAAATTGCCTGTTTTTCTTCAAGAAACTTCAGTGCACTGTAGAGGACAGTATCTGAGAGTCGATAGGTGGGGTATTCTTGTTCCAGTTGTTGGATCAGTTGTGTTCCATAAGACTCTCCTTGCAACAACACCGATAGCACATAGCATACCGCTAATTCTTTATTGAGATAGTTGGGCGGAGGATCTTGGAAAAAGCTATAGATATCTTCGAATTTCATCTGCATATGTAGTTGGAATTCCCAGTTATTCTAGATGGGATTAGAGGGTTTTCTGGCAAATAGTCATGGTTGGAGGCACCCTGGGAAATTCACGCGCGTTTTGCAGTGAGTTTTCTTGAAACGACTAACCTGGGTAGGTACATCGCTATCACAATTTATAACTTAAAAATCTCTGGCGTAGGGTTTAAATACCTCCCTAATTTGATGAAAGTTTAATGAATTTTGGACTTAACACACCTAAAAAGTAAAGATCAACTTTAATAATTGCTCGAAACCGTTATCCAAAACTACCGACTATCAAGGGTAACATCGGGAAGGAAGACAAGACAGACGAGTAACACCAATTTCATTGATGCGAGCTAGAGAGGATGATCTCGGATGGAAGGATGGGGGCATGGAGGGATGAATATCTAAGCTAATATCCATTTAAATTTCAGATCTTGCCACTTGTGCACAAGCCAGTCTACCATCTCCCCATCTCCCCATCTCCCCATCCCCCCATAAACCGCCATTCACAATTTAAATCCGTTAAAGCTTAATAATTTTTGTGGGGGTTGGTGTAAGTGGCGGTTGGTGTAAGTGGGAGTTAGTGTAACACAAAAGTGAACCATTAATGTGGCTCATCTCACATAGGACCCATTCAGGCAGGTTTTTTAGCAAATTAACGGTTCCCACATTACCTCAGGGCTTTATCTGCGATTTAGCTGGGGATGAATTGCGAGTGTGATCAATCCTTGTCACAATAAAGTTGGTTGCTGACCCCCCCGACCGACAACAAGGGTGTTTAGCTTCCACCCCAAGATTAGCCCTACGTCTTTTCGCGTTGCGGAGCGCGTGGTAGGCGCTTCAAAAGTGATTACTCAAGGGACACAGCCCCCATGCGAGAGATACCTGACAGTTCCATCCCACCAGCTCGTCAAAAAATTGCCCTAACGCTGCGCAGATTCGGTTGGATTTCCTTCTGGACTCAGTTAATCCTAGGGGTGATTTCTACCCTGATTTTAGTGTTTGCAGGGTTTACCCTTGCCAGCCCTCAACCTGACAATCAAGCGGGTCAAGGAATCGGCTTCGGTCTTTTTTTCGTAGTTTGTGGACTAGTGGCTTTAGGTATAGGCATTTATTTTGCCTACCGTTACACTGGAATCGCTAGTCGGCTGCTAGCTGCCAATGGGTCAGACATACCAAGCAAAGCTCAAACCCTTCAAACGATTAGGCTGGGCTTGATTGTGAGTTTAGTAGGAATGTTATTGACCATCATTGGCTCATTTGCAGTCATAGGCAGCCTTGTAGCCCTAGCTCTAGCTGAGCAACAAAATTCAGTTGGGTTGGCTTGTAATGATGTTCCACCGATAGACCTGTTTGTTGTGCAGGCAAACATCAACACTATTTTTGCTAATTTTGTTGGCATAGCGATTTCACTGTGGCTATTTAATCGAGTCAGTCGCTAGCCAACATACCTCACACCAGCTCACCAGCTCACCAGCTCACCAGCTCACCAGCCGACTCCCTACTCCCTACTCCCTACTCCCTACTCCCTACTCCCCTACTCCCGACTCCCGACTCCCGACTCCCGACTCCCAGCAGAAGTTAATTGCCGTTGGCAAGAAAACTGTGGCACATTGGTGAAGTTAGATCCATGTTGCTCAGATGAGTACCGATCATGCGATCGCGCCATTTTAGTAGAGAAAACTCGTGCTTGACCTAAAGCAAATTCGGGAAAATCCACAAAAGGTTCAAGAACTACTCGACCGACGTAGTGTCAATCAATATGACCTACAACCAATTCTGGAACTGAACCAGCGTCAGCGGGAGCTGGAAACATCCCGCACCCAGTTGCAGGCTCGTAGTAATGAAATTGGTAAGCTGATTGGTCAAAAAATCAAATCGGGTAGTCCTCCACAAAGCCCAGAAATTCAGTCGCTCAAGGAAGAGGGTAACCAAATCAAAACTAAGTTGAGCGAACTGGAACCCCAGGAAAAAGACCTAAAAGACCAGCTGAACACCCTCTTGCTATCCCTGCCCAACTTGCCCTGGGAATCCACACCGATTGGCAAGAGTGAAGCGGAAAATGTGGAAATCCATCGCTGGGGTGATGAGTACATTCCCAAGGATTTTCCGATTCTACCCCATTGGGAAATTGGCGAAAAACTCGGCATTCTTAACTTTGAGCGAGGGGTGAAAATCGCTCAGAGTCGATTTGTGACATTGATCGGGGCTGGTGCTGCTTTGGAACGAGCACTGATTAACTTCATGCTTGACCAGCAAATTGCTGCTGGCTATACCGAAGTGATGCCACCGGTACTGATCAACAGTGAATCCCTAACCGCTACCGGTCAGTTGCCCAAGTTTGCCGAGGACAGCTTCAAGTGCTCTGATGATGATTTGTGGTTAGCACCCACAGCAGAAGTCCCATTGGTCAATCTCTACCGAGATGAAATCCTCGAAGCATCCCAACTTCCCATTAATCTCTGTGCCTTCACCCCGTGTTTTCGCCGGGAAGCGGGTAGCTATGGGCGGGATACCCGGGGTCTAATTCGACTACACCAGTTTAATAAAGTTGAGCTAGTGAAAATTGTTGAGCCGAGTACTTCCTCCGAAGAGCATCAGAAGCTGCTTAAGAATGCTGAGGCGATCTTGGAAACCTTGAAATTACCCTACCGGACTGTAGAACTGTGTACAGGGGATATAGGTTTCTCAGCCGCTACAACCTATGACCTAGAAGTTTGGCTGCCTTCGCAAAGTACATATCGGGAAATTTCCAGTTGCTCTAATTGCTTTGATTTCCAGGCACGGCGGGGTAGGATTCGTTTCAAAGAGTCCGGCAAAAAAGGCACTAACTTTGTTCATACTCTCAATGGCTCAGGATTGGCAGTGGGGCGTACTATGTCAGGCATTCTGGAAAATTATCAACAACCCGATGGAACGGTTAAGATACCAGAGGCTCTACAGCCTTATATGGGGCGAGATCTGTTGTAATACCATGAGCCTAGAGCCTAGAGCCTAATTGCAATGCCTATACAATAGAAAAATGAAGTTAACATTACATTAAATAAATTCTTCACTTATATGTCAATTTTGGCGGCGATTGCAGTTTTGGCAGTCTTGATTCTTGTTCACGAGCTGGGTCATTTTATGGCAGCTCGTCTGCAAGGAATCTATGCCAATCGCTTTTCTCTTGGCTTTGGTCCAATTCTATGGAAATATCAGGGTCCAGAAACTGAGTATGCAGTGCGAGCGATTCCCCTAGGGGGGTTTGTGGGTTTTCCTGATGATGACCCCGATAGCGATATTCCCCCCAATGACCCCAATTTGCTCCGCAACCGACCGATTCTAGACCGGGCAATTGTGATTAGTGCTGGTGTCATTGCTAACTTGGTCTTTGCTTACTTCCTGCTTGTGGCTCAGGTAGGAATGGTTGGCATCTCGCAATTCAACTACCAACCGGGTGTGGTAGTGCCTCAACTTGCCCCAGAAAGCAGTTTAGTGGCTACAGAAGCAGGTATCAAACCAAGAGACATAATTCTCGCCGTAGATGGTCAAGGGTTGGAAGCAAACCCGGAAGGGATTACTTTCCTGATGAAAGCGATTCAAAATCATCCCAACCAGCCCCTTCAAATGCGGATTCAGCGTCAAAAACAAACGCTACTGTTGAAGGTGATTCCGGAACTAGGGATAGATGGTAAAGGAAAAATTGGTGTACAACTCTCTCCCAATGGAGAGGAAGTGCGTAAACGTGCTGGTAGTTTGCTGGAGGTATTCAGTCGTGGTGCCGAAGAATATCAACGCATTACAGTCTTAACCCTGCAAGGCTTTGGTCAGCTATTGAGTAATTTTGGCGAAACGGCGGAACAAGTGTCAGGTCCAGTGGCAATTGTGGCGATTGGAGCCGATATTGCTCGTTCCAATGCTGTCAATCTTTTACAGTTTGCAGCTCTGATTAGTATAAATCTAGCGATTATTAATATTTTGCCCCTACCAGCCCTTGATGGTGGTCAGCTGGCTTTCTTACTGATTGAAGGACTTCGAGGTAAGCCCTTGCCCATGGAAGTACAGCAGAATATTATGCAAACTGGGCTAGTGCTGCTTCTGGGTTTAGGTGTTTTCTTGATTATTCGAGATACAGCTAACCTGGTTTGGGTACAAAACTTATTCCAGTAACCCGTGTTTGGTTGTTATAGGTTACAGGTTGCAGGTTAGAGGTTACAGGTTGTAGGTTGCAGGTTACAGGTTAGAGGTTAGAGGTTACAGGTTAGAGGTTACAGGTTGCAGGTTACAGGTTACAGGTTAGAGGTTGCAGGTTAGAGGTTACAGGTTAGAGGTTACAGGTTGTAGGTTACAGGTTACAGGTTAGAGGTTGCAGGTTAGAGGTTCAAAGATTTATTGACCTAGGTTAGTTGATCCTGTGGGTTTTACTGGTATAGCTTCAGAAGAGATTTACCCTCGATCTTCTCAACATTGGCCTTGCGGCCACGCGTGCGCGTTCAACCTTCCAACCTTCTAACCTTTAACTGGCGCTTATCTAGCCAACGTTCAACCTTCCAACCTTCCAACCTTTAAACCTTCCAACCTTCCAACCTTCCAACCTTCCAACCTTCCAACCTTCCAACCTTCCAACCCATGAGTATTACCCGTAAATGGTCTGCCAAGCAGCAAAGATCCCTAGAGATTCTAATTCGCCTTAAGCGACTCTATCCGGACGCCACCTGCACACTGAATTACGAAACGCCAGTACAGTTAATGGTGGCAACCATTCTTTCAGCTCAATGCACCGATGAACGTGTGAATCAGGTAACACCAGGGTTGTTTCGCCAGTTTCCTGATGCTGTTGCGATCGCTAGTGCTGATATAGAAGTCTTGGAAACTTTAGTGCGCTCTACTGGCTTTTATCGTAATAAGGCGAAAAATATTCAAGGTGCCTGCCGCATGATTGTTAAGGAATACGGTGGTCAGGTACCGAAACAAATGGACAAACTCCTCAAGTTGCCTGGAGTGGCTCGTAAAACCGCCAATGTAGTACTTGCCCATGCCTATGGTATTAACCAGGGAGTCACGGTAGACACTCACGTCAAGCGTCTCAGTCAGCGTCTAGGATTGACAGAACACACCGATCCGATCAGGATTGAGCGAGATTTAATGGGGCTTTTGCCCCAGGAGGATTGGGAAAACTGGTCGATTCGGCTGATTTATCATGGTAGGGCAATTTGTAAAGCCCGAAAACCTGATTGTGATGCTTGTGTTTTGGCGGACTTATGTGCCAGTGCCGATCTGCCTGAGGTAACGACTACTACAACAGATAGCGGGCAAACTAATTAAGCTGATCGGATAAGATAAAAAGACAATGTCTTGTTAAAGAATAGAATTTCGAGAATTAATGGCTAAAAAATCAATGATTGAGCGCGAAAAAAAGCGCAAAAAAATGGTAGAAAAGTACGCAGCTAAGCGGGAGGCGCTCAAGGAAGAGTTTAAAAATGCTGCGACTCAACGAGAAAGGTTAGAGATCCACCGGAAAATACAACAGCTCCCCCGCAACAGCGCCCCCTGCCGTGTGCGGAACCGTTGTTGGGTTACAGGGCGTCCTCGAGGTTACTACCGAGACTTTGGACTATCTCGCCATGTCTTGCGGGAATGGGCACACCAAGGTCTATTGCCAGGTGTGGTTAAATCAAGCTGGTAGGTTAATTGTTTGCAGGTTAACTGGTTGCAGGTTAACTGGTTGCAGGTTAACTGGTTGCAGGTTAACTGGTTGAAGGTTTTAGGTTGTCTGACATACCCGAGTCTACCCTTAGGGTTTTCCTACTGAAGAGGAGCATAGCCACTCTGCCTTGAGCTTCAACGGGCCCTTGCATGACGCTCTGGGAACTTTCAACCTTAAAACCTTGGCCAATAGGCCACGCGTTCGCGTTCAACCTGAAACATCTACTGCCCACAACAGCGGTCAATGCCAAGACTTTGTAAGAGTAGGTCACTGACAGCGTTAGCGATCGCAAATTCGCCGTAAAAACTTTCTCGAAAGTCAAACGACTGCATTTCTGTAACAATAGCAATCACAAGTGAACCCAAATCATTTTCTCCTTCCATCCGTTGACGGACGAAAATCTGGGCTGCTCGTTGTGCAATCGTTTGATTAATTGCTTCTGGGAGAAACTCTTGATCTAGCCATTGCGCAAGAGTTTCTCGTAACCATTCACCTTCCTGCTCAGGATTTGCAGCTGGTGGCAGAGTAATCGCTGGAATTGGTTTCGGTTTAGCCATAAATAAGGTTTGGTGACGGCTAAGCTAAATAGTTTTCTGTTGACATTTGATTCCATCATACTGTCAACACTCAACACTCAACACTCAACACTCAATACTCAACACTCAACACTCAACAAACTGATCCTGCTAAGCTGATGCGCATTTAAATTGGTTTTTCCCTGTTCCCAGATCCGCTGATCCGAAGTTCCCTTTGAGCAATTTAGGTATCCCAATCTAAATGCTGAACAGCTTATTAAAGACTAAAAAGCCTCTTGAGTCGCTTGCGAACCCAAGCTACAAGATTTCTGTCATCTTCTGCTGCATCCAACAACCCCATTTTCCGCATCTGTTTTTGTCGCTCAGCTAATTCTTCCTGATGCTTGCCTAATTCCTGGACAATGATCTCAGATAGATCTGGATAGTCCTGCAATAGTTGTTTAAAACCTTTATTGCTAATTACAAATAATAGTGACTCTTCTAACGCTCTAACTGATGCTGTTCTTGGTACGCCTAACATTAACGAAAGTTCCCCAAAAAATTGACCTGCCTGAAGACTATTAAGAGTTTTGTTAATCCTCTCTACAAAGACTTCGACAGAACCAGCTAGGATAATATAAAACGCATCTCCAGGGTCCCCTTCATGAAATAAAATCTCTGAGGCACGTAAGCGCTTTCGGTATCCAATTTCAATTAATTGTCTTAGTTCTAATTCAGTAAAATTTTTAAAATAATCGACCTGTCGTAGTAAGTCACGTAAAGCTAAAGGTCTAGGTGTTTTAACTTTGAATGGCTGCTGAGTTGATTGTTCAATAGTTTCTTCAATAGTTTCAAGATTTTGGCGGTGAATCTCTCTCCCCATCAGGGCTTCAGGGTTGCGCAGCCAGAAATCCCTTTGAGGGAAAGGAATTGAGAGTCCCTGCTGACGTAAATTATATTCAATAATAAAATTCAAAGAACTTCTTATAAAAGGTTCTTGATCAATTCGATTGACCCATACCCGAAGTTCAAAGTTTAAAGCACTATCACCAAACCCTTTAAAAAGAACTCTTGGTGTCGGTTCAGATAAGACGGATGGTTCTAAATAAGCAGATTTTAACAGGACTTCTGTCACTAATACTGGATCACTATCGTAAGCGACTCCTACAGGTATGTGTATACGGGCTTTATAGCTGTCAAAAGTCCAGTTAAGCATTCGGTTTTCCACCAGATGAGAGTTAGGAACTACTACATCTCCCCCCTCCCTTGTGCGGATGATTGTAGACCGCATGGAGACTTCTTTAACATATCCGGATAACCCATCAAATTCAATGAAATCACCAACTCTTATTGTTCGTTCTAATAGTAATGTCACACCACTGATAAAGTTTTTAGTTATATCCTGTAGTCCAAAACCAATTCCAACCCCTAAGCCACCAGCAATAACGGCTAATGACCCCAATTCAAAGTTATTATTCAGAACAATTACAATGCCTAATATCCCAAATGCGTAGCTGATGATTGTAGCGATGACTGCTCGATTAGCTTCGTCAATCCCCATTTGGGGAAGTAGCTGTTGTTTGAGAAAGTTTTTTAGGCTACTAGCAAGAAAAATTACTATCATTAAAGATAGTACTAATTTGATTAGTGATTTAATAGATAATTCAGTACTACCTACTTTAAAAATGGTGAATTCAATGAGTTCTAAACCACCTTGATCATCAATAATATATACCAGTATAAGTAAAAGTATATAACTAATTAATTTAGAAATAAACTCTCTTTTTTTTTGATCATTAACTAGCTTATTAAGTAGTTTATAATTCAGGATTTTTTTGAAATCTTGAATTATAAATTTAGCCGTTAAAAATAAAAATATTAATTGAAGTATGGTGAGAATAGATACAGACTCTCCTCCCAGTTGGAAGAGGGGGTTTCTTAAGAATTCTAAAACTAATTTATCAAGAGGCATAAATAACTGCTTTTCAGCTATGAATCTATATTTATACCACTTAATTTTAGTATTATTTTACTATTCCGATCTCAGAGTTGCTATTTACCACTTTTCCCGCTTGCAACTCCCAGACCAGTGAAATTCATTGCACGACCGAGCATGAAGCGCTTTGAGCAACACAAGTACTTTTGAGTCAGGCACAAGCAACAAACCTGACAACAAAGCCTAAAAACCCCTTGCCACACTGACAAAATCAGTAATCAGCACACTAATCAGCACTCAGTACTAGCTTCAAGTTAGCTTCAGAAATAATTACATATTATACCATGTTTGACAATGATGTGACGGTCTCTGTCAAATGTAATCACACCACGGTTATGGAGTTCTCCTAGAGTTTTAGTCACTGTGACCCGAGAGGTGCCGATGGCATTAGCTAGATTCTGATGGGTCATGGGCACACTCAAGCGAGTTCCCGAGGGAACTGGCTCCCCCATTTCCTGTTTCAACAAGAATAATAACTGCTGCAAGCGGTCTTCCACTCGGCGCAGTCCAGCGATCGCTAAAAGTGCTTCTGTCTGTTGTATCCTGTGACCTAGCTGATTGAATAGGGTATGAGATAGATGAGGGGACGCTTCCAATTCAATCATCGAAAACCATTTAAGATGCACTTCGGATAAAGCTTGAGCCTGATAGGTCTCTAGAGCAGCCAACCCAATCCGGAAGGAGGTATCGGGCAATGCCCAACCTAGTAGCACTTCCTCTCCATCAAGGTTAATTTTACCAAAAAAATGGGTCTAAAGCCCCGTCCTTCGTTCGACGGCAATTCTAATAGACAATGGGATTGAAAGTTGGCACCTTGTGTGCTACACTAAAAGTATAATCAATAGACTGTAGTAGCTAGATACTGTCTAAACATAAGTAGGCAACGTAAAAAATATGTAGAGCGTACATATTGCGTAATTGGGTCTAACGACTTAAATGTTTATGAAAGATTTAGATAAAAAAGTATCTAGTTAAATAGATTTTGAAAAGGTACGGTGGGGCACACCGAAACCCAAGTCGGAAGACTAAATACGCTTGTGGATTTAAAGTTACCGTAAGAATAGTGGAGCCTTTATAGTCGGTCGGTTATGCAGCATAGGGGAAAGGTTTTGTAGTAAGGCTCCACTATTCTAAGGTTTCGTCTCCAAGGAGACCTCTATTTTTCCTGGCTCCGGCAAGGGATAACAAGTCACCCCGTGGAAGCAAGAATCCCCGTCCTTCCAGGGCGGGGAGTGTCAATCAGTTGAACAATACCTTGACAGACTTGCCAGATCCCAGGTGCAACCAAAGGAATGATTTCCCCCTTTGAACAAAATGTCTCGCTAACCCCACCTAAATCGAAGATTATAGGTGGGGTTAGCGAGACCAACAAAAAACACTACCTTTTCTTATTCTTTTGGCAATTCTAGATTAATCATATTTGTGTTAATATAATTTAATAGCCTCTAGAGTGGGGTGTGACTAGACCATGGGT
>NZ_JAAHHW010000419.1 GCF_010692325.1 Moorena sp. SIO3I8 | reverse complement strand
CAATCTGGGGCAGGTTAGTAACAATGTTGCTATCCCAAAGAATAGGTCGATGCTGACGATGCTCTCTCTCGGTAGCAGAATAGCAGTGCTCTCGCAACCACTGAGCATTATAGATGCTTTTGTGACTATCGGGTTGCCATACTATTTCCAGTGCGTTGCCACTATCCCAACGAACTGACAGGGGTTCTATATCTATTGGAACATCAACGAGCCGAAAACGCTTTTCGCCATGTTTGGGATCCCCACACCCAGAGCAATAACAGTTGTCCCGAAGCCAAATATAGTGAAAGGTACTTCGATGACCGTCGCCCCAATAGATAAACAGTTTTCTCTGGTCTTGTTGGACTTTTGAGATTTGGTATTCTTGGGAAAGGTCAATCACCAAATGGCTATTACTCATCGCTTTCTTATTACTACTGCAAATCCATCATCTGAGTAAAACTTTTATCACCACCATAGGTTGTACAAGCCTGTTGTAATACCTCACATAGACGTTCTGAAAACTCTAGAGAGGTTTTAAAGCTTTGATTGAGTTCATTAACCAAACAAGCATCCTTGTGAGCTAAGTTCAATGTAAATGCTGGACCGGGATTACCTTCTAATATAGAGGGAAGCAATTTTTCCGCGACCCAGCTACTACCCGAACCTGCTTGAATCATGTTCGTGAGTTGTTTGGGTTCAATTCCTGCTTCTTGTCCCAAAGACAGCACTTCCCCTAGGGCTTTAGTATTGATGAAGCAAAGATAATTAATCAGCAATTTGGAAAGGATGGCATGGGAAAGTGGTCCGACATAATAAATCTGAGAACCAATGGCTTCCAATATCCCTTTAATTTTGTCAAAGGTTTCTTGATTTCCGCCCACATACATTGACATTGTGCCTGTCTGAGCTGCTGCTGCCCCTCCAGACACAGGGGCTGCAATCGAGTCAATTTTTTGTTCGGATGCAAGGGCAGAAATCTTGTTCATAATTTCGATGGAATTGGTTCCAGTATCGAGCCAAATTGTTTCAGGGCGAGCATGGGCGATCGCTCCAGTATCACCTAACATAACTGCTTCTAACTGTTTTGGCCCTGGCAGACTGGTCATTATCACATCAGCATCACCTGCTACCTCTGGGATGGAATTGCGCCAACTTGCTCCCGCTGCGATTAAGGCTTCTGCTTTGTCCGGTTGGATGTCGTAGACCGAAACATCAAATGCTTTCTTGAGCAAATTGGCAACCATACCACTGCCCATATTACCCAGACCAATAAATCCAATTTGCATGGGGATTTTA
>NZ_JAAHHW010000418.1 GCF_010692325.1 Moorena sp. SIO3I8 | reverse complement strand
AAGTTATTCATAACAATCCTTCGTGCCTAAGAATATCGATCGTTTGCTCAATCTGATACATCTTGAGTGTGTTGTGAGGATGAGGCTTGTGCAGAGCGATCGCCACGCCATCAGAGTTAATGAATCGCCGCCTTGAACCGCCTGTTTTTCCACCTTTGACCTCCTCAAAGCCGAGTCCGGACAAAAGCTTGGTCAATTCATTCCAAGTAAAATCCTTCGGCTTACTTAGAAGACGTTTGATCAGCTTCTCTTGTCGAGTCATCCTCACCCCCAATCCAGTAATTAATTATAAAAAGTATTACCCGATCGCACTGCAACTAAATTTAGTTGCAGTGCGATCGCCTGATCTGGTTTGGTGGGCAAATCGGCATCAGAGCTGGTCAAATAATCAAATTCTCCAAATTTGCCCACCCTACCCCTACCTGGCCAAGTGCGAGCCTGATCTGGTTTGGTGGGCAAATCGGCATCAGAGCTGGTCAAATAATCAAATTCTCCAAATTTGCCCACCCTACCCCTGATCTGGTTTGGTGGGCAAATCGGCATCATACCTGACGAAATGATCAAATTCTCAAAATTTGCCCACCCTACTGCTACTCCCGATTCCCGACTCCCGATTCCCGACTCCCGATTCCCGACTCCCGATTCCCGATTCCCGATTCCCTAAATTGAGAACTGCTATAGTATTTTACTATTGTTGATTTCAACATCAAACGTGAGAGTTTTACTCCTGTCTCCTCTGTTCACGAAATCCTATTGGTCTTTTGATAAAGCCATAGAACTGATCGGCTGCAAAGTTGCTCAACCCCCGATGGGTCTGATTACCGTAGCAGCTATTCTTCCTCAAACCTGGGAATTCCGCTTAGTAGACCGCAATGTTCGTTTAGAAACTGATGCTGACTGGGAATGGGCAGATGTGGTGATCGTTTCCGGTATGATTGTCCAGAAACCCGATCTGCTCCACCTGATTGGCAAGGGGAAACGGCGCGGTAAATTGGTAGCCGTTGGTGGTCCTTATGTCACCTCTATAGCAGAGGAAGCTCAAGAAGCAGGAGTAGACTTTCTGATTTTAGATGAAGGTGAGATTACCCTACCGAGATTTGTTGAAGCACTGGCTCTGGGAGAAACTTCGGGGGTATTCCGTGCTCATGGCGAAAGGGCAGATGTCACCAAGACACCAATTCCCCGCTACGATTTACCAAAAAATTTGGGTAATCGCGCCCCGTCCTTACAGGACGGCTTTTTTTTGTTCGCCTTTGGCGGCTCCAAAGGAGCATCTATG
>NZ_JAAHHW010000417.1 GCF_010692325.1 Moorena sp. SIO3I8 | reverse complement strand
TACTTGCTTGTGCTGCCCTCAATCCTATGACCCATTTGGGTATGCCTGATAGCTATGCCCATAATGCTTAAAACTGCTCCTGAGAGGGGGAGCATTTTGACCCCTTCATCATTCATGCAACAAAGCCTCGCGATTGTATTCTTCCACTCTGATTTGCTTGGCAATTCCCGCTGCTACTGCCTCATCGGTGCCATCAGGTAAAACAGCAATTATACCATCTCCGATAAACTTGACGATAAAGCCGTTTTGATTGCGAATCTCGGGACTAACACCCTTGAGGTAAGCATTAACAAAGTCGAAGTTTTCCTTCGGGGTCATGGTTTCTGAATTGGAATAGTAGTTTAAATTATCCATGTTTTAGGGAGTCGGGAGTCGGGAGTCGGGAGTCGGGAGTCGGGAGTCGGGGGAAGAGTGTGACAAGTGTAGGAAGTGAAACTTCAGTTTAAAGATAAAAACTTATAGAGTAAGCTGATGTGCATTTAAATTAGTTATTCCCTGTTCCCTGTTCCCTGTTCCCTGTTCCCTGTTCCCTGTTCCCGACAACTGCCGCGAAGTCTACTAACTAGATAGAAAAGCTTCCACCTCAGCTAATGTAGGTTGAGCTGCGATCGCACCAGGCTTGAGAGTGGTCAGTGCGCCTACTGCACTGGCATAGGTAACCACATCTTTGGCAACGGTTGGATCACTCAGACTGGACCGGTCACGGTGGCATAGTTGATAAATAATGCCACCAGTAAAGCCATCCCCGGCACCGGTTGTATCCTGGACTGCTACAGAAAATGCTGGTAACTTCCCTTCGTTTCCTCCCAGATAGTAGGCGCAGCCTCGTTCCCCGGCTGTGACTAATACCCCTTTGACCTTATCCAGCCGTTGTGCGATCGCTTTTGGATCAGCAGTGCCAAACAAAAACTCTCCCTCCTCATCAGTCAGTTTCAGGAAGTCCGCTTGCTGGATAAAGTCTTGAATGATTTCAATGGCAGTATTGGCATCATTCCAAAAGACCGGTCGCCAGTTCACATCTATAAAGATAGAGACCTGGTGTTGTTGTGCCAACTTAACCGCTTGGTTAATTGCTGCCTTACTGTCGGGATAGGCTAATTCCAGAGTCCCCAATACCAGAAACTTCGCTTCCTTAAATAGTTCAGTAGGCAAGTGATCGGCTTGAAGTCGTGTATCAGCGAATTCTGTGGTATCGATATCACCAAATCCAGCAAAACTGCGATCGCCTGAGGCATCTCGCACTACATAGACGATCCGTGTGGGAGCTGTACCATGACGCT
>NZ_JAAHHW010000416.1 GCF_010692325.1 Moorena sp. SIO3I8 | reverse complement strand
GACTAAATATCCAGAATTTAGTATATTAATTGCATTAACTAATATACTAACAGCTCGGCGACAACTATTCAATTTTTTAAATATTTCTGAAAATAATATAAATAATCTACCAAAAGAGTTTTACAAAAAAATATCTAAACAAAAAATAAACTTATCAAAATATAGCAAATATTCGGATATAACAATTGACTTAAGTCAAGCTTATGAAAGCAATAAAATTATTGAATTAGGGATTCCACCCAATAACTTTTTGCTTTGTATAACTAATAAAATTCCGTTATCTTATCATTTTTTTACTGTTTGGAATTACACCGAAATAAAGAGAATTTGCGATTTTTTATCAATAGCTCAATATTGCTATATTTATTTAATTTTATTGATATTTGTTATTTACCTATTAAGTATTATATCTTTCTTTTTATATATTCCATCTTTATTTTCAGATTGGATTATACTTTTATTACTTTTTTCATTGTTAATTTCATTATATTTACTTGATCAACTATTGTATTCTATAATAACCTTCATATTTTATGATTCCGCAACAACTCTATCAATCACGCCAGATGGCAACTATGTAATTTCTGGTTCAACTAACAGCACCATTAAAGTGTGGCATCTCGAAACCAAAAAATTACGTTTTGTCCTCAAAGGTCATTACCAGGAGATAACTAGTTTAGCTGTCACCCCAGATGGTAAGTATGTTATTTCTGGCTCCAAGGATAAAACTATCAAACTTTGGAATCTAGAAACTAGAAAGGAATGTTTCACCCTTACAGGTCATAGCGATTCAATCAATACTCTCGCCGTAACCCCAGATGGTAAGTACGTCGTGTCTGGCTCCAAGGATAAGACTATCAAAATTTGGGATTTGGAAAAGCGAGAGGAAATCTTTACCTTTACAGGTCATACGGACTCCATAAATCGGATCAAGATAACATCCAACGGTAAGCTAGTCATTTCTGCATCGTCCGATAAAACACTCCAAGTGTGGGATTTCGAGACTCGGGAAGTTATTGCTACGTTTACTGGAGAAAGTGCCATCAACTGTTGTGCCGTTGCACCGGATGATGTCACCATTGTCGCAGGGGATGAAGGGGGAAATATGCATTTTCTGCGCTTGGAGGGAGTGGGGAGTATGGAGTAGGGAGTAGGGATTAGGGAGTAGGGAGTAGTAATAATAGTTGATTCTTTGTTGATGCAGTCGCTCATGAATGTTGCTAGGTACTATAGGGAAAAGTGTTCTGTCAATTTCTTTTCCTTAAGGGAGATAAAGCTAATG
>NZ_JAAHHW010000415.1 GCF_010692325.1 Moorena sp. SIO3I8 | reverse complement strand
GCTTTTGAAAAGGCAAAAAGGGTTTGAAGTTACCGTAAGATAGTGGAGCCTTTATAGTTGGTAGGTTATGGGTAAAAGGTTGAAGTCTTTTGTAGTAAGGCTCCACTATCTAAGGTTTCGTTTCCGGAAATGCGCTCACTGTGACCTCACATTCAGGGACGGAGATTTGATTGAAAAACATCACATAATACCACGCGCACAAGGTGGAAACGACCAACTCAATAACCTTGAACTACTCCACCTACATTGCCACGATGCAAAACACAGAACTAAAGTTACCGCAAAGCGTCACGAGTCGAATACAGACCCCTCTGAGCTGGATGATAACCCGTTTTAGTGTAGAGGTACCCAATGACAAGGAGATTCCTACGATGAGGAGCCGTATGACGGGAAACTATCACGTACGGTTTTGGAGACAAGCCAGATGTGAGGCGACTCCCTGGCTTAGTTTAATACCGTTCAAATTACTGGTCTGAGGGAACGCCATTTAGTGGCAACCAATAAAATAATGTCTCCTTCGTTGGTATTCAATGAGAAATACTGTCATCTATCTGTTCCATTTACTTGTAAGCCAGAAAAGAGAAAACCAAAGGCAAATGTAACAGCAGTCGATCTAGGAATAAACACGACTGCAACAATAGCAGTTGTTGCTCATGACGGCACTGTAATTCACCGTGAAGTGCGACTCGTTAGCTATAAACCTTACCTGCAAAGGTCGGGGGGACTAGCTGCTTGGTTCACCCGAACCATGATAACTTGGCAACCATGGAGGTGTAAATCCTCCCCTCGTGAAATCCGAGTGACAGCCTTACCCTGATTCATGAACATAACAAACTCATGGATTGATGCAAGGGTCAAATAGTGAAGCACTGCTAACCTAATGTGGTGTTAGTAACAGGCAAAGGACTCATGGGTACGCAAGGAAAGTACGTCTGAATCATCGTAAGGATTACGTAGTGAAATAGGCTGACTCACTACAGACAAACGTCAATGGAATACGGTTTGCAAGGTTTTCCCGTCTTGCGAAGATTTCCCACATGTTCCCGGTGAAAAAGTACTACCCTAAAAGTCCACAGAATGGTTGTCAGGAACGAGATAACCGCCATATGTACTCTCAGAAAGGTCGAACATTCTGAGTAGGTAGTTAGCCGCAAGTCATATGGTGGCAAGATTGAGTCAGAAGCTAATGCCTGGGGTAATGCCCAGGATATGCCAACAGACTCACGTTATAGGAAAAGATATAGATGTAAATAGTGATTAATATGTCTAAAACTAGGGGGTTCGCCCCAC
>NZ_JAAHHW010000414.1 GCF_010692325.1 Moorena sp. SIO3I8 | reverse complement strand
TTATAACCAGCACGGACCAAATGCTTTGGGCGATCGACGACACTCAAATCCGGGTTCGCCAACTCAACTCAATGATCTACAACTTGCACAACTGTGGCAAGTCCTAACCGGACCGGCTCCTGATGGAGGGTTATGGAACGGTCGTTTGGTAGCGGATTGGTTAAGTGAATTGACAGGAGTTCGGATTAGCCGTTATCGAGGATGGGAATATCTTCGGGACATGGGTTATCGCGCTATAGTCCAATGACCCCAACATCAGGAAACTTCCGAACTCCCGCCAACAGCAGTGGAAAAAAAATGACCTTTAGAGCTGGCATATCTTCAAGCCAAATACCCGATCGCAGACATTGAGGTGTGGGGAATGGACGAACATCGTTTGGGGCTACTGCCAGTGATGCGTCGAGTCTGGACAGTTGAGGGGGAACAACCAATTGCCCAGGTCAAACATCAATAGAGCGTGGTTGCGGTGCGACCCCGGTCAGGTTTCCCGACAAGGGTGAATGCGCACCAAGAGAGTGGGTCTATGCTTTTGTTCACCCGGAGTCGGGAGAAACCTATTGGTGGCTTTTGCCATTTGTGAATACACAATTGTTCAACCCTTGTATTAGCAGATTTTGCCCGAGAATTTCAATGGGGTTTGAATAAACGAGTGCTACTAGTGGTAGACCAAGCGGGATGGCACATCGCATTAGATGTGGTGTTACCTGTTGGGATTCATCGGTTTGAGCTACCGTTACATTCGACTCAGTTGCAACCTGCGGAAAGGTTGTGGCCGCTGGCTAACGAGATTGTGGCCAATCATTCCCCCAAAAATATCAACGAGGAACGAGGATTTATTGGTCTATCGTTGTCAGCAATTGCTGGGTCAGCAAGACGCTTATTGGGGGGCTGACTTGCTTTGACTGGTGGCCGAGGACCCGCCAAACCTAATTATAAGTAATCATCCGAACTTGATATTACGCATTTACAAATAGGTCATGAACAATCTTGCTGATTTCTCATAACATCAAAAACTCTTCGGAGCTCTTTCCTACTGTTCCCTCTGACCTGTTACCTTTTCCCTTTTCCTATCAATTCTATGTTTACATCTCAAATAAAAACCCTATACTTAAACACATTGTCTTGATGCAAAGCGCGAGTGGGGAGGGGCTACATCAAGACCAGACTTTGGCAAGAGGTCTAGTGATCCATCCTTCATCCTTAATAATTCTTAGTGATTTTGAATAATTCCTAGTGATTTTTAATAATTCATCCTTATTCAGTCACAATTCATACTTACTTTATAATACACCATTCACAATTCATAC
>NZ_JAAHHW010000413.1 GCF_010692325.1 Moorena sp. SIO3I8 | reverse complement strand
CTGACTGACGGACACTTTTTTTTGTACATTTAGCAGTACATTTAGGCCCAGGCATCAAATTCCTGAATCAGAGAGAAGGTAATCTTTCGATAGTAGCGGTCACGAGCTTTTTGGGAAGCGAAACAAGGAGTAGAGTCAAGATAGACCAAGTGGTCAAGGCGTAAAAAGGAATAAGCCTTGTGAACAAAGGAATTAAGCCACCGGACACCGATTTTTAGATAGCTAAGTCCACGACGAAAATGGGCATCAACCTGACGACGTAAACCGTCTTTTTGGACAGCCATGCCGACTAAAGTTGCGAAAAGAACTGCAATAGCAATGACCAGATAGAGGCGTTCAAGTCGCTCAGCACAACGAACTCGAGACATTTCCCACTGAAAAACCCCAGACTTGCTATCTAAAAACAGATGTTCAATACGAAAACGCAAGCCATATTGCCAAAAAGTCTTCAAGGTGGGAGGTTCATCAGTGATAATTGCCCAATTATCCTTAGCGGCAGGTACTGCCGCGCCTTGCGAGATGAGCCTTAAGTTGAGCATCTTCCCATAAACCAACATTTTTGTAGAAAACGGCTTCTCGTTTGGGCGGATATAACTCACGAACGCTATATCCAAAGCCTCGACGCTGGACACCGTGAATCAGAGTATCGGACGGTAGACGGATAGAAAGCGTGCCAATGGGTTAATTGTAACCATTTCAGTAAATCGTGATTGGCAAATCCCCTATCCGCCAACAACATCACCTCTGGGAAATTTGCCAGATATTGATACGCTTGTTCGAGTAAGGGGGCATATTTCTCCCAGGCGACACTGGCACTTTTGTGTTCTAACCCTAACCACAGCAGGGGTAATGCTCTCCCTCCCCCAATCACCGATAGGTAGACAAAGCAGTATTTATTCCACAACTGGGTACTATCCAAGGCTAAGTATAATCTTCCCTGCTTCCACTGTGATATTGCCTTTAGAACTAACGGTACATAGATTTCTTTGATCTTGACCCGATGATTTCCTAAAAACCGACGCCATCGTTTTTGATTGCTGTCTTCTTGGATAGCTCGACTTTGGACGTAGCTACCCCATTCCCCCTGATTCACCTTTTGGCTCCCTAGTAACGCCGCCACCATCCATGCCAACGTCACTATATGTCTGATATCAACAAATTTGCTACCTGCGCTTAGGTAGCTATACACTTGTGAGTAGATTTTTTTCTGGGTCATAATTGGGATTTTTATTGACTACCCCATTTACCCAGATTTTTCTGTTTTGTCCAACCCCTCCCCTACTTGCTTTTCAAGCACTTGTGTCCGTCAGCAAG
>NZ_JAAHHW010000412.1 GCF_010692325.1 Moorena sp. SIO3I8 | reverse complement strand
TCGGATTTCATGCATTTTCATCGCATCGAACCTAGCTTAGCAGCCCTCAATTGGTCTGGAGAGAAGACGCTGTTTGTACACAATGACATTGCCAAGCAGATGAATCCTGCAACGGGTAATAATGGCATTCTTTGGCAGCGTTTTTCTGCAAGCTATTTTGCCCTCGAACGCTTACTGGTGAAGCAATTTAGCCAAATTTTTTCCTGCAATACTGAATCAGCTAAGTTTTATCAACAGCGTTATCCAGCGATCGCAAATCGTGTTGCTTACCTGAAAAACACCGTTGATGAGGAGGTGTTCTATGCCCTAGACCAAAAGGAACGAGAACAAAGACGCAAAGCTCTAGCACAGGAGCATAATTTGCCTGAACAGACCCGTTTTCTCCTGTTCGCCGGTCGTCTGCATCCTCAAAAAGACCCGATGTTACTGATACGGGCAATGGCAGCTTTATATATTCCCAATGTTCACTTACTGATTGCTGGGGATGGGGAGTTAAAAGATGAACTCCGTGGTGAAATTTGCTTTCTTGGGTTGTCTAACCGAGTGACTATGCTCGGAGCAGTAGGTCAACAAAAACTAGCAAACTTATACCGTGTCTGTAGTGTCTTTGTTTTGAGTAGCGTTTACGAGGGACTGCCCTTGACTGTCCTTGAGGCTCTCGCCTGTGGGACACCTGTAGTGACTACGAATTGTGGTGAAACCCCCAAATTTCTCGGTGCTGACAGTGGGATTGTTTGCAAGGAGCGTACCAAAGTTGCGATCGCAGATGCTTTGGGCAAGGTTCTGCACCATCCAGAGCATTATCCAGCTTGCTCCTGTGTGCGCACCGCTCAACCCTATAGTGCTCGCAAAGTTGTTAGCAGTGTTTATGAGCAAATGCTCAAGCGTGCTCAGCAACGGTCTGCCTAATCTCTGTTTAATCGGCTGCCTTGAATCAAGATAAAGCAGTCAAATTTTAGAGCAGTCAAACTTACATACTCAGGTTGTCATCACCACTTAATTAGTCTGCCGAAGAGTATCGTAAAACAGAAAACTAGAAGTAATGAAAATTGCTGTAATTGGAGCCAAAGGAGTACCTGTTAAGCAAGGTGGCATTGAACGTTACTGCACAGAACTCTATCCCAGAATTGTTGCCCAAGGTCATTCAGTAGACCTATTTGCACGGTCGTCTTACAAAACAGGTACTGATGCCATTGTTGGTGCTGCTGCTGCGGCAGCGGCGGCGGTGGCACAATGACATTAATGTTACTGAACATGACAGACTAGTATTGAAGAAGTGGATGAGTTTGTTCCATTAGAGGATTGTATGGGTATTTCATAGTCG
>NZ_JAAHHW010000411.1 GCF_010692325.1 Moorena sp. SIO3I8 | reverse complement strand
TGGAGGTTAATCCCCAGTTTCGCTTTGTTGAGTGCTTTCCTGGTGAGTTCTATATCTCCAGGATCGTCTTCTATTAGCAGAATTTCAGGGAATTTACTGTACATATCATAGTTAATTGAAAGCGATGCAGCGCGGTCTTGGGGGTTTCCCCCCACTCGCTATTGCATCAAGACATTGGGTTAGTTGAACTTGGCTATCATATCATTTATTATTGATTTTTTATCCACAAACCCATCAGCCATCTTTGGCTACCAACTCTGATGAATTGGCAAGGTGAAATAGAATCTTGAGCCAACACCAGACTCGGATTCGACCCAAATATTTCCACCGTGACACTGGACGATTTTCTGACAAATGGCTAAACCAATCCCGGTACCGGGATACTTGCTCCTACCATGTAGTCGTTGGAATATGGAAAAAATTCGTTCAGCATACTTGGTTGGAATACCAATACCATTATCTCGAACCCCTATTAACCATTTGGATTCCTGCAACTGAGCTTCAATGTGAATCTCAGGAGTTGCCTCGGAACGGAATTTGATGCCATTACTGATTAGATTCTGGAACAATTCCACCATGTGTTGGGGATTAGCTGAGATAGTTGGCAGTGGATCATGGGTGATGACAGCATGATTTTCTTTAATGGTAACACTCAAGTTTTCAAGAACCTGTTCAAGCACTTCAGCGATATCTGTGGGTTCAAAGGTCAGTTCAGACCGACCCAAACGGGAGTAGGCGAGCAGATCTTTAATCAGACTCTGCATGCGGAAAACACCATCAACAATGTAAGCCATGTATTTGTCTGCTTCGTGATCCAATTTCCCCTGGTACTCTTCCACCAGCAATTCTGTGAAACTCTTGACCTTCCGCAGGGGTTCTTGTAAATCGTGGGAAGCCACATAAGCAAACTGTTCCAGTTCTCGGTTAGAGTTCTGTAACTGCTCAATCCACCTTGAAAATTCTGTATTGGTTATGCGATCGCTAATCCCGCAGCTAAACCCCAAGACAAATTCTACTGAACCATCACTGGCCAACTCTGGCACCAGAAAGGATTGATAAAACTGTCGCCCATTCTCTTTGATCCACTGGAATTCAATGCTCTTTTCTTGACCTGTAGCAAACACCTTTTCCATGGCTCTATCCCATAAATGGATAAAGTCTTCTGGCATCTGCAGGTCACGATGGGTTTTGCCGATCAATTCTGACTGGGCGATCCCAATGGCCTTGGACAGGGACGGATTAGCATAGACATAACGAAATTCCCGGTCAAATACCCCTATACACTCGGGAGAATTGTCCACTAGGGACTGAAACAGGTATTCCCGAGAGCTTAGAA
>NZ_JAAHHW010000410.1 GCF_010692325.1 Moorena sp. SIO3I8 | reverse complement strand
GCGGCTCTAATCTGCTCAGCCTGATCAATGAGAGTTTAGACCTCTGTACAATTGAAGCTAATAAATTAGAACTCAATTCCCAAACGGTTGATTTTGGTACCTTCTTGAAGGACATCGTGGAAATTTGTCAGGTGAAAGCAGAACAAAAGGGTATTTCCTATAGTTACCAAGCGACTTCTCGACTACCTACAGCAATTAATGTTGACGAAAAACGCTTGAAACAAGTGTTTATAAACTTACTCGACAATGGCATTAAATTTACTGAAACAGGGGGAGTAGCATTTACGGTTAGTGTGCTGGGTTCAAGGAACAATGCTAAAGATAAAACCACAAATAAACTCCAACAAATTACCACTATTCGGTTTGAAGTAAAAGACACCGGTATTGGGATGAATAGGGAGCAATTATCTAAACTATTTTTGCCATTTGAAAAGCTAGAAAATACCTCTGGTTTTGTGGAAGGCACTGGACTCGGTTTAGCAATTACCCATAAACTCGTCAAGATCATGGGTGGCGAGATTCATGTCGAGAGTAACCCAGGCCAAGGTAGTATTTTTACTATAGATTTAGACGTACAAACTTATCCCAATTCCTATGAAATAAATTTCAACAACAATAAAAATCAGCAAAAAATAGTTAATTTTAAATAAAAAAATAATATTAATAATAAAACATCAGTTAAAACAACAGAAATTGTTAGTCCTCCACCATAAAAACTAGTCTACCTTTACGATCTGGCTATGTCAGGCTTAATCAATGACCTTTTAGAGGAAGTCGATGAACTAGATCAGATGATATATTTATACCATTTTACCAAACTATCCGTCAATTATCATAAAAATTTCAAATCAAAAAAATTCGAGAGTTCATCAAACAATACCTGTAACATAATTAGATCAACCTGGTGGAGAACACTAGAAATGCCAAAGGAAGAAAGCAAGGGGAATTGATAAGAGACTGAAACTGTTACTTGGGTGAGACTGGTTGGGAATTCTATAATATAACTATTGTATTTACCACCTTATTTACAACTGTATCTACAAACCCTGTATGTACAACCCCACACTTATAAAATAAATCGCAATAGTTTTTTTTAGTACTAAAAAACAATGGCTGCATCTCCCTTGAGGAGGATATGGAGAAATAATATGACTAAATTAAAAACAGACTCAACCACCGCATCTTCATTGTTAAAGACGGTTTCAAGCAACTCATCCCAACCTTTGACAGGTCCCCTTGCCTGGTTCAGAAAGCAGCTAAATCGCCTTAATATCACTCAAAAGATTGCCTATGGGTATGGTATTGCCCTTGGGATCGCTGTCCTGGGAAAACCCGTTG
>NZ_JAAHHW010000041.1 GCF_010692325.1 Moorena sp. SIO3I8 | reverse complement strand
TTAAGTGGGAAACCCGACCCATCACCAGCGATGGCTTCCCGAAAACAGGACGAGCAGAAGAGGTATCGGCTGGAGTTTACAGTAAGGTCTTTTGACTATGCTTGTTGAGTTTTGTCAGTCAACCAGGCGGAAAGGGTCTGGTTCATAGTCTTTTCCACACAAAGTGCAACGGAGGATATATTTGAGTTTAGACTTCATTGTGATTAGTCCTTGGCTACCGGAATATTCTAACAGCTAGTGGAAAATAGTCCCAGTGATGATGGCAGGCAAATTTACATGTAATCCTTATATATTATGGGGTTTGACAATTTTTTATCAGAACTAATCAAGCCAAGTTTTCGATCAATTGGAGCGAATTATCAAGAAGTGTTGAACATTCTAAACATTCAACACTTCTTGAAACTTAATAATAGGTTCCCGACTTACGATGATGCAGGGCAGTTACTCCATCAGATAGCACCTTCCCATTTTTAACTACCCCATAAACTAGCCAGTGGTCACCACATTCCATCCGATTTTCTACAGTACATTCCAAATAAGCTAGGGCATCACTTATAATTGGACAACCATTTTCTGCTTCTTCGATCTTTATCCCACCAAATCGTTCTTCACCAGGGCCAAAGGGTTTGATAAACTGCTTCATCAAGGGTAAATGTTTCCCATCTTCTAACACATTCAATACAAAGTTATCCCCACTGTGCATCAAAGACTCAATGGCTCGTTCTTTAGCTACCGCTACGGTTAATCCTGGAGGGGTAAAGGTAGCTTGAGATACCCAGGAAGCTAGCATCGCTCCGGTCAGGTCTTGTTGTTTAGTAGTCACAACACACAACGAACCAATCAACCGTCCCACCGCTTGCTCAGTGCGGGCAGCAGAAGACTCACCAGCAGGTTGCTTAGGTTTCCGGGCTTTTTTGGCTTTTTTCAGGGCTTGAGCAAAATCTGTACCAGCTTCTTCACAGTATTTGAGGTCTTTGTCTGTAGGCTTAAATTTCACCCGAATCGTCTCAAAGCCAAACTTGTAACCCGCATCCCGGAACTTATTTTCTAATAGGTCAATGGCTTCCCCACTCCAGCCATAGGAACCAAAAACACCCGCTAGCTTAGTTTTCGTAGCGCTAGATAAAACCATACCCAAAGCGGTTTGAACCTGGGTTGGTGCGTGACCTCCTAGGGTAGGAGAACCCATGATAAATCCGTCTGCTTTCTCGACAGCAGCTCCAATCTCTTCCGGTTCAGCTGCTTCACAGTTCAGGGATTCTACCGATACACCAGCTTTAGTGATACCTCGTGCGATCGCTTGGGCAATCGCTCCAGTATTGCCGTAAGCTGAGGCATAAATTAGAGCAACATTGGCCTCTTGAGCTTGTTGTTGCTTACTCCATTTCCCATAGGACTCAGTTAGTTCTTGAAAGCCATAGCGCACCAAGGGTCCGTGACCGGTAGCATAAAGCTTAGCATCAAAGTCTGCTAATTTAGCTAAAGCTGTTTCCACCTGTCGGGCGTGGGGTGCCATCAGGCAATCAAAATAATAGCGTCGGTCTTCGTTATAAACCTTCCAACCTTCATCCATTACCTGGTCTCCACAGACATGAGCACCAAATAATTTATCTGTAAATAGGATTTGAGTTTTAGGATCGTAGGTACAAAGCTGATCAGGGAAACGGGGATTAGGGGTAGGGATAAAATCTAGGATGTGACCTTCACCTAAATCGAGAGTATCATCCCCTTTCATCACCAGGATTTTGAGCTCCTGTTCTGGAATAGCTTTATCCTCTAGTTTCTCAAACAGAGTACGCAAAGATTTAGCACCAGGATTGGAGCAAACAAAGGTAATCTCAGGAGCAAGTTTGAGCAGAGCATTCAGAGTAACCAGGCGATTGGGATTGAGGTGACCGAGGATGACGTAATCGATCAGCTTCGGGTCAAGGCGTTCTTGTAATGCTTTTAGAAACACCTCTGTAAAGGATTCTCCTGGTGGATCAAATAGGGCGATTTGATCAGCTCGAATTAGAAAAGAATTAGCAGTGGTGCCTCGTTGCAAGGCATATTCGATTTCAAATTTGAGCCGGTCCCAAGTACGCGATCGCAATATGATCGTATCGGTCGCAATATGTAAGACTTGGACGTCACGGGGTTTTGTATTGTTCATGGGTTCAGGTTATCAGGCAGGTTATCAGGTTGAAAGTTATCAGGTTGAAAGTTATCAGGTTGAAAGTTATCAGGTTGAAAGTTATCAGGTTGAAGGTTGTTCGCGTAGCGTGGCCGAAAGGCCAAGGTTGCTAGGTTATTTGGTTGAAGGTTATTTGGTTATTTGGTTGAAGGTTGAAGGTTGTTCGCGTAGCGTGGCCGAAAGGCCAAGGTTATTTGGTTGAAGGTTACAGGTTATTTGGTTTAAGGTTAATTTTTGAAGGTTACAGGTTTCAAGTTAATCGGTTTCAAGTTAATCGGTTTCAAGTTAATCGGTTATATTCTGATCAAAACAACCTTCAACCTTCAACCAATCAACCTTCAAAAATTCAACCTTCAACCTTCAAAAATTCAACCTTCAACCTTCAAAAATTCAACCTTTAACCTTCAACAAACCAACCTTCAACCTTCAACCAATCAACCTTCAACAAACCAACCTTCAACCTTCAACAAACCAACCTTCAACCTTCAACAAACCAACCTTCAACCTTCAACCAATCAACCTTCAACCTTCAACAAACCAACCTTCAACCTTCAACCAATCAACCTTCAACCTTCAACAAACCAACCTTCAACCTTCAACAAACCAACCTTCAACCTTCAACAAACCAACCTTCAACAATTCAACAATTCAACCTAATGTTTAGTAATGATTTCCAACTTTGCGATGGTGGATAGCAGTCAGAGACTCTGGCTTAGAAACCCTTCCGGTCTCAACGGTAGAGTAAACAATCCAATGATCACTACACTCCATACGGGTGGTAACTTTACACTCTAGATAAGCTAGGGCATCGCTCAGAATCGGGGAACCGTTTTGTGCTGTTTGTGTATTCACCCCTGCAAAGCGGTCAGCACCAGGTTTGAAGCGCTTGAGGAAGTGTTTCATTAAGCTTTGGTAGTTGCCTTCTTCGAGTACATTGAGTACAAAGCGGTCTCCCACTTGCATCAAGGATTCAATCGCCCGGTCTTTGGCTACAGCAATGGTTAAACCCAGAGGCTCGAAGCTAGCTTGGGTCACCCAAGAGGCTAACATCGCACTCTTGACATCCCCTTTCTTAGCGGTGATGATGTACAATCCACCACTGAGACGACCTAGGGCTTTGTCTAGGTCTGTATCTAGGGATTTCATGTTCTTGATCAAGCGATCGCGACTCAGCCATTGCCCGATGTCAGTACCAGCTTCTTCACAAAGCTTGTAAATGGTTTCACTAGGAGTGTCTTTGATCCGAATCGCAGGAAAGGCTTCTTTGAGTCCTAGGCTTCTAAATTGACTGCGTAGGGGGTCAATCGGTTCGTCATCTTCGCCATAGGATTCAAACAGACCAACGGATTGCTTGGATTTGACCGCAGCAAGTACCGTGCTAACTGCTGCTGTAGTGGTGCTGTTTGTGGTTGGAGGCATGCCAATCACTATGCCAGCAGCACGGTTAACTGCTTCCTGAACCTCTTGGGGGTCAGCGGATTTGAGGTCCATCATCTCCACAGCAATCTCAGTTTTGGTAATGCCTAGGGCTATGGCTTGAGAAATGCGATCGCTATAGCCATAATCTGAGACATAAAACACAACAACCGATTTTTCTGCCTTGGCCTTAGCTTGACTCCAGTCGCGGTAATTTCCTACCAGTTGTTCTACATTGTGGCGCAGTAGAGGACCATGACCATTAGCAACAGTAGTCACCTCTCCCAACTTGTCCATCCGCTTGAGAGCAGATAGCACTGAACGGGCGTTGGGAGCCATCAGGCATTCGTAGTAAAATCGATAATCTGCTTCGATAGCGCTGAGGTTGTCATCATAGGTGCTAGCAGAGCAATAGTGCATGCCAAATACATCACAAGTATACAGCACCTTAGTCCCGGCATCGTAAGTGAGCATGGTGTCGGGCCAATGGAGATTAGGGGCATTAACAAAATCCAGGATATGCCCATTGCCCAAATCTAGCTGATTACCACTTTTGACAATTTGCCGCTGAAACGGTTGGTGTACAAAGTCTTCCAGAAACTGAATCGCCACTTTTGAACCAACCACAGTAATATCTGGAGCCAGTGCAAGGATATCTTTAACTAACCCACTGTGGTCTGGTTCGGTATGGCTGATAATTAGGTAATCAATATCGGTAGGGTTAATTAGTCCGGTTAGAGTATCTAAATATAGCTGGCGGAATTTTTCATGGGACGTATCGACCAAGGCAATTTTCTCGCCCCGAATCAGATACGAGTTGTACGTGGTGCCGTTTTGTAGTCCAAATTCGATGTCGAAGCGATCGCGATCCCAATCCAAAGAACGAATAGTTGTGGTATCTGGAGCAATCTCGCTAGTCTCTATGGTTAGCCGCTTTTGAACCCGGTCAGTGAGTACTACCATCCCTTTACTCCTTTATCCGCTATTTTTAAGTTATGTAACTTTTCTTTATTTTTACACAAATATTTGCTAAAGCTGGATTAGGATATGCTATCGCTCTGATTTAGGATTTATTATGGTTCAGTCACCACCAATAGCTGATAGCTAACGCCCTAGGCTCATGCTACCCTTGCCAGCTATCAGCTATTCATGGTCAATGCTTTAGGGATGCTCAGCAGTAGTGAAGACTTGGATGAATTTCTGGAACAGTCGATTAAAACGATTTTGTGCTGCACCAGCTGATAGTTCTGGCACAGGAGACTGTTTGCCAATGATTCGTTCTAGTTCAGGGATAACGTCAATGATGACTTGACCGTTTTCTCTTCCGGAACAGGGATTTTTTCCCACTGTGACTAGTCTTCCCAAAAAAAGAAATCTAGAATCGATTAGGCAAAGAAAAAGGCAAAAGGCAAATTTATTTCCCCGACTCCCGACTCCCGACTCCCATTAACCCAGTAATTTGTACTTCACCGAATTGATAACTGCTATATGACAACTAAGGCAAACAGCTTTTTAGGATTAGTGATTGGCAATTCCCGGCTACATTGGGCTTGGTTTGTGGATAACACCCTGAAAAAAGCCTGGGATACCAACCATCTAACCCCAGCAGCTGTAGAGCAGTTAATCAAGGACTGGAGGTCTAATGTAATCTCAGCGGAAATTTTCCCACCCCAGTTAGCAGCTCAGGGGACAGACCCATCCAAGCCATTACCCCTTTACATCGCTTCAGTAGTACCTGCCCAAACAGCACTCTGGCAAAACTATTCCGATACTACAATATTGACCCTTGAGGATTTACCCCTTTCCGGACTATATCCCACCCTAGGCATTGACCGCGCCTTGGCCGTATTTGGTGCTGGTAATAGGTATAGTTATCCAGTTTTAGTTATTGATGCTGGTACTGCTCTAACCTTTACTGGGGCTAACCAAAACCTACAGCTAATCGGAGGAGCTATCTTACCAGGATTGGGATTACAGTTACAGTCTCTAGCACAAAAAACTGGAGCATTACCTGCGATTGAACTACCAGCTCAGTTACCAAAGCGTTGGTCACTGGAGACATCAGAGGCAATAGCAAGTGGTGTTGTCTATACAGTATTGGCTAGTATCCGGGATTTTATTGAGGATTGGCAAAGGCAGTTTCCCAACAGTCAGATTGCTCTGACTGGCGGCGACTCTGAGCAGTTAGTTACTTATCTCCAATCCCAATTTCCTGGAATAGCGGCTCAGATTATTGTTGATCCTTACTTAATCTTTTGGGGAATGTTGTCAGTGGTTGGTAGTTAGTTGCTGCGGTAACTGTTGTGGGGAATGGGGAATTAAGCAACAGTGATATTACCCTCAAAATAGTCCTGTAACTGACGGTCATGGTCATGGCTGAGGTTTCCCTTAGGGATAGCTTCCGGTTCAAACGCCTTGACTTCACTAATTTCCAAGACGTCCTGTACCTCCATAGTTCCGGTGACATCAGCTTCTACCAGAATACAGATAGAATGGACTCTGGGGTCTCTTCCTGGTGCTGAGTAAACCCCAACTAACTGGCGAATCTTGAGCAACTCAAGTCCAGTTTCCTCGAATAATTCCCGTTCGATAGTCGTTGGAATATCTTGACCCCAGTTAACCATCCCTCCTGGTAGAGCCCACTTACCATTGTCACGACGTCGAACTAGCACAATTCGCCCATCCGGCAAGAGTGGAATGATGCTCGTACCGGTAATAGGATGTCGAAATATAATCCCGATAACGGTTTGGACAAATTGCCATAATCTTCTCATGTGATGATAGGGCTGTTGAGTGTGTGTGTTGCTTTTACTGACTGCTATGATAGACATTATGGATGCAAGTTCGGTAACGTCAGTGATTGAAAAGTCCATTGTGATGCAATTCAACGTTGAACGTCTGAGTAGTTAACAGCTAGGAGCCTAAGGAATACCTGACCGGTTCACAGGCAAAGCACTTGTGTTTAAATATCTGTCTTGATGCAAAGCGCGAGGGTCGGAAACCCCCTGATGAAGGTGCTGCATCGCTGTAATAACCAGGGTAGATATGCACCAGTGCTTCGCCCTCTCACCGACCTTCATCTGAACATGTTCGATCAGATGGACAACTCTAAATGACTATATACATTGGCAACCTAGATTATCAGGTTACCTCTCAAAACCTACAGGAAGTATTTGAGGATTATGGTACAGTATCAAAAGTAGCAGTTCCTAAAGATAGGGAAACCGGTCAAGGGCGTGGATTCGCTTTTGTTGATATGGGGACACCGGATGAGGAAGATTCGGCTATTGCTGAGCTAGATGGTGCACAATGGATGGGACGTTATATGCGCGTCCGTAAAGCTAGACCAAAGACTAACGACAACGACAACAATCGAGGAAATCGTAGTCGCAGTCAGTTCTAGAAACAGTAGGCTTCGAGGACAATCAAGAAGTCTGGTGTGGTCAAATAACTATTTGACTTTCCCTTGGGTCACATGGGTAACTTAAATAAACCAAGCTGAATTTATTGTAAGACTTGGGTTTGATAGTGTTTTTGTTTTTTTATCAATGAGGTAGACATGGCAAAGCGCCGCAATCTAAAAAAGGAAAAGGCGCAGCGGAATCAAGCTTACGCCCGTAAGTTTCGGAAATCCAAGCGTAATACGGGCCGTTTTTCCAAAAATAGACGGTACGGTAGCAAACCTCCTAAGTCGGAGGAAACAACAACAGAAACTAACGAGGATAATTACCAAGGTGGTACTGGTGCGATGTAAGGAGTCAGTTATCAGCTGACTCCTTACATCCGATGAGGTAGCTACCCGAGTTGATTAACGACTGTCGATGTAGAAAGTCGATTTAGAAAATTTAGGAGTATCGAGTCAGGAGCTTCGAATCAGAATAAGTCAAGGTTAGTAAACAGCACAAGAAAATGTCGCAGAGTCTACCAAAAACTCTTATTATTTGTTAGACTTAAATTAGGGTAACACCGACAGGGATTATTATGTAACTTAAATTAAAGCCGAAAACCAAGGGTTTAATAGTTGCGCTGTAATCCCGGTGGAACCAAATTTGTTGACATTTTTATGGCGCTCGCGGGATATTCCTGAGAGCGGAAATACCCCCTGGATGTGAAAGCATCTTGGATTGGTGGGCTAAAGTTTATCTTGGTAGACTTTGGTATCTAAAAAGTATCGGTTATGTTATTGGAATAAACAAAAGTCAAAGTATGTTTTAAGCCAAAAACTAACTAAAAAATCTTACTTCTGATCCGAAGTTTCCCGCTCCTAACTTCCCTATTATTAAGTAGTTTTGTACTGGTGCAAGATTGACCTACGGTCACGCTACGCGATTAGCCCGAAGGGCGTTGGCTAGCGAACGACAAGATCTAAGATTAGAGATAAATTAGCGATCAATCATTATTAGAAATTAGGCGATCGCATGCATCCTGAATCCCTCGCCTAACCTGGTCAAAACCAGTGCCACCATAACTATTCCGACGAGCGACGACTTGAGTCGGGGCAATGGCTTGATAAATATCCTCTGCAAAGGCTGGATGCAACGCTTGCCACTGTTCAAGGCTCAAATCCTTCAGTAACTTCCCGGATCCCAAACAACCTCTGACCACCTTACCCACCAGATTGTAGGCTTCCCGAAACGGAACCCCTTTTGAGGCTAAATAGTCAGCGACATCGGTAGCGTTAGAGAAATCTTCAGTAACTGCTGATGCTAGACGTTCGCTACGAAATTCTAACCCTTCCTGCCAGAGAATGGTCATGGCTTCGAGACAGGCTTTGATAGTGTTAACGCTATCAAACAGTGCTTCTTTGTCTTCTTGCAAGTCTTTGTTGTAAGCCAAAGGTAGCCCTTTCATCAAAACTAACAACCCTTGTAGATGACCAAAGACACGACCAGTCTTACCTCGTACCAGTTCGGGAACATCAGGATTTTTCTTTTGGGGCATGATGCTAGAACCAGTAGCACAACTATCCAGGAGAGTAACAAAGCCAAATTCCTGAGATGCCCAGAGAATGATTTCCTCTGAAAATCGGCTCAGATGTACCATGATCAAACTGGCAGCACAGAGGAATTCAATGGCAAAGTCGCGATCGCTTACTCCATCGAGGCTATTACCATAAATTCCTTCAAAATGCAAGGTTTTGGCGGTATGATGTCGGTCAATGGGGAAGGTAGTCCCTGCTAATGCCCCACAACCGAGGGGTGAGATATTCACCCGCCGTCGGATTTCCCCTAAACGCTGCCAGTCCCGCTCTAGCATTTCTACGTAAGCTAACAGGTGATGGGCTAAACTGACTGGCTGAGCCCGTTGCAGGTGAGTATAGCCAGGAATCAGGGTTTCAACATGAGCTTTGGCAAGATTGAGCAAGACCTCTTGGAAGTGACGTAACTGGCTACGAATCTGATCAATCTGCTCCCGGAGGTAGAGTCGGGTATCCGTACCAACTTGGTCATTACGCGATCGCGCTGTATGTAGCTTCTTGCCAACATCACCCACAATATCAGTAAGGCGGCGTTCTACAGCTAAGTGTACATCCTCCGCATCAACACCAGGGTTAAATTTTCCTTGGTGGTATTCTGAGCGGATTTGTTCTAAGCCAGCTACCAGCTGCTGAGCTTCCGACTCAGAAATAATGCCAGTATGGGCAAGCATCTTGGCATGAGCTACAGAACCAGTAATGTCATACTCAATCAGTTCTATGTCAAAGCCGATACTGGCATTGAAGCAAGCAATTGCTGGATGTAACGCTGATTCAAATCGCTGACTCCAGGTTTTTTGCTCAGTCACAGTTTTGGAAACAAGATAAAGGACAAAAGACGAGTTAAACGAAGTTAGATTTAGCTTGTAGGGTGGGCAAGAACATTTTGGTTCAAATGAGTCTTCTAGATAAGATAACTTTGCCCACCCTACTTTAATTGGTATTTTTTTTACACGCAACTCCCTTAGCTTGTAGGGTGGGCAAAAACATTTTGGTTCAAATGAGTCTTCTAGATAAGATAACTTTGCCCACCCTACTTTAATTGGTATTTTTTTTACACGCAACTCCCTTAGCTTGTAGGGTGGGCAAGAACATTTTGGTTCAAATGAGTCTTCTAGATAAGATAACTTTGCCCACCCTACTTTAATTGGTATTTTTTTTACACGCAACTCCCTTAGCTTGTAGGGTGGGCAAAAACATTTTGGTTCAAATGAGTCTTCTAGATAAGATAACTTTGCCCACCCTACTTTAATTGGTATTTTTTTTACACGCAACTCCCTTAGTTAAACGAAGTTAGATTTCTGAATAAGTAACCAACAACTAAGCCAATCACCAGCGCTGCAGCCTGACCAGAATCAATAAAGTTTTGCCAGGCCGTCTTGATTTGACCAAGTACATCTGGATCTTCAATAGTTTGAGCCAAAACTAGCCCATCGATGGGTAACTGAGAGTTCAGCCATCCCAAGACATCAGTCCAATCGCTAATGCATAAGAACGGAACTATTACTGTTTGTATGCCTACAATCACCATTGCTATGATTTCCTATACCTTAAATCTTTTAGTGAAACCTTGATTTTACCTGCATTACGACCAGTGTCATATCATCTCCGTTAGTTGTTGTACCAGTAAACTGCTGAACTTGCTCAAATAGGTAATCTAAAATTTCCTGAGCACTATGACTATGTTCACAGGCCCACTGGAAGCTTTGGGTGAGATTTTCCTCATCAAAGCGATTGCCATTGAGATTGGCTGCCTCGGTCACCCCATCAGTGTAGTAAATAATGGTGTCCCCTGAATCGAGCTGCACTTGAGAGTCTTCGTATTGAGAATCAACTTCTAAACCAATCAGCATCCCTGCGGTATCCAAGGGTTTGATAGAACGGGTTGATGCCTGCCACAACAACGGGGGATTGTGAGCGGCATTACTATAGGACAAAATCTTGGTTTTGGGGTCGTACTCAGAATAAAACAGGGTAACGAACCGATGGGAATTTTCCAAGTCAACATACATAACCCGATTCAAGTGTTCGAGAATGCGTGCAGGGGAGTGACCGTTTAGTACTTCTGCCCGCAGCATTCCCCTGGTCATGGTCATAATCAACCCAGCCGGAACCCCTTTGCCCATCACATCACCAATCACAATGCTCCAAGGTAAATAAGCGCTGTGCTCATCAGTGACGTTACCATCCCCGGAGTTTTTGGGTCCGAGCTGGTCGTAGTTGGTGGGAATGAAATCGTAGTAGTCACCTCCGACACGGTTAGCGGTTTTACAGAAAGCCGCTAATTCCACACCTTCAATTTCAGGGCATTGGCGCGGTAGTAGGCGGATTTGGATATCGGCACCAATTTCTAACTCTCGATCTAAGCGTTCTTTATGGCGTAGCTCAACTTTAAGTTCATCATTAGCGATCGCTACTGCAGTTTGGTCAGCCACTAACCTTACCAACTTCTGTCGTGTCGGTGTCCAGTTATATTGTGGGTCATGGCTAAAGATATACAAATGTCCTTGTTCAGCATTTTTAACCAGAATGGGAAGACTAAAAAGTTTGATATTGGGTTCAAGATAATCCCTCAAGAGTTTATCAAAGGATGCCTGAACCAGTTTCAAAGAGGTTGGTGTGTGCTGAGAATTCTCCCCTTGGCCATTAGGACTCGTAACTTGGCGGGTGGTCTTTTCTATCGCTTTACGAATAGTCTGACCCACCTGAGGGTTCTGGTAGTGTAGGTCAGAGCGTTGTACCTGACCATCTCGATTAAACAAGATTAAGGCTCCCCCATCGGCATCACTGACCCGTGCTGCCATTAGAGGAATTAACTCTAAAAACTGATTGAGATTGTTGAAGCTGCGTAAGGCAAACCCCAATGAGCTTAACAAATCTTGAACCTTGTGCTGTTCTCGATAAAGACGTGCCACCAGTTCTTTGAGGGTGGACACAGGGTTTTTCTTAGCAGCAGCATAGGAGCTGGTGCTATTGGTTGAACTTGAGGGTTGGTGGGGAATAGGCAGTGCTGTCATTGCATCAGGTGTTAGGAGCGTTACCAGTTATGCTGCACAAACCATCAGGTTAATCAGGAGTTAGAACAGATGTCTACTCAGGTTTTGTCAAGCAGCTGTTGCTGAAACTGTTGACCTGTGAAGCCTACGATGGCTGACCCTGAATCTTCACGGTAGTTTTTCTTAGGTATTGATTCAACCATGTAGGATAACTAGCGCAACAGTATGGCATCCTACAGTAGCACTGATTGCCATTTTTAGCTATTAGGGAAGTCCCAACCAATTATTCCAACTGACCTGATTTGTCTAATGATAGCCCTAATTACACTCAATGTTATTCAGGGAATCTTCTGAGTGCTGAGGGCTGATGCATTAATTAATATAACCCCATGATTTGGCATTCCACAAATTTTTCTGTTATATGTAGTCGGACATAAATAAACGGTACTGTCTCAAAAACTGTAAAATTCTTGTAACCATTACCCCAAAAGGTTTGGCCGATATTTACAAAACTTTATACAGCACCCAAAACTTTTGTCCGACTACTTACTAGTTTTATTGGAAAATTTTTTTTAACGAATAGGGGAGTTTGAGGGGTCGAAATTCCCCATCCCTATTTAGGGTGGGGGTGGATAGACCCCTGGCCGTAGGCCACGCTACGCGAACAAGGAATTAACGGAACTTGATAATTTACCACAAAGTATATATTATGATATATAAGGTCGATGGATGAGTGCAAAGACAGTGAACCATCAAGCCGTAAAAGTCAGAATTTACCCCACGCAGGAGCAAGTTCAGATACTTGCTCAACATTTTGGTTGTGCTCGTTGGTGGTGGAACTATGCATTAAATCAGTGTATAGAGACTTACAAGGAAACCGGCAAAGGGTTGTCTCGGTCTGCGCTCAATTCTATGTTGCCAAAACTCAAAAAAGATGAAAAAACTGTTTGGCTAAAAGACTGTTATTCTCAGGTTTTACAATCTGTAAGTCTCAACCTTAGTCGTGCCTATCAAAACTTTTTTGAGGGCAGGGCTAAATATCCTAGGTTCAAATCATTTCATCATCGCCAATCAATCCAGTATCCACAATACGTCAAACAAGTAGGTTACTGCTTAAAATTTCCCGGGAAACTGGGTGTTATCAAGGCTAAAATTCACAGAGAAATAGACGGGGAAATTAAAACTGTCACAGTTAGTAAAACTCCATCTGGTAAGTATTACGCTTCTGTGTTGATGGAGTATGAGTCGGACGATATAAAGCCATCCACCGACGGGAAGGTGATTGGTATTGATTTGGGTATCAAGGATTTTGCGATCACTTACGATGGCAAAAAGACCTCTAAGTTTGGTAATCCCAGACACCTAGCTAAATACGAACGAAAATTAGCCAAAAAACAGCGTATTGCCGCCCGAAAGAAAAAGGGAAGCAATGGACGGAAAAAAGCCAGAAAGATTGTAGCTAAGGTATACGAACGGATTGGAAATGTCCGCCAAGACTACCTACACAAACTATCCAGAAAAATAGTTGACAACAACCAAGTAGTAGTAGTTGAAAACCTAAATGTCAAGGGCATGGTTCGTAACCATAAATTAGCTAAAGCAATATCTGATATAAGCTGGGGAACCTTTGTGAACTTCCTGTCTTATAAGTGTGAAAAAGAAGGGAAGGTATTGGTTGAGATAGACCGGTGGTTCCCCAGTTCTAAAACCTGCTCTAATTGTCATTACCGAATCAAAGAGTTGCCACTAGATGTCAGAACTTGGACTTGCCCAAGTTGTGGAACTCATCATGACAGAGATGGTAATGCCGCTAAGAATATTAGAGCAGAAGGTATCAGAATGCTATCCTCCTCTGGGACGGGGGAGGTCAACGCTAGTGGAGAAGAAGTAAGACCAAGACGTGGACGCCCGTCCAAGTTAAGGCATTCTTCCGTGAAACTGGAAGCCCCAACCTCTACGTAGTAGGTTGGGGTAGTTCACCCATCTGCCTCAAATTACCAGAGGCAGACGTGGTCCAAAGGGTAAATGGCTTAAAAATCGTCCTCCTGCTCTAGCTAAGATCAATGTCAACCGTAATCACATTGGCTCGAATATGCACAAAAGTCCCAAAGACCGGAAGCCAGTGATTTCAGTAAAACGAAGTGGCGACAATCTATACGGAAACGAGGTAGAAATCCTCGGTCCATGTCGGATTGTCTATCAGCCAGATCACCCACTCGATTGTGGCGCTCGTCTGTGGATTGACCTACGGTCACGCTACGCGATCGAAACCTTCAGTGATATCCACTTCATCGGTGGTAGTTTTCCTGCTACTAGCTAATTACCAATTACCGATTTTTCTCTAATAGACATTCTGCAGCTTCTAGCATATCTGCAGCAATATCTCTGAGGTCTTGCCGATTCTCTAGATATGTCGATAAGGCATCCATCGGATCAATACTGTTACCTATACCCAGTTCCGGCAAGCGGGGACGGGCTAGCTGGCTGACTAATTCTGGACGAATGGTATAGTGGTGGGCTGGCCTCAAGGATTCATGTATGGCAGTATTGTCAATTAGGTCGAGCTGCTCAGAACGTAGCTTGTAAATCAGCCGGACTATAGCGTCTTTAATAGTTTCGTTACCAATAGCGTTTAGTAAAGTACTTTGGGGATCATCTGCTTCAGCAAGGTTGACCTCAATGGTACGGAAGGGTCGTACTGACAAGGGACAAAATTCCCACTGAACGCGACCTTTGGACAGCTCAATCATGACATAACCTTTGTCTTCCTTCTCTTCACTGAAATCGACCCGCTCAATACTGCCAGGGTAAATGACTGGAGGGTCATTGGAGTGGTTGAGATTCTGGTGATGGTGGATGTGTCCTAAAGCTACATAATCAAAGCAGGGTCGAGTCAGTAGCGAGAGCGGAATAGTAAAACCTTTACCAACTGCTAGGAAGCGCTCTGCACCAAATCTAGCTTGGTCTGCCATTAAATGACCTAATAAGACCGTTGGCAGGTTTGGGTCAAGTTTACGAATTTCTGCTTCTAAGATTGGCTCAAGCCGTGAGATCAGGAGTTGGTTAACCTCGGCTAGGGTTAGACCTTCGGTGTCTGGGCGACTGAGAAGGGTGGAGTTGGTTAGCCAAGGTAGAGTAATCACCTGTACTGGACCATTGTCGGTTTGAATCTTATGAGTGGTGATGGTATCTCCTACTACAAATCCAGGCACACCTAAGGTGCGGTAAATGCATAAGCTAGCACCTCCTTGTCCTTGGGAGTGTTGGTCGTGGTTTCCTACTAGTAAAACTGTAGGAATGTTTGCATCTACTAAGCGGCGAAATTGATTGGCAAAGGCTTGTTGAACATAGGGTGGTGGTGTGGCATCGGGAAAGGCATCACCGCCAAAAAGCACTAAATCCACAGGCTCGGTAATAGCTCGGTCAATACATTTAGCTAGGGTATTGACAAAATCTTCTAAACGTGTATTGATTCCAGTAGCAGGGTTGATTCGTCCATGGGAGAAGCCACTACCCATGTGGATGTCAGATAGGTGAAGAATTTTTATCATTGGCGATGATACTATTACAAAGTAGACATGATGAGATTAGGAAATAGCAATTAACAATTTTTAAATTGCTATTTTCCTATTAATATCTATAGTCACTTTTTGATTTTTGAAAACATCCCTTTGGTTATTCGTCAAGAATTTCAGATAGAGCTTGATGGATGACCTGTTTTTGCTCAGAATCGTATCTCCAGCGCTGCAGAAATTCTTGGTAGTTGCCAACTCCAGTAAGGGCGCTTTGCCTTAACTGTTGGGCAATGTCAAACAGGCTTGGCATATTTAGTTGTTTAATGAGATTAGCACTACGCGTTCGCGGAGCGGCTCCTACGGAGCATCGCACTCGGTCTGATCCTTGAGCCATGTCTTCTTTACCATTGCGGCGATGGTTCAATCCCATTGCCGCTGACATAGCTAAATTTTTGACTAACAGTTCCGCTACGATTTCGGGGGATGACTCTAGAGCTGTGATCACCTCTGGTGAGGGATTGTCGGCTAAGGTGCTGTCACTGGTAAGGTAGGTGACAAAGAAACCTCTAGCACCATTTTTGGTTTTGACTAAGGATGCGTTCGCGAAGCGGCTCCAAAGGAGCATCGCTTCGGTAATTTCTGGCGATGTCAGTTCCCCTGTTACCATTTTGGTCATTATCGATTCCGTGAATGCGATGGCATTATCAAAGGTTACGGTTTCTAGAATCTCCATGGCATTTATCAGGCTAGCTCAATCGTAGGTCAGTTTCAATTTGAGCACAATTTTCAGAAAACCGCAGATAGAGCTTTTACTATCAATCCCCCAAAGTTATCAGCGGTCAGCGGTCAGCGCTCAGTGGTCAGCCCTCAGCGCTCAGCCGTCAGCCGTCAGCCGTCAGCCTTGGCCTTTGGCCACGCTACGCGAACAGCCTTGGCCTTTGGCCACTACTGATTGCTGATTGCTGATTGCTGATTGCTGATTACTGATTGCTGATTGCTGATTGCTGATTACTGATTGCTGATTACTGATTGCTGATTACTGATTGCTGATTACTGTTCGCGTAGCGTGCGCGTAGCGCATATGCTTACAAACCAACCCCTAACTCTTGACAATTGCTCCAAAATCTGCTAAGACACGAGCATGATTCCGCAACAATCCTAACAAATTCAAGCGATTACTGCGAATATTGGGGTCAGGATCCATCACCAATACACTCTGGTCACCATCAAAGAAAGTGCTAACTGTAGGAGTAATCTGCTCTAGTGCTTCCACTAATTTCTGATAATCTCGCTCTTCCTGAGAAGCTTTAATTTTTGGCACTAATTCCACGAGAGCATCATAAAATGCTTGCTCACAAGACTTCTGGAAGTGTTCCGGATTCACTACTGTTGTTGGTTGTAACTCTTTGGTATCTAAATCCCCTTGTTTAGCTAAACGAGCTGAACGGTTGACAGTTTCATAGATTTTATCCAGGGTACCATTATCTCGGATAGACTGGAGAAACAAAGCGCGATCGCGTACATCTAACACATCAATTAATGCCCTGTTTTGATACTCGGGATCATCTTCTCCTAACACAGCATTCACTAAATCATAATCAATTTTCTTTTCTTCTTGGAGCAGAGTCCGAATCCGTTGTAAGAAAAATTCCTGTAATGACTCTATTGGTGAATTCTTGTCTGGATAAGCAGCTACAAAATCCGCAGCAATATCTTTTAGCAACTGCTGGAGATTAATCGGTAAATTGGCATCCCAGGTAATGTTGATAATCCCATTAGCAGCACGACGTAGAGCAAAGGGATCAGAAGAGCCTGTGGGTAACATACCTAAGCCAAAGATACTGACTAAGGTATCTAGCCTGTCTGATAACCCTACCACTTGCCCAGTAATGGTTTGAGGTAGAGAATCACCTGCACCCCTCGGTAAATAATGCTCAAAAATTGCTGTTGCGACTTGCTCAGATTCCCCACTAGCAACGGCATACTTTTGTCCCATTACCCCTTGTAATTCAGGAAATTCATACACCATCTGGGTAACCAAGTCTGCTTTACACAATAAGGCCGCCCTTTGAATCTGAGTAATCGCCTCTGGTGAGATTAGATTAGGAGAGTGTTGACGTAACTGGTCAGTAATTTGACTCGCTATCTTTTCTATTCTACCGACCTTTTGGCGTACTGAACCCAAATCTTTCTGAAAAGTGACTTTCTCCAGTTGGGGTAAATAGCTTTCTAAGGGTGAGTCGATATCGGTTTTGTAGAAAAACTGGCCATCGGCTAGCCTCGCTCGGATTACTCGCTCGTTGCCAGTAGCAATAATTTCGGATTTGGCGGGGTCACCGTTACCAATAGTAATAAAATAGGGGATAAGTTCAGTAGCTGCTTCGGTTTTGAATACTGGGAAGTAGCGCTGGTGAGACACCATCTCTGTGGTGACCACTTCTTGAGGTAAATTCAAGAATTCTGAGGAAAATTTACCCACTACTGCTGTCGGCCATTCCACTAAATTAGTGACTTCTTCCCATAACTCAGGGTACAGAGGGGTATAACCACCTAACTGTTTAGCCGCTGATTCTACTTGTGATTTGATTGTCTCGCGACGTGTTTCAGGCTTAACCTCTACATAAGCATTGCGCAAACAGGACTGATAATCTGTAGCTTGGGGAATCTCTACCGGTTTGGGAGACAAGATCCGATGACCACTGGAAATGCGATCGCTTTTTATAATCTCGGCATTATTATCTAACTCTACCGGTAGCACTACATCATCTAAAAGTGTGACTAGCCAGCGAATGGGACGGGGAAACTTTAAATCTCCATTCGCCCAGCGCATGAACCGTCTCCCTTCCAATCCAAATATCCATTGGGGAATCAGTTCCGTTAGAATTTCCGTAGCGGGGCGACCGGATATCTGTTTCTGAACAAAGACAAATTCTCCTTTATCCGTATCTCTGAGGAATAGATTATCTACCTCTACCCCCTGTTTACGGGCAAACCCAAGTGCTGCTTTAGTAGGTTGGCCATCTTTAAACGCTGCCTTAGCTGGTGGTCCTTTAACCTCTTCTTCTCGGTCGGGTTGCTTTCCAGGTAATCCTTTGATGATAACTGCTAAGCGGCGAGGGGTGCCGTAAATCTCAATTCCTTCTGGAGTAAGAAAGTACTCATCTAGGGTTTGGGGAATTCTCGATTGCCACTGTGCGATCGCACTATCGACAAAATCTGCGGGTAATTCTTCTGTACCAACTTCTAATAAAAATGTAGACATAGGGAACTGATTACTAATCAAAACCATAATCTTTAACTACCAATTCCCCCAGTGTACCTCTTGAGATTCTAGACCTGGTTATGATAGTTTTCACAAAAAAACCAGAGTTACAACGACTGTCGCCAAACTTTACCTCAAACACCCTTCTGGATTTATCTTCAGTAGTAGGGGCGTACGACGTGCGCCCCTAACGGTATAGTTATTGCTAAAGTCCTGAGTTACAAACCCTAGAGAAAAAACAGGTTTACTCAGAGCTACAACCGATTAGCTAAATCGTCACAAAGTTGCTAGCGCTGGCAATAGTGCCAACTTGTGCATTATTGACAACTGCTAAGACTTCACCGTTAGCAGAGATAGCCACAGTATCACTACTTTGGTTAAACGTCAAGTTACTGAAAGTCAAGGCACCAGACAGACCTAGCGACGTCTTACCAGCCTTAAAGTTAAGGATAGTATCAGTTCCTTTGCGTGCTTCTAGGACAACAATATCCTGACCACCCCCAAGCCTGATCCTATCGTTGCCAAAGCCACCAACAACTAAATCATTACCAGTGCCAGTGTCTATGAGGTCATTACCGATACCCCCATAGACTGTGTTATTGCCTCCGGAGGAGAAGATCTGGTCATTACCAGTGCCGCCATAAATGGTGTCAGAATTGGAACCGCCGAAAATCAAGTCATCCCCAGCACCACCATAGAGAATGTTTACTCCCTCACTGCCAAAGATTCTGTCATTACCACCCTGACCGTAGATTGTGTCATTATCAGTAGTACCGAAAAGAGTTTCACCGTTGCTTTTGCCTAGAATTACTTCATCTTTCGGGACAACTCTTAAGTTATCCACTAGTAGCGCTGATTCCAATAACTCATCTTCTACATCCACCACTGCCATACCTACTATATAAGTGCCACCAGTTGGGAATTTGTAGGTAAAGGTATTGTAGTCTGTTTCCTCACGAAATCCTGTAGGAGACAGGAGAAATGAACTATTTGTATCTGCGAGGTTAGATAAAACGTTTGGGGTGATGGAGACAAAGGCAAAATCCTTGAAGGTGGAGTCAGGAGTAAGCTCATCAGTGAGGAAGTTAAAGTCGAAGCTCAAAACATCCCCAGCCTTGACTGTAATAGGTTTTAGCGTGAGAGCGGATCCTTCTTTGGCATCTCCATTGCCAAAACCATCGATAGTGCCTGGGTTCAACCCCAAGAAGTTTTCAATTTCGCTATCACTTACAGAACCGACATCATTAGTAATCAAAGCCTGAAATTTTCCCTGAGAAGGGATACTGCCAAATGCCGCTGTCTCAATGCTGGCATCGCCGATAGTGTTCCAATTTATGAAGTTGCCAGTCTCAAATCCCAAAATATTAGTCATCAGATTTTGTTTTTGGTAGAATAAATGATTGACACAAAAAGGTCATTGCAGACAAACAAATTTCGACTAAGCTCACCTCAAGGCATCATAAGTTGATACACCAGTTGATACACCAGTTGATACACCAGTTGATACACCCTAAATCAGACTCGTAAAATCGATAATTTTTTCGTAGCTTCCCCTATAAATCAACATTTAAATTTTGGAGTATTCCTGAAAACTTCAAATACCTTAAGGTGTCTTATTTTTTTACCCTGAATGTTTTTTATATTTTGCTTGACTTGACTATTTATCAATTTATCAATTCTTTTTTTAAAGAAAAATACTTTTATTTAAAGTATTCGTAAAGTTAAGACTAAACTTGTTCAAGTTTTAGTTAAAATTAAGGAATCACAGTTACCTAGGTAACGCCCATAAACTAGATACCATCAGTTATCTGCGGCATCTTCACAGATTTCAGGGATTGTAACACTGCCAAAGCCAGCAGCATCGAGTCATTCACAATAGGTTTGATTACTTGTATAGCGGTTTTAAATTTGGTGAGGTATACAATTTTGGGATTTTAGGGAACAGGAATCCCCCCTAATCCCAGGGCTGTTTCTTGCGTCCGACTAAAATGTGATAGGTATTTTTAACCTTAAAAAAACCCTCTCCCCAGCACCCCACCTCCCTTTCACCCGATTGACCTGACAATTTATTCCAAAGAAAGAATGAAAAAGCCCTGCTTACTAAGGGGGGTTAGGGGGGATTCCTCTTGCCTTTCCTTAAGGAAGTATGTTAACAAATCAAATAGAAATGCTATACTGCTAAACTAAAGAAAGATTTCCCCAAAAATTCAGGAGCCATGACTGTCACAATCACCCCAGCACATAGCCTGGAAGAATTTCTGAAGCTCCCAGAAACAAAGCCAGCTAGGGAATACATCAACGGCGAGATTGTCCAGAAGCCAATGCCGAAAGGAAAGCATAGTCGATTGCAGCTGAGGCTATGCAATAGTATCAACGAAAACACAGAAAGCCAGAAAATTGCTTATGCCTTCCCAGAGTTGCGCTGTAGTTTTGGCATACGCTCTATTGTAGCTGATATAGCGGTTTTCAAATGGTCACGAATTCCGTTTGATGCCGATGGGGAAGTTCCCAATGATTTTTTATTGCACCCCGATTGGACAATTGAAATCCTCTCTCCAGAACAGAGTTCAAATCGGGTAATTGGCAATATTCTCTATTGCTTACAACATGGTTGTAAGCTAGGTTGGTTAATTGATCCTGCCGATAGGTCGATTTTAGTGTTTAGACCGGGTCAACAACCAGAATTGTTACTAGGTAGCAATCACCCTTCTGTATTAGAGGATATTAACCTAGAATTAACAGTAGATCGGATTTTTGGTTGGCTGAAAATGTCAGGTAATTAGCTAAAGGTAAGCATTCAGCTAATGCGCTACGCCCACGCTACGCAAACAGCTTATGTGCTACGCACACGCTACGCGAACAGCTTATACGCTACGTCCCAACGTCGTTCGCACAGCGTGGCCAAAGGCCAAAGCCTGTGCCACGCTACGGGAATGGCTGACGGCTGACAGCTGATGGCTGAATGCTTATGAATGCTTATGATTTACTGAAGACACAAACCCCAAAATACCATTTACAAATTACCAAATTGTTGAAAGATCTAACACAAATCCTGGCAAAACATCTTCCCCAGACATAGTATCAGGATTGTTGAGAATTTCTACAGCTTGATGGGGACGATAAATTTCAGTCTTTCGCTGTTTTCGGTTAATCAACCAGCCAAGTCTTGCCCCGTTTTCCATGTATTCTCGCATTTTGGCACGGGTTTTTTCGAGGGAATCGCTAGGAGACATTAACTCAACTACGAAATCGGGACATATCGGGGCAAATCTTTCTTGTTCAACGGGGGTTAAAGCATCCCAGCGCTCTTGCTGAACCCAAGACGCATCAGGAGAGCGGTCTGCACCATTGGGAAGTGTAAACCCAGTGTTAGAGTCAAACACTTTACCCAGATTGTTCTGGCGACTCCAGGCTTTAAGTTGATAAATTAGATCAGCATTTCGTTCCCCTGTGGTGCTACCTGTAGGTGACATAATAATTAATTCTCCAGTCGCAGTGCGCTCAAATTTTAAGTCGCTGTTGTCGTGACACAGTTGCCAGAATTGTTCGTCCGTTAAGTCCAGTTTTAATTCTAGAGTAGGGGGTAAGGAGATAGTGGTAGTTTTCATGAAAACTGTCTATAGCACTACGCGCTACTGTTAGGACAATACTATGATAGAATAATGAATATCAGAATAATTGTAAATAGTCTGACAGGGGGACATAAAGCTTATAACGTACACAGTGCAAACTCTATAGCCCGCTCACCCTTCTTGTAATAATTGAGCCAACGACGGTTAATTTCCATGCATTTCGTCCACTATTTTTTGGCATAATCCCCTTAAGAAAAGCCACGAATGCTGATGTAGGCCAACATAAAAAGCGGACGGTGCGCTTTCCAATGGGCGAGTAAATCGCCCTTGGGTCGCACCGCTATGTTGCCGTTGTCCACTTGATTGGGTTTCTGGTCTGACCACATATTTTTGAATTCCCATTCGCTTAATGTGTCGCCCTTGGAGAATCGCACTGGTATAGGCAATCGCCACAATAATCATCAGTTTTGATAGATACTCACCACTCAGCCAACGACCCTTCAAGACTATAGCCTCCCGACTTGAAATCTCGAAACATTGTCTTGATGCAATAGCGAGTGGTTTGAATTTACCGTAAGATAGTGGAGCCTTATTAAAAAATATTTAACCCTTTTCTGCATAACCTGCTAACTATAAAGGCTCCACTATCTAAGGTTTTGTCTCCGGGGGAAACCCCCAAGACCGCGCTGCATCGCTTCCTCTATTGAGAATCGTCTTTGGTAAGCTACAATAGCCGGTTCAACATCATCAAAGTTAGTCAAAATATACCAGGGTTCTTTCGTCTTAAATCCCTGGTAAGTCCGCTTCCACTTACAGGCTATATTAAACGTCCCAAATCCTTTTTGTTTCGTCACATGGCAGTCATTAATAAATAGTTTTACTCCTGGTTTAACTCCATAGTCTTTCAACTCCCGAGCCACCTCAGTATCCTGCCAAACAAGGGTATTATTTTTCTGTCTCAAACAAAAGTATGCACCCTCGAAGCTCAGCCAGTTGCCCAGTTTGGGTGAACAAAATTCCCGGTCTCCTAACACCACTACGCGCTTTGTTGGAGAGTAACCCAAGACTTAAGCGCCAAAACAGCCGTTTGCTCATCAAAGTTACTGCTGCCTTTTTTATCCAACAACTCCGGTGTAAATCGGCCAGGCACGATGATCATAGATCACGCGTTCCCATCAAGATATTAATCACCCCCCAACTGGTACGGTCATACGCTAAATATATCCTATCGTTCGGGTTAAACATCTCTTCTACCAGAGCACTTACGCAGGGAAACCAGATTGAAACAATATTGAACTGTTTGATGCGCAAAAACCGACGTAATTTCTGAAGGGCGACTTTCAAATAAAATAGGTAACGGCAGCGCTTCAGCTAACACTTCTAGTTTGACCTGTCTGAGCAATTGTAGGCTGGCAACGACTAAGATTAGTAACAAATACCTGGTGTGATGCAGCTTATTTTGTAGGATTTTCTGGTATGGCGCACGCTATCATTTTTGCTAGATAGGTCAGCATGACTATATTTGACCTATCTTTTTTTTCCTTCATCTGCTGTATCCCTTGCTACACAATGGCTATACCCGCTCTGTCCCCCCGTTAGGTAAATAGTATGCCTGCACCCTATAGTTACGATTTGCGTTCAAAAGCGATCGAAGCCGTTAAACGAGGAAAAAAAAAATAGAGGTAAGCCGTTTTTTTAAAATTAGTAGAAATACCTTTGACCTCTGGCTAAAAAAAGAAAGAGAAACAGGAGACTATCAAGCTAGTCAACCTGTAGGAGTAGGAACTGTCCCCAAAATTACCGACCTAGAAAAATTTCGAAAATTTGTCGAAGAACATAGTGACAAAACCCAAAAACAGATGGCTGAAATTTGGGGAAATAACGTGACACAACAAAATGTTAGTTATGCCATCAAAAAACTGGGGTTTACGCGCAAAAAAAAACTTAGGGTTACCGAGAACGAGATGAGCATAAAAGAGAAGAATTTATCAAAAAGCTGGAGGAAATAGAAAACACCAGAAAAGTTTATGTAGATGAAGCTGGATTCGATAATAGAGAGGATTACCCCTATGGCTATAGTCTTAAAGGACAAAGATGTTATGCTCTGAAGTCGGGAAAAAGAACAGAAAGAGTGAGTTGGCTATCTGCCTTAAAAGAGAACCAATTATTGGCTCCTTTAACTTTTGAGGGTTCATGTAATAGAAATTTATTTGAAAATTGGTTAATACACTGTTTAATACCTAACTTAGATTCAGGAGATATTCTTATTATTGACAATGCCAGTTTTCAGAAAGGAGAATATATCAGAGAAATTGTTGAAGAAGCCGGATGCGAAATTTGGGATTTACCAGCTTATTCACCAGATTTGAATAAAATAGAGAATTGGTGGGCTGTTTTAAAAACATGGATGAAACAAAGAATTATTGAATTTGATACTGTACGAGAATGTGTAGATGCAGCGTTCAAAAAATGTCCTAATGTATGCGCGTAGTGCTATAACTCTTGAAAGTTGGTTTATTTTAATTCTAAGGGATGCCTTAAAAGTGAAATTAACGATTACGGCTTCTTCAGTAACTAGTAAGCTAAGTTAAATCTTAAAATAGGGAGTAGGGAGTAGTTTTTGAAGAGACTTAAAGGTTAAAGGGAGCCCATTTAAATGAAGACAGGCTTATACAGCATTTTTCATAACTATGAGCTAAACAGGATTTTTTCCCTCTTCCCACTTCCGACTTCTCTGTTCCCTGTTCCGGTGATCCGCTGTTCCCTGTTCCCTAATACTTAATAAAATTAAACCTGAAATCCCATAGCGTAAAGTCCCTGACGAAGACGCTGAGCTTCAGCCGGGTTATGGGTTTCGTGAAGTGCGATCGCTTTTTTAAATGCCGATAAACTCTGATCAACCTTGCCCAATTTCAGCCAAACCACTCCCAAGTTTTGATAAGCCTCTCCATACTCTGGGTTGAGTTGAATCGCTTGCTGATAGGATGCGATCGCATTTTCCATCTGACCCAAAGCCTTCCAAGTCATGCCCAGATTATTATGTCCAAGGGCAAAACTTGGGTCTATCTTCACAGCCATTTCATAAGCAGTTTTGGCGTGATTCAACTCCCCTGCTTGTAACAACAAACTGCCCAAGTTATTGTAAGCTCCTAATTTCAACTGGGGCAAAATCGGTTGTTGAATCGCCTGTTGATAATGTATTGCTCCTGAATTAAGCTCTCCTTGGCGAGTATAAGCATTCCCCAGATGGTAGTGCAGTTCAAATAATACCGCTGGCTCTAGCTTAGTGCTAGTTAAACCACGCTTGAGTAACTCCACACCCTGGTCTACTTGATTATTTTGAATATAAAGCGCCCCGAGTTTACTACACACATAAGCATCAAACGGATGACTAGCCAGATAGCCTTCCATCGCCGTAAGGGCTCTAGTCAACTTATTGCGTGATGCGATCGCATCACGGCTATAACCGTAGTGTAAGATTCCCACCTGGGATAGAGACACCACCTGCCATTGGGGTTCTCGTTGTAACACTTGCGCTACAGTATCATCAACCATAGCATGATAGGGGCGAGAAAAGCGAATATCTGGGTGATAGCGAAATAAACGGGACACCAGAGAATAGGGAGATTGAGTAGCACCCACTTCTTGCCGGACTAGATTAATAACTAGATAGGAACTATTTTGGATAGCCTGCTTGATTTCCGGTACAACTTCCGGTTTCAACACTTCATCAGCATCCAACACCAGCACCCATTCCCCTTGCACATACTTCAACGCCTGATTGCGAGCAGCTGCAAAATCATTGCACCATTCAAACTGTTCAACTTTAGCGCCATAGCTTTGCGCCACCTCAATCGTCCGATCCGTTGAACCTGTGTCTAGGACGACCATCTCATCCACTACATCCTTGACACTATTCAAACATTGTGGTAAAGATTCTTCTTCATCTTTAACAATCATGCATAGGCTAAGCATAGCATCAGTCATTAGGTTAGAAGGTTAGGAGGTTGATGGTTAGGAGGTTGATGGTTAGGAGGTTAGGAGGTTGAAGGTTAGGAGGTTGAAGGTTAGAGGGTTAGACGGTTAGAGGGTTAGACGGTTAGAGGGTTAGACGGTTAGGAGGTTGAAGGTTAGAGGGTTAGACGGTTAGAGGGTTAGACGGTTAGAGGGTTAGACGGTTGTTCCCGTAGCGTGGCCGTTCGCGTAGCGTGGCCTAAAGGCCAAAAGGCCAAGGTTGAAGATTAGAGCGTTAACAATTGAAACCTGGATTGATAACATTCAACATTCAACCTTCAACCTTGGCCTATTGGCCACGCTACGCGAACAACCTATAAAACACCAATATCAAACCGTCACCGAAGCTTGAGGTCGAGCAAAAATCATCCTACCTGCTGAGGTCTGCAAGGCTGAGGTAACAATGACTGGCAGTTCAACACCCATGTGTTTATACCCTTCTTCTACCACTACCATTGTCCCATCATCTAGATAACCAACTCCCTGGGTAGGTTCTTTACCGCCCTTAAGGATTTTCAGCTCTAGGATGTCACCCGGTAGATACAGAGGACGCACGGCTTGGGCTAAATCATTGACATTCAACACTGGCACCTTTTGGAGCTTAGCCACTTTACTCAAGTTGTAATCATTAGTTAAAAGAGTGCCATTAATTTCCTGGGCAAAACGTACCAATTTGGTATCTACAGTTTGTAGGTCATCGTAATCAGCGGAATGGATCACCAAGCGTTCTGGGTAAACAGCTTGCATCCGATTTAGGATATCTAGCCCCCGCCGTCCCCGAGTGCGCTTCTGATCATTGGCAGCATCGGCAAGTTGCTGCAATTCTAGTAAGACAAACTGGGAAACCAGAATTTGGCCTTCGATAAAACCCGTCTCAAGCAGTGCTTCGATCCGACCATCAATGATACAGCTAGTATCTAAAACTTTACTCGAGGCTGGTTTGAGGGTGCCTTCTGCCACTAAAACTGATTCCAAGCTATTAGGATTGATTAGCTGCAAGAAGGTGCGACCATGGGTATCGGCTAGACTAACCCCCAAGAACGAAAACATCACACTTCCTAAAATGGCAGTCAGGGGTTTGATGAAGGAAAATTCCGAAGGGATGGGGAGTAAGAAAATTGGCGCTAGCATCAAATTAGCTAACAGCAGTCCCAGGATAAGACCAATAGCCCTGGTCAAAATTACCTCAATCGGCATTTTTCGCACTTGGGCTTCTACCCGACGGTAAGTTACTTGGGCCATTAACCCTAGTGCTAGTCCGATAATGGCACCAAAACATGCAGTAGTCGAGCGTAAAGCGGTCAAATTGCTGACTTGATCTTGCACATGACCGGGTAGCAATTCCACACTGTCGAAGCCTATGCTTGCTGCTGCTATGATAAATAAAAGTATAATGACGAAGTCAAGCATCCTTCCTTTCCAATTGGTTTTGTAGTTGTTTTTTTAGGAAAACTTTTTAAACGATGGCATAAACTGTCGTAAACCTGATAGTCAACAACTATATTTAGTATATCGTTTACATCGCTGTATTCTCTGATCCGACTTAGCTTCATTAAACCGTTGAATTGCCTAGGCTAACCGAGGGATAGCTTGGGCAATTCTATTCGCTGGAGTTATCTGCTCAAGGGAGTTACAGGTTTCCTACTGTTGACTCTTCTTAAGGGGCGAATCTCGCTCCGGAGAAGATTGAGGTTAGCCAAAAGATGATCACAAAACTAATAAAAAATTTATTTAATTAATAACTGTTCATCCCAACGGTCGGATTGGCTTACCTGATTGAAGTATTACCGTAAAAAGCCAGTGGTCAATTTATTACATAATTCTGAGAAAGATTGCGATTCTTTAAGAGTCAGTGCCGCCTATGTTCATATTCCCTTTTGCCGACGTCGATGCTATTACTGTGATTTTCCAGTCTCTGTGGTAGGGGATAACGCCACACAGGGTACCTCTAGCATGATTGACCAGTATGTCGAGGTGTTATGTCAGGAAATTAATATCACTCCACCGACCACAAGCAGTTTAGACACAGTTTTCTTTGGAGGTGGAACACCCTCCCTGCTGGCAGTTGAACAACTAGCAAAAATCCTAGACACCTTAGACAGGCGCTTTGGAATTGCAGCTGATGCGGAGATTTCCATGGAGATGGATCCAGGAACCTTCACCAAGGATCAGTTAAGGGGATACCGAGATTTGGGGGTCAATCGAGTCAGCTTAGGCGTTCAGGCATTTCAAGATAAATTATTGAGCAATTGTGGCCGTACCCATGACTCTAAAGATATAGTCACTGCTATCGAACTGATCCATCAAGTAGAGGTTCCCGAATTTAGTCTTGATTTAATCTCTGGTCTACCGGATCAAACCTTAGAACAATGGCAAAAGTCTCTGGAAATAACGGTCAAGATTGCCCCTACCCACATTTCCAGCTATGACCTAGTCCTTGAGCCTGTCACTGCCTTTGGCCGCCAGTACACCTCTGGAACTAAGCCTTTACCGACTGATGAAACCACTGCCGTGATGTACCGCTTAGCACAGCAGTTGTTTACTAGTGTGGGGTACGAACATTATGAAATTTCTAACTATGCCTTGCCTGGTCATCAATGCCGTCACAATCGGGTGTATTGGGAAAACCGCCCTTATTACGGTTTTGGCATGGGTGCGGCTAGCTATACTCAAGGATATCGGTTCACTAGACCACGCACGAGGCGGGAGTATTATGCTTGGGTGGAACAGTTGGTACAAGCAGGTGGGGTTTCGGATGGCTCACCCACAACTTCAGAGGATGTGTTGTTAGAAACCCTAATGCTAGGTCTACGCTTGGCAGAGGGGTTGAGTCTGTCTATGCTAGCTCAGAGGTTTGGGGAAAAAATTCTGGAACAGATTTGGACGGCTTTGCTGCAATACTACGGTTGTAACTGGGTAGAGGTTGTGGGAGATAATGGCGAAAGGGTTAATTTAACCTATGGTCAGAGGTTACCAATGGCGGGACGGTTGAGATTAACTGACCCGGAAGGGTTTTTGTTCTCCAATACCATTCTGGCTGACTTGTTTCATCTGTTGGGGTAGGAGCCCGTGATTTGTTGATTAACCGCAAAGACGTAAGGGATGGCGAAGAAGACAAGTGGGAATGCTTTATGTGGTGGGAACACCAATTGGTAATTTGCAGGATATGACGTTTCGGGCAGTGGAAATTCTGCAATCGGTGGATTTGATTGCTGCGGAAGATACGCGCCATACCGGGAAGCTATTGCAGCATTTTCAAATTAAAACGCCGCAAGTGAGTTACCACAAACACAATCACGACCAGCGTTTACCCGAGTTGTTGAATCGGCTCGGTCAAGGAAATACGATTGCGTTGGTGACGGATGCTGGGATGCCAGGCATTTCTGACCCTGGCTATAAATTAGTGAAGGCTGTTATTGAGGAAGGGATATCGGTAGTGCCAATACCAGGTGCTACTGCTGGAATTACGGCATTAAGTGCTGCGGGACTACCGACAGACCGATTTGTGTTTGAAGGCTTTTTACCCACCAAGGGTCAAAGTCGAAAAAAACGTTTAGACTCTCTCAAGGGGGAACCAAGAACGTTGATTTTATATGAAGGGCCTCACCGCGTGCTTAATACCTTGCGAGATTTGGCAAGCTGTTTGGGAGAAAACCGTAGGATTGTATTGGCTAGGGAATTAACTAAACTCCATGAGGAGTTTTGGCGGGGAACTATTGGGGATGCGATCGCTCATTTTACTAAGCTAGAACCCAAGGGAGAGTTTACCCTAGTAATTGGTGGAGCTTCCCAGGAAAAGCCTATGTTATCAAAAGCTGAATTAGAAGCTCAATTGATAGAGATTATGGCTCAGGGAGTATCGCGATCGCAAGCGAGTCGTCAATTAGCTCAGCTAACTCAACTCCCCCGACGTCAACTCTATCAACTAGCGTTGACAATTCCTTCATCAGTTTTTCCGGTCAAGGAGCAAGACTAAGCTTGATTGCTAAATCTTTCTCAATTTTTTGGTTTTTGTTGATTAACAAGTAACAAGTAACAAGTAGCAATTAACAATCAACAAGTAACAAGTAGCAAGTAAAAAGTAGCAAGTAACAAGTAGCAAGTAAAAAGTAGCAAGTAACAATCAACAATTAACAAGTAATGACTAATCCCTGAACAAAGCTGCGAACTTGCGCTTTGAGTTAAACAACGCCATCTATCTATTCGACATCTATTCGAGTTATGATTTTCAGGATTCACTCCCACTCATCAGCCCCTAACTATAAAGCTAAATTAATACCATGGGTGACACTCGTTTTAGCACTTACTCTGATGTTTGGTTACAAAAGGATTGAAAGCTATTTAGTGCAACCAAAAGTTGCCTTAGTTTTAGGGGGATCTGAAGCGCGGGAGAGATATGCTGCCAAATTTGCCATAAAGCACCCAGACCTCCAAATTTGGGTATCTTCCGGCAGCCCGAAGGGATATGCTCAACGGTTATTTACCCGGGAAGGAATTGAGGTCAGTCGCCTCCACCTAGACTACAAAGCGGTAGATACGGTGACTAACTTTACCACGTTAGTGGATCAGTTAGAAGCTCAGGACATCGATAGTGTCTATTTGATTACTTCTGACTATCATATGCGCCGTGCTCGCTTGATTGGTGATATCGTTCTTGGCAGTAGAGGAATTGTTCTCAAGCCGTTACCTGTTCCTTCCGAAAAGTCTCCTGAACCCCTTGATAAAGCTTTGCGAGATGGGGCTAGGGCTTTGTTTTGGTTGATGACAGGTCAGACAGGGGCTGAATTAGGGCAAGCCTCGAAAAGGTTAATCAAGTGAAGTCTGTTGAAAGTTCTTGCACCAGTACGTAGGGTTGTACAATCAGAGCCTGAAACCGCTTGTTCTGGTTGCTGTTCCAATTAGAGAGTTGCTCAAGCAAAGGCTTGTGCATTAGCTGCTCACTGATCCAATGTTGGACAGATAGCACATCATCGTTTGCGATCGCTACCCCAACATCCAACAAATCCAGTCCCTCATTCACCACCAGTACTGCATCTCGTTTAACATGAGGAATCAGTAAGTCCCAGGTTGTCTCATCCAAGGATTCCGCCAATTGTACTCTTAAATCCATGTTTAATTCAAGGTTTTCTTAACAGTTCTTTAAAAATACAGCAAAATTGCTCCGATGCTTTGTTAGATTTAACCATTTGAGCAAAGCTTTAATCACCTCAGGCTTCCACCTCAGCCTTCCTCTAACCATTCGGTTATAACGGTTCTCATAGTAATGAGCTACACAAGATTGTTTCCCTGATGAGAAATTCGATTAACATCATCAAACAGAAAATGTGGTTGAGGCTAAATCCCAAACATCGGCGCGCTGTAAAATTAGCCCTTGGCTTGGCGCTGCTTAGCATCACGGTGCGATCGCTTCCCTATCTTGCTCCCATTCGTGCTAAAGATTTAGTTCAGGATGACCTAGCGGTAGAATTTCGTGACCGCAATGGTTTATCCCTAGGCACAATCCTCAGTCGAGACCAAGACCATACTGCGGTTGTGCCTCTCGATCAAATTTCCCCGCACTTTATCCATGCTATTCTCGCCGCAGAAGATGGAGAGTTTTATCACCATGGGGCATTAGAGATGCGGGCAATTATGCGATCGCTAATTGAAGCCATTGAGGCGAAACGCATTGTCAGTGGTGCCTCCACCATCACCATGCAACTGGCACGGATGCTCGAACCCAACCCCCGCACTCTACCTGCCAAATTCCAAGAAATTTGGCTATCCTGGCGATTAGCAGCAGGGATGAGTAAAGATGAAATCTTGGCAGCCTATATCAACCGACTCCCCATGGGTGGCAATATCTATGGCTTAGAAGCTGCTGCTCGGATTTATTTTGGCATGCCCGCCAGTGAACTCAATGTTGCTCAAGCCAGCCTATTAGCTGGTCTACCCAATAATCCTAATTATCTCAATCCTTATTATTACTGGGATGCTGCCAAACGGCGGCAAATCTATGTGCTCAAGCGAATGGTAGAGGATGGCTATATCACCGCTACTCAAGCAGACCAAGCCTATGAGGAAGCCATTTCCCTACTACCTCGACAGCAAGGAATAATTGCCGCCCCACACTTTTTATTCTTGGTTGCCAACCAATTACCATCAGAACATCCCTCCCAAATCCGTACTACTATCGACCGTCCTCTACAGGAATTTGTTGAAGCCCAAGTGCAGCAAGTAGTTCGCGACCTTGCCCATAAAAATGTCCATCACGCTGCTGCTATTGTCATTGAAAATAAATCCGGTGAAGTATACGCCTATGTCGGCTCTCCTGATTACTTTTCCGAAGCTGAATTAGGACGCAATGACGGAGTCCAAGCCCTACGTCAACCCGGTTCCACCCTCAAACCTTTTTTATATCAATTAGCCCTAGAGCAACGCATTATTCGTCCCAACACCGTCTTAGCTGATATCCCTACCTATTACGCCATTCCCGGAGCTAGACTCTACAGTCCCACCGATTACAGCGAAACTTTCCTCGGACCAGTTCGCATTCGCGTTGCTCTAGCCAATTCCCTTAATATCCCAGCAGTTAGGGTATTGGAAAAAGTTGGAGTATCAAACTTTCTGTTGCACTTACATCAACTAGGCTTTGAACACCTAACCCAGTCTCCAGAACATTATGGATTAGGATTAACCCTAGGTAGTGGCGAAGTTAGTCTTTGGGAACTAGCTCGCGCCTACCTCACCCTAGCACGACTTGGACAACCCACATCCGTTGTCACTACGCTATCTAGCCCCTCGCCAAATAGGGATGATTTGTCGGTTTATCGAAGAGGGGCAAGAGCACGAAGACAGGGAATACAGAAAAGTAAACAATTGTCAGATCATCCCCCAAGTATGCAAAGCCCACTATTCAACCTACCCTACCGGAACGCCAAAGGCGAACAACCAAATAACCTTCAACATTCCAACTTTCAACATTCCAACTTTCAACCCAATAACGTACCCTACTCGAAGGCCAAAGGCGAACAACCAAATAACCTTAAACATTCCAACCTTAAACATTCCAACCTTGAACTTTCAACCCTTTCAACCTGGGCATTAATAACAGATATACTGAGTGACCCTCAAGCTCGTGCTCAGGGGTTTGGTGTCGATTCAGTACTGAATTTACCTTTTCCGGCTGCTGTTAAAACTGGCACCTCTTCTAATTTCCGAGATACTTGGACTGTGGGATTCACCAAAAACTATACCGTTGCCACTTGGGTAGGTAATTTTAATGGTGAGCCCATGGAACAAGTGTCTGGGGTGATTGGTGCTGCTCCCCTCTGGCATCGGATTATGTTACACCTGCATCAATCTCAAGAACCTGCTCCGTTTCAAGCTCCTCCCGGTTTAGTCCAACGTCCAGTGTGCGCCCTTTCCGGTTTGCGTCCCACTCCTGCTTGTCCAACTGTTGTCCAGGAATACTTCTATCCAGACGACCTCCAGGATTACGAACGTCAATCCGATACGTTTTATCAAATGACCAGTGTTGGAGCTAACCAGCAATCCCCCCAGTACATCGTTAATTTACCTGATGAATACAACGAGTGGTTAGCAAGACAACCCCAAGGAAATCTAGCGCCAGGAAAACTGAAAATTTTGTCTCCTCGGGAGGGGGATTTATATGTGCTCTACCCTACTGAATCCGATCAAGATAGCAACAGTGCTGTTCAACGGCTAGAGTTCAAGGTGGCTGGGCTAAAGTCTGAGTCGGTGGAGTGGTGGTTGAATGGTGAAAAGCTAACTACCAACTCATCCAATTCCTTCTTTTGGCCTCTGGGTCCTGGTGATTGGACATTGGAGGTAAAAAGTGGTGACATTAGCGATCGCGTCACTTTCAAGGTGCAGTTAGCAGAAAATCCACCAACTCGCCGGGGGTTTTCTATTGCTAGTCCTTAGTAATTTGTTAATTGTAAATAGTTAATTGATAATTTACCTGCATCCATCGCTTATATCGGGGAGTTTCAGTGGTTCGATTTTTTATGGCAAATTTCAGGAAATATCTGTTGGCAGCTGCGATCGCTGTCTTACTCATCCCAGTACTGATACTAACGAATTATACCTATACTCGGCAACTAAAATCAAACATCAATGCTAGTGAAGTCTATAAAATCCGCTCTTTTCATAGCAAAGATTGCATTGGCAAATTCTATATGGGTCGAGAAATTGCTAAAGTGATGGGACATCAGGGAATGTTGTGGCTGGAACGCCCTAGCAGGGAATCCCAAGAGCCACCTTCTGTAGTTATTGATGCTCTTAATTTACGAGCTACAGATACTGTTGCCGATATTGGAGCAGGGACTGGTTATTTTAGTTTCAGAATCGCTCCGTTGGTACCTGAAGTAAAAGTATTATCAGTAGACATTCAGCCAGAAATGATCGACGTCATTGACTTTTTGACAGAAGACAACAATGTTAATAACGTCGAAACAATATTAGGAAGTTTAACTGACCCTAAACTTCCTGAAAATAGCATTAATTTAGTCTTAATGGTAGATCTTTACCATGAGCTTGAATATCCCCAATAAATGATGGAATCAATTGTTAAAGCTCTTAAACCAAGTGGGAGAGTCGTGCTGGTGGAATATCGCAAATAAAACCCACTTATTCCTATTAAGGGCTTGCCTAAAATGACTCAAAAGCAAATTAAAAAAGAAATGGAAGCTGTAAATTTAATTTGGCAAGAAACCAAAAATGATTTACCGAGTCAACATTTGATGGTGTTTCAAGTTAGTGACAAGTCATTATAGCAGTTCTCAATTAGGTGAGATACTTTCATTCTGGGAGTAGGGAGTAGGCAGTAGGGATGCATCTCTACTTGATTAATTCTTACCTCTTGCCTCTTGCTCTTTTTTAAGGAATTATGTTCAAATCTTAAATTTAAGTTATATAAATTAAATTTAAACTAACAAGTTTTTTTTGAATAGGGTGTCAGTGATCAAGATCAGACCATAAGTTGATTTAGATCACAGACAATTACTCAAACTATATTTACACTGAAGCCAATTAATTCCAGAGGAATAAGTAGGTGCTAGAAGACTTAAACGATATTGAATCGACTCTAAAACAGATAGCTGATAAAGTCGAGGCTGGACTAAAGCCAAAATTTAAGTGTAATGTTGATCAGAACAACATTAATGTTAAAGATCATAACAGCTGTTATGACAAAGTCAAAGAACTTGGCTATAAGGAGTTAATTGTGGAAAATGATGGTTGTATTGGAGCCCCAAATCTATATCGCTATAAAGTTCTTGATAATGACGAAAAGAAAGTCGCTGAATTTTATACATTAAAAGGGGTTAAGGACTATTTAGATAAAAAAAATAAAAAAGCTTAAGTTTGTGGCTTTCTTGATAAAAACTTGGTGGTAATTTGTATTTACAGGACTTTTGTATATACAGTTTCATCAAGAGTTTAATCAAGGAATACAGACATTTTAGATACTGCTAGCGAAATATAAGTTAACATCCAAAAAAATGATTTTGCCGTTGATTAAGTTGTAAAACTATAAAATGTTTTTCGACCATTACACGGAATATCAATGCTTTCATGATGTTAAGAAATGTTTCGCCAGCAGTATCATTTTTCCGGGGTTTTGCATCTACAGTTTAACCACCAAACATGACCCTTAATTAAATATAGCGTTTATAGGACTCATGAGGTACAGTAACAACAATGAGTAAACCAGTTATGAATATTTTCTTGAGTCACCTTCAGCATTGCGGAGGTAATCCCATCAATTAAATCTTTATAGGTTCTTGCTCCGATTTTTTTCAAAGTACTTTTAACTTTTGAGCAAAAATTTTCTATCGGTTAAAATTCCGGAGAGTAGGGGGGTAAATAAACTAGTTTAGCTCCAGCTTCTTCAATCACTTCTCTTACCATTTATCCCACATTAATTTGGGCATTATCCATAACAACACAGGCATCTGGGGGGGCGACAAGCGCCCCCCCAGGCAGTAGACAGTAGACAGTAGACAGTCAACTGTGGTAATACATCGCTAGTTGATTAACTCTTGCCTCTTGCCTTTTTTGAAGAGATTATATTCACTATTCAAAGAAAAATATTATAGCTTACATTGAGAGTAAAAAGTTTTTTTTTTGAATAGGATATCGGTGATCAAAATCCGACCATAAGTTGATTCAGATCACAGGCACTTACTGAAACTCTATTTACATTGAATGAAATAAATGAAATTAAATTCCGGAGAAATAAGTAGGTGCCAGAAGACTTAAACGAGATTAAATCGACTCTAAAACAGATAGCTGATAAAGTCGAGGCTGGACTAAAGCCAAAATTTAAGTGTAATGTTGATCAGAAAAACATTAATGTTAAAGATCATAACAGCTGTTATGACAAAGTCAAAGAACTTGGCTATAAGGAGTTAATTGTGGAAAATGATGGTTGTATTGGAGCCCCAAATCTATATCGGTATAAAGTTCTTGATAACGACGAAAAGAAAGTCGCTGAATTTTATACATTAAAAGGGGTCAAAGACTATTTAGAGAAACAACCTAAAAACGCTTAAGCCTCTGATAATCTTGATTTTAAATTGGTGATTATTTGTCTTTTCAGGAGTTTTGCATCTACAGTAAAATCAAGATTTTAATCAAGAAATACGGACATTTTTAATTCACTGGACTTTAGACTAAATTTTGGGATTTAACGAAACTTCATAAAAAGTATAGGACTTACGCAAATCCCTCAATTTAAATCTACCTGTAGGGTGGGCAAAACCTTGTCCACCCTACCCATGGAGTCTGTGCGTAAGTCCTGAAGTAATTAGGAATTGAAACCCATGCCTCAAGCACCAAAGAGCGTTTGAGATAGTCTTGGGTGATTTGATTATAGCGTTTATAGGATTTATGAGGTACACTTTTCAACCTCAAAGTCCCCCTTGATAAGGGGGACCAACGGAGGAGCCCTTTGTACCTCATGGCATATAAAATTGCTATATTTGTCTTTTTTGCCGAGTTTGGATTAGGGCTGCATTATCCAAACTCTTCAACTCGTCTTGCGTACACACAATTCCGTTATAGCACTGCCTAAAGACAAGTGCCTTAAAAATTGCTGTAATGACTATTTATCAAGGGTTTCAGTTGAGTAAGTCAATGTGACTACTCAAGGGAGGCAAGTTTCTGATAAACGAGAATTAGTCTAAACTCCAGTGATAAAGATCAGAACAAAAGTTGATTTAGATCACAAACACTTACTGAAACTCTATTTACATTGAATGAAATAAATGAAATTAAATTCCGGAGAAATAAGTAAGTGCAAGAAGAGTTAAACGATCTTAAATCAAGGGTAAAAGCTCTAGAGGAAAAATTTGATCAGAAAGCTGGTCAAGTCGAGGCTGAAGAAAAACCAAAATTTGAGTGTTCTGTTGATACTCAAAAAATTGATGTCAAAGAGCATAACATCTGTTATGAAAAACTCAAAGAACTTGGCTATAAGGAGTTAATTTTGAGATATGATGGTTGTATTGGACGCCCAGATAAATATCTGTATAAAGTTATTGATAACGACGAAAAAAAAGTCCATGAATGTTTTTCATTAGAAGGTATCAAGGACTTTATAAAAAAACAGAGTAAAAAGGCTTAAGCCTCGGATAGTATTGATTATAAATTGGTGATTATTTGTATTTTCATGAATTTTGCATCTACAGTTTCATCAAGAGTTTAATCAAGAAATACAGACATTTTTGATTCAGGGATTTTGCATCTACAGTTTTATCCCCAAACATGACCCTGAATTAAATAATTTAATTAAATAACTGGGTTCTAATCCAAATTTATCACTTAATTGAAGCCACATCATCTCTAATTATGAAATAATTTCAACCATAAAGATTGCCGACCATAGACACACTACGCACTAGCTTTTGCTGCTCCTGTTTTTGTTTCTCATCGCCACTATCATTAATAATTACTAGGATAGTAGAAATCTGATTAACATCAGAAGCATCAGGACAAGAGATAATACATAGATTCACACTGTGCTCTGCTTGAGTATTATGGGATACTAAGGTTTGAGCTGAATAATCTTGCCGACGTTCTTCTTCATTATTGGCCACTAATGCTAGATCGAACCATTCGGCAAAATTACCTTCTTTAATGTGGAGCAAGTCCCGTAAAGACTTCTCCTCAATATCTTTTAAACCAATAAAATCCTTAGCATGATCATTGGCTAGGATAATCTGACCGGTTTTATTGGTAAAAATTACACCACTAGATACATTAAAGACTAAATCTCGCTGCTCTAACTGTTGTTGCTTGACTTTACTAAACAGCTTGGCATTTTGGAGCGCTACACCCGCTTGAATATTAAATGCTTCCATCAAGTCTTGATCCCTACGATCAAAACTTGCCTTCCAGCAATCGGGAGGGTTAGGCCAATCGGCGGGATTGTATGGGGGAAAATTGCCCTGCTTCTTTTTATTGACTAATTGGGTAACAGCAATTAATTCATTATCGGCATTAAACACAGGCATCCCTAACAAACTACAGGTGCGATAACCGGTTTGACTATCAGTTTGTTTGGCAGTTTCTGAATTGGGATGGTCATAGAGATCAAACGGAATTATCAGTGGCTGTTTAGTAGTAACAACTTGACCAGCAAAGCCAGCTCCTTTGGGAATCCGAATTTCTTTTAATGTGCCATCAGCAACCGTTATTTTTGTCCATAATTCATCCTTTTCCTCATCTAACATCCAGACTGTGCTGCGATCAGCAGACATTAGCTCTTGAGCCTGATTCATCACTTTATTCAAAGTTTCTTCTAGATCCAAGCTACTTTGACCCAGAGATTGTGTCGCATTTATCAATGCTGAAGCTATTCGTTGTTTCTGAGCTGCTTTATAAAATAACCGAGAGGATTTAAGAATCATTTGAATGGAGCGGGCGAATTGCGCAAAAAGTTTTTCATCCTCTGGGGTAAAGCCTTTTGTATTAATTTTATCAGCTAAGGGCGCGTCTAAAACCGGCGGTTGTTTTAACTTATTGAGTAATTGGACAACAGCCACTAAATCTCCGTGTTCATCCAGTAAGGGTAAAGCCAGCATGGTATAAGTACGGTATCCAGTTTTGGTATCCCATTGCTTAGCAGTATTAGAACGGGTATCGTCATATAAATCGTAAGGAATATTGACAGTTTTCTTAGTTTGAGCAACATAACCAGCAATCCCTTTATCCGCAGGCACCCGAATCTCTTCTGAGTCTCCTCCTTCCCCCTTAGCCACAATTGACCAGAGTTCATTTTTGGCTTCATCTAATAAAAAAATAGTCGTGCGATCCGCCTGTAGTATCTCTCCAGTTTTGAAGGTGATAGACCGTAACATTTCATTGAAAATCGAATCAAATCCTTCTCGGTCTAGCAGAGTATCCATCATGGATAAGGTTTGATTAAAAACTCCTAAGTCTAATTCAAGGTTGGAAACAATATGTTTGAAACTTTCTGGGGTCAGGTGTTCAAGAGACTCATAGATAGTTTGCTTAGTGGTAGCCGCTAGGGCTGGATTCAGTTTCCCTTGTCGTCTGGCTTCTGAATACCGTTGAATTTCTTCTAAAGCCTTTTTAAATTCTCGCTTTTCCCATTCTTGGCTAGTGGTCAAAAACTGATAATCTTGATGGCTTAAGCTTTTCCCAAGGGCCCATCTTAATGCATCCTGTAACTGTTGTCCCCGCAGAAGACAGGATTTATCCTGACCATCGGAGTTTAACCAAGCAGCAATTTCATTACTATAAGGTCGCAAATTTGCTAACTCTTTATCTACCCAATTTTGGTTAAAAACAGCTTGATAAATACGGTTATAAATCCTTAATTTTTCTTGCTGCTCAACCACTAATCCCGATAGCCGCAATTCTATTTGTTCAGAGCTGTCATCAGACGCTATTTCTCCCTGTTGCAGAATTTGCTGATACAATCCCAGTAATCGCCCAGCCCGTTGCTCATTCTTAAGAAGACGATCGCGAATAGTTTTAAGATGCTCCGGATTATCATGAGATTTCCAATCATCAATCACTTGCGATCGCACTAATTGGTCAACCCACTCTGCCTCACCACCTGTTGGGATAGTAGATACAGAATCCAACAAAAGTTTACAAAGCTTTTGGGTCAGAAAAGGTTGACCTCCACTCCAGTACAAGACCTGTTTCAGGACATCCTGGGGATTACTAATTTTTCCTTGTAATCCCTGGGCTAATGCCTGTGCTTCGTGCAACTGAAAATCATATAGCTGAATCGCCTGACCGATATTAAAGGGTGTGCGTTTTTTATCTTGAATTAAATCTGATGGTGTTGCTACTCCAAGTAGCACAAAGGTAAGGCGTTGGTATTCTGACTTATCCACACGTTGGTTATAGCAGGCACGAATAAACGCGAAAAAATCATCAGTGGGGAAATCGAGACTAAGAACGCTATCAATTTCATCAATAAAAATTACAATATTTTGAGTAACTTGCTGGAGCAAAACCTCTTCAAGAAATTCTCTCAATCGCCGCACCGCAAATATCATTTCTCGCTCGCGCCACCAAGTGCGTAAATTAATATCTAGCTCGAAGTCTCTAGCCAGAGAGCGGACAATATTGGCATACCATTGATCGAGAGTGACATGCTGAGTACCATCCATGGATAAATCAATTACTGCACAGGCAACCCCATCCGCTTCAAGTCGGCGCATTACTTGCACTCGTAAGCTAGATTTTCCAGTCTGTCTTGAGTTCAATACATAACAAAACTTTCCAGCCTTCAATCCTTCATATAAATCATTATCTGCTTGTCGCTTAACATAGGTAAGAGCATCGGCTGGTAAAGTCCCTGAGTATATATATTCGTAGGTCATTTTATTTGTTAACTGTTGTTCGCGTAGGGTGGCCTTTTGGCCAAGGTTTAAGGTTGACGGTTTAAGGTTGAACGCGCACGCGTGGCCTTTTGGCCAAGGTTAACTGTTTAAGGTTGAAGGTTAACTGTTTAAGGTTGAAGGTTAACTGTTTAAGGTTGAACGCGCACGCGTGGCCTTTTGGCCAAGGTTGTTCGCCTTTGGCGTCCGTTGTCGGGTAGGTTTAAGGCTTAAGGTTTAAGGTTTAAAATTTAAGGTTGAACGCGCACGCGTGGCCTTTTGGCCAAGGTTGTTGGCCCATGGCGTTCCCTTCGGGTAGCTTGAAGGTTGTTCGCCCATGGCGTCCCAATTCCTGTAAGTTTAAGGTTTAAGGTTATATGAAGTATGGATTCTGAACTGACCCACTCAGCACTCAGGCTCAAGCCGCTGCCAAAGGCGATCGCAAAAATACTTATGATATAAATCACAGCGAGGCATGACGCTATTCCCTTGCAACTTTACTAAGCCCATGCTATATAACTTAAAGGCTTGCTCCGATGGGATAGTTACCCAGCTGTGTGCTTGAACCACTTTCTCCAACGCAGTTTCCAATTCTGGAGACTGTTTGAGATTTCCTAGGTGGCGTCGCAGATGGTCACTGAATGGTCCGGCTTCTGTGGGTGCCACCTCTAACAGTTGCGCTAGGGTAATCTGATGATATTTAATATAAGCTAAACCTTTGCGCAACAGATAAGGATGTCCTCCCACCATCGCCATCAGTTCCTCGACTTGTCTGGGATTCCCATTCAGTCCATAACGTCTGACTAACTCCTGTACTTGCTCTGTGCTAAACTCTGGCAACTCAATTTCCAATCCGACATTAGCCAGTGGTGAGTGATTGATATCCAAGGAGCCATAAATTTCTGTAGAATGTACTATCACCAACCGGAGTTTTTTCCAGATAGCGCTACTGCGATCGCCCCGCCTAGCGATGTCATACCAACCACGGAGAAGGCGACAAAAATCATCAGCAATAACGGGGTGTTCAAACACTCGATCAACTTTATCTATAACCAGTACAATATTGCTTTTTATTTCTGGCAATAAATACTCTTGAAAATAATCTGTGGTGTTACTATTACATCCAAAAATATCATCCCAATACTCATTCAACTTATTTGACAGCCCCAGATGCTGACCAACTCTGGCACAGAACCACCGTGAGAATTTGCCGAGGTCCCTATAGACTGTACTATCTGCTAGATCAAAACTTAAGGTCACAGCTTGATAACCTTCTTTCCTGATCTCAGCCAGAACTTGTTCAATCACGGAGGTTTTGCCCATCTGCTGGGGTGCTTTGATCCGAATTAGAGCACCAGGCTTTACAATTGCCTCTAACAACTGATCTTCATAAGGAATGCGCTTGACATAAAAGTCAGCATTGAGAGGAACTGGCTTTTGTTGCCCTTCTGACTCTGGCATCGGTGGGACGAGAAAAGATCTATATTTACTTAATAACTCTGGATTTACTAAATTAGGGTGATATTCACTAAATAGGTCAATTAACTGATTACGAAGTGAGTAGTGTTCACCTGGTGCATTCCTCAGCTCAAATTTCTCACACAGCTGCTGCACATGTTTTCTGACAGTAGCTTCTGTGATGTGTAGCGACTTAGCGATCGCTTGATCGCTTTGGCCCGCTAACATTTTCTTCAAGACCTCTCGTTTACGAGGTGTTAGCTGATCAAATGCTACAGTCAAATCTAGTTGATTCAATTTTTCTAAGAACATCTCAGTCTTGCCGATAGAGATTTTGAATAATTGGTTTTGTCCCCTAGACATAGCGTTTAGGTGGTTATCAAGATGCACCCAAAAAAGATACTATTTCTGCTAATTTTAAACCAATCCTAACTAGCTTATCGAAAAGCTGAGCTAGCCATGGGTTTGTGAAGATTTTCACACAAATTATGGATTAGACGTGGCTTGTGAGCCTTTTTCCACAAATTACCCTGATGTCTTCAACGCAGTATAAAGTTTGATTAATGGCAATCAAACCTATACGATGTTATAGATGTCTCAGTACTCTCTTGCCTTTTCCCTCAAGCTAAAACCCTGCGTTTGATGGCACTGAGTACTGGTAATATCATATCACTCCCTGTTGCACTTGTATTGCCCAAAATTGGGAGCTTGATGGGTTGTGTTGATAAAGCGATCAACTTTTAGCTATCAGCTATCAGCTTGGTAGATACCTGATCCGAAGTGGGTGAAAACTTGACAAACGTAAGGTTAATACCTCGCCCCTTGTGCCGAACCTAACAAAGCTAAGTGCCTCAGGGCGAATGCTGAGGACTTTGATCTAGCGTTGATCTATATATAGGGATTGAGAGCTGCAAAACAAAACGTCGTTAGTAGTTAGTCAGACCAATGGCATTGCTGAAGGGCGGAATTAATATCAGTGGGGTGGGCATCCTGCCTGCGAAATGAAACGGGCAAGATGCCCGTTCCACGGCAAGATATCCGTTCCACAGGTGCGACCCGTGGCGAATTTAATTCTTAATGGGTCAAGCGCACCTAAAAGATGCCGGTTCCACCAAGATGCCCATTCAAAAAAACTATTAAAATCATTGCATAATTCAGCAATACCAGACCAATTAACTAACTACTAACCCCTAACCCCTAACCTGAAATCCCCCGGATGTGACCGTGGGGATGAGCTGAAATCTAAATCAGGAGTTGCTGATATACCATTGACACACTAAAAGTTAGTCACAAGTCCGTCATAACTGAGATCATCTCAGGCGGTAAGTCAGTATGCAGTGGGGTTTGATGAATATATGAGGTTCAAACAGAATTTTATGAAATTAGGAGATCAAAAATGCAAGACCCATCTACCATCGATTTAGCTATAGCGTTTTCCATACTTATGAGGTACACAGGATTTTTTTCCTATTTCCTTTTCCCGTCTTGATGCAGTCGCCAATGGGGTCAACCATATCAGTCACTTATGGGAGGTAAATCCCCTTTGACACCACTGGCTACCCTGTTCCCTTGCTGCATCGCTATTCCCTGTTCTCTTTTCCCTCTTCCGGTGATCCCCTGTTCCCTATATGTCTAGCATGATGTTTAATCCTACCGAGATAATCATTGATACCTGTGTTAAAAACCTACAGACAGGTTTCCACAGCACTTACGGCAGCCTTAAATCAGACTACTGTGAGCTGATTACTTGGGCTACCCACATGGCTCTGGAAAATATTGCTAATAGTGACGCTCTTTATCACAACATTGAACACACCGTCCTAGTCACCATAGTTGGACAGGAAATCTTGTGGGGTAAGCACATCTGCGAAGGGAGCGTCTCCTGTGAAGACTGGTTGCACGTGATTATCTCTTTGTTGTGCCATGACATTGGCTATATCAAAGGCATCTGTCGCCAAGACCAACCAGACCAAGGATTGTATGCCACAGGAATAGACAATTTTATGATTACTCTCCCTACAGGTGCCACTGATGCCAGCCTTACTCCCTACCATGTAGACCGGGGTAAGCAGTTTATTGATGAACACTTTGGTAATCACCTGCTGATTGATACTAAGCAGATTAAGCACAATATTGAATTAACCCGTTTCCCAGTACCTGATGATCAGGATCATCAAGACACGGTTAACTATCCTGGTTTAGTCAGAGCAGCAGATTTGATTGGTCAGCTGGCTGATCCCCGCTACTTACAAAAAATTAGTGCCTTGTTCTACGAGTTTGAAGAAATCGGGAAAAATCAGATTTTAGGCTATCGTAATCCCGGTGATTTACGCCGGAACTACCCAAACTTTTACTGGAATGTTGTCTATCCTTATATCAAACCCGCATTGCCCTACCTAGACCGAAGCCTTTCTGGTAAACAAATCCTGGCTAATCTCTATGCCAATGTCTTTCGAGTAGAACACCAATCCCAGCCTAAAGCAATCTTCAGCCATCCCTGTCGCTATAGTCAAACTACAGCACAATTATGTACAGCATGATCACTGTAAAAGGCAAATCATCAAGGCAAATCATCAATGGCGGTTTTGTCTAAAGTTAATTGAAAATTGACCATTGATCATTGACAATTAACAATTAACAATTAACAAATGACCAATGAAAGCCATTTTAATGACTGCTCCTGGTACACCTGAAGTGCTACAACTTCAGGATGTACCAGCTCCCAAAATTAAAAACGACACAGAAATCCTGGTGCGTCTTCACGCTGCTGGTGTTAATCCCATTGACACCAAACTGCGGCGTAGAGGCACCTTTTACCGTGACCAAATGCCAGCTATCCTAGGCTGCGATGGTGCTGGTGTGGTAGAAGCTGTTGGTGCTGGTGTCCAGAAATTCCAGGTGGGTGATGAGGTATATTTCTGTGCTGGGGGATTAGGATTATCTGGTACGGGTAACTATGCCGAACTAGCCGTTGTTGATCAGTCCTTAGTTGCCCACAAGCCTAAATCCCTCTCCTTCCCTGAAGCGGCTGCTGCTCCTCTAGTACTGATCACTGCCTGGGAATCATTGTATGACCGAGGACGGTTGGAAGCAGGACAAAAGGTGCTGATTCAGGCAGGTGCTGGTGGTGTTGGTCACGTTGCTATTCAGCTAGCTAAGCTCAAAGGTGCTGAGGTTTGTACTACTGTCGGTTCTCAAGAAAAAGCTAGATTAGTGCGTCAGTTAGGTGCTGACTATCCTATCCTTTACAAACAAACTAGCTTTGTGAAAGCTGCCTTGGATTGGACTGGGGGAGAGGGAGTAGATTTGGCGTTCGATACTGTGGGCGGTAAAACCTTTTATGACACCTGTGAAGCAGTGCGGGTATATGGCGATATTGTGACTATCCTCCAACCAGACCCAGCCGAAGGTAATTTGAAGACAGCGCGATCGCATAATTTGCGCATCAGTCTAGAACTCATGCTCACCCCAGCCTTGAAAGGACTCACTACAGCTCAACAGCACCAAACCGAGATTCTCCAGCAGTGTGCTAATTGGATTGATGAAGGTAAACTGAAAATTCACCTCAGCCAACGGTTTCCCCTCAAAGAAGCTGCTGCTGCTCACAACGCTATCGAAGCTGGTTCCATGACAGGTAAGGTGGCACTAATTATCCGCTAAAGACAATAGTCACTAATACAACTAATCCCTAATAATTGCTTAAGGGTTATTGGTTTCTGTAAACCTATAACCCTGATTTGCTTAGGTGCGCGCCTCCTAGGGCGAGTAAATCGCTCTTGGGTCACACCTTTAGATGCGGACGAAAGGACTTGAACCTTCACGTCTTGCGACACTAGAACCTAAATCTAGCGCGTCTACCAATTCCGCCACGTCCGCGTACCTTGCGATTTAAATTATAGCATATATTTTAGCTTTTATTGCAACTGCTGGGGAAAATTTTCCCAAATCCCCCTTAAAAAGTCCCTTTATCACCTACACCTCAACTCTCACCCCGCCCCGGAAAGCAATATACCCTTCAATGGGTTTCGCCTTCTCCTTGGTGCTCGGGTAATACCAGGCTGCATAGCTTATTCAAAAGCACCATCTGTAGCACCATCTGTAGCCCATAGGCTGATACGCGACACGCTGATAGCACCATCTGTAGCACCATCTGTAGCCCATAGGCTTACCTGCCATAGATGATAATCGCAATTGAAGGCTAGAATCCAGTCAGGAATAGTTGCCTCGCAATTAAACCCCTAAAAATAGGTATAAATCGGTATTTAATCCTATAAAATGGACATTGACATTTGACTAGCGCTAGAGTATCATTGAAGTAATTGACTCAGGTTTGACGATGCCCAAAAAAGTAGGAATGACCAAGAAAATATCAACCCAGATTGTCCCTGTAGTAGGGATGACTGAGTCGGTTGAACTTGAGTTGTTGTCCACGATGAAGAAATTGGGCATTGTCAGGTCTGAATCCTACAACAAGCTAGGCAGCATAAGTCATTGGGAACTTGATTGGAAAAAAGCTTACCCAAAAGTTAGGAGTTTTAGGACTCCTGAATCCTTGGGACTACCTTCCAAATTGATGGAATGGACTGTAAGCGATGTAGCCAAAGCCATTACGGCTCAGCAGGCAGCTTGCACCGAAGCGGTAATTAAAAAGGTTTACAAAAGGTTTCCTGGAAAAGATAACCAGAACGAACGGAAGGAACTTTGCAAACAACTTAAGACTTTAGCCTTTCTGGACACGCCACTTCTCCACAGACTTGTTAGGAAGGAGTTTCAGCGGGGACATTCTTGGGGTAAAAACCAGATAGTTTATCAACAAGTAGGTTATAAGTGTAAAAAGCTTTCCCGTAATACTTACCAGTTAGAACTAGCTGGACTCACTAGAGGGAAAAGGAACAGGATAGTTGTTAGGTCTAATCGTACAATAAAAGGCCAGATCAGACTGATATATAACCAACTTTTGCCAAGATTTGAGATTCACTTTCTAGTAGATCATGGAACTGTAGAAATTAAATCTGAACGTCGGAGTCTAGGAGTAGACAAGGGTTACACTGAGGCTTTCTATGACTCAGAGGGGCAAGCTCACGGAAAAGAACTAGGGGAAGTAACCACCCAGAAACAGAAACGAATATGTGCAAAAAACCGAAACAGAGGGAAGCTTTGGGCACTTCATAGAAAACTAGAAAAAATCGACCAGGCCAAATCAGCTCGAATATTAGAAAATAATCTGACCAGAAAAACCGAAAATCGCCGCTACAGAAAAAATCAATCAGAACTGACGGCGATAATAGGAGCAGCCTCTAAGTCTCTTTTTAATGGGGAATCTTTAAAGGTTTTTGCGGAAGATTTAACACAACCGTACCGAAATAAGCGTCAGTCTAAGGCCGTGTCCCGCAAACTCAATAGTTGGATGAAAGGAGTTATGCGGGATTCTTTGCAGAAATGGGCTGATTGGACTGGCTCGGTTGTCACAGAAGTTCAACCTAGTTACACGTCGCAAATTGACTCTAGGAATGGAACCCTGTTGGGGAAAAGGACTGGGGACAATTTTACCGGATTTGATGGGGTCGTGTTACAGGCTGATTGCAATGCTGCCAAGAACATCCTTGCTCGCGGTACCGACAAGGAAATAACTCGGTACATGAATAAAACCGAGGTTCAAGCAGTGTTGTTGCGTCGTACCGCGCGTTTCTTGAAAGGGATGGGGCTTAGCCTGCTAGATGCAGTCGAGCTTGGTTGGCTTGATTGTAAGCATACCTTGGCTAAGGCTTTCAAGCAACTCCTCAACGGGATTTGAGGAATGCCTAGAAAGACGGGTGGAAGGTTCAACTCCAATTACTGTATAACCACCCCTCACTCAGGCAACAATACATTGCACCTTGACCGTTTTGTACGGGTTTATCCCGATTAATTACGGTTTAAGAGTATCCCAATCCACCTCAGCCAAATCCATAGTTTGGTTAATTGTTCGCATCCTATTTCGACGAGCCCATTAGTAAACTATTATAACTGGAGACCGCAAGTCAATATGTCTTTCACTGCTAGTGTCATTTCAGCAAAAGAATGGGGAGCTAAACCCCCAAAAAAATGGCCAGATACCACTCGACCACGATATATTATTATTCACCATACTGCTACTCCCAATGCCCCGAATGATCTATCGAAAGGAACCTTATGGGGATCCAGAAGTTTGGCTAGGAGTATTCAAAAATCCCACATGGATGGTTTTGGCTGGGATGACTCAGGTCACAACTTTTTGAATACCACCGGTGGATATTTACTCGAAGGTAGACAGAGTTCCTTATCAGCGATTAAAAAAGGACGTTCTGTCAGCTCTGCTCATGCTGGTAGTACTCTAGGTAACCAGTCACCGGGAATTGAAAATGAAGGCACCTTTATCAGCTACCGGATGAATGCCAAACAATGGAAAAGTTTGGTAGATTTATGTGTTTCGATTTGCAACACTACCAAGATTAGCCCAGACAATATTAAAGGACATCGAGACTTTTCACCAACCCAATGCCCTGGGGACTGGTTATACAGTCAATTGCCTCGGTTGCGCCGAGAAGTTCGTCAGCGCCTTGACTCATCAGTTGAAGACTATCTCAGAGAAGGAGACACTGGTCTGAAAGTCAAACAGCTACAGCAATCCCTCCAAACTAAAGGGTTTAGTCCCGGCCCAGTTGATGGCATTTTTGGTCCTGCTACCACCAAAGCAGTAATTTCCTTTCAGAAGTTTGAGGGACTCAATCCCAATGGATTAGTGGGATCAAAGACCTGGGAAGCACTGAAAAGTTCTTCTAAACCATCAGAGAAATCTCCTTCTAAACCAGGTAACCAGAACCGCAAGCCTGTGGTTATCCTGAACACCTACAAGTATTATCGTGGCTTACCTCACCAAAAACAAGCGATTGAGTGGCTACAAAAACAACTACCAAAAGAAGTCTTGGAAGAGTTTTCAGAAAGATGGCGTAACGATCAACCCTCATCTGCCTATCTTCCTTTAATTCAAGGAGCAGTTGGATCAGAAGTAGAGGAACTACAGCAGCTGCTCCAAACCCAAGGATTTTATTCTGGTGCAACGGATGGTGATTTTGGATCTCGGACAAAATCTGCTGTGATTGCTTATCAGAAAGCGAAAGGATTATATGCTGATGGGATTGTAGGTTCTATAACTTGGTCTACTTTGAATCTTGACTAATGGTAATGGGTAATTTTGAATTGGTAATTGCTAGTTTACGATGACCCATTAACCATTAATCTATACAAGAGGTGCGACCCGTGGCGAATTTAATTCGCCAAGGTCAAGCGCACCTATTAATTTATCAAAAAACGGGAGGCTAACAAAGTAATTATTTAGCCTCCTTTATCTAGGTATAAAAGCGGTATTTAAGCTAGGGTTTCATAACTATTAACATAATTAAACGTAATTATATTAATAGTTACATTTGTGACGTTTATAAAAATCTTGATATTAACCGTTTACCCTTGTCTAATATAGCACTAAGCATTAAAGTTAGGATATTGATACAAGCAGCAAAAGCTGTTTTAGTCAACTTTTTCCTCTTGCCTCTTGTCTCTTGCCTTGCGCGTAGCGCTATACCTGATCTTAACAGTCAAGTTTAATTGTATATAACTACTTGAATCGAATATTTCTGATCTTATCGATCTATTCGGAAAACAGGTTGGTACTGTCGCAGACACGACCTCTGCCAGATATATGAATCAACAGCCAGTCAAGCTAATTGAATTTGAGCAGCTGGAAGATGCATACAAAGCTCTCAAAGCGGGGCAAGTGCAGGCTCTAGTTTATGATTCACCAACGTTACTTTACCAAACGTCACAAAACCGAGAATACCAGATTGTAGGTGAGTTGTTTGCTGAACAAGACTACGGCATAGTTTTGCCTCAAGGTAGCCATTATCGTGAGCCAATCAACCGAATTATTTTGCAATTACAGGAAGACGGAGAACTGACCAACCTAGAGCAAAAGTGGTTTCCTTCTAACCAGTAAGATTAGGTATGCTTAATCACGTACAATAGGGTCGATTCCATGCATAGTAATTGGTAATTGGCCATTGGTAATTGGTAATTGGTAACGTGACACAAGAGATACAGCTTCAAATTGAAACAATTGATGAAAAATCCCTGCACCTAAGGACAGTCAAGGCTTTGGGACGAGCACACGCAACCACTCTTGGTCATTTTCCTGAAGGAGCGTTTGATCAACACGCACTAAGTGGTCAAATACTTGTGGCGCTTACTCCTGAAAAAAAGTGTACCGGTTATTTGTTATACCGGAAGGTGCGTAGACATAATATCATCGTTATTGTTCATCTATGCATCGAGCCATCATGGCGTGGTAACGGTATTGCTAAGAAGCTGGTTAATTATCTAAGTCAGAATACTCAGGACTTTTACGGCATTAAACTCAAATGCCGTCGTGATTATGGATTAGAGAAAATGTGGTCTCACTTAGACTTTGTTCCTTTGGCTGAAAAACCCGGAAGGAGCAAGGATGGAAAACTACTTACCGTTTGGTGGCGGGATCACGACCATCCTACCCTATTTTCTACGGTTGCTACCCAAAAACTTGAGTCTAAATTGTGTGCAGTCATTGATACCAGCGTGTTTTTTGACTTGCAAGGAGATGAAGCTAGGTCAAAGGCCGAATCCGACTCTCTACTAGCTGATTGGTTACAACCTGACTTGGAGTTATGTATAACTAATGAAATATTTAAGGTCATCAATAGTATTGATGATACTAAACAAAGGAATGGTAAACGCCAGTTAGCCGATACCTTTACTCAACTCCCTTACAATCAGAAAGACTTTCAAACAGCTTGTCGCGCTCTAACCAAGGTTTTGTTATCAACTCAGATAACTCTCAATAAATCTGAACTGCGTCAGTTAGCTATAGCCATAGCTTCAGATGCACCATTTTTTTTGACTCGTAATTCACAAATACTAGCGATCGCAGATGCTATCAATGAGGAATTTAACTTATCAATCCTTAGTCCTACTAGTTTAATTGTTAAGCTAGATTATCTTCACGAATATATTAACTATCAGCCTGTACGATTAGCAGGCACAGGTATCACTAGACAACGTGTTCATAAATTTGATCAAGTACGTTTTTTGAGTGAAACGTTTTTGGTTGGTGCTAAGGGAGAAAAACTTAGTAATTTTCAAGGAAGGCTGGGCTATATTATTGCTAATCCCGATAAATTTAAGTGTTATATTATTCTCCAGTCAGAAAAAAATCCCCTAGCTTTAATTGCGTATCATACTCATAAAAATCATGAGTTAAACGTGCCAATTTTTCGGGTTAGATCTGGTCCTCTTGAAGAAACCCTGGCGCGGCACTTAATTTTTTGGTTTATATCCCTGTCAGTACGTGAAAATCTGCCATTTACACGAATTACTGAACCTTATTTGGATCACACTATTCTTAGCGGTATTCAAGATGATGCATTTTTTAAAGTTAAGGATGGTTATTTAAATGCCAATCTTGCCGTTGCGGTTACGGCGACAGAATTATCAGACTATCTCACTACTTTAGCGAATCGAAGTCAAGATTATAACTTTTGCCTAAAAATTGCTGATACCCTCAAAACTGATAAATTAACCACAGCGGTAAAAACAACGCTAGACGTTGAACGCATACTGTGGCCAGCAAAAATTATTGATGCTGATCTTCCTACTATAATCATTCCTATTCAAGCAGAATGGGCGAAAGAATTATTCGATGAAGACTTAGCTAACCAGCTCCTATGGAGATCGGAAACTGATCTGGCGCTAAAACGTGAACTTGTCTATTATCGAAGCCATCGAGGTAATGGTGGCTTAAAACCAGGGGTTGTTGGTAGAATTCTTTGGTATGTAAGCTATAATAAAAAGTATTGCGGCACAGGAAAGGTAAGAGCGTGCTCTAGACTTGATGAAGTAGTCGTAAATAAACCTAAAAATCTCCATCAACAGTTTCGACGATTGGGTGTATATGAATTAGAAGATTTAATGAAGCTTACCAAAACTGATCCTAATAAAAAGCTGATGGCGCTTCGATTTAGTGATACTGAACTGTTTAAAAATCCTATAGATTTGCCTGAAATTCAAGAAATACTTGGTAAGCGTTTAACACTTCAATCACCGTTGCGGATTTCTCAAGAACAATTTACAATAATATATAGAGAATGCACCCAAAATTAATCAAAATTACTCGTGTTAACAATGCCCAATGTGTTGTTATTATCAATTCGTCCTAAATATGCTAATCAATTATTCAAGGGAACCAAAAAAATTGAACTTCGTCGGGTGCGTCCTCGATTAGTACCAGGGGATATTGTTGTGGTTTATGTCTCGGCTCCAGATAAGGTTTTATCGGGTTTTTTTGAAGTGGAAGACGTTATTCAAGACCGCCCGGATATCCTTTGGTATAAAGTAAAGGACAATGCTGGTATAGAAAAAAAAGATTTTAATGAGTATTATGAGGAAGCCGCCGTCGGTTATGGGATTTGCTTAAAACTCATAGAACATTTTGAGCCACCAGTAACCTTACAAGATTTGAGAGCAAAATGGGCTAACTTTAGACCTCCACAATCTTATCATTACTTGACGACTAGTCAATTTGAGCATCTTAAGTCTATTGTAGAGGATAAAATGGCAATTATGTCAGAGCCTTATATCAATTAGCTAAATATTTGCTAAGAAGGTATTTTGGAATGGGTCATGGAGAATCGATAATGGATAATAGCAAGCCAATAACCCATTACTGAGAATCAATGACTAACTAACTAACAGTCTCTAATGTCTCAAACATGTTATAATAAAAAAAATTAGGTGGATAGTATGGTGGGGGATAATAAAGCTGAATTGGTCAGTCTATTTCAGGAATTTATCAGTTCATATCCCTACACACAGGTTGGGTTAAGTCACATGGCAAGCTACAAAGATCAGCATCGCCTTTGGTGTCGTAATTTTGCAGTCATCTCTGCTATGGTGGACTCTGGAGAAGCTATAACAGAACCGATCCTGTTTCAGCTATTCCCTGATAGAGAATTGGCGATTACGTTGAATAGTCAATATGGTGAGGGTGATGATTCATGGATACTAACTATTCCTAGAAAACGTGATAATTATTTAGAATTACGATTGCCATTAAAACTGAAATATCAGCATAAATGGATACAAAGGTTAGTAGAGCAGATTGGTTACGACATCCTTGAATTTGTTGGTTGCTGCACTAAGCATCCTAATCAGTTATCAGCAGCTTGTGATCAGTTTTATACAGGGGAATACTCCAAAGGTTTTCCGACGGAAATGCTGACGAATCTCCTCAATGGGCTGCAACCAGATAGGTTTTTGTTAATTAATGATAATTCTCGACAGGTTATCAATTATTTTGTTAATACATCCTACGGAAAGAGACTGACAGATTATCCAGCGGCCAATGCTACAGGATTGAAGCTGATTAAAGCATTAGATAACACTATGCATCAACCGGGTGTACCAGTGCTCAGGAATAATGATTTATTCGATATGTTTTGCTACTGGTTGGTTGCGGTTAAAGGGTATAATTTTTCCGGTCAAGACGAGGTTATCGAATTTACCTCTGATGGTTCAAGGATGGCGTTACCAGAGGACTATACGGTAAGCGACTGTGCTAAAGATACTGGTTTTGATATCGCAGAGTTAGAGGGATGGATACGTGCTATTGAACGCAAAGGACAAGGAATTTTTTACGGCCCACCAGGTACAGGTAAAACCTATACTGCTCAAAAAATTGCTAACCATTTAATCAGTGGAACTGATGGATTCACAGAACTTGTCCAATTCCATCCTGCCTATTCCTATGAAGACTTTATTCAAGGTATCCGTCCACAAAGTCAAAATGGGGAATTGAGATATCCTTTAGTTCCAGGCAGATTTATAGAATTCTGTAATAAAGCTGAGTCTCGGCAAGGAATTTGTGTTCTAATCATCGATGAAATTAATCGTGCTAACCTCGCTAGTGTGTTTGGAGAATTATTGTATCTACTAGAGTACCGGGATCAAAAAATTCCCTTAGCTGGCAGTAATCAACTATTCAGTATCCCGAAAAATGTTCGGATCATCGGTACTATGAACACAGCAGACCGTTCTATTGCTCTAGTTGATCAGGCATTTCGCCGTCGCTTCGCGTTTATTCGGCTCTATCCCAACTATGAAATCCTGAGACGATATCACCAAACAACGGATTTTCCAGTTAATGGATTGATTAAGATACTCGAACAAATAAATAATGCGATCGCAGATCCTAACTACTCCCTGGGAATCTCTTTCTTTCTACTAGAAAATATAGCTGAAGAAATTGAAGATATCTGGCAAAGGGAAATTGAGCCATATCTAGAAGAATACTTTTTCGATCAACGGGATAAACTAGACCAATTTCGCTGGGACACTATAAAATTAAGAATTAAGAATTAAGAATTAAGAATTAAGAATTAAGAATTAAGAATTAAGAATTAAGAATTAAGAATTAAGAATTAAGAATTAAGAATTAAGAATTAAGAATTAAGAATTAAGAATTAAG
>NZ_JAAHHW010000409.1 GCF_010692325.1 Moorena sp. SIO3I8 | reverse complement strand
TAAATGTTGGGAATTAGTTTATGCTTTGATGCGTTTAAGTCGTCATAAGCTCGATAATTATTTACGAGGTATGAGAGCTATGAAGCTTATACAGTCTACTTTTTAGCTCTCATGTCGCCCCCCCAGGGAAAAACCAGAAGAATTGAAACTGGGAGGCCAGCGCAAAACTATCACCATACTAACTTCTGATTTAAGAGGATTTACAGCGCTATCCGAACGATTGCTTCCGGAAGAAGTGCTTCAAATTCTCAACCTCTATCTGAAACATATGTCAGAGGTAATTACTAAATACCAAGGAACCATTGATAAGTTCATGGGTGATGGAATTTTGGTTTTATTTGGTGCTCCCACGGCCAGAGAAGACGATACAAAACGGGCAGTTGCTTGTGCTGTGGCGATGCAATTGGCAATGGTTCCTGTCAACGAAACGATGCATGCCTGGGGCTATCCACCTCTAGAAATGGGTATTGGTATCAACACAGGTGATGTTGTGGTGGGCAATATTGGCTGGGAAAAACGCACCGATTACAGTGTAGTGGGTAGCCAAGTAAACTTAACCTATCGTATTGAATCCTATAGCATAGGTGGTCAAATTTTGATTTCACAATCCACCTTTGAACAGGTTAATTCAATCGTGATAATTCACGGGGACAAACAGGTACAACCAAAAGGGGTTAAACAGCCAATTACTATCTATAACGTTGTGGGTATTGGTGATGACTACAATCTCTTTATACCTCAAGAAGACGAGAATTTTTTTACCCTTCCTAAAACCATCCCACTCACCTACAAAATTTTGGAAGAAAAGCATATCGGCAAAAATCTTTTTCTTGGAAGTTTAGTTCAGCTTTAAGCTAAGGGATCGAAAGTGCGTTCCTATGAGATAATAAGAGAGTATTTACCGGTAGAGCTAAGTAATATAAGCCTGAATATATTAAATCAATATCAAGCAGAATATAGTGATGATATCTATGCTAAAGTTACGTCACTTGAAACATAAAATCTAGGGTTTTATATCCGTTTTACATCCCAACCTCCAGAGGTAAAGAAAAGGCTTGATGCTCTATACAAGTCGATAAATGATAGAAGTGAATATAAGCTGACGGGGTGACGAAACAGGCTGAAATGCTTGCTATGTAAAGCTAGTAGCATTTTGTGGTAAAAAAAAGTAGGTCTCTAAATTTGCAACAAGACCTACGTATTGACAATGTTACCAACATTCTACCAAAACCACCTAAAAAGTCAATTAAGTCTAGCCGATTATATTTTTTTAAAAATCCTGATTAATCTTTTACAATTAATCAAGAAAGTCAGTTTGGAAAAGTTAGCAAATGCTCTCC
>NZ_JAAHHW010000408.1 GCF_010692325.1 Moorena sp. SIO3I8 | reverse complement strand
GAACAACATCTGCCTCAAGTTACTAATCTAACCATCCAAGGAAAGTTCAATCATCAGGCTCTGAAAGTTCAGAATGCTTTGACTAACCAAGTATCCCTGGATTTGAGCCAGCCATTTTTCCCCTTTGGCGAGAAACCGAGATTTGGGGATACTCTCTATCTGGATTTGGCAGAACATACAGCCTTTACCAAAGATGGCACGATCAACCTTCAGGTTAATGTAATTGACCCTACTGATGCTGGCATCGAACTAAAAGAGGAATCGATTAATCCTAACCTTAGGCTGCAATGGAGATTTTGGGATGGTGAGGAGTGGACTCTACTGGGTACATCAACCCGAAATATAGACGAGGTTCAGCAAAACACCTCAAATAATAACTTTCAGGATAATACAAAAGCTTTCACTATTCCCGGAACTCAAGTAGTTAGGTTTACCTTACCTGCACAACCGAAAATTAAGACCATTGGTGGCATCGACAGTGCCTGGATTCGGGTGCAAATTACTGCTGGTGATTATGGCAAAGAGGCTAGTTATATCCCCGATCGCGACGAAGATGGAACAGTTAGACGGGATGCAGATACTAACGATGTCAAGTATATCTTCAAGCCTGCTAGTTTTGCTCCTCCATTAATTCGTTCCATTACCGCAGATTATTCACTAGACTAGTCAGCAACACCGGCGATACCGCCTCAACAGGTGTTGATCTCTAACGATTTCGTTAATGAGCAAATCGATTTGACCTTAAATCAGTCATTTGTTCCCTTCAAACCCACACAAGAACAAGAGGCAAAACCTACTCCGAAACCAGCTCTTTATTTGGGTTTTGTTACACCAGCAAACGGCAGCTTTTCCAACCGTCCCCTGAGCTTATTTTTCTTTATTGTAGATATTGTATACGGTGAAGAGCTTGATAACCCTACACCGAGTGGCTCTCCCCAACTTTCCTGGCAATATTGGGATGGCAAAGAATGGCAACAACTAACCATAAGAGATGAAACGGAAAACTTTACCCGTTCCGGTTTAATTGAATTTCTGCCACCAGGGGATTTTGCACCAAGGGAAGACTTTAATTTACCTCCCCGTTATTGGCTGCGGGTTAAATGGTTAAAGGGTGACTACGACGTTGAACCTAGGCTGAAACAAGTACTGCTGAACACTACCATGGCAGCACAAACAGCTACGATCCAAAAGGAAATTGTTGGCTCCAGTGACGGGACTGAAAATCAAACATTTCAGACAACTAGTCAGCCAATTTTAGCAGGTCAAGAGCTGGAAGTGCGGGAACCAGAAATACCTTCTGCCCTAGAAAAGGAAAAAATTCTCCTTGAAGAAGGGGAAAAGGC
>NZ_JAAHHW010000407.1 GCF_010692325.1 Moorena sp. SIO3I8 | reverse complement strand
GCATTAGGAGCGAGACTGATTAGGCGTTTGCTACCAATATCTGCACGTTTTGCCATACAATACAATTGATCGAATCAATACTAATTTTTGAGTTACGCCCACCCCACGGTCGAGGTGGGGTGTGGCCTTATTTAATTAATTGGGCAAATGTTGAGTAAACTCATCTAGGGAGTTAACCGTTAAGGCTGTGGCCATCAACTCTTCTAATTGTTCGAGAGTTAAGGCTTGAATTCTGACGGATATCTCGACAGGAATCTCTGAAAATCGCAGTTTAAGGATGCGCTCTAAACTCCCTCGACGTTCTTGTTGGATGCCTTGTTCAATCCCTTGTTCAATCCCTTGTTCAATTCCTTGTTCAATCCCTTGTTCAATCCCTTGTTGGATGCCTTGAGCAAGACCCTCTTGTAAAATCTCTTGATACCAGGGTGATTCTCGTAATACTGTCATATCCCACCTCATGATTTGTTGAATTAAAGGTATCTCTAGCACAAAACTAGCAAAGAACGCTAAGAGCGGTTCTAGTTGATTCAAGGTTTGATCTGCTCGTAAAGCCTGCACCGCTGACCGCAATTTTGATTCGCTACCACCTCCAAATAAGATTGGGACAAATGGAAATAGGGGAGGCAAAGGTTGTTCTAATACTAATTCAGCCTCTACTTCCCAGAGATTAATTACCCGATAATCTTGACGCGCCTTTAATCCCATAAATTCCCTGTCGTAACAGTCAACGATTGTGACTGTGGCTGGGGGCGGCAAGATGTTAATTAATACTGGATAAGCGGATAGGTTGTATTTTTCCTCAGCTAAAGCCACATAATTGCGCATTCTCTGAGGCATGTTCTGGTCATAGCGTAGTTGTAATTCATTGAGAATCAGAAATTCTTGATGTTCAGGACTAGAAGCTTTGACAATCACATCGCTTTCGCGACTAATCCATTGAAACTCAGCATCGAGTAACTGAGATGCCCGCACTTGGGGATTACCGGTTACCCATTGCACCCAAGCATTAGGAGCGAGACTGATTAGGCGTTTGCTACCAATATCTGCACGTTTTGCCATACAATACAATTGATCGAATCAAGAATAATTTTTGAGTTACATCCAGGACTATTTCTGGAATCAAACTAAAATTTGATTAGTGAAGAGCTGGGCTTTTCAGACTTCCTGTTTCTTACAGATTCTTCGTCTGTAGACTCGCCGTCTATAGACTCGCCGTCCTGACTGACGGACACTTTTTTTTGTACATTTAGCAGTACATTTAGGCCCAGGCATCAAATTCCTGAATCAGAGAGAAGGTAATCTTTCGATAGTAGCGGTCACGAGCTTTTTGGGAAGCGAAACAAG
>NZ_JAAHHW010000406.1 GCF_010692325.1 Moorena sp. SIO3I8 | reverse complement strand
GGAAATTTCAAGAGAGTATTTCATGAATCGACTGGCAGGTTGTACTGGCGACGCTGCTCTTGGGCAAACTCATGGAAAGACCGAAATCGACCTGCCTGGAAATCATTCAGTCCTTTTTGAATGCCCTTTATAGCCTCCTGTGAATCTTCCACCTCCGACTCTAAGACACTAGCCAGCAATTCGGACGCAACCAAGCTAACATCTTGACCTCGCTGAGCAGCATATTCACGCAGTAGTGCTTCTAATTCTGAGCTAAGGGATAACTACCTTTGTCATCGACCTACTTTCCTCCCAACCTTTGCTTCTTAGCTGCATTCTAGCAAAGTGTGGGGGTGCGTTACTAAAGCATTTCCTCAACCCACCGGAAAAGTCGCGATCGCACTATAATATAAAAGTGCAACAAATTGTAAAGCCCGAACAAATTAATACTCTCGATCTTGAGGAGATGAATCATGAATCATTCGAGTTCTGAGCTAACACGTGCGCTTACTGATTGGCGTGACGATATATTCTTATAAATAGAAAAAAATCCCGACGAACAGATTCTACAATTATTTATTACAAATCCTTCGTTTATTTCGTCAAAGCCAAATGACGAAGCAAGAATCTGTAGATACTTTGAAAAACATGAAACTAAAATCAGATTAATTAGTTAAAATAGGGTGATTGTCTAACAATATCAACTAGATATAATTCGATTAAAATTATGAAAAACTGTCTGAATGAAAGTTAAAGAGGTACTTAAGCGATTAAAAAAAGATGGATGGTATCAAGTAAGAATGCGGGGAAGTCATAGAATTTTATCTCATCCTCAAAAGCCAGGTATTGTAGTAGTTCCAGGTAAGCTAAGTGATGATATACCCATCGGAACATTAGGTGCAATTTGGAAACAAGCACAGTTAGGAGATGAACAATGAAAAAATATGCAGTAATTTATGAAAAAGGCGATACCAACTGGGGGGCAATTGTGCCAGATTTACCCGGTTGTGTTAGTATTGGTGACAGTTTGGAAGAAGTCCAAGAAAATGTTAAAGAGGCGATCGCACTTTATCTGGAAGTTTTGGTCGAAAAAGGAGAAAAAATCCCTCAACCTCAAACCCAAGTCGGATTTGTAGAAATAGCAGCTTAATCCCTAGTTTCTCAAAATGCTACAAGATCTCAAGATCTATTGGGTGGGATGGTGCGTTCAGTGATATTCGGTCAATAAATGTCTTGAGAGATCTGGTGTAATCGAACCTACCCTACAAGAGCGTATGCACTCAACCCAACCGACAACAGAGATCACCCTTCCAACCCGCTCGCGCTATTTTATTCCCATTTAATTTTCTTGTGTCAGGCTTTTGATACTCTT
>NZ_JAAHHW010000405.1 GCF_010692325.1 Moorena sp. SIO3I8 | reverse complement strand
AACCCGAACTACTGTCTTATGCCAAGACGAAAGAAAACATTCCCGTGTGGCCACAAGGGGTATGGTAAAACATGCCACCGATGTGATCAAAAAAACCGAGCACGGGAAGAGAAAAAACAGCAAAAACAGCAGTGGGAGTCTAGTTTTGAAGATGATCCCATTGACTTAAAAAACCTTCCTACCCATGTGGTTGTCAAAGCCCGTGGGATAATTGCTGGTTTGGAGAATCACCAAGATTACAGAGAATTTGGTGGCAAGCGGCTGCGCCACAACCGCTGGATCATTAGTATTCCTGTAACTCGCAACTACCGAATGATTTGTCACGACCAGGGTAGCTTATTGGTTCCTCACGCAGTTTTGTCCCACGAGGATTATAACGTTGGCAAACCAGGTGGTTAGTTGTTATTCATCAGTTATTATTCATCAGTTATTAATCATCAGTTATTAGTCATCAGTTTGAGAGAGACCTGGAAAGGTTATATGCTGAAGGTAGAGATAGCTGGTTGCCTGAAAACCCATGCAAATTTATCTGGACTATAGCGCCAACACACCACCACGCTCAGAAGTCATTAAAACTATGCAAGATGTCCTTGCCCAGCAGTGGGGTAACCCATCTAGCTTACACCAGTGGGGTCAGCGAGCGGCTATTGTACTGGAACGAGCAAGAATGCAGGTGGCTAGGTTAATCAATGCACCAGCAGAATCGATTATATTTACCTCTGGCGGTACTGAGGCGGATAATTTGGCGGTGATGGGGGTTGCCCAAGCCTACAAGAAACCCCAGCATATCATTATTTCTAGTGTAGAGCATTCTGCAATCGCTCAACCAGTGGCCTGGTTGGAGCAGTGGGGTTGGCAAGTGACTAGGCTACCAGTGGATTCTCTGGGAATGGTCAATCCCGGTGATTTAAAAGCTGCGCTACAGGCAAATACAGTTTTAGTCTCCGTCATCTACGGTCAAAGTGAAGTAGGTACGCTCCAACCTATTGATGAACTCGGACAAATTGCTCGTGAACAAGGTGTATTGTTTCATACCGATGCAGTTCAAGTAGCAGGACGGCTATCGATCGATGTTCAACAACTACCGGTGGATTTGCTGTCGATTTCCAGTCACAAAATTTATGGTCCAATGGGATCAGGGGCACTGTATATCCGCCCTGATGTGGAGTTAGTGCCCCTGATATCCGGTGGTGGACAAGAATCCCGATTGCGGTCTGGAACCCAGGCGGTGCCACTGATTGCTGGGTTTGGCATGGCGGCAGAACTAGCAGCAGTGCAAATGCTAAAAGAGACACCTCGGTTAATTCGATTACGCGATCGCATGTTTGACCAACTGGCTGATACCCCCAATC
>NZ_JAAHHW010000404.1 GCF_010692325.1 Moorena sp. SIO3I8 | reverse complement strand
CGATATAACTTAGTATCACTTGGTATGAATCACGATCATGGTGGTCTTGCACCATGACTGAGACAAAATTAATTTTAATAAAATTAAAATTAATTTTATCAGTTATTCTGAGTTTACTGACTAGAACTCGCTAACAGCTGCAGATCAGGTGCATCCTGATTTTGCTAGTTCATTCCCTGAGGTAATGGTGAAAGAAGGCTGACAGGCTCGCCTAAACTGTGTTTTTGTCCATTTAGCATGTACCCCTTCTTCTCTACTCTCAAAGGTTGTGCATAAAATTTAGCTAGAGCAAGTTGAAAGAAAAAGGCTGGATTACCGAGTAAGTAGCGAGCTGCCAGACGTTTGGGTTCACGGGATAAACGATAAAGCCACTCTCCACCAAGATTGGAAATAAATTCTGGACAGTCAGGAACCAAACCTGCCAATCGGTCGATCACTGCACCACAAGGCATGAACACATTGACATTAAGACGACTACGATGCTGCCAAATCCATTTTTCTTGAATTGGCATACCCATGCCTACCAATAAAATATTAGGTTTTGTGTGGTTAATTTTATTAATTATCTCTTGATTTTGGCTGGGGTCTTCTTTATCACAATATCCGTGGTGACCATTGACAATAATATTGGGGTATTGTTGTCTAAGGTTAGTAAGGGCTGTTTCTAGATGCTTAGGCTTTGACCCCAGCAGAAAAATTAACAAGCTATTTTGGTTAACATTATCCAGCAATTTTGGCAGTAATAGTGTGTAATAAGCGCGGTATTTTAGTGATAAATTGTACCCCATAAACTTAAGGGCTTTTAAGATACCCATACCGTCACAATGGGCGATTTATGCACTTTGGATAAATTCATAAAACCAGGGTAGCTCCATCGAAAGATTAAAACTATGTACGTTATAGTTAGCTACGGTTATTTTTCTGTCTTCAACGCAAGCGGCATGAATGGCATCTACAATCCTAGGGACGGTTACACAAGATATTCTACGCTCTAGCAAATGTACATTAATAGCAGGTAAATAATCTAATTCATTCAGTTGATTTTTTCTGGCCATTGCCGTAATAGTTAGAGTAGTGATTATTTACAGTATTGCTACCGGCTGTCCGCGATCGCGTTTTCATGATGTCCAAATTATGAATAAGTTATGTGTGTCCATCACAAGTAGGACTTACCCAGGTTATCGAGAAATTAAGGTTTTAGCCAATAGGGAACTTCGGCTCTGGAAAGAACCGGGAATAGGGAATTACAGCAGTTTTACAGATCTGATTTTACAGATCTGAGTGGGTCAGTCTTGAGGAGGTAAAAGGCTTGTATGCTTGGATGGTATCCCCCCATTACCCCCCTAAAAAAGCCGGGA
>NZ_JAAHHW010000403.1 GCF_010692325.1 Moorena sp. SIO3I8 | reverse complement strand
TATTGAGAGGGGGGCACAATGGTTCTCCCCTCTCAATAATATTGTTCACTATTTCCCTTAACAGTTAGCTTTTCCCAATTTCCCTACAGCAGTAAACAAACCAGCCACAGCGATTAGACCAAGCACAGTAGAGGATTCAGGTACATCTTGTGGTTCCGATGAAGACGGTTCTGGAGGAGCGCCAAGGAAGCCCACTTGGTAGGTGGCATTGTGAGATGTACCATCTTCTAGGTTGACTAGCCCAGATGGTGTGGGAACGAAACCGTAAAGGTATTCAGTTTTCCCATTGTATTCAACCTTGACAATTTCACTAGCCCTTATACTAGGTGGTAATGGTAGTTGAAAACCAGGCGATAAAAGAGCCATCATCTGTTCCAACTGATCAAACGTATCTTCGAACGCATCTCGAGCATCAAGGTGACCTGCTAGCCCAATGCTAATCTGGCCTGTTGCGTTTTGGTTGACGTAGGAAATATTGGGGTCGCTAAATCGTTGCAATCCTCCATTATCGCTAAATAGTGTATAGAATTCATTAACTATGAAATTGCTGCTAGCATAAGATCCAAGACCGTGTGCAGTTAAGGCATCACTGACCCACTCCTGACCTAAGGTTATGCCATCACTATCAAGATCACTGTTCCAGTCAGCTAATGTCAGACTGCTCAAGGTGATGTCCTTACCACCGATGTCACCGGTTAGGCTTGTGACATCGGTATAGGTGGCAAAGTCGCTGTTGCTCAGAGTTTCACTGCTGGCAAATAGCTCTACGTTTCCACCAGGGTCACTAGCGTCACCTAGCAATATAGTAGACAAAATAGCATTTGGAGCTTCATAGGTATTCGTACCGTCAGATGCATACTTGAGGTAGTCACTACCTTCCAGGGTCGCTCCCGTGAGGCTTCCAGCAACAGCTGGGGTAGTGGCGATCGCACTCATACCGGCAATAATTGAGGCCCCGAGCCACATTTTCATTACTGTGCTTTTCATTGACATGTCTCCCGATACTTTTTAGCTACCAAAATCTACTTTGCCGATTTTAGCCCACGCCCTGCAAGCTGCTCTCGCAGCCAGGGGGTATCTCCCAAGGCCAAGATCGGTTTTGTTCCGCTCTTGGCGCAATTATCTGTGTTTAATAGAAAACGCAACCACTATCATGGTTTGCTTTGGTTTTCGGCTTCAATTCAAGGAACCAGAATGTTTTCAATGACACTAGAAAACTAATCAAAGTCGTGCCATATTTTTGGAGATACTGCAAGATATTTGTAGAAAATCGTCAACAGTGGCTAGCCTTCGAGTTTGTTTGGGTTGCTGGCAGCACTTGGTGTCTTTTTTTTAGTATCGGAGTGGGATGTTAGCGATCGC
>NZ_JAAHHW010000402.1 GCF_010692325.1 Moorena sp. SIO3I8 | reverse complement strand
CTGGTTGACTGACAAAACTCAACAAGCATAGTCAAAAGACCTTACTGTAAACTCCAGCCGATACCTCTTCTGCTCGTCCTGTTTTCGGGAAGCCATCGCTGGTGATGGGTCGGGTTTCCCACTTAAAATTAGGGTTTCAAACAACTCCCAACCTTGAGTTAGTGCAGTTAATACCCATGCCCAACCAATTTTGAGATAACTGTTACCGCGAAACCAGTGAGGGTCTACAAAACGGCGTTTTCCAAGGGCTACGACCTTAGTTCCTTGGGCAGTGAGATAAAGAGTAGCGATCCCCAAGACGAAACACAATCGCGATAAGGCTGATGCATTGCGAATCTCACAGCTTTCCAACTCAAAACCATTGGACTTGTCATCAAGAAAGCTCTCTTCAATATCAAAGCGTAAGCCATATTCCCGAAATGTCTGAAGGGTGGTCGGTTCGTCGCTTACGATGTACCAAAGTTCCCCGCTAATTCCCTCACAAGCCAGACCCAGATTAACTGCACCAAAAGATTCGGTTTTGTGAATCCAGACATTTTGGAGTAAAAGAGCTTCACCCCGTTTCAAATGAAAATCTCGTACTTGAGACCAACCTTTACCAGGTCGCCAGAGCCAGAAATCACTTTTGATGCGGATGCGATAATGCCAACCCAGTTCAGCCAAGACATACTTCATTAACTGAGTATTGATGAATCCTCTGTCTGCTAGCAGTACAACTTTAACTCTATCTGGCATTAATCGCGACACTGCCAAGAGCAAGTCAAAATAGCTGCCTATCTTGACGCTGCTAGAAGAATGCTCCAGTACTCGCCAAGCCACTGGCACTGCTCTTCCTCGGTATACCACAGCTACCCTAATCAGACAATATTGATTCCACAGCATGGAAGTATCCAAGCTTAGATACAATAGTTCATTTTCCCATCTATTCAAGGCTTCCTGAATCAGTGGGCTATATAACCGTTGTGGATTAATCCGGGGATTATGCAACCATCGACTGAATCGACGTTGCTTACTTTGAGCAAACACAGCTCGTGAGTGGATGTACATAGTCCATTTTGTCAGATTTACGCTACCTGAGTGGATTAGTCCAACTACCATCCAGACTAGGGTATGTAGATGTCTGATATCAGCCCATTGTTTGGATTGACCCAATAACGTAACAAGGGCATTATAGAGACGGGAGGTGTTTTCCATATCAGTCCTGTCTGAGTTTAGTCACCCAGTCAGAATATGGCATTTGTAGCCAATTTGAGAAGGTAACACCTTCCATCACTGGGAAAGAATGAGTCTTCCGTTGGGTAGCGCGCTGCTACACCGATTCCTGCACCGATCGCGCTATGTGAACTTTTGTCAGTCAACCAG
>NZ_JAAHHW010000401.1 GCF_010692325.1 Moorena sp. SIO3I8 | reverse complement strand
TTTTATTACAAATTCGTTGCATTTATATCTTTGTTTTGCTCTTTGATGACCATAGTTATGAGTTTTATTACTATGACATTTAGGTCATTCCATGGTTTTTTTTTTTAAATACCATTTTTTTATTCAGCAACACCACAATTTTTAGTCAATTTATGCCTAAAGTGACACTAAGCTTTCTACATCGTACTCTTGTCCCTACACCAGATGCGCCCGATTTTTTGGAGTTGCCTTCATAACACTCATAACAGTTAGTTCTCTTAAGTGTTCTGGATTACTACCACCTGAATTTATAACTTCCAAAGTTCCCTCTAGAAACTTCATCCGACAAGCTTGACGCATTATCTTGCCACTTGAAGTTTTAGGAATACTCCCTGATTTGATCAATGCGATCGCATAAACCTGTAGTTCGTGTTGCGCCATCAATTCCTGACGAATATCTCCATTTACTTCATTGAAATCCAGTTCTCGCAGCCAACTTCGTTCAACCTCCTGAACAACGACTAGTTTCTCTTCGTTATCTACCTCAATCCCAAATGCAGCCCCTGAATTTTTACGCAATGATGGGTGACTATTTTCAACAGTAAATTCAATGTCCTGAGGATAATGATTGTGGCCTCGAATGATGATTACATCTTTCAAGCGCCCAGTGATAAACAGCTGACCATTCTTGATGAACCCCAAGTCACCAGTACGTAGAAATGGACCTTCACCAGTATCTACTGTATAAGCCTTAAATGTTTGCTTTGTCTCTTCTGGTCTATTCCAGTAACCTTGAGCAATACTCAAATTTGATACCCAAATTTCGCCAACTTCATCTGACGCACACTTAGTTAAAGTATTGGGATTGATGATAATTACATTTGTGTCACAAATCGGGAAGCCACAACTAACCACATATCGATTTCCCTTTTGATTAGTATCCCCCTCAACAATCTGATTTTTCTCTAAGGCTGATGCCACAACTGGGGTGATTTGAGGCACATTATTGTGAGGTTTAGTCGCTACTAGTAAGGTTGCTTCTGCAAGGCCATAAGCTGGATAAAAAGCTGTAGCTTGGAAACCACAGGGTTCAAATTTTTGAATAAACTTTTCTATAGTATGTTTACGAATTGGCTCTGCTCCATTACTAGCAGTTCTCCAACTCCTCAGGTCTAACTCAGATAATTGTTCCGAGCTAACTTTCTGAATACAGAGGTCATAGCCGAAGTTTGGGCTTTGGCTATGGGTTACCTTATACTTAGAAATAGCTTCCAGCCAGCAGCTTGGTTTTTTAATAAAGGCTAATGATGACATGACATAACAAGTAATACCAGAATAAATTGGCTGTATCAGTCCATCAATTAGACCATAATCATGGAAGGGGC
>NZ_JAAHHW010000400.1 GCF_010692325.1 Moorena sp. SIO3I8 | reverse complement strand
AACCCACAGGCTCCATTACCAGAGCCAACCACGATCGTATCGTACATCATCGGAATGGTTTTTCAAGCAAATCACTCTATTGTATCAAATAGGGAACAGGGAACAGGGAACAGGGAGCAGGGAGCAATGTGGGAAGTGTGGAAAGTGTGGGAAGTATGGGAAGTGTGGGAAGTGTGGGAAGTATGGGAAGCGTGAGAAGTGTGGGAACTTCGAGTTTGGGGAGAGTGGGGAGTTTGGGGAGATGAAATTGATCTTTAGCCGTAATTTCCAGCAATTGATAACTATGATATAGCATTTTCCATACTTATGAGGTGTATTCCACATAGTTCCCCCGACTCCCGACTCCCTGTTCCCTATTCCCTATTCCCTCTTCCCTTTGCTTAATAACATTATAAAATAAAGTAGTCTAAATCTTTACCATAACTTTAATTCAATTTATTCAAACAAACAGAACGTATACACAAAATCAACCTGTTTATCAACCTAAGCATTGGAGAATCATGATCATAAAAACTATTAATTGAGTTATCGTCATGAAGTCAGGGTTAATGCAAAGAACTCAAGCCTATCAAAATGTTATGGAAATCCTTGTTGAAGAAGAAATCGAGCGACGACTAGATCAACTGTCGCCGGAGATAGCTAAAAGTATTAATCCCATAGAAGTAGCGACCTATGCTCTCAATCGCCTCCCACCGTTGTATGCGTCTAGTGAAAAAGGTTGGAAGTACCAAAAGCAACGAGGGATGAAGGAGTTAGCTAAGCAAATAAGTAGAGTGGTTAGTCGGTCAATCAGTGCTGTCCAAAAGGACCCCATTCGACTAGCAACTCCTTTATTTGATTCTAAAGATCCAGCATCTCAGCAAGCCTTAAAGCGACTTAAAAAATTGCTATTACAGGAAAACCTATCATGGTGGGAACTTCCTCGGGTTGTTGAGCAAGCTCTAATTAAAGCGTGGCATGGAGAGATTAGCTGGAAGCATCATGAGCAGTTTTTTGTACAAGTTGCAGAGACTAAAATACCTGTGAAATCTGGAGGGGCGTGGGGTATGGATAGGTATGGTCGGTGGTAATTCCTGAGCAGAAAACCTGATTTTAGGGAGTCGGGAGTCGGGAGTCGGGAGTCGGGAGTCGGGAGTCGGGAGTCGGGAGTCGGGAGTCGGGAGTAGCACTGCATCGCTATTCCTTCTGCCCTAACATCCACAACTTGTGTACCTCTCAAGAGGTACACAAGATTTTTTCACTATTGCCTATTGCTAGCATGCCTATTGCCTACTCCCTACTCCCTACTCCCTACTCCCTAATTAGTAAAAGGGATTGATCAAGACTTCTGAACCGCTGCCAGTAACCGCTTCTTTTGAATGTCAGA
>NZ_JAAHHW010000040.1 GCF_010692325.1 Moorena sp. SIO3I8 | reverse complement strand
TCCCCCTCTCCCCATCTCCCCATCTCCCCATCTCCCCATCTCCCCATCTCCCCATCTCCCCATCTCCCCATCTCCCCATCTCCCCATCTCCCCATCTCCCCATCTATTTTTGGCCAGAATGAAACAGCCCTACTTTTTTAAGGGGGGTTAGGGGGGATCTATGTACCTAATTACAAAGTTGACATGCTCCCAACCCAGGTGCTGATGGATGCTTTTTACGAGAAATTAACAAAAGCCGAAAGCCCCCTCTTTTTAAAGCGGGGATGAAGGCGAAATAGCGACTTTAGTCGCCGTTAATAAAAATATTATACCAAAGTCCGAAAATCTGATCTTATTTGATGTAGAATAAGATCAGGATATGAAAAGGTCTAAAGCGCTCCGCGTGACCTACGGTCAATGATTGTTTTAGAGTTCAAAGCATACGGCAAACAAAAACAATATTTTGCGATAGATGAAGCCATTTGCACGGCTCAATTTATTCGTAACAAATGTCTTCGCTATTGGATGGACAATAAGGGAGTCAATAAGGCTAATTTAAGCGCACTTTGTGCAATTTTAGCTAAGGATTTTCCGTTTGCTAATGAATTAAACTCTATGGCTCGACAAGCTGAAGGGGTGACGAAATAGCCTGAACAGCTTTAAATGTAAAGTTTTCACCATTTTGTGGTAAAAAAAAGATAGGTCTATTTTTTTCAACAAGACCTACCTATTGACAATATTGCCTACATCCAAAACCACTTAAAAAGTCAACTTAATAGAGCCGAATACCTGTTCCGATACTTTTTAGCTACCAAAATCTACTTTGCAGATTTTAGCCCACTAATGCAAGCTGCTCTCGCAGCCAGGGGGTATCTCCCAAGGCCAAGATAGGTTTTGTTCCGCTCAAGGCGCATAAATCTGTGTTTAATAGAAAACGCAACCACTATCATGGTTTGCTTTGGTTTTCGGCTTCAATTCAAGGAACCAGAATGTTTTCTTTGACACTAGATTCATAATCAAAGTCTAACATATTTTTGGAGATACTGCAAGATATTTGGATAAAATCGTCAACAGTGGCTAGCCTTCTAATTCTGCTTAGTCTCCTACAGACAATTAAGGCTCTTCCGTACTTGTTATGCTAAATCAACACTTTGGCCAACGGCCTCAGTCCCTGCTCCCTTTCAAGCAAAAGACTATGTCCTAAACCATGCTTCCCTTGCTATAGTTTAATGCAACCTGGTTGAATTGACACTCCCCGCGTCTAATGACCGGGGAGTGTCTAATTGACAAGAGATTATTTAGCCAGAGATTATTTGGTAACTAATTAACCGGAATTACCTGATTTCGACATCACCAAATTTATCCAGCAGTCACGAGCTGACCTAAGACCTGCTGCACTAGGTCAACCAGTCTCTAAGCCGTCGAGCCACTTGCGGACGGCGTAGCTTACGCATGGCCTTGCTTTGAATCTGACGCACCCGTTCCCGAGAGAGATTGAACATGCCTCCTACTTCTTCTAGGGTGTAGGGTTCACTGCTGGCTAAACCATAGCGTAGAGAAATCACATCTTTTTCCCGCTCAGTCAGGACATCACTGAGAACTTCCCAAATCTCCTGGCGCATCATGGATTCATTCATCTTATCTTCGGGCAATCGTAGATCATTGTCTTCGAGCAAATCCATCAGTTCTGTGTCTTCCCCTTTACCAACTCTGTGATTCAAAGAAAGGGAGCGCCTACGCAATTCTAGTAACTGACGCAAATGGGAGAGGGAAATTTCTAGGGCTTGAGCAAGTTCTATTTCATTAGGATTGCGCTGGAGTTGCTGTTTAAGTTCCCGCTGAGCTTTTTTAAGTTTATTGAGCTTTTCTACAATGTGGATTGGTAGACGAATAGTTCGGGCATCATTGGCAATAGTACGAGTAATCGCTTGACGAATCCACCAATAAGCATAGGTAGAAAACTTGTAACCCTTATCTGGGTCAAACTTTTCTGCTGCTCGGTTTAAGCCCAACGCACCTTCTTGAATCAAATCTAGAAATGGTACACCGCGATTAATATATCGTTTAGCAATTGAAACCACTAAGCGCAAGTTCGAGCGAATCATCTTGCGTTTTGCCACACGACCGCGATATAAATTCCCCTCCAACTGACGTTCTGTCATCTCGACCGCTGCAGCTACCTCAGCCTTGGTTGGTTTACGGTCTAACTTTTCCTGTAAGCTGTTGCGGAGTTGGTCGATTTCTACTAGGAACTTAACCCGACGGGCTAAATCTACCTCTTCGTCTGGCTTGAGCAATGGGTAACGAGCCATCTCCTTAAAGAATGCACCCACTGTGTCATCAGAGCCGCTTTTCCGGAAATTATGGGAAGTAGAGACCACTAGTTCATCGTCTTCGGTGAATTCGACGGCTACACGCTGTAAATCTGTTTCCTCTGGCTCAATGTGGTCAGTAACATAAAAATCCTTCTCTTCCGTAGACGGCATTGTATGAGTGTGGTTTAATTCTGTAATATTCATAGGGATGTGTGAGTTGCAAGTGTATTTTAAGTTTGTTAAAACCCTTGCCTTGAGGGATTGAGGCTGTCTGTTGCTGAAAATTGGCCGTTAATGAAAAGTCTATTATCAAAAATTGGTGTTGCTGGTTTCACAAAGAAGTTAATACTCTAGACAGAGCAGCCAAAACACGCTCCATACCCTCAAAGCTCAGTGACCCAACCTGCTTCAAGTAGTTGATGTGTGATTGACGTGATTATAAATTAATGGTTTTAAGCTTACCAGAAGCAGTTTGGCTAATTGTATCTGTAATTACGAAATGTTTAATTACATATATTTTAGTTAAACTCTAGGGTGACGGCAGGAGAGATAATTCTCTTCCCATTGCTTTTATTATTGATTTTGACTCTGGAAACAGAATCTCACATATTTTAGAATTTTCCTATCTATCAATAGTGATAGAATAGGAGCCTTCCCAAACTAAAGCTGCCCTATGTCTAATCCTCCTTTAGGTCTACTGTTAGCTGAGCCTAGAGCACTTTACTTTTCTGGTGGTGGCCAAGAAAAGTGGGTTGAAGTCCTAGTAGATTGTCCAGGAGTCCAAGGTATATATACTTATCGTAATGCATTGGATGTTTCAATCAATCCTGGAGATGTTCTGAGTGTGTCATTCGGGACTCAACAGCTAGGAGCGATCGCTATTCGGATTGTAGACTCTCCACCCCCAAACTTACCACTGGAGAAAATTAAGGACGTAGAGGAGGTGATCAGTCCCGGTTTCTTTCCAAGTTCCTACTGCCAACTGTTAGAGCGGGTGGCTCAGTACTACTGCACCCCTCTAATCCAAGTGATTCGGTCTGCCTTACCTCCAGGACTGTTAGGGCGATCGCAGCGTCGAATTCGCCTCAATTCCTCGGTCTTGCCTAAAGAGGCTCATGTCTTTGTCAATAATTCAGCCGCAAGTAAGATTTTGGAGATTCTCCAGGCTAAACCCAATGGGGATTACAGCTGGCAATACCTCCAACGTCAGGTAAAGGGGGCTAAAGCAGGATTACGTCACCTGCTCAAGCGAGGTTGGGTAGAAAGTTATCTGGAAGCTCCTAAGCCAACTCGTCCTAAGCTCAAGAAAGCTGTGACTCTGGTGGGTAATCTCAATCGGCCTGATCTGACTCGACGGCAACGGGAAGTATTGGAGGTGCTACGCCGTCGTGGAGGAGATTTGTGGTTGAGTGAACTATCACAAATTTGTAATGTTAGTTCGTCAACTATAAATTCTTTGGAAGATAAGGGATATGTGGTGATTGAGCCTAGGGAAGTATTGCGCAGTGCGACTTCACCAACCATGGCTACAGATGCCCCCAAAAACTTGACAAATGCCCAATCCCATGCATTAGACCTGATTAATAATCTCGATGGCTTTGCCCAAGTGCTGTTGCATGGGGTGACTGGGTCTGGGAAAACGGAGGTCTATCTACAAGCGATCGCACCAATCCTAGCGCAAGGGAAATCCGCTTTGGTGTTGGTGCCGGAAATTGGCTTAACTCCTCAAATTACTGACCGTTTCCGGGCTCGCTTTGGTGATAAAGTTCGGGTTTACCACAGTGCCTTGAATAAAGGGGAGCGCTATGATACCTGGCGACAGATGATTCCAGGTGAGCCACAAGTGGTGATTGGCACTCGTTCTGCTGTTTTTGCCCCTTTGCCCCAGTTGGGATTAATTGTTTTAGATGAAGAACACGACTCCAGCTTCAAGCAAGACCAACCCATTCCTACCTACCACGCTCGCACCGTTGCCCAATGGCGAGCAGAATTAGAAAATTGTCCTCTGATTTTAGGTTCAGCTACTCCTTCGGTAGAAAGCTGGGTCAGTATTAAGGTGATGGGGGGAGCGAGAGATGGTCAGATCGGTAGTGAAATTAATCCCCTGACCTCTTCAGCTCCTGAGGTTCAACCCTTCACCTGTTCACCTCCTCAGCATCCAGAACTTAGCACTCATTACTTATCCCTACCGGAACGGATTCAATCCAGACCCCTGCCACCGGTGGAAATTGTGGATATGAGGCAGGAGTTACAAGCTGGTAATCGGTCGATTTTTAGCCGTTCTCTCCAAGACAGCTTGAGACGACTAAAGGAACAAGAGAAACAAGGGATTTTATTTATCCCCCGCAGGGGACACAGTACCTTTGTGTCTTGTCGTAGTTGTGGTCATGTGGTGGAATGCCCTAACTGTGATGTTTCCTTGTCCTATCACTATACTCATGAAGGGGCTACTCAAGTATTGCGGTGCCACTATTGCAATTTCGGACAACTCCATCCCCGTAGTTGTCCAGAATGTAGTTCTCCCTACCTGAAATTTTTCGGCAGTGGTACTCAGCGGGTTGTTCAAGATTTGGCGAAGCTGTTTCCAGAGTTGCGAATTATCCGATTTGACAGTGATACCACTCGTACCAAGAATGCTCATCGCACTCTGTTAACTCAATTTGCTAATCGGGAAGCTGACTTGTTGGTGGGAACCCAAATGCTGACCAAAGGATTAGATTTGGCTCAGGTGACACTGGTGGGAGTGGTAGCAGCAGATGGACTACTGTATTTGTCAGACTATCGAGCATCCGAGCGGGCATTCCAAACCTTAACTCAGGTAGCAGGTCGTGCCGGTCGTGGGGATGACCCTGGTCAGGTGATTATTCAAACTTATTCCCCAGAGCATCCTGTGATTCAGGCTGTCAAAACTCATAATTATCAGTCGTTTATCTCGGACGAATTGGAACAACGGGCAGCACTGAACTATCCCCCTTATGGTGATTTGATTCTGTTGCGCATAAGTGGATTGGATCCTGTGGCGGTGGAGAAGGTAGCAGAGGATTTAGCGGACAGGTTAGATACTCCTGAAGCCGAATACGATATCCTAGGACCAGCACCAGCCAGTGTGATTCGGGTTGCTCGTCGCTATCGATGGCAGATTTTGCTTAAGTTTTCTCCTACTGTGCCCGCCAGGTTACTGAATTGGCGGGAATTGCAGGATATGTGTCCTCCAGATATTAGCTTGACTATTGATGTTAATCCGTTGAATATAAGCTGAAAATAGGTTGAAGGTTTAAAGTTGGTTGAAGGTTGAAGGTTGAAGGTTGAAGGTTGAAGGTTGGTTGAAGGCTTAAGGTTGGTTGAAGGTTTAAAACTGGTTGAAGGTTGAAAGTTAGGAGTTGAAAGTTGAAAGTTGAAAGTTATAGGGAACCTAAATAAATTGTGATAATTTCGATTCCCGATTCCCGATTCCCGATTCCCGATTCCCGATTCCCAATTCCCAATTCTTAATTCTTAATTCTTAATTCTTAATTCCCGATTCCCGATTCCCAATTCCCGATTCCCGATTCCCGATTCCCAATTCCCAATTCCCAATTCTTAATTCTTAATTCTTAATTCTTAATTCTCAATTCTTAATTCCCTACTCCCTACTCCCTACTCCCTACTCCCTACTCCCTAATTTGTGAATACTCCCGCTCACGCCATCGTCAATCTCCTGATTTTAGGAAAAAAAAGAAAGCCGGAAAATAATTTACCAATTGTGTTCGGTGCGATATTACCGGATTTGCCAATGGTAATTTTTTACGGATATGAAAAATTAATCAGAGGAATTCCTGAAAACGTAATCTGGTCTGAATCTTATTATAACCCAAGCTGGCAAGTATTTTTCGATATTTTCAATTCTTTTCCACTGATACTATTAGGTGGATTGTTAGCTTACTATTTTGGTGAAACGTTTCTGATTGCTATGTTTGCTAGCATGGCTCTTCATGGGTTAGGAGATTTCCCTGTCCATGCTGACGATGCCCACCGTCACTTTTTTCCATTGTCAAATTGGCGCTTTGAAAGCCCTGTGTCTTATTGGGATTCTCGTCATTATGGTCATATTTTTACTCCCCTAGAAGTGTTGGCTGTGATAGTGGGATGCTTTGTATTGTGGAGACGCCACACTTCGATAAGCGCTCGGATTATTATTGCGATTGTACTTACTGTTTATTTTATCTATGGAGTGTATGCTGTGTTAGTATGGGGTTAGTAGTTAAGCTATCAGTTATCAGCGGCGTTGCTGAATCAAGGGTTGGTTTTCGATTAATCTGACAGTTTTATCGAAGGGTCATAGAACCTATCCTGACAGTTCTACTCACCTTCGTTACCTCAACATCCTGACTTTGGGCAATTAATACAGGGTTAGCTGCCTTGAAAAAGTCAGAAATATTGGCTATAATTCTGACATAATATATTTCGTGAACTTTATATTCATAGCTTTCGTAAGATGCAGGGTATAGCAAAAAAAATCCTGAACAGAGTTCGTGGTCATGGTCGCGGTGGTTGGGTCTGCACACCCAAAGATTTTGTAGATCTCGGCAGTCGTGATGCTGTAGATAAAGCGCTATCTCGTCTGGTGAAACAAGGATTTTTGCGCCGCGTTGGTCGCGGTTTATATGACTATCCACGCACCAGCAATATCTTGAAGCGTCCTGCCCCACCCAACATTGATGCCGTTGTGGAAGCTCTGGCACGTCGGGATGGTATATCAATCATGCCAGATGGCATTGTTGCAGCCCACCAGCTAGGTCTGACCAATGCCGTTCCCGCCCAGAACAGCTACATAACGAATGGTTCGAGCCGAACTTTACAAGTTGGTGGGCGTACCATCAAACTACGTCATGTCTCTCAACGGTTAATGGCATGGGCTAACCGTCCTGGTGGGCCTGTGGTTAGGGCCTTATATTGGCTGGGCGAAAATATCGCTGCTGATAAAGATGTGGTTAATACCCTACACAATCGGTTGTCTTCAGACATCAAAGAAGATCTTGCAGAAGGTATTAAGCTGTTACCAACTTGGATGACACCCGTTGTACGTCAAGTTAGTGAGGGTGAAGGTGTCTCCTAGTGAATCCAGCATTTGAAGAATTTCTCAATTTACCAGCACAAGACCGTAACGATGTTTTTGAGTCAACAGCCGATTCCCTCAATACCTTGTCTACCTATATAGAAAAGGATTTTTGGGTGTGCCTGGTGCTGGATATCCTTTATAATGGCTTACCCCAGGAACACCCCAGACTATTGTTTAAAGGCGGCACTTCCCTTTCCAAGGTTTATCAACTCATTAGTAGATTTTCCGAGGATGTAGATCTGGTGGTATTCAGGAGCGATCTGGGTTTTGCCGGGGATAACGATCCCTCTGCTCTTGGAATCTCTAGCAAGCGGCGAAAAAAACTAGCGTCCGAACTAAAACAAGCTGCTTCAACGTATATCTGTGGCAAGCTTAAAGATGACTTATCACAAGTTGCTGGGGTAATTTCGCCTGAGAGTCGCATTGTACTCGATGAAGACGATCCAGATAATTCAACCCTGCTGTTTCAGTATCCGAGCTTATTTCCATCCGATAGCATTGCTTACGTTCAACCCCGTGTCAAACTAGAAGCAGGCGCACGGTCAGCGCTCGATCCCCATCAAAATCATACTATTACCCCCTATCTATCCGAGATACTTGAAGAATGGAATTTTTCCGTAGCAAATGTAACGACCATCGACCCTCAAAGAACTTTTTGGGATAAAATCATGATCTTACATGGTTGGTCTTGTGGTTATCGAGACGAACAACGCCTGCCCAGTGATCGCCAGAGACTGTCACGTCATTATTATGATGTAGCAATAATTTCCCGTCAGGAAGCAGGTAAGACAGCCATTGCCAATCATCAATTAAGAGAAGATGTACGCCAGTACACCAAAAAACTGTTTAATCGAAGCTGGATGAAATTAGACGAAGCGATTCCCGGCTCTCTAAAACTCTTACCGAAAGGAGAATTACTAAAAGCTCTCAGTACTGATTATCAGGCAATGCAGGGCATGATGTTAGGTACTGCTCCACCCTTTGATGAAATCATAGAAGCGATTTCAGCCTTAGAAATAGAAGTTAATCAGGTATCGTGAGAACACTTTGAACTTTTGTCTTTTATAATCACAAGTTTTGACCACCCACCAAGAATTCTATTTTTATATGGTGCCCTCTCCTGTTCCCTGCTCCATGCTCCCTAACCCCTAAGCCACCACCAGCTGGGAAATACCAGTAAATAAAGGAAAATTTACGGAATTCGGTATAATCACAGTGTATATACTCAATTAGAGTCAAAGTATCAAATTCTATTTTTCACAGGTCTTGAACTAACCGTCAATGAATGCTGGACATACCCCTGGTTATCTCCTCAAAAAAATAAACGAAGCACTGTGTAATGCTTTCCCTAATAAAACTAAATTAGAAATGATGGTGCTTTATGAATTAAATATAAATCTGAACGAGATTGCTAGCGGTGGGAATTTAAAGGAAACCGTTCACAAATTAATAGAGCATTGTCAGGGTTACAATCAGTTAGAAGAATTAATTCATGGAGCACTTGAAAACAATCCAAATAATGTTCATTTAAACGCAATCCAGGAAAAGTTTAAAATTACGACTAGTTTAGTCAATATATTGGGGCCTTTAGAAAAAACCGTTATCAAACAAATGCAACAGGCTTACAGAGATTGTTGTCCCAATTTGAGAGATAAAATTCCTGGCACTTTTTATGATATTATCAAAAAGTTGGATGATATACATCAACCAACTGATGATGAAAAAAGGATTGTAAAATTTGTCGATCGTTTATTAGTAAATGGAAAGATTCCCACCTCAGAGGCTCAGCAACTAAAGCAATGGTTAGAAAACAATGCCAATAACGTTTCTAATTTATTATCTCACCAACAAAACTTCAATTCACAACCTGATCTGATTGTCAAGCCAAATTCGAGGGAAGAAAGTTTAAAGCGAGTCAAACCCGAAGGTTTAAAGCAGTTTCCCTTTGAAGTAGTAACAGTTAACCGTAGAGGAGAAACAATCAAGCGAGAAAATAAACAAGCAAGTTATTTAACTCAAGATCTGGGGAATGGAGTAGACCTAGAGATGGTGTATATCCCAAAAGGAAGCTTCTTAATGGGTTCCCCGAAAAGTGAGAGGGGGAGTGATGACAGCGAAAGACCTCAACACCAAGTAAGCATTCAACCCTTCTTCCTGGGCAAATATCAGGTAACCCAGGCGCAATGGCGAGCTGTGGCCAAGCTTCCAAAAGTTAACCGGGACTTAGATCCAGACCCTTCAAGATTTAACGGAAAGAATCGACCAGTAGAGCGAGTAATTTGGTACGATGCGGTGGAATTTTGCGATCGCCTTTCTGAGTATACAGGAACTGAATACAGATTACCGAGTGAAGCGGAATGGGAATACGCCTGTAGAGCAGGAACTACTACACCATTCCATTATGGAGAGACCATAACCAGTAGATTTGCTAATTATGCTGCTTCCGATACTTATGCAGAGGAAGCAAAAGGGGAATATCGGGAAGAAACTACCCCAGTAGGACATTTTCGTTACCCCAACGGCTTTGGCTTATACGATATGCACGGCAATGTTTGGGAGTGGTGTGGAGATCCAAGCCATCGTAATTACTTTGGAGCCCCTACAGATGGGAGTATCTGGTCTATTAATGATAATCATAGTGATTATTGTATACTGCGGGGCGGCTCCTGGGTCAGCATTCCTAGGGATTGCCGTTCTGCCTCCCGCCTCTTCTATAACCCGCGCGAGGCCGTCAACAACCTTGTCGGTTTTCGTGTGGCGAGGGGTGTTGGGAGGACTTAGCTCTTTTTCCTTTTTGACCTTTTGCACTTTTATGCTTTTATGCTTTTATACTGTATTTCCGCCGTTAGGCGGATCGATTTTTTTTATAAGGGATCGCGGTCAAATGAAAGTAAAATGGTAATATAATCTGATTGTGGCCTGAAAGTATGGCAGTGTTAGTGGCGTAGGGTGCGTTAGGGGCGGGCTTGCCTTGATTTTTCGCCTCGTAGCCAGCTTTGGGATAGTCTGCCCCGTAACGCACCACAGGGTCAAACTTTATTGGAATAAACTTTGATCAAGGCAATACAATCCTCTCAGCAAACAAACTCTGCAATCGCTCTAACTTACCACCCTTTTGATATAATAAATCCCCCTTACCCAACAAATAAGCTGCTTCACTGTTGCTACCACCAAAAATAATCCTTGAGTCGGCTTCAGACGCTGTGCGTAAAGCAATTCGCCCAGGTAAATTAGACCGAATAATCGGAGTAACAACTTTCGCTTCTGGTCGTTGAGTAGCAATAATCAAATGAATTCCAGCTGCTCTAGCTTTGGCTCCTAAACGCTTAATACTTGATTCTAACTCGTTGCGGATTTCTTTTTCTGCCATGAAGTCAGCATATTCATCAAAGATACAGACTATCCGAGGTAATGGTAAAATTTGTTTATTAATCAATTGCTGATTATAAGCATCCAGGTGAGCACACTTGGCTTGTTCAAATTTCCGGTAACGCTCCTCCATTTCATCAACTAATTGCTCCATCAGTTCGATAGCGCGATCGCTATCTTTAACGATTGGTGACAGCAACCATGGCATGTCCTCAAACTCTGGGAAAGTGACGCGCTTGGGATCAACCAGAGCAATTTTGAGCTGTTGAGGAGAATGCTGATAGAGTAGGGATAGCAGAAGCGATCGCAAAAATTCGCTCTTGCCACTTCCGGTTGTGCCCCCTACCAAAAAGTGACAGGTATTGGGATCAGATAAATCCGCCTCTACCAATTTCCCATCTAAATTTACTCCAATCCCAATCATTGGAGGATTACTTGAGTTTTGCGTAAGGCTAATATAGTCATCAAATCTAGCTACTTCTCTATCCTGATCCTTCCGAGGTAAATCCACACTCACATACCCAGCTTCGGGAGTAATCAGGGGAGGATTATCCAGACCTAAATGTACTTGTAAATCCTTGGATCGATTCTGTATTGATATGACTTTTACCCCACGATTGGGTTTGAGCTTGATGCGGACAAATGCTGGAGCAACTGTTGCGTTGACATAATCGACACTAATTGTGAACTACCCCGACCTACTTCGTTGTTCGCGAAGGGTGGCCTACGGCCAGGTCGGGGCTTCCAGCTTCACGGAAGAATGCCTCAACTTGGATGGACGTCCTCGTTTTGGCCTTACTTCTTCTCCACTGGCGTTGACCTCCCCCGTCCCAGAGGAGGATAGCATTCTGATACCTTCTGCTCTAATGTTCTTAGCTGCATTACCGTCCCTATCATGATGGGTGCCACAGTTTGGGCAAGTCCAAGACCTTACATCTAGTGGTAACTCTTTGATTCGGTAATGACAATTAGAGCAAGTTTTAGAGCTGGGAAACCACCGGTTTATTTCGACCAATATTTTACCTTCTTTTTCGCATTTATAAGAAAGGAAATTTACAAAAGTTCCCCAACCCAGGTCAGATATTGCTTTAGCTAATTTGTGGTTACGAACCATGCCCTTGACATTTAAGTTTTCGACTACTACCACTTGATTTTGATCTACTATCTTTCTAGATAGCTTGTGCAGATAGTCTTGGCGGACATTTCCAATACGTTCGTATACCTTAGCTACAATTTTGCGCGCTTTTTTGCGACCATTGCTGCCCTTCTTTTTCCGGGCTGCGATACGTTGTTTCTTAGCTAGTTTCTTTTCGTATTTAGCTAAGTGTTTGGGATTGCCAAATTTAGAAGTCTTTTCGCCATCGTAGGTAATCGCAAAATCCTTGATGCCCAAGTCAATGCCAATCACGTTCCCTTCTTTAGATACTTTAACCTCTGTTGATTCGTATTCCACTAGAATAGAAGCGTAATACTTGCCAGAAGGGTCAAAGCTTACTGTTACAGTCTTAATTTCCCCCTCTAATGGTCGATGAATTACAGCTTTAACAACTCCTAATTTTCCTGGGAACTTTAGGCTATTGCCCACCTGTTTTACATTTTGGGGATACTGGATTGACTGGCGATGATGATATGACTTGAATCTAGGGTATTTTGCTCTTCCTTGGCCTATGGCCACGCTTCGCGAACAAAAAAGTTCTGATAGGCACGACTAAGATTCAAGCTCACAGATTGTAAAACCTGAGAGTAGCATTCTTTTAGCCATTCAGTCTCTTTTTCTTTTTTGAGTTTCGGCAACATAGAGTTGAGTGCAGATTGCTTCAGTCCTTTTCCCGTTTCTTTGTAGGTTTCTATACACTGATTCAATGCATAATTCCACCACCAGCGAGCACATCCAAAGTGCTGAGCTAGTATCATTACTTGTTCTTTTGTGGGATAGATTCTGACTTTGACGGCTTTCTGTTTCATTGCACTCAACCCTGTTATCGACCTTACTTACTAGTATGTATAGTTCACAGTAAGATGTCAAGGTGTTGCCTCAAATTCCTGGCTCGCTATCCATCCCCAACCTCCTTGGCCGTAGGCCACGCTACGCGAACGTAGAGGTTGGGGAATTCCGCGAGTTTTTGTTAAAGTCTTCTAGAGTACTCACCAATTTTTCCCCGGTCTGATCAGCATCAAGAGTTTGGCGGGATGGTGCCTTGACCGGCTTTTGCTCAATATCAGGAATTTTGGGGGATGCTGCCTTGACCGGCTTTTGCTCAATATCAGGAGTTTGGCGGGATGGTGCCTTGACCGGCTTTTGCCCAGTTTTCACCTCCTCAAAAAAGGTTTGACAGGTCTGTTGTTGGGGACAAATGTTGCATAGCTCAGGCTGTTGTGTCGGTGGTGGTGGCTCCAGGTTGCCCTTACCCATTGCTGGAGTGCAATAGTTTTTTATAGTTTCCCCATCTCCCTCCTCTTCGACCTGGGCAGGTTTCCAACTCAGCCATTGGCGCATCTGTTGTAATTTATGGGGAATGAGCTGATGCACTGTATCCTCTAGCTCTTCCCGGGAATAGTAGTATTTTTGGAATTCCGGTAAAACACAATAAACTGCTGCATCTATTGCTACTCCTTTTTTTTGGTGGAGCATGTAACTATAGAGGGCTACTTGAGCTAGGTTAGCGGATGGATCTACGGGTTGATAGGTTTTATAGTCTACAACACAATAGCGATCGCGCTCACAGTCGAAGATTAAGCTATCGAATTTTCCATTAACTCGTTGCTTGGTACCATCAGGAAAGGTGAAGTTGTAACTCAGGTCTATTTCTTGAGCAATAAAAGTTTTACTAATTACTTCCTCTGGCTGACAATAGCCTCGATTAGTAACTAGAAGTTGAGTCCAATGGGGAATTAGTGATTTTAATGCTTGCCAGAGTTGAAGTAGGATCGAGGCTATCTCTGGATTGGTATTGATGTTGGGGAAAACCACTAGCTCATACAGTAGCGCTTGCATCTTAGAGCTAATTTGGCTTTGGTCTAGCTGACTTGCTGTGGGGTAAAATAAGGCTTGAAATCGGTAATCTTGCTGGAGTTTGTCAGTACACTGTTGACATAGCTTATGGAATACTTTCCCAATACCTGGTGAGTTGGATGGTGGTATAAATAGGGTTTTTCCACCAAAGTGATGACTCAAATAAAATAAACGAGGACATTCAATGGCTACCCTAACTTGGGTAACACTGAAGCAAGGGGATTCCGATTTTTGCGTCCGTGATTGTCTTTTGACCATCTGCTCTGGATTCCAGCTATTTTTATCACTAATTTCTAGTAAACGGCGATGGACATGGGCTAGATAGACTGTGTCCATTTTTGCATACTTTAGCTGTTTTTGGCTGAGCGGACGTTTGCCCCAATCACTGCTTTGCTCTTCTGTATCGACATTAGCGAAATTGCATAGTTCTATCGCTAGGGTTTTTAGTTTATGGTTTGATACCTGTAATGGATTGGGTAGTTTCTTGTTGGTCAGCTTTCTAGCTATTTGATAGGTACAGGTGATATTCTTAGCTTGCTCTTTCCCCCCTAGATAGCGTAAATCAAAGCTAGCGTTGTGAAAGACTTTTTCAATGTTAGGATTGACTATAATATGGTTGACAAAGTATTGCACTACTTCCGGTTTGTCTAATACATCTAAGATGTAAGCTTTGTCACCATTTATATCTGTCGAATCAGCCAATACCTGAATCAGAGATAATCTGGGATTAGGGGTATTCCAGTCAGCCACTTCTGTATCTAACCACAGAATTTTGGCGGCTGATAAATTAAGGATTAACTCTCGGATCTGGGCTGGTTGATTCAGGTACATTGGCGCTTGTTATCTTAATTTTTTTTATGGCATAATAATCCTTAGCAGTCAGCGGTCAGCCATCAGCGGTCAGCCGTCAGCCTTTGGCACCTCAAGTAGTGTGGAACAGGCTTCTAGCCTGTGATAGCTGATAGCTTATAACTGATAGCTGAGAGCTGATAGCTGATAGCTTATAACTGATAGCTTATAACTGATAGCTTATAACTGATAGCTGATAGCTTATAACTGATAACTGATAGCTGAGAGCTGTTCGCGTAGCGTGCGCGTAGCGCTTATGCTGATTGCTGTTCGCGTAGCGTGCGCGTAGCGCTTATGCTTAAACTCAAGGTACCAAATATACTGATTGTGTTTCTGGGGAACCATCCACAGGGATAAGTTTTAGTTCATTTTCCTGACAAAGTTCCTTAATCTGTTGTTTAATTTCTATTTCTTTGAGCCGATTAAATTGACGGTGAGTAGTTTCAATTAAAACCTTAAGACCAATTAATTGGTCTTGTTTGAGCACATTTAACACAAATTCTTTAACCGGATTGAGGGGTACTTTAGTCTCTTCTATCGAAAAAATATTCAAATCCTTTAGTAAAGGACAATCCTGCAAAATTCCCGATTTTCGGATTAGATCCTTTAACTCTTCCAGTGTTATTGTTTTATCAGCAAGAACTAAGTCTTGGGAACAAGCCCCATTAACTAAGGTATGATAAGTGGCTAAGTAATGGACAGAGGAGATATCGTCTAATTTGAGGTGATGATGGTCATAACCATTAAATAGTTGGCTGTAGAGCTTGTACCCTTTAGTATCACGTTTTATGCTAATTTTTGTATGGCGAATTAGGTATAAGGTTTGGCAGCGATTGCTTTTTATAGCGTTATCACAGGCATTCATCAGATGATAGAAACTGCGACCATTACTAGTTTCTCCCCAGACTACTCCGATCCGTCCTTGAGGTGATGGCAGCTGGTAACTTAGGGAATAACTGGCAAAGGTTTTGCTACTGGACAAAAATTTTGGTTTAATCCCCCTAACCTCCAGAGCTTCTAATGCCTCTCGTAACATCCCAATCAATTCCGATTCATCAATATCTTGGATGCGGATAATTGTCGTCTGGTCAGTTTTTTTAAATTCCTTCTGCCATTTCAATTTCAATGAGGCTAGGATTTTTTCTTCTATTGGTATTGATTCGCCAGCGGTATCATTTTCGGGAGTTGAGTCAGTGGTTGATAACTCTGAGTTAACTCCCTGAGTTTTATACCTTTGAATTAGCTGATTTCCTAGTTTCAAGGTCTGGCGGGGAGTGGTTTTGCCACCAGGAAATTCTTGTTCTAAGTCTTGCCGAGTTAAAGGGTAAATCGGTGAGGTGGATTTTGGTTCAGCTTGCTGATGTAACGGATAGAGTATGCTTGCCCAGAGGGATTCCGCTTGCTCTAGGGTAATGTTTTTGAGCAGAATTTTAGGACTAAGTCTAGCGAGATCAGCCCCTTGAAGTTTTTTTAAATTCCTTCTCCAGGTATTAGTGACTATACTGATAATTATCAACAAGTTATTGGGAAAGCGAGTATTAAGGGTAGAGTTGACATTAAACAGCGCTTGTAGATCCAGAGAACCATCGGGCAAACGAGGAATATTATCCAATTGGTCAAAACACAGCACAATCGGCTTGGTGGATGACGAAATTCTCCCGAAGTTGATTAAGATATTCTGAGCATCGTCTTCGTTATCTATAGACCCTCTGACCCCAAGGGTTTTCAGGTCTTCTTCATCTAAATCTTCTCCCCTTAACCATTGATAAGCCAGGTGATACAGTTCTGGATTAGTAAGGTCATAGAGGACTCCAAAAAACTCTTTACTGCGATGAATTCCCCCTGGATAGCTAGCTCTGAGGTCAGCAATAAACCGTTTTCGCTCATTCAGCAGCCAACCGGTTTTTTTAAAGGCTGGGAGACTCTTTAGCCACAGCAGCAACTGAGACTCTTGTTCTCCTTCTGGGACTTTTAGCAGACTGTCAACAGTTTGCCTAAGGATATAGCGCCAGATGCGATCGCTATTTGCCCAAGGACCGATATAAGCAAAGAATGCTTGTTGATTGAGCTGCTTTTTGAGCCGTTTTAATAGATAACTTTTCCCCGAACCCGAATCACCAGCCAGTAAGATAGTGCGGGGTCGATGGTCTTGAGTCACCGCACTGAGGGTGCTGGTTATCTGATTAATTTCATGTTGATGAATCGATTCGACATCCTTAAGGGCTGAATTTTCTGGATCTTCCCAAAAATTCCCCGTAGCAAAGGTCACGGGGTCAAAGGGATTTAGGGCTTGTTTAATTATTTCCTGGATCGTTGCCATCTCTTTAATTCCATCTTCTATAGAGTGGACAAGGATAGAGGATTAACAAAAAGGCAGCCTCAGGTTATTGTATGATACTATCAATTATCCTATCTTTAGTATCAGAATTTATTGCACCATAATGAAAAATAGCCTAGCCCCGGTATTTTGAGGAATACCAGCTTCAATTTGTTCCTCTGTATACATGTTAGCTTCTTGCAAAGCACTCATATCAATTTTATCCTCTGCTTGCAAGCTATACAGTGCTTTATCTAATTGTTCCCGAGACAAAGGCGGTTGTAACTTTTGGCGCAAATGAAACAGTGGCAAATAGTTTTCCGTACCCAGTTCCTGGTCTAAATTCTTGATAATTTGTAATATTTCTTCATGATTAGGGGGATTGACTAGAGCGGCAGTCGAATTTCCATCTGATTCTGAGATTGTACTGGTTGAGTTTGGCAGCTGTTTCCGCAGGAAATCGATGTAATCCGCTAACATGGTTTTAGACAGATTGATATTGCCACGACCAACGGGTTTATAATTATTTAATAGGTACTCAATACCGGTTTCAGTAATCCAGACATCTTTGAATTTAGTTTCTGCTACTGTGATATAACCCCGTTCTATCAAACCTTCCATGATTTCCTTGCGGGTCTTAGCAGGCTTAACGTTTGTTTTGGCGGGAGTAGTCGGTTCTGTTTCACAGGCTTTGATAATTTTGCGTTCTTTCGTGCTCATTGGTACTTCAGCCTGATCTTGGTTGAGGAGTTCCTTGCCTGCATCAGTGATCTGAATTTTGGTGATTTCTTGATTAGAGTCAATCAAATTGCGATCGCATAACTCCCGACAAATTCGATCTCGTTCCCCCGCTGAGGTTTTAGAATTGGGTTTCGCTTCGGTAATCAATGCCCGATAATCCGGTTTGCTCAGTAGCTTCAGTAAAAATTTTAGTTGGCTGACTTCCAGTTCAATAGCTTCCATGTTGATTGTCTTTACCTCACTTTTGTTCAAGATTAACCTAAATCTATTCCCTATAACCACTTAGTAGTCAAGGATTTTCGCAATAAATTCTACTTTCAGCCCTCAGCGGACGGGCCCTGGACCCTCAACTATCAGCCCTGAGCAGAATTCTTATTATATAAGCCTTTCGCTTTTTTCAATAGTATCTTGTAAGCATTCAGCTATCAGCATTCAGCTATCAGCTCTTAGCTCTCAGGTTATGCGCTACGCACACGCTTGGCCTTGGCCTATGGCCACGGTAAGCTCTTGGCCACGCTAGGGGAACAGTTTTTGAATAAAATAAGCTGACGGCTGACCACAGAAAGCTGACGGCTGACGGCTGACCGCTGAATGCTTACAGTATCTTTATTTCCGTCGTGCCGTACTAGGGTCAATCCTTACCGATATTTAGACTTATCTCAAGTCTGGTTGAATACCCATAATTAAGGAGGCGCGGGGAGGGTAGGGAGGCTGGGAGGTGTGGGGAGATAGGGAGATGGGGAGATGGGGAAATTTTTATTAAGGGTAATTATCGTGAGATCATATCAACTGAAAGTCGCTAGTACATGAGTATTCACGGAAAACTCTCAAAACGCTGATACCCGAAATGCTGATAGCTAAGCTACAGTCAATTTTATTACCCCTACTCCCTACTCCCTACTCCCTACTCCCTATTCCCCTAATAACGTCGAGTTTTCTGAACCCCGTAAACTAGTCCTGTACCAATCGATAACAAGATCAGTAGCCACAGGATACCACCAGGAATAAAGGTAAGAATACCAAAACCTCTGAGCAAGTAAACCATAACGGTGATAGCGAGAAGAGCGCCAAAAAAGTAGGCAATTATCAAAGTTTCAGATTGAGAATAGGAACTCATATATAGCAAAGGGAGTAGGGATTAGGGAGTAGGGAGTGGGGAGCAGTAATAATAAATATCTCCTATTTTTGATGTTATCAGAAATCAGCAAGATTGTTCATGAGATATTTATAAGTGCTACTTTAGGTGCGAGCTTTTGAATAAAACAGGTAAGCATTCGTTTAATCTCTGTTAGGTCTGCTGTCAGGAATTCATAAAGCTGACAGCTGACAGCTGACGGCTGACTGCTTACAAATGCTAGCTCAATAATCAATTATCACTAAAATACCCCAACATAGAGTTTGCTAAAATGGCTGCTTGAGTGCGATCGCGTACATTCAACCGACTCAAAATATGAGTAACGTGGTTTTTCACTGTCTTTTCAGAAATATACAACGTCTGAGCAATCTCTCGGTTGCTAGCACCGGTAGCAATTAGTCGTAAAATTTCCTGCTCTCTGGGAGTTAGTTCCTCCCAACCCGGAGGTGGACTCGGAGTTGGGTCTCGCATTTGAGTAGCGACTTTTTTGCCTATACCAGGGCCTAACTGAGTATAACCTTTTTGGACAGCTCGAATTGACTGGGCTAATTCTTCGGGAGGGGTATCCTTCAGCAAATATCCGGCTGCTCCGCACTGTATGGCTTGGGTAACGTACTGGTCATCATCAAAAGTAGTTAGTACTAATACCTTTGTATCTGGGAATTGCTGACAAATTTCCCGAGTTGCAGCCACGCCATCCATCACAGGCATCCGAATATCCATTAGTATAACATCTGGCTGTAAAGTTTTTACCAAACTAATTGCCGTTTGTCCATTCTCGGCTTCACCGACTACCTGTAAGTCTTCTTCTAACTTCAGCAAGGCTTTTAATCCACGCCGAATTAGACTCTGGTCATCTACTAGTAAAATACGAATCATCAAGGATGAATAATTATATAGTAGTTGTCAATTCTGTGAGGTACTTATTTTTAGGGATTAGGGAGTAGGGATTAGGGAGTAGGGATTAGGAAAAAAATTAGCAAAATTCATCTATAATTGCTAGATATAGCGTTTGTATTTGAGATGTAAACCTGTATGATATTTTTTGATTTTTAAAGAAAAATCAGGACTCTTTACCCTGTTCCCTGTTCCCTGTTCCCTGTTCCCTTTGCGATATGGTTACATCTCAACTGAAAACGCTATAGCTTAAACCTTTGGTAAAGGAAAATGAGCGATAATTTTGCAGCCAGCTCCTGGTGCTGTTTCAATTTTAAAGGTTCCTCCTAAGGCTTGGGTGCGTTCTCGCATTCCTTGTAAACCAAAACCGCTTGTGTTCTGGTTTAGGGAAAATCCAATGCCATTGTCTTTAATAATTAATTGTAAATCTGTTGCTGTCTTAATTTGGATGTCTACTTCAGTAGGTTTAGCATATTTAAAGATATTTGTCAACCCTTCTTGGACAATACGGTAAACTGCGATTTTGATGTCGCCAGGGATTGAACGCTTTAGGTTAAGATGGTATGTAGGTGAGATAGCTGTGGACTTTTGGAAATCGTCGATTAGGGATGCGATCGCATTTTCTAGAGATTGCTCTTGTAACGGATTTAAACGCAAGGAAGCAACGGATTGACGTACATCCTTCAGAGCAGTTTTCCCGAGTTGTTTCGCTTCTAAGATAAATTCTTTGGCTTCAGCAGGGTCAGATTGTAATAGTATTAAAGCCGCTTCCAAGTGTAAATTGAATACAGTTAAAGAATGTCCTAAGGAGTCATGAATTTCCCGAGCAATACGGTTACGTTCTTGCAGCGTAGCAATATCTTCAATCCGAAGGGCATAGTCACGCAGTTGAGCATTAGCCTGTGCCAGGTCTTGCCGACTTTTTCGTTCTGAAAGTACAGTATCCACTAATAGCTGCAAAACGATTAAGACCAAGACAAATATCAAGACAGAACTCAACAAGATAAATAGTAATCGCTCCGGAATCAACCCTGTCGGTGGTTCTCTGAACACAGGAGGTGGTCTAAAGGGAGGACGATGCCTCATAGCATGATGCTGAAATCGAACCATTTGCCTCATTAGGAATAATATAACCGCAAATCCAGTCATCACTAAGCGACCTTGGAACTCAAAGATAAAACAGTTGCGAACAACTAATATAATTAACATCAGTTGCAACAGCCGAATGTGTCCCACCATGGACGCTAAGAGAATTACCCCAATTTCGGCGGCAGTGTAAAGTATCTTATAAATAGGCTGATTTGTTGGTAATCTCAATCCCATTAACCCAAATACTCCCAGGCAAACTAAATTGAGTAGTGGCGACCTAGGTAGCGGGGGAAAAGGAAGTTTTAGTAATTCCACCAAAGCGGTAATGATCAGCAGTATCCACTCCAGGTAGAGCAAAAATCGAATTGGGTGGTTAGTAATTTGAATAGGATGGCGCATTCACAATTGTTGTAAACAACCAATAACAAACAACCAACAACCTTAATCCATGTGTCAAAGGTAAAGCAAGACCCATTGGTCATATCTAGCCCAGGACTAAAGTCCTAGAGAAATTCAGGTCTTTTGCCTCATGTGGTTTCACCCTAGCCCTTTTTAGGATAGAGACATCAAACAGAAATCAGCTCACGTCAAAACAGTTAAAAATAAAAACAAGTGAACATCATGAACATCAAGCCCTTTTCTCTACTTGCAGGTATCGCAGCAATTACCCTCACTAGTTTTCCCATGGCAGTTAACGCCGAAGAAATGCCTCCATTTTTCTCCAAACTTAACATCACTGACCAGCAAAAAGAGCAGTTTGAAAACATCCGTAACAATACTGAAGCTAAAATTGAGGATATTCTCACTCCGGAGCAACAACGGCGGTTCCAAACTATAAAAACACTGCGCCGTCAACTCCGAGAAGCAAGGGAGGGTATGAATCTCTCTCAAGAGCAGCGAGACCAAATGCGCGAGATTCGCAAGTCAGCACGAGAAGAGATGAGGGGTATTCTCACCGAGGAACAGCGCCAACAAATTCGTCAAGAAATGCGCTCACGTCGAGGTAAGCGCGGATTTGGAAGGTGATTTTTCTAGGACTAGATTATCTCTTGGAATACAAATTACCAACTCTCTCGATCTAACTTGTTAAAGGTGCGCTTAACTCATTAATAATGAAATTCGCCACGGGTCGCACCTAATTGTTAAGTGTTAATTGACAAACCATTAACACTTAACAATTTTTTTTTGATCACAAATTATCCCAACATGATATAAGTTCTGGTTCTGTTAGCGTTTTCTTAAATCATCCCCATGTTGGGCAACCCTTACTGATCCTATTCTGGCGGACATAGCAAGTTCCGCGTAGAGTAATGTATCCCCCGGACCATACCCTAAATTGTGCAGAGCCAATCATTCTAGAGTAAGCAGATGTAGATTCAAGCTAGCGAGGTTAAAAACTATATATTTGCTCAAACAGATCATTTATAAAATAAAAATAAAGGAAATAGGCGATCGCCACCAACGTATTTTAAGATCTGTGAGGAAAAATGCTTTCCCAATGAAGCTGATCACAGCTGATTTCGGTGTTGGGTGAATATAGTGGTACTAATTTGGTTCCTGTGGTGGATCATATTATTGATCCACACCTAGAAGTATTCAAGCCAACTGAATCTGGGTTTCAAGTTTTCCCTCGACGCTGAGTTGTAGAGCTGACTTTTGGAACTTATTGTTCCAAAATCAAACATTGACAATAAAACAGCCCTGGCTCTATAGCCGTAGATCGCCATCAAATGGAAATGACGAATGGAAATGACGAAAGGGAAAACAATCGATAACGCAGTACGCCCTAACTATCGCTACATCAAGGTGCATCCGATTGCTGGTGCCCTCGGTGCTGAGATCCAAGGGGTAGACCTCTCACGACCCTTGGAAGCTGAAGTCGTTTCGGAGATACGCCTTGCCTTACTCGACCACTTGGTGATCTTTTTCAGTAACCAAGAACTCACCCCCCAGCAACAGCTTGCCTTTGCCAAGCTATTCGGCCAACCAATGGAATACCCAGTAGTGCGTGGATTGCCCGAATGTCCCTTGATTACACCGGTAGTCAAGCTGGAGCACGAGCGGAAGAACTTTGGTGGTGTGTGGCATTCTGACACCACATATCTGGAATGTCCGCCGATGGGAAGCATACTTTACGCCGTCGATATCCCACCCTACGGCGGTGACACGCTTTTCGCAAACCAGTACATGGCCTACGAGAACCTGTCGGAGGGTCTTAAAAAGACCCTAGATGGTCTAGTTGGCATCAACACCTCGACAAATGCTCATACCTTCAAAATGGAGCTGGATCGCCTACGGAACGCAGGCTCAAGTCAGGAGGTGATAGTTGCAGCCCATCCAGCCGTGCGCACCCACCCTGAGACTGGGCGCAAGGCACTTTACCTCAACATTAACCACACAAAGTACTTCGAGGGCTGGACGGAGCAAGAAAGTAAACCTCTACTCGACTATCTCTTCCAGCACCAAGTCAGGCCAGAGTTCACCTGTCGCTTTCGCTGGGAGCACGGCTCCCTCGCCTTCTGGGATAATCGATGCACCCAGCACAACCCGGTGAATGACTATCACGGGTTCAAACGCATAATGCATCGCGTCACCTTGTCTGGCGACAAGCCATACTGAGGGCTGGTCAGTATTGGAACATAAACCTCAGCTTAGTTATATACAAGGAGAAACTAATATAACATGGGATATCGATATCATGGTACAGATATTGACGGACCCAGTCTCAATCCAGAGCAACTGTATGTTCGGAATAGAAACCTGAACGATCTGATTGGTAATTTTTCATTTTCAGGGACTATCTATCATTTACTTACCGGCAAAGAGGCGACTCCATCCCAAGAAAAACTTATTGATCGCTATCTTGCCAGTGCCCTGTCTTCTTTAACAGAGGATGATCCAGTCCTAGAAGTGATTCGGACTGTAGTCGCCTCAGGTGCATCGTTTTCTCAAGCCATTATTGCCGGGTTGATGGTTGACAAAACCAAGTCCTTTGAACAGATGATCCCTGGGTTTGACCTGGATGCAATAGGGCTAGATCGAGACAGTCAAATTGGACTCTATTATGTCGGCCTAATTCCTGCGTTAATGGCTATTGCGATTGAAAGTATCCAGTGTATTCAGGAAAAAAGTTTTGACAGAAAAAATAGTGATGGGAAAAGCCCTAAATTGACTTCGGGAGAGCAAGACTATATCGAAGCTTTATTTACCCTCTGTACTAACAGGAATTTTAGTAACTCAGCTGAAAGAAAAATTTTTAATGATATAATGGTGAGCTTGCATGCAGGCTGGGGCTTTCTTGCTCCCTCAGTCATGTTGCCCCGGGTTGCCATCAGTACGAGAGTTCCTATCCCCCAAGCGATCGCTGCCGGTTTTACAGCTGCAGGACCTGCCCACGTGGGAGCCTGCGAAAAAGCAATGGAGTTCTTCACTGCTATTCATCAAACTATCATCGATCAATACAGTTCAGGAGATCGAGAAGCAGTGGTTATTAAGCTCCTTGAAGAGCGGCTTGCCAAAAAGGAAAAAATACCCGGTTTTGGGCACCCAATGTTTAAGGTAGATTCAAGAAACCCTCGTCTACACTCAATTATATCTGAGATCGGTCTGCAATCAGATTTTATTCAACTTTATGATATTACGGCCAAGTTTTTGAAAGAGAAACTGGGAATTTATCCAAACATTGATGGCATTAGCGCTGCTGTATTTTTGTCTCTGGGCATGAGACCCCCCTATGGAACAGGGCTATTCCTCTGTTCACGCAGCTCTGCAATGGTTGCTCATCTTCTGGAGCAAAAAGATAAACCTCCTTTTGGTGCCACCAGTGAGGAGATTCGGAAATGGTTTGGTCCGTTTGCTGTTGGATTTGAGTGACAATCTATCCATAAAAGATAGTATACTCAAGAACATAGTGTTTTGAATCAGGTAGAAACACTTTATTTGCCATAGCTAGCAAGGTTTGTGACTCTAAAGGAAATATGGAAATGCTACAAGATCTCGAATCTCAAGCAGAACTGATTAGTGAAATACTGGATTTAAAAAAGAAGGTATTGCCAGGATACTTTGCAGAACCAAGAATAAAGACAAGGCTTTATGAAGCAATCTGCTATGACGTTCTGCTTTATGAGAGATTGTTACGCAAGTACGGATGTCAGCGTCGCGGAGCGATATATCTGGGCGGACATAAGGGGGAAATGCTGTTAGCATTAGTTTTATTAGGATTCAAGAAAATTATAGTAGTAGAACCACAACCGGAATTATTTAAGCAGCTCCAAGAGCGGATTACTGTAGTCAATCAATTGTTCAGTAGTTACGACAAGTTGATTGACGGCGAGCCATTTACCTCGATCGAGGTTTTCCAGAGTGCCATTGGTGCGATAGATGGCGAAGCCGAGCTGTATGTGACATCAAAATCGCAGCTAACTTCGCTCTTCAAACCAAAAGCAGAAGTGTTCAATGAGGAAACGGTTTATTCAGAGGTAGAAGTAAGTAACAAAATCATCGTCCCGCTCAAAACAGTTGACAGGATAATAGAAGAGTCTTCAGGAGAGATATCGGAGTTTGATTTTATATACATGAACATTCAAGGAAGCGAATTGAAAGCTTTGGAAGGGGCTAAAGAAACACTCCCTCACCTAAAGGCAATATATCTGGAAAAAAGTCTGGTATCTCGCTATGAAAATTGTCCGCAACCGGAAGAAATTGACAAGTACCTAGTAGATCGTAATTTTGCCAAAGTATGGGCATACTTTCCGCAAAACTATGGAGTCAGTTTTGATCTGTACGTCAATCATAATTAATCGGCAAATAGCAGCTTTATACGTGAAACTTACTGACAGTATATGACGAGTACGCAAGACAGTGAAATAGCAATATCTAAACAATGGTGGATCCTATTTGCTGTGAGTTTAGTAACCTTCGTGTTCTCGCTAGATGTTCATATTGTCAATTTGGCTTTGCCAACACTGGTAGAAGATTTGCATAGCGACTTTGCCACTGTTGAATGGGTTCCTCTGAGTTATTCCCTGGTGCTGGCGATCCTGGTGCTTTGTGTGGCTCGATTGGGAGATATGTGGAGCAAGAAATCGCTATATTTAATCGGACTCACAGCATTTACCACAAGTTCATTGGTGTGTGGAATCGCCACCACAATTTACTTATTGATTGCAGCACGGATATTTCAGGGCCTTGGGGCTGTGTTGATTGCAGTACTCGCGCCCGCGATCGTAACTGAGGTGTTCCCTGATGCAAAGCGAGGGCTAGCCCTGGGGATCATTACTAGCACGGGTTGGGCGGGCGTGTCATTGGGACCCACGGTAGGAGGAGTGCTTCTAGAGCACTTGGGTTGGCGTTCAGTTTTCTTGGTTAATGTGCCAATTTGTTTGATCAGTATAGTGTTAGTGATACTGACACTTCCCAGGGGCAGTAACTCTACGGATCAAAAGTATTTTGATTTTGGCGGAGCGTTGCTTTTGGGGATAACGTTGACTTGTTTTTTGCTGGGGATAACACGCATACAAGAAGAGAATTTAGGTGGCAATTTAACCTTGCTTTTATTGGCGATCGCGATGATGGCTTGCGTTAGTTTTTTGTTTTCTCAGAAGCAATCTACTCAACCATTGCTTAACCTTAGTTTATTTCGATCTCTGGAATTAAGTTTCAGTCTAATGCTAAGTTCAATTGGCTATATTCTTAACAGTTGTGTAATTTTCCTTTTGCCCTTTTTTCTGGAACTCGTTAAGCATTATTCCGAACAACAAGTGGGGTTATTGATAGCGGTGCTGCCTATATTAGGAATCTGTGTAGGCCCTGTAGCAGGCTCCCTGGCTGATCGCTTTGGCGAAAGAAGCATTAGTACGATCGGATTGGTATTATTATTTATCAGCTGTTTGACAATCAGCACCTTTAGCGAAGAATTGACGGTTAAGGGCTATTTATTGCGGATAATTCCCTTTGGAATTGGTATCGGTTTGTTCCAACCCCCTAACCAAAGTGTGATTATGGGCAGCGTACCTCCACAATATCTCAGTGTTGCCTCTGGACTCTGGTTCTTTTCACGAGCCTTAGGTCAGGTTATGGGTATAACACTGATTGGCATTCTGTTTTCGCGCTTATCTGCTAGCCAACTCCCCGTAGATACCCCATTTTCAGTTACAACAGCGCCAGTTGAAGCGTTAGTGTTTGGAGAACAAGTAAGTTTTCGCATTGTCTCTGCCATTCTTGTGATTGCGGTAGTGATATCTGGATTCCTATGGCAGCGGCAAAATCAAAGGCTAAGAATAAATGGCACTTAATTAGTTTTAATATCATGTCCGCTTGAATACTTACACGAGGCGCAAATCGAAGGCAGAAGGCAGAAAGCAGAAGGCAGAAAAAAAGGAGTATGGTTTAATCTGCGAATGGTGTTTTTATCACTAATTATCCGGACATGATATTATTCTTTTATCAAAATAACTAACTATCTCCCCTAGGCATTTATCGGTGCGCAAATGCAATAGTTTTTTGGAAACCCGCAACTGAGGCAAATGGCTGATAATGCGTACGCATTTAATGTAGCTAGTAATTAACAATGATCTCGCCACTCACTCGACTTATTGATGTGCGAATGCAATAGTTTTTTAGAAACCCGCAACTGAGGTGAGTTCAAATAATGCGTACGCATTTACTGTAGCTATTCATCAATACTATTAGCCACATATGTCGCCACCCACTCGACTTATGGGTGCGCGAATGCAATAGTTTTTTGGAAGCTTGAAACTAAGGCGCTGATCATGCGTACGCATTTACTGTAACTAGTAATTAACTTTGATCTCGCCACCCGATGGACTTATCGGTGCGCGAATGCAATAGTTTTTGAGAAACCCCCAACTGAGGCGCTTTGGATCGAATGCGTACGCATTTACTGTAGCTAGTAATTAACTTTGATCTCGCCACCCGATGGACTTATAAGTGCGCCAATGCAATAGTTTTTTGGAAACTTGGAACCGAGGCGCTGAATGCGATTGACCATAGGTCACGCTACGCGAACGCACTATACAGGATTTTTTCCCTGTTCCCTGTTCCCTGCTCCCTGACTACACCTAGTAATTAATACCTAAAATCTTATCCCTTGCATCTTCCCCAAAATTCTGTTAAATTAACAGTCTCGTTAACGCAATGGTTAACTAGCCATGATGATTTCTACCGCACAAGCCGCTGATTTACTAGGTGTTTCCCCCACTCGCGTCCGTTACCTTCTCAGCAAAGGCAGAGTTAAAGGAGCCTATAAAGTCGGTAGAACTTGGGTGATTCCTCTGTTTGATGGCATGCCAGTAGTCACTCCTGGCACTCGCGGTCCCAAGCGGAACTGGTCAAAGCGCAGAGACCAATTACTAAACCTTAGCAAACCTGCTCAAATCGGGTTTTACCTGAGTCTTCAGATTGGTCAAGCTCACCAAATGGTAAACGCTATCAATGTCAAGATACCCTGGGGTGCGAGCCAGCTCCAGGCTCTATCGCTTCTGATTAAACAGGTGATGAGTTAATTTTAGTGAAGCCAGTGTCAGGAGCATGCACAAGCTTTGATAGCCGAGCGAGGCACACTTTACCCTCAACGGGAGTAAACACAAAACCATGTGTAATTACGTCTTTGTTTTAGATGCAAACCATAAACCCCTCAACCCCTGCCGTCCCGTTACCGCCAGGAAGCTGTTAACGGCTGGTAAGGCGGCTGTATATCGCCGTTACCCTTTTACGATCATCTTGAAAAAGCAGGTAGAGGCCGAACCCAAACCGATGTCTCTCAAGATCGATCCTGGCTCCAAGATGACTGGTCTAGCTATTGTGTACGGGAATCAGGTGGTATGGTCAGCTGAAATCGAACATCGTGGCTCCAAAATCAAATCAGCTCTTGACTCTCGTCGGGCAGTGCGTCGTTCCCGTAGAAACAGGAAATGCCGCTATCGAAAGCCACGTTTCAACAACCGGAAACGCCCAGAAGGTTGGTTGGCTCCGAGCCTACAGCACAGAGTGGCAACCACTATGACCTGGGTGCTGAGATTAATTAAACTCACCCCCATTGGTTCGATATCCCAGGAGCTAGTTCGGTTTGATACCCAAAAGCTGCAAAATCCTGAAATCTCTGGCATAGAGTACCAACAGGGGGAGCTGATGGGCTATGAAGTGCGGGAGTACTTGTATCAGAAATGGGATCGTCAATGTGTTTACTGTGGGGCACACTCGGTCAAGCTAGAGATCGAACACATAGTTCCCAAATCAAAGGGAGGAACCAATCGTGTCAGTAATTTAACCCTAGCCTGCCATCGGTGTAATCAGGCCAAAGGAAATCTTAATGCTCAGGATTTTTTATTGGGGAAACCCGATGTCCTAAAGCGAATTTTAGCTAGAGCAAAGCAACCACTATTAGATGCAGCGGCGGTCAACTCCACCCGTTGGAAACTTTACCAAAGCTTGAAAAAAACTGGATTGTCCGTAGAGGTAGGAACTGGGGGCAGAACCAAGTACAACCGTATCAAGCTGGGATTACCCAAGAGTCACTGGATTGATGCCGCCTGTGTCGGGGAAGTGGCCACATTGGAGATTGTCACCAGACAACCTCTTTTAATCAAAGCGATGGGTCACGGTTGTCGTCAGGTAATCCAGATGGATGGGATAGGCTTTCCTCGCAAAGGGTATAAACCCAAGCATCCTGTCAAGGGATGGAAAACCGGGGATATCGTTAATGTGGTAGCTGGGAAGAATGCTGGATTAAAAGGGGTTCGCATCAAGACCGTCAGAGCCAAAGGAAATTTTGATCTGATCGGGGCTGATCAGGATTCGTCCAACAAGGTCTTGAGCGCATCTCGCAACTACATTCAATGTGTCCATCGCCAGGATGGGTATTATTATAGTTTTGCTAAATGATAAGTAACTTTGATGAGCTTTTTTGTAGGAGCAAGGGTGTGGATTGAGACTATCTCTGATTTTAAAGTAATTTGATCTATACAAACATCATCACTGCTATTCTAAAGACTAATGGAAAGACCAGGGAAGTCGAAAGAGTATAGGTGATCGTATGAAACGCTTTTATTTATATTCAAGTTTGTTGGTTGCTAGCTTCTTTCTACTATTGCTTGGGGAGGAGGGATTAGCACTTATTGTCAAAACCAATCGTCGATTGTCAGGTTTTTCCGTAGATAGCCGCAACTATATTTATCTCGAAAGTGCTAGAAACCATGTCACAAAGGTTCCTACTGCCAAAATCCAAATTGTCGATGTAGCCACTAACGCTTGTGTCAAGAAGGGTTGTCTAGAAACTAACTATAACTACTCGGATTCCAATCTCACTCCTAAAGACGCTGAAGATAGCTTACTAAGGAAAACCCAAAGAATAAGACAGAGCTTAGGACTCAATCAACTAAAAGTAGGACTAAAACTGCCAATTATTGAGCGTTCCATTCAACCCAATGGCACTGAAACCGTTAAGGTTTTGGTGGATAAAGAAAAAGACCCACTAGAGATTCGTTTAGAACAAATTTATATTCCCTCAGTTTTGTCTGGAGGAATGTCTAATATAGACCGGGCTTCAATGCAGCTAGTCATTAATTACAATTATCGCCAACTCACCCTAGGTAAACTAAACAATTACCGTGAAGCTATAAGGAAATATTCGATCAGAGAAGTTCGCTTATCCCCCAATAGACAGCACATAGTTGTACTGATCAATCTCCACCAAGCCACCTATAACGCTGACTTTCAGACAACCTTCGTTCAGAGTTTTCCGATCTAAACTACTTTTGCCAATAGCCATGCATGCCTTTTGCCTTGCTGTGTAAGCATTCAGCTATCAGCTATCAGCTATCAGCTATCAGCTAATGCGCTACGCGCACGCGTGCGCGTTCAGCTTATGGGCTATGCACATGCTTATTGATGAGGAAAGCATTTTGAATAAAACAGGTAAGCATTAGAATAATGCTGAGTTAAGTCGGCTGACGGCACCTCAAGTAGCGTGAGCTAAAAGCTCACGGCTGACGGCTGAATGCTTGCCTTGCTATGATGCATTTTTAATGGACAACAGCTTATACCAAGTTGCGCTCAAACGTACAACTTTCTCTTCCCCCAATCTCCCAATTTCCCCATCTCCCAATCTCCCAATTTCCCCATCTCCCCATCTCCCAATCTCCCCATCTCCCCATCTCCCCATCCAACCAATCTACTATCTTTGAATGCAACTCGGTATTAGTTGTGAAGCGTGCCATCAGGCATAATTGCCCCACTGATAAAGCTATTGCTCAAATCAACATCACTCAGGTCTACGTCAGTCAGTTTAGCATCCTTAAGTTGTGCCCCATGGAGATTAGCACCACTTAGGGTTGCCTTGGTTAAGTCAGCACCAGTTAAATTTGCCCCTAACAGATAAGCACCTGTCAAATTAGCCCCTGCCAAGTTTGCCTGACTGAGGTTTGCCCCCCAAAGGTCAGCTTGACTGAGATTAGCCCCACTTAGATCAGCTTGACTTAGGTCAACTCCTCCTAAATTGGCTCCACTCAAATCTCGCCCTGACAGGGAAGCAACGGGCACAATGCAATATGCTCCTAACTTACTAGGGTCAAACCCTTCCGGAAATTGAGTAGTGTTGTTATAAAGCGATCGCTCAAATTTAGCATCTTCGAGATTAGCACTGCGCAGATCGGCACCAAGCAAATTGACCTTACTAAAGTTAGCTCCCCCCAGATCAGTCCCACTGAACTCTTGATCTGAAAATGATACACCGGGGGCAATTAAGTACGCTCCGTGTTGGCTGGGGTCAAACCCTTCCGGAAATCGAGTGGCTTCGTCGTAGAGTGCTCCAAGGAAATTGACCCCCTCCAGGTTAACCGAGAAAAGATCTGCCCCGAACAGGCTAACTTTACTCAAATCTGCCATACTCAAGTCAGCTCCTCTGAGGTCAGCTCCCTGAAGATTTAGCCCACACAGAGACACATCGGGAGCAATTAGATATGCGCCATGGGCTGTGGGGTCAAAATCTTCAGGAAATTTAGTCTCTTGGTTATAAATTGCTCCTTTGAGGTTAACCCCTTCGAGATTAGTGGCGGACAGATCTACTCCAAACAAGTGAACTCTGCTTAAATCTGCTCCCCTGAAATCCGCGCCACTAACTAAGCTTAACCATAAGTCCGCTCCCCGCAAATCCGCTTCCTGTAGATCGGCTTCTCGTAGATCCGCTTCCCAGAATTGAACTCCTCTTAAATTGGCTTTCCTTAAATTAGCTCTGAGCAAAGATATACCGAAAAAGTGACCCTGACTTAGGTCAACTTGGGATAAGTCTGCTTCACTTAAATCCACGCCACTGAGGTTTGACTGACTCAGGTTAGCCTTTGCTAGAGATACACCAGGAGCAATTAAATGTCCTCCTGCCTTCACTGGGTCAAAATCTTCAGGAAACCGAGTGCTTTCGTCGTAGAGTATAGCGCTCAGGGTTGCATTTAGAAGCTTAGCATCCTTCAGGTTTGCCCCCATCAGATTGGAGCGGCTCAAATTAGCTCCTGTTAGGTCAACATCCTGCAACTCAGTCCTAATTAAGCAAGCTTGATTAAGATTAGCTTGTTTGAGATCAGCACCTTTGAGGTTAGTTTTCCAGAGGTCAGCTCTGGTCAAATTCGCACCCTTTAAATTGGTATCACTGAGATCTACCCCACTCAAGTTAGCTTCCGTTAGTAAAGCCTCGGGCGCAATTAAATAAGCTCCTGCCTTGGCAGGGTCGAAATTGGGGGGAAACTTAGTGGAAAAATTGTATAGTGTAGTATCGAAGTTAGTTAAGTGTAGAATAGCATCGCTCAAGTCTGCCTCACCCAGATTAGCACCACATAAAACAGCTTGACTTAAGTTGGCTTCTCTCAAATTAGCTCCCCAGAGATCAGCGCTACTGAGATTAGTCCCAGTAAGAATTGCCTGACTGAGGTCGGCTCGCCATAAAATTACCCGTTCCAGGTTTACCTGGCTGAGGTTGACTTGACTTAAGTCAGCTCCACTAAAATCTCTTTCCCCAAGGGAATATTGTGACTGAATTTCCTCAGTATTCATATGTTGTCCAACAGTTTGAATTTAAAAATAATCAGGTATTAATTATTAGATAATACCTCCGGTTCCCAATTCCAAATTACATAACCTTTATCGATATGAGTAATTACTATTTTATCGAGCTGATCAGCTACCTTAGACAAAATAGCGATAAGTTGTTCTTGAGTTTTTTCTAATCGTAAAAAACTGTAGTATTGACCATCAACGTTAATTGCTAATAAGCGTCTGCTTAAATGAGGGACGTTAATCCAGCAGATTTGGTAATCCTGACGGGATTTAATAATATGACTGGAGGATAATTCCAAATCCTGAAGGAGAGCAAGAGCAGGAACAGGGGAAGACCTCAGTTGACCTGAATTATTGTTTTGGGATTCAGGGTAAAACTTGAGTTGGTTGGCATTTACAGCCATCCCTGTAGTTTGAGCTACTCTATTCCGTTTAAACTGAATAACTTTATTGGTTGCAACAACACCATAGGGTTGTTCAACAGCAAAGGATTGAGTGTTAGGAGGAGTTAGTCCTCGATACTTGACCGAATCATCGCTCTGGGTAAGAGCTATTGCTGAAACATCTGGTTGGTATTCTGGAACATCTGGTTGCTCCTCTGGTTCGGATTCGGCTTGGTTGAGGGATTCGATCTGTTGGAGGAGTTGTCTCTTTTTTTCTCTGACTGATGCTTGGTATTTTTGCCATTGCCTTCCCACTTCAACAGTGCCAAGACCAGCTAACACACTCACTAGGATGGCAACGCCAAGATAAGGAATTGCTAAATCCTTATGGTCTTCATGGAAGATGGGTTTAAGTTCGACATTGAAAAACGGTTTAACTTCAACAACGATTGGTTTTGATTTGTTGAAAACAAACGGTAAGGTCAAACTGGAAAATATAGTGCTGGAGATAACTACAGCTGGTAGTAAGATTTTGATTAAGGGGTAATTGGTCATCTTTAACCGCTGCAAGCAAGAAATTTGGTAAAGCGATGCAGCATAGCCATTGGGGGAAACCCCCACTCGCTATTGCATCTTGAGATGGAGCTTGACTCAAGTTTTACGATGGCGATGCAGCGCGGTCAAAGGAGGCCACCCCATGAGCGACTGCATCAAGAAGTGATCTGTTAAATTGCGCTAGTCTTGCTGCTTACTGAAGAGGGCGGCTATGTTGCTAGCAAATCGCCTCAAAGCAGGTGATTAAATCGGGATATAATAATAAGTTGGTTATTATATCATTTAATACAAATTCTGGTATATGGGGTCAGACCCACCATTAATTTTAGCAGCGGTCTCTTATAATATGTCAATTTAATTGACAATTTAATATATCTTAATATTTTAAGTCCAGAGCAAGAGTACTCAGCTTACGCCCTACACACACTGCTCTTGCCAGCACTGACCAGGGCATTGCTGACTATCGTTTGGGATATCAAGTAGAGTTGGGTCAGTTACCAATTACCCATGACCCATGACCAATTACCTATTACCCTTAATCATTCCACAATTGGGGAACGCTTTATTTTGCTCTAATTCTTTGCAAAACAGTAATGCCTAACAGCAAAATGATACCCCCTGTCGTGGCATAAATCACCCGAGGAGTCATCTCTTGCAGTTTCATGGCTAGCCAGTTAGACACTAAGGTAATGCCCCAAAGGATAAGGGCGACATAGCGCTGGGAGAAACCAAAGGCTAGCAAGCGGTGATGTAGGTGGTCCTTACCTGGGGTAGTTAAAGGGTTTTTACCATTGATCAACCGCCGCACAAATACCTGAGTAGTATCTAGGACTGGCAATAGCAAAAATACTACTGGGGGGACTAGGGCAAATACCGTAGTCACTTTTAAAGACCCTAAAATGCTGCTGGCAGCTAGTACATAGCCGAAAAAGTACGCACCTGCATCTCCCATAATAATGTGGGAAGGATGGAAGTTATGGCGCAAAAATCCCAGAGCTGACCCCCCTAGAGCTGCCAGCAGCAACGTTGCTGCCGCACGACTGGGAAACTGAGCTGAAACCGCTAACAGGCTCATAGCAGTAATAAAGCTGACGCCTGCTGCTAAACCATCCATCCCATCCATAAGGTTAATGGCATTAGTAATACCCACAACCCATAGAACCGTAAGTAACATGGAGAGTTGGACATCAATCGGAGTCCCGAAGGTAGCTTTAATCCCGGCACCACTAGCCACTAACAACAGGGCAGCAATAATTTGAACCGACAAGCGTACATAGGCAGGCAAACCAAATTGATCATCAATAAAGCCTACCAGTACCAGAACCGAGCCCCCCAGGAGAATAGTCAGCACTTGAGCTAACACCCCTTCGATGACAATCGGTCTCAGGAGGGTAGCTAGTACCAGTGCAGCTACCACTCCGGTATAGATAGCTAAGCCTCCTGCATTGGGTAAGGGTTCTTGGTTAAGCCGTCGCGCATTGGGTTGGTCAGCCCAACCAACCTCCAGGGCAAATGAGCGTAAAGTTGGCATCAAGCATCTAGTCACTGCCCATGCCAATCCGAAAGTTAATATGACTGCCAGCCAGCCACTTCCCCTAGGGTTGGCAATTCCGAGGGACTGTAGGAAGCTGTACACATCTATCTCCCAAGTCACGTCCACACTGCAAAATTGTAATCGCTATGGATAATATTAAGCTCATCTTGTAAATAAGGTACATGGGTAGAAGCACATCAGCAGGAAAAAGCGATTAGCACTTAGGGGTTAGGAGGCTTTAGGGGTTTGGATTTTCCTCCTGAACTAACTCAATGTACTGACTATCGATCAGAAATGCTCCTCTAGAAAAGCGAACGCCCCAGTATCCTCCTGGACGTCGGTCGAGGATTACTCCCTCTTCCCCAACTTTAATCACATCAGGAGGTCGCAGCATTGGCATTGGTTCAGCAGTTTTGACGTAGCGTGGTAATGTAATTACTCTTACGCGATCGCCAACGTTAAAGTCTTGAGACATTGGTCAGTCAAAAAAGGTTATGGGGTTGAAGGTTGTTCGCGAAGCGTGGCCAATAGGCCAAGGTTGAAGGTTGTTCGCGAAGCGTGGCCAATAGGCCAAGGTTAACAGGTTGAAGGTTATGGGGTTTAAGGTTATGGGGTTTAAGGTTGTTCGCGAAGCGTGGCCAATAGGCCAAGGTTATGGGGTTTAAGGTTGTTCGCGAAGCGTGGCCAATAGGCCAAGGTTATGGGGTTGTTCGCCTTTGGCGTTCAGTGTAGGGTAGGTTCTTGGGTTGAATGTTGTTCTTGCCCAGGGGTCCCTTGTAGTATAGGTTGGAAGTTGTCTGGATTAACCTTAAACCTTCAACCTTAAACCTTCAACCTTAAACCTTTAACCTTAAACCTTCAACCTTAAACCTTTAACCTTCAACCTGTTCACCTTCAACCGGCCAACCCTAGGGTGCTTGCCAAATACGCTGGTGGTATTTTTCCAAATCTTGATAGGGATCTGGGGTATTGTGATTAGGCTGGTGAGAGTGGTGGTGGTGGTGGTTATGCCCGTGGTGATGGTGGTGGGAGTGTCCGTTGTGAGCACCATTATCAATGGCTGCTAACCGGAACTTACACATCTCACAATTCATCTGCACTTGCCCCAACTGTGCCTCGATTTCTCGGTCCCTGAGCACAGATAGCAGCTGAGGCTGAATTCCCATTTCTGGTAAACAGGTCAAGGGAATCTCTGGATAAAGTTTCTGCTGCTGAGCTGTGATCTCAAAAATCTTTTTTACTAAAGCCCCGGTAAATAGGAAGTAAGGAAGTACTATAATATGCTTAGGTTGGTATAGTCGGGCGCGACGGAAGCCTTCTTCTAACCGAGGATGGGTAATGCCAATAAAGCAGGTTTCCACAGTTTTATAGCCACTGCCTTCCCAGAGCATGCGAGCCATTTTGTAGACATCACCATTAGCATCAGGGTCACTAGACCCACGACCAACAAATAGAAGTACTGTGTCCTTTCTTAAGGCTAGAGGTTGTTTTGTTGAAGGTTCTAGATTGGACGCTTCCCCCTTCAACTGGCTAACGGCTAACTCTGGTTGGGGTTGGTCAAGTTTGGCAAGCCGTTGCCGCCATAAATCCAGAATTCCAGTAGTAATTCCAAAATGACGCCCGTAGTGAAACTTGACTTGGGGATATTTTGCCCTGGCCCGGTCTAACTCGTTAGTAACATCAAATTTATTGTGGCGAGCTGCAAACAGTAAAATCGGTAATACAGTTAGTTCCGTATAACCCTGCTGAACACAACTCTCTACTCCCTCTTGAATAGTTGGACCAGTCAGTTCTAAAAAACAAGGTACTACTGGTCGAGAATGGTTCAAGGTTTGATAGCTGTGGGCAAAATCTAGGAAAGTCTGACGCCCATCGGGGTCTCTAGTGCCGTGACCAACCATTAATAACGGGCGTTTTAGCGGTAGGGGAGATAGGGACAATGACTCATCTGTGACATCGATCTTCATACTTCATCCTTGATCATTCATAGGTCATACTTCTAGGTAATACTTACATAGTTAACTAACTTATTAAATACTTAATTTCCTCAAGGGCATTTTACTGGTAGGGAAGGTAAGGACAATAACTCAGGGGTAGCATCGATCTTGCTCCTGAATACTTCTATTATTAATACCTCATTTCTTTGACACTCCCCGGTCGCGCATACGCGGGGATTCTTCGCTCAACGACCCGACTTGCTGAACCTGGCCGGAACCAAGAACAGTAGAGGTCAGGTCTCCCGAAGTGTTCGGATCGATGATCCAGGTTCCGGTGTGCCCCACCGTACCCAAGGCTCTTTTCAGGATATTGACTGCGGCGTTGTGGTCTCGGTCTAATTTACAACCACACTTACAGACGTGAGTCCTAGTAGATAGTGACTTCCTGACTACTTCGCCGCATTCTGAGCAGTTCTGGCTTGTGTAGGCAGGATTAACTGCGACAGTAGCCCTACCAAATTTATTCCCAAAATGCTCTAACCATTTCCTAAACTGATACCAACCAGCATCGTTAATAGACTTAGCCAAACAGTGGTTTTTAACTAGATTTTTTACCCTCAAATCTTCATAGGCGACCAGGTCGTTAGACCGGATTACGCAACGTGCCAGTCTCTTGGCATGTTCTTCACGCTGCCTACTTATTTTGAGGTGCTGTTTACCTAGTCTATTAATTGCTTTCTTACGGTTAGTAGAGCCTTTCTTTTTCCGATAAACCCGGCGTTGATAAAACTTTAATCGCTTTTCCCCCGTCCTGTAAAAACGGGGGTTAGGTTCAGTATTACCCCTAGAATCGGTATAGAATTCTTTTAGCCCTACGTCCAATCCTACGGTGGCATCTGCTGGCTCCAACTGTTCACTTACATCGACAGAGATGCAAAACTGAACGTAGTAACCATCTGCCCTTTTGACTATACGAACTCGTTTGATTTGCTTTTTGTCAAAGCGCCACAAGTCCCAGGTCCCTTTGAGTTTTAGCTTCCCAATTCCTTTTTTATCACTGAAAGTGATTGATTTTTTGTCAGGGGAAAGTTTCCATCCTGATTGCTTATACTCAACCGACCTACAGTGTTTCTGAAAACGGGGATAGCCTTTCTTCCCAGATACTTTTTTCTTGCAGTTTTCAAAGAAGCGAGAAATTGATGACCATGCTCTTTCAGCCGCAGCTTGTCGGGCGGTAGAATTTAGTTCATTAGCAAACGGGAAATTATTGGCTAGTATCTTGCAATATTTACTAAGGTCGTATTTCCCTGTTCCCTTATTATCCATCCATAAACGGATGCAACTATTGCGGATAAACTTGACCGTCCGAATCCCTTCATCAATAGCTTGGTATTGATACGGTTTACCGTAGGCTTTCAGCTCAATTATGATCATCAGAACTCGACCTCTTCTGTTCTATTATTACGCTAACACGCTTAGCGAAAACTGTCAAACCATAATTCAATCTTTTTCACGGCGACTAAAGTCGCGCTTACACTTTCATCCCGGAGACGAAACCTTAAAACAAGGCAGCCTTAATCATAAAGTTTTAACCCTTTTACCCATAGCCGACCAACCATAAAGGCTGCCTTGTTTTTGCGGTAACTTCTGACCCGACCTAAAGGTGCGGGGCTTTCAGTGTTTTGTTTTCTAGTAATGGCTTAATCTCTTGATTACCGACCCTTTACCTTATTGCCTTAAGGTAGGGAAAGTATTCACGCCTTGTTGCCCCTATGCACCAATTTTCGAGAGCAATTCTAGAGAGAAAGCAGCAAGAGCCAAAGGTTAAACGCCGATTGCATTTCTACGCTAGGGGTGAGCAGATCCCTCTAGTAGCACAGGGTGTTTGGGAGGTAGACGAGGGCCGAGTCCAGCTGAGTACCCTTTCCCCAGAAGGGGAGGAGATATGGTTGGGTTGGGCAGAGTCTTCTGCATTCTTTGGCAATTGGTTTTCTGTGCTGTCAAGTTATCAGGCAATGGCCTTATCTGATGTCCGTCTCAAATGGTATTCTTTAGCTGAAATCAACAATTCTCCCTATATAGCCCAGACCATTTTACCCCAACTAGTGCGTCGGATGCGACAGACAGAGATCCTGTTAGCAATCTCGGGTCAGCGCCGGGTTGAGGTACGCCTACAACATTTACTATTGCTATTAAAACGGGAAGTTGGTGAGCCAGTACCAGAAGGTATTCGGATCGGAATGCGTCTTACTCATCAGGATTTAGCCAATGCAATTGGAACGACGCGGGTTACAATTACCCGACTGCTCAGCAAGTTCAAGCATGAGGGAGCCATTACTGTTGATAGTGTTCGCCACATTATCCTAAAGCACGACAGCTTTACAAATGTAGCGGATTGGTGATAGGATTCTCAGACTAACAGATATCTTGGGCTGAAACCAGAAAAGCGCGCCATAAAGTTCGCTATTCGGCTTATCTTTAGTTGCAGCCCCGATTAATTCCCCAAACCTACTCCCTAGGGGAGAGGGTCAATGTGCGCTAGTTCAGCCCATCTATCTGGAATGCTGATCCGTTGTGTTCTTCAGGAGTAAGAGGCCTGTCTCTCGAAGCGATTTCAATTCCACCAGCAAACGGTCAACGACCAGCACGATTGGTCGTAGCGTTACACGGTTGGGGTGCTAATGCTCAAGCTGTGGCATCTCTAGTGCCATCGTTAAACTTGCCCAACACCCAATTTTTAATTCCCGATGCTCCTTTTAGTCACCCTCAGGTAACTGGTGGCAGAATGTGGTACGACTTGGCAAGAGACGACTATCGGGGATTAGAAGAAAGCGAAGAGCGCTTGAGCTACTGGCTCAATTCTCTCCAAGGTTTTACAGGTATTCCCCTGTCCTCCACAATTTTGTGTGGCTTTTCTCAAGGTGGGGCAATGGCTCTAGATGTAGGGTTAACCTTACCCCTGGCAGGTTTAGCCTCCTTGAGTGGCTATATGCATCGAACCCCTCAAAAGGTTGATTCATCGTTGCAGTCCATTTTAATTGTGCATGGTAGACAAGATACGGTTGTTCCTTTAAGTGCTGCTCACCGGTTACGAGATTATTTGCTCAACTTGGGAGCAGCAGTGCAGTACAGAGAATTAGATATGGGTCATGAGATTTCATCAGAGCTTTTAGAATTGCTCCGGGAATTTATTTTATTCAATAGATAGTCAAAAGAGATGGTCAATATCCTAACTTCTCTGGAATCCCTTTAAAATAGAAATAAAATTATTCCCTCCTTGGTCTGATCAGTAATTCAGAGGCACAATAGTGGTGCTCAAACCATAACTACTGAGTAATTTAAGAACCCGATCAATATTTTCGAGGGTTGTGAACAATCCCGCTTGCATCACAGTTCTTCCTTCAAAGGAGGTCAGGAAAGAATCGGGAATTAGCGATCGCATTAAATTTTGTTGCTGCTCACTCTCAGCATTTACCAAAATCCGGTAACCCTGACTGGGTAGAGCTGAAGTAGGATTATTCCCTTGAGGTCCCCTTTGTTCCGAGTTTGATTGGGTACTTGTAGAAAACACTGGAATTGAGCTACCTGAATTGGAGCTAGCACTAGTATTTTGATTACTAGTATTTTGATTAACCGGTGTACTGATCTGACTAGACATTGACATCATAACGTTAACCTCCTCAGTCGAGGCTGCTTCTAATGTCGGTTTTGAACTGTCACTTGACCCATCAATCACATCCTGTGACGGTGAAGCTGGAGTAAAACTGCTAGAATCCTCTCCTGGTTTGGGTGGTGATGTTGGTTCCTCAAAAGAGGACTGCTCCTGATTTTGAATAACTTTCAGAGTCAGGGGTGTCAGGGGTTCAGAATGTGAACGTTGAGTGCTAGCATCAGAAGGCTGTTGAGTTTGAGAGGTTTCCTGACTTTCAGTTTGAGACCTTGCTGCTGGTCTAGAAGATTCAGTACTTGCAGAATTATTTAGTCCTGCGTCTTTGCCGATGTTATCAGTCGAGGTAGATGGCTGAGGCTCCAAACTTGATGGAACAGGAAATGAAGCTGCTGAGACCTCAGCAGATGTCGATTCCTTTGTCGGTTCCTTCTCGGCAGGCGGTTGGGATGGGACGACTTGGCTGGGGGTGGTGGGATTCTCCTGAGAATTAGGCGTAGTCTTCTGTGAGTGATTAGAGTTTTCTGCCATGACAACGGCTTGGTTGTCAGAAGCATCAGGAGTAGTAGCTGGTTTACTAACAGCTGGTTTACTAACAGCTGGTTTACTAACAGCTGGTGTTTCAAGCTTCGACTCTTGAATGATATCCTTTTCAGTCTCCCCTGAATTAACCTCACTGTTAGTTTCCTCTTCTAGCTGATTACCAAAAGCAATCAGAGTAGGCTCAGACTCCTGATTGTTAATGTCAAACCGCCTATTACCTCGAAATATATTGTTTGATTTATTGTTTAATGTATTGTTTGTTGATTCTGGTGAATTTCCCCAATCCGGATTAGCTCCGACCTTGAGGACTAATCCATCCAGTTGGGAATTTTCAATGACGTTATTCTGGAAAAATGGTTGAGCATTGGTTTCAACCACTACCCCATTTTTATTGCCAGTGATGCGATTATTAACGATATGGGGTGCAACGTTTTCGGCAATCAGAATTCCTAAGTCATTATTTTCAAATACATTGTCATCCACTTGAGTGTTTGAGGTTCCGTAAATGCTGAGCCCATTTCCTTTATTCTTGTAGAAGTAGTTACTGCGAATTGTTGGTGTACTATTTCCCTCCACAGCAATCCCGCTTTTGCTATTCCCAGTTAAGGTATTGTCTTCCACTAAAACCGAACCGACTTCCAGCCACAAACCATAACCTTCTGGATTAGTATTGTTAAGGGTTACGCCAGAAATAATTGTTTGGTCAGCACCTACGATTAGGACATCGTGACTAGCAGCCGTGGCACTAACAAAGGTACCACCGCCGCGAATCACCACATCGTGACCTCTAGTGCGGGGGTTGCCCTGTAGCTTGATACCGGGTTTCAGAAGTAGGGGGAAGGTTTCACCCATTTCACTGCTGTAGATACCCCTAGAGAGTACAATCACAGTATTGGTCTGGGCAGCTTGTAGCGCCTGAGTGATAGTTTTCAACGGTGAATCCTGGGTGCCATCACCACTACTGTCGTTTCCGGTAACTGGGTTTACAAACAAAAATTTGCTTTCTATGGTATAATCCATTTTGATTCCCCGATCATCCTGAGTTGATTGGGCTAAAGCTGTGGTTCCTCCTAATCCTAGTGGCACCATTTTTGAAGGGATAACTTGGCTGAAGATGCTAAAGGTTAATCCCAGCAAAATCGTTGTTACTGGTAACCCAAGATCAAAGGGTCTAGGCTGATGTTGGTGATGTTGGTGATGGCAGTGGGAATGATTGGCCTTGGGCCACGCTACGGGATTGGCCTTGGGCCACGCTAAGCGAAGGTAAATAGTTAATTCTATAGTGTTAATTATGATCAAACTCATGGCTGTTCTCCTTTAGTCCAATGTTCATGGAATTTGACATAACAGTTGAGTTGAATGTCAAGCTTGATCGTATCCATAAACTAGGATAGTTGTAATCTATTTGTAATCATTTATCACTTGAAATGTGTCCGTTGCTAAAGGTTACTGACCACAGAAACAAGCTTTCCATCCACTGTTAGGATAGATAATAATGGAGTAGTTAGTAATGGAAGAGCAAGACAGCGGCATTATGGTTCAAAAAGCGGCGATTTGCCGAATTTTGGATGCAAATTTAGACCGAGCTAGAGAAGGCTTGCGAATTATTGAGGAGTGGTGCCGCTTTGGTCTCAACAGCGCCCAGATGGCTGGGGAGTGCAAGGAAATGCGCCAGGAATTAGCCCGTTGGCACAGCTCGGAAATCAGGATCTTCCGAGATACCTCAGGGGATCCAGGGACTGGACTAACTCATCCCCAGGAAGAACGACGTTCCAGCATTCAGCAGCTTTTACAGGCTAATTTGTGTCGGGTGCAAGAAGCACTACGGGTGTTGGAAGAATATGGTAAGCTATACGATGCTCAGATGGGGATCGCCTTTAAGCAGATGCGCTATCGGGTTTACACCCTAGAAAGCAATTTACTGGGATATCAGCGTCATCAGTTGCTAGAGCGATCGCATCTCTACTTGATTACATCCTTGTCAGACCAGTGGTTTGCCAAAGTAGAGGCTGCCCTCCAAGGTGGACTAACCTTGGTACAGTACCGGGAAAAACAAGCAGATGATGGGGACAAACTGGCTGATGCTCAGAAATTGTGCCAGCTGTGCCATCACTATGGTGCTTTGTTTATTATGAATGACCGGGTGGATTTAGCTCTGGCAGTGGAGGCTGATGGGGTTCATATCGGACAACAAGATGTACCAATTTCCTTAGCACGGCAGCTACTGGGCTCCCAGCGTATTATTGGTTGCTCGACTACTAACCCTGATGAACTACACCGGGCAATTGCTGAAGGCGCAGATTATATCGGTGTTGGACCGGTTTATGAAACCCCTACTAAACCCAATAAAACAGCAGCTGGTTTGGATTATGTCAAATATGCGAAAGAGCATGCTACAATTCCATGGTTTGCAATTGGGGGAATTGATCCAAACAATTTAAACTATGTCTTGGATGCAGGAGCTCAACGAGTGGCAGTTGTCCGGGGGATCATGGAGGCAGAACAACCGACTCTAGTTACTCAATATTTTCTGTCCCAGCTAAAACGAGAACACACTCTTCGATCTCTTGAAGCTGGGGTTTCTAAACCCTAATGTCAGAAAACTAGATAATAGTTGGACGTGTTAGGTAATAAGTAATGGTTACTAATTTTTAATAGCTTGCTGGTAAATATTAGCTGATGATGTCTAACAACACAACTCAAATTACCCTTGAAGTTAATGGTGAATCCCGGACCTGCTCTTGTGACACTAAACTACCCCAGCTATTAGAACAGCTAGGCTTAAATCCGCGCCTGGTGGCGGTAGAATACAATGGTGAAATTCTCCATCGGCAGTTTTGGAACCAGACTCAAATGCAGGAGGGAGACCAGCTCGAAATTGTCACTATTGTCGGCGGCGGTTGACTTGATCGGATCCATCTGACCATCCGCCTATCAATCTTCTTGATCATAGGTTTTCAACCGGACTTGATATCACCAAAGCTAACGGTAAAACACAATCAAACACATATTAACTCAGGAGTTAAACCTAGATTTGTGCATAACTGTCGAATCTCTTCTTCATAGATCGGGTTCATCACAATAACCAGATCAGGTTGGTAATCCTGGAGAAATTCTGGTGGAACAATTTCCTGTCCCGTTCCAGCAACGTACTTCCCCTGTTTGCGGGGATTGAGATCTACGATGTAATCAATCACATCTTGGCACTTGAGCAGATTCAAAAAAGTAACCCCTTTTGAGCCAGCACCCCATGCTACGGCTTTTTTTCCAGTTTGAGCGATGGTTGTCAGTTTGTGCTGCCAGCTTTCTAACTTCTCCTGAAACCTAGCGGTAAAGCTGGCAATATCGCGAGTCAATACCTCGATTTCATCCGGTTTTCCATAGCTGTTCGGGATTTCCCCATGCACTGGCTTTGCTTCCAGGCACAGGAACTGACCACCAAACGCCTCCTTGATTTCACTAACTTGAAACCCAGCATTGACAAAAGCTTGCCCTAGAGAAGTGGGGGCGAAATAGCAGCAGTGTTCATAGATAATGTCCCACACTGCTAAATGGCGAAAGGTATCTAAGGCGTTGGGGACTTCAAACAAAACAATGGTATTAAGGCGAGAACCGATCGCCTGTCGTAGTGGCTTGAGCAAATCTGCGGGATTGGAAATGTGCTCTAGGGTGTGCCGACAACAAATTAGATCGGCTTGATACTCTTGGTAAAGCTGTGAATAGAAATCTTGAACAAACTTGACTTGAGTCTGGAGTTGTTGATGCTCTGACCTAGGAACATAGCTGGGGTCAAAACCTACTCCTCGGTTATTACCTAGTTCACACAGACTTATAAGAAAATCCCCTTTGCCACAACCAATTTCAATAATGTCTTTATTGTAGAGATGGTGGCGCTTCACTAATCCAGCGGCAAGGGATTGGGCATACTCCTGAAATCGAGGAGAGTAATGTAAGGAGTTTTCATAGTCCTGGGAATAACCTAATTTAGTAGGGTCAAAAGCTAGGTTGCTAATAAAACCACAGCTAGGACAGAACCCTAGTTTGATATCTCCCTTGGAACAGTTTTGAGCAGTTTGACGCGATCGCCACAGGAGATTACAGTACACTGGCACCGCCAACATCTCAAAAAACACCTCTAAATCGGCAGAGGCACATACAGGACAGTTGTGGTTAGATAACGTGTTCATTTCAAGTTTTCACTCCATGAGACTAATACAGGGAAAGTACAAATAATCAGCTATCAGCTGACGGCTGATAGCTGACGGCTGATAGCTTTTAAGGAAACTTGGGTCAGATCACCCTTTCGAGAGTTTTCAGTGTCGGGATCTCACTAGCGATCGCATTACCAATCTCCAAAGAAGCCGTAGCACCAGGAGAGGGAGCGTTACAAACATGCATGGCTTTAGGACTATTGACAATTAAAAAATCATCCACCAACTTGCCATCATTTTTTAAGGCTTGAGCTCTGACCCCAGCATGGGTGGGAACTAAGTCATCTGCTTGGATTTCAGGAATCAGCCGTTGCAAACTCTTAACAAACGCAGCTTTACTGAAGGAGCGGATGATTTCCTGAATCCCTGCGTCTCCATGTTTGACAGCTAGTTTCCAGAAACCGGGATAGCTCATGACCTCCACAAAATCTCGCAGGTCAAAATCAGTCTTTCGATAACCTTCGCGCTTGAAACTGAGTACAGCATTGGGTCCAGCATGGACACTGCCATCAATCATGCGGGTGAAATGAACCCCTAGGAAAGGAAAATTTGGATTAGGAACTGGATAAATTAGGTCCTTGACTAGATAGCGTTTCTCTGGCTTGAGTTCATAGTACTCACCCCGGAAAGGAACGATTTTAGCTGGAGGCTCAGCATCACCCAACTTAGCAATGCGATCGCTATGTAGTCCAGCACAGTTGATCACAAAGCGAGTGGGATAGTTACCATTGTTGGTTTCCAGCACTAAACCATCCCCAGTTTCCAGGATTTGTTCAACCTTACTATTGAGACGTAAATCCCCTCCCTGGACACGAACCAGTTCAACGTATTTTTCACAGACCTGCTTGTAGTTTACAATCCCAGTCGAATAAACTCGAATTCCAGCTAAACAATGAACATGGGGTTCAATTTCCTTAACCTCTTCACCAGTAATCTTGGCAATCTCTATACCATTTTCCAAACCCCTTTGGTAAAGAGTATCCAGTAATGGTAGTTCTTCTGGTTCAGTTGCTACAATTACTTTGCCACAGATGTCATAATCAATGCCATGCTTTTGGCAGAATGCCACCATCGAGCGATTTCCTTCGTAACAAAATCTAGCCTTGAAACTCCCTGGTTTGTAGTATATTCCAGAATGAATCACACCACTGTTATTGCCAGTTTGGTGAGCCGCCCAACTGCTCTCTTTTTCCAGTACCATAATTTTGGCATCTGGATAACGTTGACCCAATGCCATGGCTGTGGATAAGCCAATGATTCCTCCTCCAATAATCGCCAAGTCGTACATGGTTATTTTTATTACTGAAACTATTAATTTTAACTTTAAATGTTGAATGTTGAATGTTCAAAGTTGAATGTTGAATGTTGAGTCTTGAATGTTGAATGTTGAATGTTGAGTCTTGAATGTTGAATGTTGAATGTTGAATGTTGAATGTTGAATGTTGAATGTTGAATGTTGAATGTTGAATGTTGAATGTTGAATGTTGAATGTTGAATGTTGAATATCAAAAGTTAACCGTATCCCTGAGAAAGGTATAATAATGGAGAATATAGTGTTTTTTTTGTATGGTGAGGTACACCTTGAAGCTGAAAAGCTTGTTAATTGAGACTTATGGTCTACCTCATTGGAGTAGAAACCGCTATAAACAATTAATTAATACTCAAAAAGTTTGGGGAAGCCTACTCACTTCCCATACTTTTTTGTACCAGAAAACCTATTGGAGTATTTGCCATTTTGGCCTAAAATGACGACAAAAAAATAAAAAATGACAAAGACTCTTTTTCCCGCAAGCATCCAAGCCTTCGGTTATTGCTCAACTTTGCTGGGTGCTTTCTGATGGAAAATTTTTTTCCAAGTGTGTGCAGAAAAAACATAGTTCCCAAGTACACCTAAACAACTCCAGTAAACACTTTATGAGTCATAAGTCTTTAATTTTTGACTTATGACTCATAACTGATCACTCATGACTAATGACTGATATTTATAGAGATATAACCTCTGTAGTTACTCCCATCTTATTCAACATTTGCTGAATTTCATCACAATATATGGAATTCATGACAATCACCTGATCAGGTTTGTATTCCTTCAAAAACTCTGGTGCCATAATTTTTTTACCAACACCAGGGATAAATTTCCCATGACGATGGGGATTAATATCTACCACGTATTCAATTTTGTCTGTGGTATCAAGAGTGGTTAAAAAAGCCACACATTTGGAACCCGAACCCCAAACTACAACACGCTTGCCTTGAGCATGGATCTGCTCTAAGTGCTGCCTCCAATTCTCCAGCTTCTTGGTAATCTCGTTGGTGAAGTTTTTGACATGCTGAGTAACTTCCTCAAGACTCTCTTCCAGAGGATGTACTTTGTCAGATGGGATGGTGACAGGTCGGGTTTCAATTAACAGATATTGTTCACCATAAGCTCGATACAGGTCAGTCACTTCAAAGCCACAGTTACGGAATAATCGCGCTAGGGATCCAGGGGTGAAATAGGAGCAGTGTTCGTAGTAAATGTCTTCAAAAGCTAAGTCTTTGAGTACTCGTATGGTATCTGGTATCTCAAACACCACAACGGTATTGAGGCGATCGCCAATGGAGCGGCGCACGGTACTAATAAACTCAGCGGTAGGATAAATATGCTCCAGGGTGTGGCGACAACAGATAAAATCACCTACATACTCAGCATAGCGCTCTGAGTAATAGTCTTGAATAAAGGTGACCCGGTCAGCGGCTTCACTCTGGACTCGTCCTACTACAGCAGACGGGTCAATACCAACACCACGATTGTTACCTAATTCGCACAGCAGCAAGAGGAAATCTCCTTTGCTACAACCAATCTCTATAATGTCTTTGTTATGAAGGTCGTATTTGTCGATCAGATGATTGGCTAGATCAAGGGCAAACTGATTGAAGGTTGGGGAAAAACTCTGTTGGTCTTCATAATTGGGAGCGTAAGCTGACCACCTGGGATCAAAGGAAACATTAGTGATGAAGCCGCAGTCTTGACAAAACCCCAAAACCACATCACCGCAAGGGAAGTCTAGAGCTGCTTCCTGGGTTGACATCATTAAGCAACTGTGAACTGGTACGTTATGTACTTCATAAAATAGGGACAATCCTTGGTTTCCACAGTTGGGACAAATATGTTCTGATAATGAAATCGGTTGTGTGTGAGCAAAATTTTTGGACAATGCTTGTTGTATCATTTTGAGTGACTCTTTTAGAATTTAAATGTGATGACTTCATAGGATTTGAGTGCCAATCAATATCAATCCCAGATTGAGCGGGTAATTCAGACCATTAAGCACGATATACCAACCCTGTCTTAGCAAGATATTGCCTATAATTTTTATACAAAAAATAGTTAATTTCAAGACCAAATTAGTCGATTTAAAGTAAAATTAAACTATCGAATTATAGTTTATATACTGAGATTTAACGCTCGGCTATTTTTGAGCACAATTTATTTCGTTATGCATGATATCTCTCAAACCGATGAAAAGGTGATCACGGCAAATTGGAGAGTTAGTGGCACATTGCGGGTCCCTTGGAAAGCTGATGTGTTTTTCAATAGCTCTTCTAGCTACCTCCTGACCAAAGATGGTCTGATCAGCAATCACCTCGATACCTGGTATCGCAAACCCAGCGAGATTTTGAAGCAGTTTTTACCCTGTGAATTACCATAGCTTATTGATGGATTTATTTGGCATTGAAGTTAACGATTCCCCTACTGCGAATGATGCAACATTATCACCATACCTACTAATTAGTAAATAATGATTAAAGGTACTTGTACATAAAATTGGCATGAGCTGACTGAATTGAGTAATTGCCGGATAGTGGAACCTTATGCGACTTTGAGATTTAAGTATATTTGGTTGTTATTAGGCAAACAGGCTTGGGAATACTAGGTTTTGTTATACTAGGTTAATGGGGTAAAGCTAGATTAATATTTCACCATAAATTTCCAGATTTTAATGCCGTTTGTTAATTTAAAAATTTCGATAAAATGGATAAAAATCCTAGAAAAAATCAGGATATTATTACAGATTTTAACCTTCACAACAAACAACTGGTTCAATTAGATCAGAATGGGTATGTGCCAGCAGTAACAGTGGCAGAATTAGTCTGTGGTGGGCAGGATAACCCAGATACCCCACTCATCCTCAAACAATTAGCTCAATCGGATCAGTATTGGGATGTACGACAAGCAGCAGCCGAAGCATTAGCCCATGGTTGGAAAGATCATCCGGTTACCTTACCTTTACTCAAACAATTGGCTCAATCGGTTCAGAATGGGTATGTGCGACAGGTAGCAGTGCAAGAATTAGCTCGTGGTTGGAAGGGTGAACGTGATATCTTACTTATTCTTAAACAACGAGCTCAATCCGATCAGGATGCCGATGTGCGAATAGCAGCAGTTTCAGGATTAGTCGATGGTTGGCAAGATCATCCGGATACCTTACCCATTCTCAAACAACTGGCTCAATCTGACCACAATTCCGATGTGCGACGAGTAGCAATGGCAAAATTAGTCCATGGTTGGAAAAATCACCACGATACCTTAGCTATTCTCAAACAACTGGCTCAATCAGATCAGTCTTGGCGTGTGCGACAAGCAGCAGTAGCAGAATTAGTCCGTGGTTGGAAAGATGATCCAGATACCTTACCCATCCTCAAACAATTGGCTGAATCGGATCAGGATGCCGCTGTTCGACAAGCAGTAGCTGAAGCATTAGCTCGTGGTTGGAAAGATGATCCAGATACCTTACCCATCCTCAAACAATTGGCTGAATCGGATCAGGATGCCGCTGTTCGACAAGCAGTAGCCGAAGCATTAGCTTCTAGTTGGCAAGATCATCATGATACGTTACCTATTCTCAAACAATTGGCTCAATCGGATCAGGATTTGGCTGTGCGACAAACAGCAGCCGAAGCATTACCTCGTAGTTGTAAAAATCACCCGGATACGTTACCCTTTCTCAAACAATTGGCTCAATCGGATCGGAATGGATATGTGCGGCAAATAGCAGTGCAAGTATTAGCCCGTGGCTGGAAAGATGAACCGGATATCCTACTTTTTCTCAAACAACGGGCTAAATCAGATCGGAATTTGGATGTGCGAATAGCAGTGCTGGAAGAATTAGTCCGTGGTTGGAAATATCACCCAGACACTTTACATTTTCTCCAAGAACGAGCTGAATCAGATCCGCATTGGCGTGTGCGAGCAGCAGTTATGACAGAATTAATCTGTGGTTGGAAAAATCAACCTGGGATGTTTGAATTTTTGTGCGTTCGCGCTGTCAATGATCCCTTTTATCGCAAGCAGCGCCGGGAAGAAAACCCTCGGCAAATTGCCCTGACAGCAATCATTGATGACTATCCAAACCATCCCCAAACTCTACTACTATTGCGAGATAGAGCAAAGCATGACTCAGATCAGAAAGTGCAGAAGTTCGCTAAAGAAAAATTGGCAAGTATCCGTACCCTCCCAAACTACCAAAGTTGACTTAAATTATAGCATTTATAAAATAGGTGAGGTATACCAATTTGGGATTTTATGGAATAGTGATGGCTCCCTACTCCCTACTCCCTACTCCCTACTCCCTTACTTGATCGTCAACCGTCAACTCTAAACAATCTTTGGTTGTGGAATCGGAATAATAAATTTACCTCCTTGTTGTCGATACTCTTCCTGTTGCTGCAAAATCTCATCAGCAAAATTCCAAGCTAGCAGCAACACATAATCTGGTTTATCCTCTAACAGTTTTGATGGTGGGAAAATCGGTAAATGATTAATGCCCATGTAGCGACCATGTTTGAATGGATTTAAATCCACTACATAATCCACCAGGGTTTTATTAATCCCAAAATAACTGAGCAGAGTAGTTGCTTTAGCTGCTGCTCCATAGGCTGCAACCTTTTTACCCGGTTTCTTCAAATCCCAGAGGATATCCAGTAAAGAAAGCTTAATTTCCTGAACACGGTTAGCAAAATCACGATAGTAATCAATGCGGTCAACTCCCCGCGCTACTTCTTCTGCTAATAGAGATTTTACGGATTCCTTAACCTGTTCCTTAGGCTCCACAAAGAGCCGTAACGAACCTCCATGGATTGGAGTACGTTGGATGTCATTTAGGAATAAACCATGTTTCCTAAACAACCGATCCAAAGCAGTTACTGAAAAATAACATAAGTGCTGATGGTAGATAGTGTCAAATTCACAGTGATCTACCAAGTCAACCACATAGGGGACTTCAATCACTGCTACACCAGTCTCTTTCAGCAGAACCCCAATTCCTGCTACAAAGCCATTCAGATCTGGCACATGAGCCAAGACATTGTTAGCAAGAAAAACATCAGCTTTCCGTCCTTCAGAGTGTAGCTCTATTGCCAAATCTTTGGTAAAGAATGTACAAAGAGTAGGAATACCTGCTTTTTGGGCAGCTTCCGCAGGTCCAGAGGCTGGGTCAATTCCCAGCACTGGAATTCCTTTTTCAACAAAGTTTTTGAGCATATAGCCATCATTAATAGCTGCTTCAATCACTAGACTGTTGCTGTTGAGTTGTCTTGACTCAATGATGGCTTTGGCACTATCTACAAAGTGTTTTATTAACGATTTTGATACAGAATAAAAATAGGGGTAGTCTCGACAAAATAGTATTTCCGGGGGGACACTTTCGGTGATTTGGACTAAACCACTGCTAGGAGAAAACGCCAGATCCAATGGAGCAGTATATTCAGGTTTATCTAACTGGTTTTTAGTAAGTAATCCATCAGCTAATGGGGTGTAACCGAAGGAAATAATTAACTCTAAGTCATCAGTGCTGTTAGCACGGCAAATAGGCATTGAATTAGACATTATTATTTTAAAAAAAATATGACTGTTAATTGTTAACTGTAAACTGTTGGCAATTAACGGTTAATCAGCAACAAAAAAATATTCATAACAATAGCAAAGTAAACTTTTTATTAAAGTCAACTAATTCTCCAGGGTGACTGCAACAAATTTTTCCGCCCTTTTGGTAATTGGTAATTGGTAATTAGAGTAGGATTACCGATTACCGATTACCAATGACCCAACAGCTCCTAAACACTAATGGGTTGTATTTTAGGAGATGTAGGTAGCTGGGTACGCCAACGCAGGGTTTGATCTAATCTTCCAGTGCTAAGTAATTGTTTGATGTGAGCAATACGCTGATACCTCGGTCCCTCAAACTCTTCCAAGGTTAAGCCTACGGTTTGATAAGCTTGGTAGAGTTCTTGAGCTCCCCGACGGGCATTCCATTGGGGTTTGAATTCGGGTAATGTGTGAATAATCTTACTACAATCAACGCGATAACAGCGCTTATCGGGTCCAGCATCTTTAGCGTATTCAATTTCACAGCCTGGAACTGTTTCTTTGACAATTTCGGCTAACTCTCGAATACGATAGTTGTCCTCATTGCGTCCCACATTAAACGCTTGATTGTGTACCACCTCACGAGGTGCCTCCAACACCGCAATAAAGGCTTGGGAAATATCTTCAATATGGACAATGGGACGCCAAGGGGTACCATCACTCTTGATATACACTTGACCCGTGGTAAATGCCCAAGCGACCAAGTTATTGAGTACTAGATCAAAGCGCAAACGCGGCGAAACACCATAAGCTGTAGCATTCCGAAGAAAGGTAGGACTAAAGTTATCGTCCGCTAACTGAGTAACATCTTGCTCGACACGAACTTTAGAAATGCCGTAAGGAGTGACAGGGTTGAAGGATGATTCCTCAGTCAACCAGTCATCACCACCAGCACCATAGTTACTACAGGACGATGAGAATACGAAGCGCTCGATGCCTGCCGCTTTGGCTAACTTAGCCAAATGAACTGAAGCAGCATGATTAATCTGATACGTTAAGTCAGGATTTAGATTCCCCAGAGGATCGTTGGAAAGCCCTGCTAAGTGGATTAGAGCATCAAATCCTTCTAGTTCTGTTGCCGTAACGTCACGGATATCCTTTTTTAGCTCTGGAATTTTTCGAATTCCTTCACCAAAAGTACTCTTTTCAAATAAGTCGCTATCAAGACCAAATACATCATACCCTTGAGCTAATAGCATTGGCACCATGACTGTGCCGATGTAGCCCTTGTGACCAGTTACTAATACTCGCATTATTTTCCTCCCAAATTTTCCAAGGTGCATTGCCACTGTTCCACAGACTTTCTAACCTGCGCTTGTCGCGCAAGGTATCCATGCATTGCCAGAATGAAGTGTGGTGATAGGCCATCAGTTGCCCATCTTTGGCGAGTCGCTCCAGTGGTGCTTTTTCCCACTGGGTGTCATCGCCATCGATATAATCAAAAACTCCGGGTTCTAAAACAAAGAAAGCACCGTTGATCCAGCCTTCTCTGGTTTGAGGCTTTTCAGAGAATTCCGTAATCTGGTTTCCATCTAGGTCTAAGTAACCAAAACGTGCAGGTGGACGTACTGCAGTTAAGGTAGCTAATTTGCCATGAGAGCGATGGAATTCCAGGAGCGCATTTAAATTGACATCAGAAACTCCATCTCCCCAAGTGAGCATAAATGTCTGATTGCCTACGTAGGGAGCGAGCCGTTTAATCCGACCCCCTGTATTGGTGTAAATACCAGTATCAATTAAATCAACTGTCCAATCCGGTGCTGCAGCACCGTGCTGGATGACTTTGCCATTGTTAAGGTTGACCGTTAAGTTACTATTAAGTGAACAATAGTCCACCATGTATTTTTTAATAACTTCTGCCTTATAACCTAGGGCAATCACAAAATCTTGGAAGCCATAATGGTAATAATGCATCATGATATGCCAGAGGATTGGTCGCCCTCCGATTGCTACCATTGGCTTTGGTTTTGTGTCGGTTTCTTCCGCTAGACGAGTACCGAGCCCCCCGGCAATAATTGCTACTTTCATATGACTGTTGAGACCAAAATCACTAACAACAAAATTACTAACAGGTTTTACTTAAACTCAATCATATATTTATGAATTCAGTCATCAATAAACCTATCGATGTATCCTATAAAATTCGGTTAAATAATGATCATAATTCCTGAGGGTAATTGGTAATTGGTAATTAGTAATTATTAGTTGGTAGTTAGTAATTACTAATTGCTAGTTGATGATGACCCATCACCCATTACTCATTACCAAAAATTCAGGGATTATTTGGAAAGTAATTAACCGGACTTGATATCATTCAGTATTTTCAATTAAACCCAAGTTGTACTTAGATCTGTTGCCAGATTGGCTTGAATTAAATTTCACAAAAATTAATTAATTAAATATTAAATATTGTGATTTTTTTGACATAAAGTGGTATTCGAACAATGCTCAAAACACGATTAACTAAGAACTGCTACCACTGGATGATCAGTAAAGGTTTGGCAATAATGATTCACAAAACCTTATTTTTTATACATCTAAAGTATAAATATCAAGGCCAAAGACTTAAAAATCTAGTAGGCATTCCTCTGCACCTAGCCAAGCTCATGCTCTTCTCCCTAAGCCTGTGCAGCCTACTATTGGTGATCGGCTTACCTGCTAGCTTTTCCAGCTTGGTCAGTTCTTCAGTCGCAGCGAATCCCCTCTATCCTTTGGATGCGAACATGGTGAATGTGCGGGATTACGGTGCCAAAGGTGATGGTATTACCGATGACAAAGCCAAAGGTTTTGGTAATCCTGAGCAGCCCAGACCGATCACGCGCCCTGGCTCCCTGGAAACTGGCAACACTCGCAAAGGCAATCGCGCCCATCATAACTACATCTTCGACATGACCTTCGACACGGGTAAAGGTAATTATGGTGCTGTTGGTGTAGACTTCAAAAGTTCGCTCAGCACAAGTATTGTTTCATGTTGAGAATTAGAATGACCCAGTCATCCTCGAAAGATTTAACGTCTAGGGTCGAAGACTGGAAAATTATGCCTCACAGCCTGTATTAGTTGGGCACTCGGTGTTGCTTAATAATGAAATGATTTTAATAGTTTTTTGGAATGGGTATCTTGCCTGTTCCTAGGGGTGCGACCCGTTCGCGTAGCGTGGCCTTTTGGCCAAGGCGCGATCCAAGACTGGGTTCCCCGAGCATTGGAAAGCTCGCCGCCACGTGAATTGAATTCTTAATGGGTCAAGCGCACCGGATATTTTCAGGCGGGCAGTATCCCAAACCGCTCATATTCATTCCTTGATGCAGCAATGCTATAGTTTTTATCTAGGGCTAAGGGTAACGAGTGCATCTCAGTTTTGTAAGACTCAAGTTGAAAATTGCCCGTTGAGGTAGGCACACCGATGCTTCAAGACTTGTGGGACGTTACTCTCATCCCACTGAGCCCCCGAAATCTTGATACGCCGACCC
>NZ_JAAHHW010000004.1 GCF_010692325.1 Moorena sp. SIO3I8 | reverse complement strand
TGCGCCCTACGCATTCGTTTTCAAATGAAAACCTTTTTAAATACTTTTCGTCTTCGGAAATTGGGTTTTCCCGTGTGTCATGCCCTCCCCCATGCTTTTGAATGTTTTGGGGAAGAAGTCAGAAGTGCTGAACCTTTCTTTGCAGTTCTAGCAGCATTAGGAAAAACCGATTTGTTTAGAACTCATGAAGTTCCTAAAATTAAAGCTGTTTTAGATACTCTTAGTTTATTTTAAATCAAAACTAATGACCTCAACGACATCACATTTTTAAGATTTCAAGAGTAGATATCATGAGTCTCGAATAGAGTATATGGCAACAGGAGAGTCTCCAACCTGTGATGTCATTTCATCTGAAATGCCTTACTGGGAAAATAATAGGCTAATTTTTCCTTTTCTAATTAACGACTGGAAGCATGTCTATTATATCGACTTTCCTCTGGAATTTAAAAATACACAGAAACCCCATATATCTGTCATCCCATCAACGACGAGCCAAGAGCCTATTTCGTTTGGGATTTGATTATCTGCGCTCAATTTTCACCAATCTTGACCACCAGTTCCCAGCTTTTCTTAACTCTCTCCATTTTTTGTCCTGTACTTAGATTTAGGATAATATTTGCGACGTCAACTAGATTAACTAGAAATCCGGCCAATGTAGGTGAAGCTTTGATGAAGTATCACTCAAGTTTTATAAAATTTAAGTTAAGCAGGGCTTTCACATTTATTCATTTATTGCCTTTATAAATGAAATGTCAACCTATGATGTCTTTTTTTATTGTCCAAGAAAACTCCGAATCTCTTTCTCCTCTTGCCTTTTGCCTCTTGAATTTTGCCTTCTCTGGCAATACGTGTGTTTACAACTCAAATACAAACGCTATAGCAGTTCTCAATCGGGTGAGGTACCTCGTCTTGGGTTAATGGCAGTAGCAATGCAGTCGCTAATGGGGGAAACCCCCTCAGGTCGGCGCTGCATCGCTTCTCTATACCCCACACCCCACACCCCACACCCTACACCCTACACCCTACACCCTACACCCCACACCCTACACCCAGTAAGGCTCACAAGGCTGCTTGTCACCCCGTCGAGCCTAGCTTAAAGTATTGATTAACCTGAAAAATCCCAAAAAAAGTGCTTCAACCTCTCACAGGAGATAATCTTCACCGAGAGGAAAGCATACACTTAGGAAAAACCCAAATGGAAATAAAAAATAACTTGCTACCTAAGCAATAATCTTCGTATTATAGCACTACTGACCAGAAAAGGAGTGTTTGATGAGATTACCCAAACAAGTAGCACCAGTCAAAAGACCGGATCTGATTCAACCCTATCGGGCAGTGGATGTGGTTCATGGTAGAGGCGAAGACTTGGTGACTATTCGCATGGACTTGACCCATGGTGCCAATTACAATGACCCAGCACCCTTTGCTTACCCTAGTTATCAGCAACTCAAAACCTCTGGCTGGGGCGGATGGTATTGATGTAGTGGTGCCCCTAGGTCAAGGGTCAGCATTCAGCCGTCAGCATTCAGCCGTCAGCATATGCGCTACGCGCACGCTACTTGAGGTGCCGTCAGCTTTTGGCTCACGCTGCGCGAACAGTACCGTGGCACAGGCTTTGGCCTTTGGCCACGCTGTGCGAACGACGCTGTGACCCATAGGCTGATAGCTGATAGCTGATAGCTGATAGCTGATAGCTGATAGCTGATAGCTGATAGCTGATAGCTGAATGCTTACGGTTAAATAGATGTCGTAAACAATAAGAAACACTAAAAAACAATTATGCCAGAAGAAGAAACTAAAACTCCCAGACGCGGTCGTCGCAGAAAAACCCAGGCCAAGCCAAAAGCAGAACCTGCTGCTGCTTCTCCATCTGTTCAACCAGAGGTTAATGAAGAAAAGAAATCAGTGTTACTTGCTACTGGTCTAGAAGATTATGCACGGTGGAAGGTTATGTTTAAAGACCAGAAGCCAGACAATGACCCCCCTTTCCGTCGGGGACGCATTTGGGCTTAATCAGGGGATGAGTGGATAAGGATAGCAGGGCTGTTTCTTGCGTCCGACTAAAATTTCACGGGTAGGGAGATAGGGAAATGGGGGAAATTTTTATTATATTAATGGTAATTATCCTGAGATGATAATAGCCTTCAATGGTCGTATTTTGACAAAAGCGATCCATCCCTACTCCCTACTCCCTACTCCCTACTCCCTAAAACCACCCGAGTAAAGTCCCTCATCCAATTGAGAAATAGTATATATGATTAATAAAAACAATGCTAAAAAATATGCTCAAAAAAGTAGCCTAAAACTATTCCGTATACCCCTACAAGCTACTTTAATTGGGTTTTTCCTTATCAATGGAGGATGCTTAGCCCAGACAATTCCACTGACCGAAAATCTGATTAACCTCGATTCCGATCACGGAGAAAGGTTACTGATGGCAAGCCAAGCCCGAGAAGACTATTTGCCCCTAAGTATTCAGTTTGTCACTCAGGAAAACCTGGCTTACTGTGGAGTAGCTAGTATGGTCATGGTGCTAAATGCTTTATCAATTCAAGCTCCAGAGGCACCGGAATTTAGGACTAACCGCTTCACCCAGAAGAATGTTTTTAATGCCAAAACTGAGCAAGTGCGGATGGCTGAGGTGATTGCTCGTCGGGGCATGACTTTGGAACAATTAGCAGGATTATTGGAAACTTATCCAGTTAAAGCAGAGGTTTACCATGGTGGTGATTTGACCCTGGATCAGTTTCGCAACATAGTGGTAAAGAATTTGCAAGAAGGGGGAAATTTTGTCTTAGTCAATTACTTACGCAAAGCCATTGCTCAGAAAACTGGGGGACATATTTCTCCTTTAGCTGCCTACAACCAAGAAGCAGACCGTTTTCTGATCCTAGATGTCTCTCGTTACAAATATCCTCCGGTCTGGGTCAAGGCTGAAGAATTGTGGCAAGCAATGGCGACTAAGGATTCAGAATCTAAAAAGACACGGGGGTTTGTGCTGGTGAGTCGCCGTTGATTGTCAAATTGATTGTCAAATTGATTGCATTCTCATTAATCTATCAATATTGATGTTTATATCATGTCAGGATAATTACCCTGTCTTGATGCAGTCGCTCATGGGGGAAACCCCCAAGACCGCGCTGCATCGCTTTATAAAAATCTCCCCCATCTCCCCATCTCCCCATCTCCCCACACGCCCCACCCTCCCCATACTTTTATGATGGGTATTCAAGCGGACTTGATATTATTTTAAGCTGACAGCTGACAGCTGACAGCTGACGGCTGACGGCTTACAAACTAATCATTAAAACTAATCTGTTCTCCCATTGATCAATGTTTTGTCTGTGACCAGCAAAGACAGGAAAATAAGTAATGGCAAAAACACGATTGCCCAGCCAATTCCTAAAGCCCAGGCTGGGTATCCTTCATAGGGAGTCCTAATATCTTTCGAAAACTGGGTTGCTAGCAAAGCGACTAAAGCCATAGGAATCAGGTATTTTATAGAAAAATTCCACCATTTCCCAACCTTCCAATCACTAACTTGGTTGATGTATCGTCGTAGCTTTTCAGCACCATATACCCATCCCACTAGGATCGATTGGAAAATAGCTACCAACATCAAGTTATAGTTAGTAACAAAATGATCTACAATATCTAAAATGTATAATCCAGCTCTGGTAGTGTAAATAATTCCAGCAATAAATCCCCCTAGACAAACCCCAATTGAAACCTTAGCAACATTTCCCTGTTGTTGTTTGTCGAGGATAGTCGCATTCAAAGCTTCTACTAGGGAAAAGGCGCTGTCGATGCCTAGGGAAAGCAGCATCACAAAAAACAGCAGACTGAACAGCCAAGGCAAGGGCATTAAGCTTAAAGCTTCCGGGAAAACCACAAACGCTAGACCAGGACCAGAAGCAGCCAGCTCTGCCAAAGGGGTGTTGGTTTCTCCAGCCATATATCCTAAGATTCCGAACACCACAAAACCGGCAAATAAGCTGATACCACTGTTGATCAAGGCAGTGAACCAGGTATCTTTAGCAATGTCATCCTCTGAGTTTTTGTAGCTAGCATAAGTCACCATAATTCCAAATCCCAGAGATAAGGTAAAGAAAATCTGTGAGAATGCAGCTGTCCAAACTTCGGGGTCAACTAATGCACTCCAAACCGGAGTAAGATACAGTTTCCAGCCATTGAGGAAACCTGGTAAAGTTACTGCTCGTAATAGCAATACGCCCAGCAAAATAATCGGAAGTGGCACGCTGTAAACAACGACTTTTCCCACACTGGTCGTGCCTTTCCAAACACAGAAATAAATCAAGACCCAGACTACAAGTAGAGACCATAAGATTGGCCAGTTGATACCACCTAATACATTGACCCCATCGCTGATTTGCAGAACACTATCAAAGAAGTAGCTTTTAGCATCATTCGACCACTTGACCCCAAAGGATGCCAGAAAGTAAATCAAGCTCCAGCCCATGACAACTGCATAATAGGAGACAATGATAAAGGCTGACATCAGGGCAAACAGACCGAGACTGCCGAAATTGGGGTGTAATTTCCTAAATGAGCCTATGGCTCCCCGTTGCATTTTTTGTCCTACCGCAAATTCCAGCATCAACAGTGGAACCCCAATTAGGACTAAAGCGATCAGGTAAGGGACTAAAAATGCTCCCCCACCGTATTTCCCAGCTAGGTAAGGAAAGCGCCACACATTCCCTAAGCCAACTGCAGAACCTACTGCTGCGAGGAGAAATACTGTTCTTGAAGCCCAACGTTGACGAGCCATCTACAATTCCCTCTATCTTGATAGTTCATGCTTCATACTTCATCCTTCATACTTCATCCTTTACAATTAATCCTTGATACTTCATACTTCTTTAAATTATTGCCATGGCTTTGCTTATTCCATCACAGGTTTTAGGGAGTCGGGAGTCGGGAGTCGGGAGTCGGGAGTCGGGAATAGGGAAAAAATTATGTGTATCTCATTACTATGAGAAACGTTTATGTTTACATCGTAAACATTCAGTAGGCGTAGGGTGCGTGATAAGACGGGCTCACCCCGATTTTCCAGCTCTTTCCCAGTTTTAGGTTGCTGCCCGTAACGCACCACCGGGTCAAACAGCTTTTAGGAGATGCACCCAATACAAACCCTATATTTTAGTTCAAGGTGCTTGGTAACTTTAGGCCCAGGACTATCGCTCTGCCTGCCATAAACAAAGATAAAGCTAACCAAAGAAGATGAGCACTTTGAAACTGCCAAGACGCTACAGCCATAGGGGCAAATCCCAGCACCAAGGCGATTACAGTAGAATTACGTAAGGTCTGTCCTGCGGCTAAGCCCAGAAAATAACCATCCAGCATATATGCAATGGAACCAAATGCTAACACTACCAGTAACCAAGGAATATAGAGAGTAATCGATTCGATCACCTCAGCGTGGTTTGTTAACAGGCCAAAGAGTGTCTGGGGAAACAGCATAAACAGGAAAGCAAGGTTAAGTCCTAATAGCAAACAGCTTCCTCCAGCCATTCTCAACAAAGGTACTAACTGCTCTTTTGCTCCCTGACCTTGTAAATTACCCGTCAGAGTTTCCGTAGCAAATGCTAATCCATCAATCAAATAAGCAGCCATGCTTAACACCTCTAATATTAAAGCATTTTCCGCCAAGACTGTGGTACCAAACGCTGAGCTCAAGTTGGTAAAAATAGACAAGGTAAAAATAATCGCTAAGGTTCTAATAAAAAGATTACTATTTAGGGTAAAAGTAGCTATTATTTCTGACAATTTACAAATTCGCCTCGCTACTGCTCTTAGCTCTTGCCACTGGATTTCTTGGCTAACTAAAACTAGTCCCACTAAAACCATCACGTATTGACTAACTGCTACCGATAATCCAGCGCCAGTGCTTTCCCAACCCCACCGAACAATAGTGAAGTAATCGCAAACTATATTAGCGCAGTTACCGATAATGGACAACAGCAAAACCTTACCACTCATTTCTCTACCGAGAAACCAACCAATGACTACAAAATTGAGTAATGTTGCCGGAGCTCCCCAAATCCGAGCGTTAAAATAGGCAATACCGGAAAATTTGACATCTGGTGTAGCACTTAACAGAGCAAATCCCAGCTCTCTAATAGGATACTGTAAACTTAAGATAACTACACCTAAAATCAGAGCAATTAAGCCATTACGAAGTCCCACCAGTAACATAGCATCTCGGTCATTTCGTCCGACGGCTTGAGCGGTTACCCCAGTAGTTCCCATCCGTAAAAACCCCAAACTTTTGTAGATGAAGTTAAACAGGATAGTGGCGATAACGACTCCAGCTAAGTGGCGGATTTGATCTAAATGACCTAAGAAAGCCACGCTGATTAAACCCGCAAGGGGTACCGTCAGATTAGACAGAATATTGATGATCGCCAGTTTCCAGAAGCGATAGAGCACATTGTCTTGGTTTGAGCAAGTAAAAGTCATCAATTAACCTTAATAGTTAGGGCATTTTGAATGGGAAAATAAAGGTATTTTAACCTTTTTTATTAAGTCAGATTAGTGGCTTGATTAAATATTATATCCAATACTATTTTTATAGTTAGAGATTAATATAGATAGATTAATCGACTATAATATAAAGAATGTACGCCGAACCTAACCATAAAGATTAAACTGATGATTGATTTAATGATTTCAAAAAAATCCCCTATAAAGGATATCATATAAAAAGTGTAAAGACTAGTTGCCAGAGTAACAGCAAGGCACTTGCACAAGCTAAAATCAATAAGCTGTTAATTCTTAACTACTGACGCCGGAGCCTAAGGATGAGTAAAGTCAAGACGATTCAAAAACTACACGCGGAATGGGTGACATCAGAGAACTTTCAGCCCTACGGTCAAGTCATCTTTGCCAGTGAAGATGGCAAACCCTATGATCAAGATGATGCTCAGTTAAACCTCGACAATGGGACATCCCGGTTTTATATCATGCGGCTACACCACAAAGGTCGTAAGTTTGATAAAATTACTCGCCACGTCCAATGTACTCAGTGTCTCGGTTCTCTAGAAGGGAAAGACTGGTTCATGGCTGTAGCTCCTCCCACTCAGGATGACCAACCAGTTTTAGAGGATATCGCCGCTTTTCGGATTCCAGGTAACTGCTTTATTAAATTAGAAGTAGGAACTTGGCATGCTGGTCCCTATTTTGACCAAGAATTTATAGATTTCTACAATTTGGAACTTGCTGATACCAATGTCGTCGATCATTTTACCCATGATTTTATAGATAGCCATCAGTTACAGTTTGAAATTGTTATAGCAAAGGGAACAGCGGAGCAGGGAGTAGGGAGCAGGGAGTAGGGAGTAGGGAGCAGGGAATATGGCATCAAAAATTATCACAATTCCTACACGGATACCTAGAGGAAGTGATAAAATGGAATGGGTAATAACAAGTAAATCATAATACCATAATTAGTCATAATAAAAAAAAACTAAGCCAAACTAACTAATGACTAATAGTATTGGATATATAATCAGTTATAAAATCCTCAAATTTTATGACTTTTCCCTGTTCCCGATTCCCGATTCCCGTTCCCATCCTGGGAGGGGTTAGGGGTGGGTTCCGATTCCCGATTCCCTACCTTAATAGGTAGGTGAATTTTTAACTTGGTGCCAGATATGAGTAATGACTAATGAGAAAGGAAACCTATGACAGTAAACATCCAAAAATTATATAAAGCCTGTAATCCCAGCAAAACCTTAACGGTAGAACAGCCTGAAGACCTTAATTATTATATCGATTTTTCCTCAGTGCGAGGGGGCAAGATCATTGAAGAGTTGAAGGACAATATCACCTTCTTCTCCATGGATGAGCCGACCTGTGAGCTATTTACTGGACATATTGGTTGTGGTAAATCTACGGAATTACTGCGGTTGAAAGCCGAATTGGAAGAAGCTGACTTTCACGTGGTCTATTTTGAGTCTTCTCAAGACTTGGAAATGGGAGATGTAGATGTTGGTGACATTTTACTCGCTATTGCTCGTCGCGTCAGTGAAAGCTTAGACAAAATTAAGCTAGGTGAACCGAAAGGCTTTAAAAAATTACTGGCAGGTGCGGCTAAACTATTGCTCACTGAAATTGAATTAAGCGGTCGGGTAGGAGTTCCTGGGATTGGTGAGGTTGGAGTAGACACGGAGGGGGCGGTTTCCCTTGCAGTTGGGATTGGTGAGATTACGGCTAAGGCTAAGGATAGCCCGGATCTGCGCAGTCGGTTACGGCAATATCTCGAACCTCAAACCAATCGGTTGTTAGAAGTGATTAACCAAGAGTTGCTCGAACCTGCGATCGCAAACCTCCAACAAGTGGGGAAACAAGGGCTAGTGGTAATTGTAGATAACCTCGATCGGGTGGATGCTTCCCAGAAGCCTTGGGGACGTGATCAGCCGGAATATCTATTTGTGGATCGTGGAGCCCAGTTAAAGGGGTTACACTGTCATGTGGTCTATACCATGCCCCTAGCGCTACGATTTTCTAATGACTATAGTGCCTTGACTCAACGCTTTGTGGTAGATCCCAAAGTGTTACCAATGGTACCGGTAAGGTTACGAGATGGCACTCCCCATGAACAGGGCATGGCTCTGCTGCGACAAATGGTACTCGCTAGAGCCTTCCCTGATTTAGAGCCTGGGTCGCGTCTTGCTAGAGTAAAAGAGGTGTTCGACTCCCCTGACACTTTAGATCGCCTGTGTTACGCTAGCGGGGGTCATGTGCGGAATTTGCTCCGGTTCCTCAGTACCTGGATCAAGAAAGAAAGACGATTACCTCTGTCTCAAGGCATGTTAGAAACTGTAATTCGAGACCGGCGCAATGAACTAACCCTACCCATCTCAGACGATGAGTGGGAATTATTGTGTCATGTTGCTAAACACAAGAAGGTAGTTGGAGATGAAGGTTACCAAGTCTTGATCCGCAGCATGTTCGTCTATGAGTACCGAGACCAAGATGGGTCTTGGTTTGACGTTAATCCCATTTTGGCAGAAGCGGAAGGATTCAAATCATGCCTAGCTTATACCGCGTAGAAGATGCGGATGCCTACAACTTTAATTCAATGCAGGAACTCGCCTGGGCGATTGAGACGTCCCAAGGGGAGTTTTCCCTGATTTTAGCCCGCCGCAACTATGAAGCTTTACAGGAGTACATTGTCCGGAAGTTGCGGCAAGTCTGTGCTGTTGAGTTCCAGGAAATATACCTGAACCAGTCGGTTAAGGTTAAAAGTCTCTATACCACTATCTTGGAGCAGCTAGGGGATCAACAGCCAGCTGCGGTGATGGTCTTTGGTTTAGAGTCCCTGAGCAACCGGTCGCAAGTACTAATCACTACCAACCAAGTGCGGGAGGAGTTTCGCAAGCATTGCCCCTTCCCTCTAGTGTTATGGGTAAATGACGAGGTATTGCAAACGCTGATTCGGTTTGTGCCAGATTTAGAGAGTTGGGCAACAACCACAGATTTTGTCCTCTCCTCTAGTCAATTGATTGAAGCTCTAGCAGAGCGAGAGAGTTATTTATTTACTCGTATTTTGGATGCCGGTGGGGATCAGTTCCTACCCAATACCGCTATTTTCGGTTCCAGCTATTGCCGAGAATTGGACTCAGCTTTGAGGGATTTGCAAACTCGTGGAGATGTCTTAGACATAACCCAAGAAGCTAGTTTGCCATTTGTCCTTGGTCGAGAAGCTTATATTAATGGTCAGATCGAACAGGCGTTAGAGTATTATCAGCAAAGTTTAGCCTTTTGGCAGCAGCAATCTAGGAGCTGCGAAACACAACAGCAGAAAACACAACAGCAGACTAGTTTTACCTCCAGACTGGGTCGAACTACCCAAATACCTACTTCCCTCCGGACGTTGCCGAGAGACCCCTCAACCCCTTCACCAGTAGAACGTCAAGCTCTACTGCTGTTTCATATCGGTTTGTGTTATCTGAACCTGGCTGAACTCAATCGCTCCCAAACTCGTCACCACTGGATCACAGCCAGAGGGTATTTTCAAAAATGTATCGATACATTTGAACAAGCAAAACGCCCAGATTTAATCGCCAAGTTTATTACTAAACTTGGCGAAACCCTACAACGACTGGAAGCTTGGAAAGACTTACAAGGTCTGGCGCAACGCTCCCTGGTACTGCACAGAACCTATGGAAATTCACTGCAACTGTCTCAAGATTATGGATTTATCGCTGCAGTCGCCCTTCAAGACTGCCGTTGGATGGGCGCTCAGCAAGCAGCTAGGAAAGCTTTAGAACTCCTAACACGGTTAACTAATACCTCCGGACAGTATCAAATGTCCTATCTACTGCTTCTGGCTAAAGCGAAGGGGCATTTGGGTCAGTCGGAGGAGGCGATCACTATCCTGGAAAGGGCTAAGGAAACCGGTCCAATGGATGCCCCACAACTTTATATTCGCATTTTGGAAAAATTGCGGACGCTTTATTTCCGGCAAAAGCAGTATCTAGAAGCCTTTCGGGTCAAACAAGAACGATTCTCCGTTGAGCAGCAGTACGGTTTCCGTGCCTTTATCGGACCTGGTCGGCTTAAACCTCATCTACGCCAAACTTCTACCTTACTCCTAGAGCAGGAAACTGCTGCGGAGGAAATCACTGCTTCTGTACGTCAGAACGATGTAGAGCGCTTAGTGGAACGTATTGGCAGCACCCAGCACAAACTGACAGTGATTTACGGTCAGTCAGGGGTAGGTAAGAGTTCCCTGCTAGAAGCTGGATTAGTCCCCACTCTCAAAACTAAGGTAATTGGAACCCGTGATGTCGTACCAATTTTGGTAAGGGTTTACACCGATTGGGTCAGGGAAGTCTGGAAATCCTTAGCTTCTTCTCAGTTGGAAGTTGACCCGTTGAACGGTGAAGGGTTTTCTGGGTTGAAGGTTGACCCGTTGAAGGTTGTTCGCGTTCGCGGAGCGTCGCCTACGGCGAAAGCGTGGCCGAAAGGCCAAGGTTCACAGCAGTCTTCTCACCTGCAACATTCAACCCAAACTAACCTGCAACATTCAACCCAAACTAACCTGCAACATTCAACCCAAACTAACCTGCAACATTCAACCCTTTTAGAGCAATTGCGACAAAATGAACATAGCAATTTGCTAACGGTGCTGATTTTTGACCAGTTTGAAGAGTTTTTCTTGATTTCGGATAATCCTACTGAAAGAAAACGCTTCTTTGATTTTTTCCGGGAGTGTCTTAAGATTCCTTTCGTCAAGGTTATCTTGTCATTACGGGAAAATGATTTGTATTTTTTGTTGCAGGGAATTCGTCATAAAAATTTTGATTCAATCAACAATAATATTCTCAACAAAACTATTCTTTATTATTTAGGTAATTTCTCCCTAGAGGATGCTAAATCTATTATTCAACGACTAACCGAGCGCTCTCAAGTTTATTTAGAAGAAGCCTTAGTAAACACCTTAGTGCAGGAACTAGGTAGCAGTGAAGGAGAAGTTCGTCCCATTGAATTACAGATAGTAGGAGCTCAACTACAGACTGAAGGAATTACTACCCTAGCTCATTATCGGAGAAAAGGTCCTAAAGAAAAATTGGTGCAGCGTTACCTGCAAGAAGTGATCGCAGATTGTGGCTCCGAGAATGAAAAAGCTGCTGAACTGATCTTGTATTTACTAACTGAAGAAAATAACACCCGCCCGCCTAAGACCCGCCAGGATTTGGAAAAAGACTTAAAATCCTTGGCAGTGGATTTAGCGATAGAAGAAATAGACCAGTTAGATTTAGTCTTAAATATCCTAGTCGAATCAGGATTAGTGGTGCTCTTACGAGAAAGTCCCCTTAACCGCTATCAACTGGTTCATGATTATCTAGTTTCTGTGATTCGCCAGCAGCAAGATAGCGAATTACTCGCCAAACTTAAGGAAGTCCAAGAGCAACATCGGCTTTCTCAAGCCCGGTTACAGAAGTCGAAGATAGCACTGACCGGCTCCATTGTTCTAGTTGGCATGTTAGCGGTCTCAACCGTTTCTGCTGCTATATTTTGGGCTCTTGCTAGAAACAACGAAATCACAGCTTTGATTAAATCCTCAGAAGCCCTTTACGGTTCGAATAATCATGCCCTCGATCCACTAAAAGATGCCTTACAGGCAGGAAAAAAACTCAAGTGGTCAGTTCGGGTCAGCTCTGACACTAAGGATATAGCGATGAGTTCTCTACAGCAAGCCTTTTATGGGGTTAGAGAGCGCAATCGCTTAGAAGGTCATGATAATACAGTCAACACTGTTAGTTTCAGTCCCGACGGTGAGCTAATTGCTACGGCTAGTTCCGACAAAACTGTCAAAATCTGGTCCAAGGAAGGCAAACAACTCTACACGTTAGCAGGAAAGCATGGACATAAGGATGAAATCAAGAGTGTTACCTTCAGTCCTGATGGGAAGTTGATTGCTACCGCTAGTAAAGATCAAACTGTTAAAGTTTGGCAACGGAATGGTAAGTATATTCAAACCCTGACAGGGCATACTGATTTAGTTTGGAGCGTGCGTTTTAGCCCTGATCGCAAAAGCCTTGCTGCTTCTAGCGAGGATGGAAAAGTTATCATCTGGAGCCTCGAAGGCAAAAAACCCCAAATCTTCAAAGCCCATGATAAAGCAGTGCTCAGTATTAGTTTCAGCCCCGATAGCAAGGTGCTGGCAACCGGGAGTTTTGACAAAACGGTTAAACTCTGGCGTAGAGACCGGAATGGCTTGTACAAGAGAAAGCCTCTAACCATACAAGCCCATGAGGATGCGGTTTTCAGCGTCAGTTTCAGTCCCAAAGGTAAACTGATTGCTACTGGTAGTAAGGATAAAACTGTCAAACTCTGGAAACTTGACGGTACTCGGTATCAGACATTGGGAACCGATGACCATGAAAGTCATCAAAGTACTGTGACTACCATCAGTTTCAGTCCCGACGGTCAGACCCTTGCTAGCGCTAGTGCTGACAATACCGTCAAACTTTGGAATCGAAATGGCCAGCTACTCGAAACCCTTACCGGTCATGAAAGTACGGTATGGAGCGTTAATTTCAGCCCCGACAGCCAGACCCTTGCTAGCGCTAGTGCTGACAACACGGTTAAACTTTGGAGTCGATACGGTAATGAACTCCCTATTCCCACAGGGGATGAGAATACCGTTTACAACGTCAGTTATAGCCCCGACGGTCAGACTATTGCTACCGCTAGCAAGAACAACACTATCCAAATCTGGAGCTTAAACGGTCAATTGCAGCGAACTCTGACTGGTCATACCGGTTGGGTTTGGGGTGTTAGCTTCAGCCCTGATGGTAAGACTATTGCTAGCGCTAGTGCAGACAAGACTGCCAAAATCTGGAATAAGAATGGTAAGTTACTGCACACCCTATCTGACCATAAGGATGTGGTCAGGAGTATCGCTTTCAGTCCCGATGGCCAAATTATCGCTACGGCTAGTAGGGACAAAACAGTTAAACTCTGGAATCAGAATGGTATCCTGATTAGAACTCTTACTGGTCATGAAAATTGGATCAACAGCGTCAGGTTCAGTCCTGATGGTGAGACTATTGCTACGGCTAGTGCAGACAAGACTGCCAAACTTTGGAATGTTAGTGATGGCAAGGAGCTGCAAACCCTCGATGGTCATAAGGATTGGGTTCTGAGTGTCGGTTTCAGCCCCGATGGTAAAACCCTGGCCTCTGCTACCAGGGATAAGATGGTTAAACTCTGGAATGTTAGTGATGGTAATGAACTAAAAACTCTTAAAGGTCATGACAATACCGTCTGGAGTGTGGTGTTTAGCCCCGATGGTGAAACCATTGCTACCGCTAGTGCTGACAAAACTGTCAAGCTTTGGAACACCAAAGGTAAACAACCTCAAACCTTTTCTGGCCATGATGGTGCTGTAGTTAGCCTCAGTTTTAGTCCCGATGGCCAGACTATTGCTTCTTCAGATTCATCTGCTAGAGTAATTATATGGAATTTAGAGACTATCAGACATCCTGATCAACTGCAGTCCCTTGCTTGCGATTGGCTACAGGATTATCTGAAGCACAATACTAATGTAAATAAGAGGGATCTTCGTTGGTGTCGTTAGTGCGTCAGTGCTGAAGTCCTGATTCCGTCAGAAGCAGTCTGGAATGGGACTGGAAACCACTATGGCAATTTTAATAAGTTTTAAGTAGTATTGCTAAGTAGTCTGTAGTAGTTTTAGGTATTTAAGTGTTACTACTTAAAAGTTAATCATATCATGACTAATCACAAAAAAATCACAAAAAATTGCCATTTTGCTACCAGGATAGAATTTAATTTGCTGATAATATAATTACCTCACTGGCTGGCATAAGTACTTGCTGGCATAAGCAATATCCTTAAAATCATGACTAACTCACCCCTACTCGACCCTGTAGCTACTCACCACCGGGATGCTGTAGAAGAACTAGCCTGGGCAATAGCTGCTAGTGAGGGACAGTTTTTGCTGATGTTAGCACACTGTAATTATGCCAAGTGGCGTAAGCGAGTGGTGCGCAAGCTACACAAAATTTCTTCTGTCCCAATCCGGGAAGTATTCCTAGACCAATCTGCTTGTACACTCTACACCACCCTCCGACAGGAAATCGGGGAGGAACAGCCAGCTGCCTTGATGGTGTTTGGTTTAGAGTCAGTCACGGACCTTGATGAACTGTTAATCGCCACTAACCAAGTTAGAGAAGAGTTTCGCAAAAATTTCCAGTTTCCATTAGTGTTGTGGATTAACGATGAGGTGCTGTGTAAGCTGATTCGCATCACACCAGATTTCCACAGTTGGGCAACAACGGTTATGTTTCAAATCCCAACCTCAAGCCTAATTAGCAACCTACAACAAAAAGCCAATTCTTTATTTAGCAAAGTCTTGGAATTAGGTGCCAGTGAAATTTGCCCCAATGATGCTATCTTAGGTGCTGGTTATAGTCAGGAAATTAAGTTTGCCTTACGGGATTTGGAAAGTGGTAACCACGAGTTGCCACCACAGTTGCTAGCCAGTCTAAACTTTGTCTGGGGTCGAGAGGCGTATGGATTGGGCAAGATTGATGTTGCTATCACCCACTATCAGAAAAGTTTAGAATTCTGGCAACAGGAACCCCGCAAGCACCAGAGCAAGCCCGAAAACAACGGTGAGATTCTCCCCGGACTTGGTGTGCCTACCTTCAGATCCCGTAAACCCATTACCCCTCCACCTCGGGAGCGAGAAGCAGTTATCCTGTTTCACCTAGGATTGTGCTATTGCGATCAGGCTAAGCAATATCCAGCGGGAGACCCTAGCTATGGAGAAAATTGGCACAAGGCTAAGGAGTATTTAGAGCAGTGTCTGGTGGTGTTCGAACAAGAGCAACGACCGGATTTAGTGGCTAAGTTTATTAATCAGCTCGGTGAGATACTGCAATCTCTGCAAGCCTGGGAGGATTTGGAAAGTCTAGCTAAAAAGTCTCTAGCGCTACACAGAAACTACTCTGCTCCTGTTCAAATCGCTCAGGATTATGGATTTATAGCAAAAGTGGCGCTACACAAATCCCGCTGGCAGGAGGCTTACACAAACGCTCAATATGCCAATGTAATTATCACAAAAGTCACAGAAGAACAGGGTGTTGCACAGGATAGGGAAGATTTGTTGGCCTATGGAACAGGGGGAACAGGGGGAAGTAAAAAATTTTCCTATTATCCCGCAAGTATCCAAGCCCAACAACAGCAACAGTACTCCAGCTATCAGGAAAATTCTGCTTTATATTGCCTCAATGGAGTAGTCAATATAGATAAGATTAGCCAGAAATATACAAATAAATCTCCCGTTGGTCGCTATCTGTTACTTCTGGCTCAAGCGCAACAACACTTGGGTCAACATTCCGAAGCGATTAGCCATCTGGAACGGGCTAGGGAGTTAGGCATTGGTGATGACCCGAAACTGTACCTGGAAATCCTGGAAACTCTAGGAACCCTCTACTGGCAACAAAAACGATATCAAGCAGCATTTAGATTAAAACAAGAACGGCTTGCGATCGCACAACAGAATGGTTTACTTGCTTTTATCGGTGCAGTTAAACTCAAATCCTCCCAACAGAATCCGTTACCACAGAATCCGTTACCACAGAATCCGTTACCACAGACCAAGAGTAAAGGTAGCGCTACCGTATCTCAGGCCATGACTGCTTCCGATTGGCAACACAAAGTAAAAGAGCTAGTGCAACGCATTGCCAGTACCCAGCACAAACTAACTGTAATTTATGGTCAAGCTGGAGTGGGCAAGAGTTCCTTACTAGAAGCTGGGCTAATCCCCGCCCTAAAACAGCAACCTATTGGTAACCGTGATGTAGTCCCGATTAGGTTGAAGGTTTACACTGACTGGGAAAAAGAGTTGGGTAAACGTATCCTAGAGTCGAAGAGTGAAAGTTTGAAGGTTGAAGGTTTAAAGGTTGAAGGTTTAAAGGTTGAAGGTTTAAAGGTTGAAGGTTATAAAAACAACCTTAAAACGGCTAATCTTCTAGATCAGTTGCAAAAAAATCAACGGCAAAACCAGATAAACATCCTGATTTTTGACCAATTTGAAGAGTTTTTCTTTGCTTGCCGAGAGCCAGCTGAACAAAAACGCTTCTTTGAATTTTTCCGTGACTGTCTTAATATTCCCTATCTCAAAGTTATCCTTTGTTTACGGGAGGATTATCTACACCTATTATTAAAGTGCGCTCGTCAGGTAGATTTGGATGCCATTAATAATGACATTCTGAATAAAGGTATCCTTTATTATGTCGGTAATTTTTCTCCAGAAGAAGCAAAATCGATTATTTATAATCTAACCACTAGAGCTAAATTTTACCTAGAGGATGCATTACTTGATGAGTTGGTAAACGACCTAGCTAAGAATGAACCAGTGGGAGAAGTAAGCCCGATTGAATTACAGATAGTGGGAGTGCAACTGCAAACTGAGCAAATCACTACCTTAGCTGCTTATCGGCAAAACGGATCAAAAGAAAAGCTAGTGGAGCGCTATTTGGAAGGGGTTGTTTCTGATTGTGGTTCAGAAAACCAAAACGCGGCTTGGAAAATTTTGGGTTTGTTAACGGATAATTATGGTACTCGACCATTCCGAACAAAAGACGATTTAGGAGCAGAGTTACAGTTATCCACTGACCACTTAGATTTTCTCATAGAGCTATTGGTCAAGTCAGGTTTAGTGATGAAATGGCAGCAAGAACCAGACGCTCAATATCAACTGATGTATGATTATTTAGTTGAGCCGATTCGTAGACGTTGCTGATTGTAAGCATTCAGCTATCAGCTATCAGCTATCAGCTATCAGCTATCAGCTATCAGCTATCAGCTTATGCGCTACTTGAGGTGCTACTTGAGGTGCTTTTGAATAAAAGAGGTAAGCATTGGTTTAATCTAAGTTCCTTGGCCTTTCGGCCAAGGAATTCATTGTATTTGGCTTTGAGTCCGTTGAACTCCTAAGCCGGATAGCTTGTTTTAAGCTGACGGCTGACCGCTGACCACTGACCGCTGACCGCTGACAGCTGATTAGCCTTTCAGTCCCTCTAACCAACTGGATAAATCCGACCCATCGGAGAAATCGAACAATGCCTCACTCAATTGATCTAAATCAGCAACAGATAAGTTGTTGATGAGTGATTCTAGAGTAGGCTCAATTGTTCCAACCTGGCGTGTCAACTGACGCATAATTAGCTCCAGTTTTCCTTGCTGTAAGCCTTGCTGTAAGCCTTGCTGTAGACTTTGTTGAACTTTCTCCTCTCCCCAAGGTAATAAATTTCCAGAGCTATCCCACCACCGTAACCAATAGTTGGTGATTTCTGATTTTTGCCCGTACCATACTCCGAGAAACAAACCCATGGATTCAATCCAGTAGCGTCCATTAGCATCGGGTTGTTGGAGGGTATAGCTTCCTGAATTAAGCGATCGCATTTCGACACTTCCCGAGGCTGGGTCAAAAATCACATAAATTGGTACTTGTAGGATTTGCTCGTAAAAGTACCATTTGCCATAGGGGTAACGGGGGTTCATGGAATATTCTCCTTGCTCCTTCTCGGATAAGAATTCCATAACCACTGCTGGTACCTCTCCTTCGGTGTGAGGGGTATAGCTCCGGCGAATCACCCCTGGTAAGACTGGAAACACGGAAGGTACATAAAACCAGTCTGGTGCTTTGACTACTGTTTTACCGTCCACATTGGCACATAGTCCAAAGTTGGAAGCAATCAGCATTGAATTATTGATAAATCCGGCTAATTCCAGAATCTCTCGGAGGATAGCCGCTAATAAGGGATGATAGATATCATCCACTGGGTCATCGGGTAATTGAAATTCATCGGGGAGTTTTTCCCATCGGATAATCGCTTCGGCTTTCGTTTGAGTCATAGCCATATCGGGTGTCTTTATATCCTTAAGGTAACGAAAAACTTAACTTTGTTTTTTTGAAGATAGTTTTGAAGAGACTGCCGATTTTTGATGGTTGAGTTTTGAGTAATAACGACAGCTTTTAAAATTATATTATATTTATAGATTATAATTAATTTTAACTACTAAATTCTTAAAGAATAACTAGTAATGATGCCCAAAAAACTTGAAACTGCTACCTATGTCGAAGCAACGGCGCAACTCATTGATTTAGACCTTAAGCCCGAACACCGTCCTGGTGTTATCAAAAACTTCGCTAAAATTTATGCGCTCGCATCTCTAGTCACAGAATTTAGCTTACCTGATGATATCGCAGCTGCTCCTGTATTTGAACCTTAGGATGCTGATAATTTTTGACTATAAAATTATCTAGTTTATTGGTTGATCAGCGTTACTCAATCATCATAATAGTTGAAATTAGGATGCTAACCGTGAACCAAACTGATGCCATTGGAATTACCACTGCGATTCGAGAAGGTCAAGTCACCGCCAAAACAGTCATTACTAACTGTCTCGAAAAAATAACTGTCCGTAACCAATCCCTTAACTGTTTCACAACGGTTACCACTGACCAAGCCTTATCCGATGCTGAAGACATTGATCATGCTATTGCCACAGGGAACAATCCCGGTCCATTGGCAGGAGTTCCTTTTGCGGTTAAAAACTTATATGATATCGCTGGCTTAATAACATTAGCTGGGTCAAAAATTAATGCTGAAAATTATCCTGCTTCCCGTGATGCTACTGCTGTAGCTAAACTAAAACAAGCGGGTGCTATCCTAGTTGGAGCATTAAATATGGATGAGTATGCCTATGGCTTTGTAACGGAAAATAGCCATTACGGCGCAACTCATAACCCCCATGATCTCACTCGCATTGCTGGTGGTTCCTCTGGCGGCTCGGCAGCAGCAGTGGCAGCGGGATTAGTACCAATCACTCTCGGTTCCGATACCAATGGTTCGATCCGGGTACCAGCAGCTTTGTGTGGTACTTTTGGCTTCAAACCTACCTACGGACGATTGTCTCGCGCAGGAGTTTTCTTGTTTTCTGCTAGCTTAGATCATATCGGTCCGTTTGCTCGTTCTGTACGGGATATTGCTACTACCTTTGATATCCTTCAGGGAGCAGATCCCGCTGATCCAGTTTGTACCAATCGTCTCCCAGAACTCTGTGTTCCCCAGCTTAACGAGGGGATTGACGGGTTACGGATTGGGGTTGCTGATGGGTATTTTGCTCAAGGGGCAGAACCAGAAGTCTTGGATGCTGTCGCTAAAGTCGCTAGTAGCTTGGATGTAACTGCCTCGGTTACTATCCCAGAAGCCAAGCGAGCCAGAGCAGCAGCTTATATTATTACAGCTAATGAAGGGTCAAACCTGCATTTGGACAATTTGCGTAAACGTCCCGATGATTTTGACCCAGCTACACGCGATCGCTTTTTAGCAGGTGCCCTAATTCCAGGGACTTGGTATATTCAAGCCCAACGGTTTCGACAATGGTTTCGCGATCGCGTTCGGGAAGTCTTCCAAGATGTGGATATTATCCTCGCTCCCACTACACCCTGTGTTGCTCCCCTACTGGGTCAAGAAAAAATGGTCATTGCCGGAGAAGAAGTTTTAGTTCGTCCAAACTTAGGATTATTTACTCAACCCTTATCCTTCATTGGCTTACCGGTCTTATCAGTACCAATTCACCGTCCTGGTCAAATGCCCTTAGGGGTACAAATTATTGCTGCACCCTACCATGAAGCAATGATTCTTAGAGTTGCTGCAGTGCTTGAGGAGCAAGGTATCGTTTCAGCACCGATTGTGTCTTAACAAATCGATTATTAAGACAATATTCTGTTAGCGAAATAGTTGTCTCATCACACATTAAAAAAGAAGTATAAAGAGTTAAGTATCAAAAAATTTTATCTAGCAGCATGCTCTCCCAGATTAAAGAGTTAGCCCAAGAAATTGCCCCGCGTCTGATCGAAATCCGCCGTCATCTCCACTCTCACCCAGAATTGAGTGGTCAAGAACACCAAACAGCGGCTTACGTAGCTGGGGTCCTATCCTCCTGTGGTGTTCATGTACAAGAAGGGATTGGCAAAACTGGCCTTATCGGTGAACTGATTGGTGGTACCGATGAGCGATTAGTCGCACTGCGCACTGATATGGACGCTCTACCCATCACCGAACAAACTTGTCTGGATTTTGCCTCACATCAACCGGGAGTCATGCATGCCTGTGGTCATGATGTCCACACCACCGTAGGCTTAGGCACAGCTATGGTTCTATCCCAACTCGGAGAAAGGTTTCCTGGTAATACTCGCTTTCTGTTCCAACCAGCTGAGGAAATTGCTCAAGGTGCAAACTGGATTGTTAAAGATGGGGGAATGAAGGATGTCAGTGCTATCTTTGGTCTTCACGTTTTCCCATCAATTCCAGCAGGCTCTATTGGTATCCGCTATGGGGCATTAACAGCAGCAGCGGATGATTTAGAAATCGTAATTATGGGAGAATCCGGTCATGGAGCTCGCCCTCACCAAGCTATTGACGCGATTTGGATTGCTGCCCAGGTGATTACCACCCTCCAACAAGCTATTAGTCGCACCCAGAACCCATTACACCCGATGGTCTTGACAATTGGACAAATTAGTGGTGGGCGAGCTCCTAATATTATTGCTGACCAAGTGCAGCTAGTAGGAACAGTGCGATCGCTTCATCCCCAAACCTATGCTGGCCTACCCGATTGGATTGAAAAGATTGTGGCCAATGTCTGTAATGCTTATGGCGCTCGCTATCACATCAACTATCAGCGGGGAGTACCATCGGTACAAAATGACCTAGCCTTAACTCAGTTGTTGGAAGCAGCAGCTAAGGAAGCTTGGGGAAGCGATCGCGTTTTAATCATACCGGAAGCCTCTATGGGTGCGGAAGATTTCTCAGTTTATCTACAACATGCTCCTGGCAGCATGTTCCGCCTCGGGGTTGGATTCCAAAATAAAATAAATTACCCACTGCACCATCCTCTGTTTGCAGTGAATGAATCGGCTATTGTTACCGGTGTCGTTACTCTCGCTTATGCCATTTATAAGTACTGGCACCAGGACTGTTAATTAGGGATTGGTGAAAAAGTTTTGGTTACGAGAGGCAAGAGGCAAGAGGCAAGAGGCAAGAGGCAAAAGGTTTAAGGGGGTGGAATTTTCACAAACATCAGTTCAATTAAATGCATTAGTTTTGATAGAGATTCGACTTATTTCTTCCACTTTATGAATCTTGAATAGTCCTCAAAACCTTAATAAATCAAGGGTTACGACTTATTGAATTAGCCATAGTTATCAATTTAATTATACAGTTAATTTTAGCGCTTTGCTACAATTTTAAGTACATATTATGTTTTTTTGTTGCTTGTTGCCTGTTGCTTGTTGCCTGTTGCCTGTTGCCTTTTGTCTTTTGCCTGTTGCCTGTTGCCTGTTGCCTGTTCCCTGTTGCCTGTTCCCTGTTGCCTGTTGCCTGTTCCCTGTTCCCTTTTGCATGCATGCTAAAGCCCTAAGACTGATTTAGCAATATTGAAATAAATCAGCACACCCAAGACATCAACAACTGTTGTAATGAATGGTGCGGACATCAGAGCTGGGTCTAAGCCTAGGTGACGGAACAGAAACGGTAGGGCTGAACCGGCAATTGATGCTAAAAGTGCGATCGCAATCAGACTCACTCCCACCGATAGGGCTACTAAAAAATCTCCTTGTAACCAGTAAGCCCATCCAGTAGCCATCGTACCCAGAATTACTCCTAGTAATAACCCCGCCAGTGCCTCTCGCCAAATTACTTGACCGGGGCCTAAGTCACGAATTTCATCAGTATTCAAGCCGCGAATTACCACCGTAGAAGACTGAGCTCCCACATTACCACCAGTGCCAGTCAGTAAAGGGATAAAAGCTGCTAGGGCAACAACCTGCTGCAAAATAGACTCTTGGGACTTTATGATCGTACCGGTAACCGTATTAGTGAGTAACAAGACAAATAACCAAACTACCCGTCGGCGGGCAACTGTGAATAAATTGGTTTGAAAATAATTATCCCCCTCCGATTGGACACCACCACCGACCGCGTACATATCTTCTGTTGCTTCCTGCTCCAAGATATCAATCACATCATCCACAGTGACAATACCCACTAGACGCTGCTCCCGGTCAACCACTGGTACAGCCAGAAAATCATAGCGTTGGATCATCCGTGCTACCTCTTCCTGGCCCGCATAGGTATAGACATAAACCACATCACGAGTCATAATTTCACCCATGGTGGTCTCGGTCGCAGAAATCACCAAATCCCGCAGGGAAACAATCCCAGTCAAATGTCGAGAGTTATCAGTTATATATAGGTAATATACGACTTCCGAGGTTTTGGCTAAGCTACGAATCTGATCCAATGTCTCGCTAACCGTCAAGTTTTCCTTGAGGGAAATATATTCAGGGGTCATGATTCGCCCTGCTGTTCCCTCCTCATACCCCAACAACAGGGCTGTTGCTCGGCGCTCCTTGGGACTTAACTGTGACTGCAAGCGTCGGACTACCTTAGCTGGTAACTCATCAAACAACTTGGCTCGATCATCTGGCGACATCTTATCTACGATATCCAGTACCTCCTGATGTTTAAACTTCTCAACTAGAGACTGTTGGACACTGGAGTCAAGATTTTCATACACCTCAATGGCCTCAGATTTAGACAATAAGCGGAAGGCAATCACTTGCATTGCTTCTGGTAATCCTTCAATCGCTTCCGCAATGTCTACTGGTTGTACTGGTACCAGCACTTGCTTAGCACCCTGAAGATTACCTTGCTCCAGCAGTATCTGCAGTTGAGAACGCACCAGCTGTCGCAGTTCACTACGCGAGATTGTCTGGAGGGAAATTTGGTTTTCAGTCAATGCAAACCCTCCTCTTGAGTAGGTTTTACTTGTTTGTCAGTGCTGACTCAAGTCTAGATGCTTTTGTACCTGCTCCAAGACTGATTGGTAATTGGTAATTGGTAATTGGTAATTAGTACTTGGTAATTAGTACTTATTAAGTAGTACTTGGTAATTAGTACTTGGTAATTAGTCCGAAATCAATAAATAAATGAAATTATATTAAGAAATGTAAAATACGAACCATCTTTAACTGCTGATTAGGTTTGAGTTAACTTAACCAAAGTTAACACAGTTATCAAAACCTTTGTTTCTTAATTGGTAACTGACGCAACTATCCTTTGGATTCCGATATTTACCAATACCACTACTTGAGGCATCTTAGTCCAATAGTATTTTCAGCGCAATAGTTATTGGATAGTGATCCCATCACCCTAGATTTCCCTGTACGTGATCCAGCCCGAGGGGAATTAATTTGTTAATAAAAATAGTGATATTCTTTCCCTTCTTACCCCTATCTCCCTCTTCTGGTGTTTCACCACTCAAATCCGATTGCTATCGATGGCCTTGTGACTACTCCCACATCAAATCAAAGATTATGATGTGGGCTTCTCAACCTCACGAATGAGACTTGCTGCTCCTGGCCTACGGCCTCCGCTACGCGAACGATATCCTGTACCGATTTACCACAGCCATTAAGCGGCAGTCCAACCGCCAATAATCCACGATTTAAAATGTTGATCCCGCTATTCCAATCACGATCGACTTTGACGTTACAACTAGGACAGCAGTGAACGCGATCACTTAAACTTTTTTCGACTCTAGAACCACAGTTAAAACATTCGATACTTGTGCCGCGTGGATTTACTTCCTGAACTAACAAACCGCGTTTTACCGCTACTGTTTGTAATATTTCCAAAAATGCTCCCCAAGCTGCATCGTTTACTGACTTAGCCAATCTGGTTCTAGCAAGACCTTTTATGTTTAAGTTTTCGTGAGCAATTAGGTCGTACTTGCTACACAACCAATGAGCGACCTGATAATGGAATTCTTTTCGGCATCGGGTCAGATGAAGGTGCATTAAAGCTACTTTGTGTTTAGCTTTCTTCCAGTTTTTAGAACCTTTGACACGACGCGACATCACTTTTTGCGCCTCAGCTAGCTTGCCCTGAGCTTTTCTGTAAAACTGTGGAATAGGTACCGCTTCACCGTCAGATGTAACTAGAAATTTCTCCAAGCCAACATCGATTCCAACAGCAGACTTGATCGAGTCCACTGGTAAAATCTCCGGCACAGTATCATCTTTCATCGAGATACAACAATACCAACCATCAGCCTTTTTGACTACAGTGCATTGCTTAAGGGTAAATCCTACGCCCTTCGGGCAAGCTTCGCTAACAGGTAATGGGCGATGCATCACAACAGGAATTGACCCAATCCGACTCAGTTTTAAAACACCATCAACAAGATGTGCTCCTGCTTTGGGACTGTTAATTCTAGGAAAAACAAACGATCGAAGTTTTCCAGGTTTTTTAAACCTAGGTCTACCTCCACGCTTGCCATTGGCATCAGGTTTTAGCCATTTATCCCAAGCCTTATTGAGACGTTGCAAGTTAACTTGTTGAGTCTCTGCATAAATTTTTTTGTACTCAGGAAATAACCGCTTAGTTTCCTTGAGCGCTGCCTGTTGAGTGTAGTAATTTACCAGTTCTGGAATTTCACCAATTGGCTCATAACTCACGCTACACCTATCAATCGGACAACGGGTTCGACGAAGCCAATCAAGTCGTTGTCCCAAAGCGTAATTCCAATGGCGGCGCAACAATTCGAGCCACCTTTCCATGGTGACAATTTGTTCAGGACTTGGCTTGATCCGGTAGCAGTAAGTGAGTATCATGTTTTTATTGTAGCATTTATCGAATAGGCATGAAAGGCAACTACACAAAAGAAAACAGGTCGGTATATCGTCTTACTGTACACATTGTACTAGTAACCAAATACAGACGACAAGTCATATCAGATCAAATTTTGATTCGGCAGAGCCGACGCTGCGCGAACAGGTTGAAGCAAATCTGTTCTGACACTTGCGTTAAATGGGACTGTAATTTAGTGGAATTCAACGGAGAGAGTGATCACATCCACCTGCTTGTTGACCTTAACCCTAAAGTCGCTCCAGTCAAGTTAATAGCAAATATAAAGACTGTGACCAGTAGATTAATTCGTCAAGAATTTTCTGATTACTTAAAACAGTTTTACGGAGACAAAAAGGTTTTCTGGACAGGTTCTTATTTTGTAGCTTCTTGTGGCGTTGTAACGATCGAGCAATTAAAGAGTTATGTCCAAAACCAGGATTCTCCGTCAGGCAATTCCCCTCCCGCTAACCCTCCGGGTATAACGGGAGACCCCTTGCCTGTTTAGGTTGGCCTTTTGGCCACGCTACGCGAACGGCCACGCTACGCGAACAGCTCACCTAGTTTAATAGTATAATTGTACTATTGACATAGTTTTGGTTATAATGGTATACACAAGCAATTATTATAAATTGCTATCATTACAGGTTATTTAAATTAGATTTGCGAGTCTAACTATGCTTGATTGTCTCAATGCGGCTCGCTACTTCATCGTAAAAGCTTACGATGATGGCATGGAAGCTGAAATGACCAACATGAAGCTTCAAAAGCTTCTGTACTATGCACAAAGTCTACATCTAGCGCTTTACGATCAGCCATTGTTTGATGAAGAAATTCAAGCATGGCGTAGCGGCTCCTGTGTGTCCTCGTGCTTACAGGTTTTACAGTGAGTTTGAAGCTAAGCAATTACCTATCCCAAAAAAAGACTTCCTCTCAACTATCCCTGATGAGAAGATAGAGCTTCTAGAAGAAACTTGGGAATATTTTGGTGGCTATCATGCCTATGGACTTAGTCATATGACCCACTGCGAGTTTCCTTGGCAAAAAGCTCGCAAAGGTTTACGATCTGACGCTAGCTCAACTGAGCCGATTATTCTTGAGGATATGAAAGCATTAGGTAAGCAGAAGCTTGATGAAATAGAACGTCAGCACCCTGCATATGAATCGGTGATATCAGCAGTTTTGGAGGACGCTTTTACTTCTCCATCTTCAAATCTTATTGGTAAAGCAGAAGTGAGTGACTGGCTTAATTCCCTTCTCGATTGACACTGAAAAGTCACAGAAGTTTTATCTTTATTTTAAAAAAACTTGCGAAAGTTCACGGGAATAGTTTTGATGAGCTTGTCAAGCAAGTCCTAAAAAATTTAATAGAGAACCCATATCCTATCAATTCCCGCCAAGAACCTTTACAAAAAAAGAGTAAGTTACCGCAAGGATTGACATTTCATAAGCTTGAGTTTAAGTTTGGCCAAGGCGCTTCTGGACAAATCAGATTGATGTATTTAGTTAATACCACGACATCAGTTATTAAACTTGTTTGGATATACACTCATGAGCAGTTCGAAAAACGCCCTGATGACAAAGATCTTAGGAGTGTAATCCAACAAATTCTAGAGGATTAGCTTTTGCTTTCCCGCAGCGGTTCCAAGGCCCATTCCATTTCCCTAGTTGCTGCTCCTGGGACAGATAATGATCTGTGCCTCTGGATTGACTCCAATTCCAGCAGCTAACAACCAACTGCTAATCAAGTCTAAACTAGAGTAGAGAGAAAGTAGGCGCAGGTGGTTGCGGATTCGCATTTTTCTGCGAGTCTGAGGAAAGTCCGGGCTCCCGAAAGACCAAACTTGCTGGGTAACGCCCAGTGCGGGTGACCGTGAGGATAGTGCCACAGAAACATACCGCCGATGGGAAGGATAAAGGTAGAAGGCTCCAGGATGAATCTATTCTTCCTGCCTTTTTCCTAATTCTTTCACAGGTAAGGGTGCAAAGGTGTGGTAAGAGCGCACCAGCAGCATCGAGAGGTGCTGGCTCGGTAAACCCCGGTTGGGAGCAAGGTCGAGAGGAACTACGGTTGGTCTTTTACCAGTTCCGGATATGGAGAACCGCATGAGGCGTCTGGTAACAGCCGTCCTAGATAGATAACCACCCTCTTTAGTAGCTTTTTCATTGTTGCTAGGGAGAACAGAACCCGGCTTATGTCCGACTTTCTCTCAATTTAGCTATAAGTCGTTAGTCATTAGACTTCTTGCAGACTCTGGTTAGTTACCAAGGACTCTCCGACTCACGACAACAGACACCCATGACCATCAAAGACCCCCGTCGTCAGAAGCAATTAGAGAAGTTAGTTCAAAAGTTAGGACTATCTCAGACAAAAGCTGTGAATTGGTCATTGCTAGATTTAGCACTGACTCACTGTAGTATCTCAGCAGAACACAACTATGAGCAGTTGGAGTTTGTTGGTGATGCTGTAATACGTTTAGCTAGCTCAGAATGGCTATGGGAAAATTATCCCAACTCTTCCGTTGGTGAGTTTGCTGCCATTCGTTCCGTACTGGTAAGCGATCGCATTCTGTCTCAACTCGCTCGCAGCTATGGTCTAGAGCGTTATTTACTGGTTTCCAATAGTGCCGCTGGTAACAAAGCTGGGGAAACATCCCGGTTAGCTGATGCCTTTGAAGCAGTATTGGGAGCATTATATTTAAGTACCCATACCCTAGAATTAGTCCGTCCTTGGCTAGACCCTCACTTACAAAAACTGACTACTGAAATTCGTCAAGACCCCGCCCGCCAAAACTACAAAGATGCTCTTCAGGAATGGACTCAAGCTCACTACAAACTGCTCCCAAAGTATCATCTGACCGAAAACCTGCAAGTGCATGGGGCAAACAACCGCTTCACTGCCCAAGTTTGGCTAAAAAATCGACAATTAGGTGAAGGTACAGGAAGATCGAAAAAAGCTGCGGAACAAGCAGCAGCCAAACAGGCATTTCTGGAATTGAGAGGGCAAAAATGAAAGAAACCGGAGTAGCGATATTGGGAGCAGGTCGCTGGGGGAAACACTTGGTCAGGAATTTCTTGACACACCCTGATGCTTGCTTAGTGGCAGTGGTTGATCCATACCCAGAAACCTTGGCAGCTATTAAAGATAAATATAACCTAGCTCCTGAGGTACGTTTGGCAACAGATTGGGAATCGATACGGGATCTCCCGACAATTGAGGCAGTGGTAATTGCTACTCCAGCAGTTACCCATTACACCCTAATTAAGGATGCTCTACAGCAGGGGAAACACGTCCTAGCAGAAAAACCCTTAACCCTTGATGTCGCTGAGTGTCTAGAATTGTGCCACCTGGCTCAAGAAAAGCAGCGACAGCTCATGGTTGACCATACCTATCTATTTCACCCAGCGGTCAAGCGAGCTCAAGAGGTTGTGAACTCAGGATGCTTAGGAGACTTACGCTATGGATACGCCGCCCGTACTAACTTAGGACCAGTACGTCAAGATGTCGATTCTCTCTGGGATTTAGCCATTCACGACATTGCTATTTTCAACCATTGCTTAGGACAGCTACCTGTTCAAGTCCAAGCTTATGGTAGGGTGTGGCTACAGTTTCAAAAAGAGTTTCAAGTTAGCCAGTTGCCGGTTGAAAAAGAGTTTCAAGTTACCCAGTTGCCGGTTGAAAGTTCTGAAGATAACCAAGGCTGTAGTCAATCACTTACCCCTCAACAACCCGATAACCTTCAACCTCCTAACCTTCAACCTCCTAACCTTCAACCTCCTAACCTTCAACCTCCTAACCTTCAACCTCCTAACCTTCAACCTCCTAACCTTCAACCTGCTAACCTTCAACCTGCTAACCTCCAACCTTCAACCCCTCAAGGATTAGCTGACTTAGTTCAGGTCACACTTACCTATCCCACTGGCTTCCAAGCATTTATTCATCTGTGCTGGCTCAATCCAGATAAACAGCGGCGGCTTGGGATTGTAGGAACACAGGGAACCTTGATTTTTGATGAAATGGTTGCTCAAGCACCCCTAACTATCCAACATGGTTATTTTGAACAGAACGGGGAGTACTTTATCCCTGCTGGTCAACATCGTGAAGTTCTTGATCTCGAATCACATGAACCACTTTATTCAGTATGCGATCGCTTTCTTAACAGTGTCCGCTTGTCCCAACCTTCATCAATATCATCTGGCTGGGTTGGTGCTCAATTGGTAAATATTCTCAGTTGTTTAAGCCAATCCCTTCACCAAGGAGGAGTGCCAGTCACTGTTCCCCAGTTACCAAAATAATTACCTATTCATTCTACCTGTAGATGATCATGACAGGTTAATGCCCAACTTCAATGCTGGATTATTTTCCCAGCGATCTGCTACATGGGCATAAATACAAGTTGTTCTCGGATCAGCATGTCCCAACAAATCTTGCACTTGCCGTAACTCTGCACCAGAACGCAGAGCTAACGTACCCGCCGTATGTCTCAAGCTATGAGCTGATATAGTTCTTCCTGGTGTTTGCTTAAGGTTAGTTTGCTCGAGATAGCTATCCACAACTAGCCGAATCCCCCGCCGGGAAATCCGCTTGCCACCCGCCCTGTTTCCAACAGCTATAAATAAAGGACTCGATGGTTTGACCACTTCCCCATTTTCTGTCCTTGCTTCAAGATAAGCCATTAGCAACTCAGCAAGATCTGGTGTTAATGGCACTATTCTAATATTACGCTTCCCTTCGACCCGGATTCCCAGATTACCCCCCTGTTTTACTACATCAGAGACATTTGCCCGATGTAACTCAATGCTACGGGGACCTTCCAATATCATGATTGCCAGCAAAAGTTTATCCCGCTTTGCCTTAAGGCTACCATCATTGGCTATAGCTGCTAACAACTTCTCAACTTCAGGCTTTTCCAAATAGGTAATCCTTGCCGCCGGGTCCAGCTTTTCCCGTGGCGGTTTCACCCCAAGGGCTGGATTGATCGTAATCAGTCCTTTTTCCACAGCAGCTTGATAAAAACGCTTGACAACTGACAACTTTAGTGATACCGTAGCTGGCTTAAATTTTTTAGTGTCTACCATCCAGCGGCGGTAACGCTTAATGTCCTCTTTAGTAACTGCAGCTGGATGAAGATTTATGCGATCGCACCAGTTCACAAACTGCTGAACCTGGCGGCGGTAGGTATTAACGGTATCAGCCGCAGCATCTCCTGCTGCCACATCGATATCGAGGAAATCAGCAAAAGCTTCTAGTAGGTTTGCTGTAGTAATGGTCAGGTGGTCAGGTTGAGGGGTGATGTGGTTTGGGGTATGAGTATCCACGGTGCAATGAACGTGAATTTGTTAAGCATTTAGTACTATTATAGCCTATTTAACAAAATTCGCGGAATTCCCCACCTTCTTCCAAGGTGGGGATGGATAGCGAAACGACGGCTTATTGCGAATTGTGTTATAATAAAAGTGGTTGCTGACCCGCCTGACTGACTAAAAGGCTACCTTCAAGGTGTAAAAGTACTAGCAGAGTTCAGGGAAGAGACAAGCCCCAGCTGGTTGGCCATAGTTGCTGTAATTCCAAGGTAAGTCTGTCTTAAAAATTATACGTCTGCGGAAGGCGGATGTCTGCCTGTGGACGCTGAGTAAGACTAATTCCAGCAGGCCGACGCCTCTGGTTGAGGCGTCGGCGGATGAAGCGGGAAATCCCAAAGACGAATAAAACCGTCCCTGATTTGAGTTGAGAATTGGAAGCTCCAACCTCAGCTAAGCAGGTTGGGGTACTTCACTACTGATAATCCCCCTTCAAGGCACTTCACCTGTCTGTAGAAAAGAATGCCCGGAATAGGGTTGGATTAGGGCATCATCAATCCCTTGTTTTTTCAACTAAGTGAGCAGAAAGTGACGCAACTGATGGGGTGAAATGGGCTTACTGAGTCCCGCCTCTTCTGTATATCTGCTTGATGCTGGGATTAATATTGTGACCGTCCAGAAGTTAGCTGGCCATGCTTCCCCTGTGACTACGGCTAAGTATGACCGGCGGGGTGAGGAGGTTAAGCGTAGGGCGGTGCAGAAGTTGGGGTTTTAGGAGGGTGAAACTCAACGAAATACTGTCCCCTAAATAAAGCGATCGCAGCCCTAAGGGAACAGTATGGTGTGGGGAGTTTGGAGGTGAAGATTATTAGCCGTCAGTAGGTCAGTCTTGCTGGGGAAAAGACAGCAGTAGCTTCCGGTGAACCTACATACCTCCAATGCCAGGGTTCATAACTAACCCCTTGAGAATTGCCTTGGGGAAAGGATAACTCAAACCCATACCTGTAAGCGTTTTCGGCTAGCCAACGGTAAGCTTTAGTGCTCTCAAACTCCGGCTTTAAAAAGGTGTCAATGTCTTCCCCCTCTCCTATGTCAACAGCATAGCCCGTATGGTGTTCGCTGTGACCTGGGGGCGCACTCCACCGGGCAGCAGCTTCCCTACTCCCGCGCTTACTAATCTGCCTTGAGAACAGTCGTTCTTGCTGTGGAACAGAGCGAAACCCAGAAATGATTGTTAAATCTACCCCACTAGCTTTTGCACCTGCCTGCATTTGGAAAAAAGCATTTGCTGCCGTCCGGTCTAAAAACTCTTCCCGCCCATAAAAATCGGCGACCTTGACTAAGTTTTGTCGCTGGTTTTCTGCATAGGGAAAGTGCCCTAAATGGGTTTCTACTTGCGGTGGTGTGTGCAAAAGCTCGGGCGATTGCCCATACACTCCCCCAGGGTTAGGCTGCCCCTGAGGAGGCGCTGCTGGGAGCGGAGGTAGCTTTTGTTCAAAACTAAGCTGTTTTTGGGGGGGGCAATGCCGGAACTGAGGTTAGCTCTTGTTCAGAATTAAGCGGCTTCTGAGAAGGCGCTGTTGGAGTTAAAGCTAGCTCCCCTTCAAAACTAAGCTGTTTCTGAGAGTGCAGTGCCGGAACGGAGGCTGGCTCTTCCCCAGGACTAACAACTGCTTTCTGGGAGACAGATCCTAGGCTTTCTTCAGTGTTTGAAGGAGAACGGTCAACTGAAATTTCTTGTTTTTGTTGGGTAGATTTTGTGGAAAATTCGGGAGGCTTTCCTGCGCTTTGAAAGCACCCTGGCAGCACAATTAGCGAAGCTACTAAAGAGCTTAAAAACCAAAAGGCGAGCCGTTTCCGTAAACGAAGTAAGGGTTTTTTCATGTGCAAAAAATACCTAGTGGAAACTATTGTTAAAATTAGTCTCGCTCAACAAACTGTTCTGCTATCCATCCCCGAGTTCCAGAGGACGGGTCATAGATTTTGTACCACAGGTCATTTGTCCGATCTCGCCCTTCCCTTAAAACCTCTACCCTACTTCCTATACGGATCTTTCCCACAATGTTGTCACCATCTGTGTTTGGGCTAGAGCGAACGTTTTTAATTGGCTCTGTGGGATCTGTGGTTACAATAGTCGCATTTGCTTCGCCCTGAGACCTATAATTTGGTGCAGAACTACCTTTTAGTAGGTCATCTAGGATCCAGCTATTAGTATTTTCCTTAAACACGAGGTAAAAAATTTTGTTGTAGTCTTCTCTTGTACGTCCGTCTTTTAGGTGGTAGGTTAAGCTAATTTCTACAACAGCCTGGTTTTCCCCCTGGCTTACCTGTTTTCTCTGACCTATGACAATCCGGTCTACTTTATTCCACCAAGTCTTGTATTCATAAAAGCTGTTTTTAGAGTGTTTCCTTTTGAACCCAGGAGACAGAAGCCCCCAAGTTTTGCTGTACTCCCGGCGGTTGAGCATTAAGTAGTAATCCCTGACAGCCTGTGATGAGCTCGGTTTAGGAACTGCCAGTTGTGGATTTTCTGTTTCAGGACTACCATCAGTCTCACCACCAAATGGAAACGTGAGTTCGCCAAATTCGTTGTCCGGTTCAGAATCGTCCTGAGGGTCGTCGCTTGCTCCAGAATTACTGCTAGGGTTCGGCGCAACTGTGCCACGGCTTTCACTCCGCCCAGAACCATTAATAATGTTCTTTGATTCCAGAGAATCCCTAGCTCCTTGCACCCTATCTCTTGGCGAACGATTAAAAGGACTATCCTCTGCAAAAAAAAAGGAATAAAACAAAAAACAGCCTACTCCGATAAGAGTAAGTAACAATAAAAAAAAGGCTGCTTGGAGAAGAGTAAGTAACAGCTTAGGTCTTAAATCCATTTTTCTTATTTATCTGTATTGTTTTTAGACACAAAATATCTAACTGTTGGTCTGTTAACAAGAACCCCACAGATACACCATATTTGCTCTGAGAAAAGATAACTTTTGACTGCTTTAATTAGCGCTTTTCTGCGTATAGTGGGCATGAAGCACTCTCAAAACTCAACCAAGCACCCAGTATTTAATACAGCTTCGCGCTGTCTGGTCAGGACGGATTTAGCAGAAAGTTCTAAACCTTATACAAGCCAAAAAACGAAGAATTCTCTATATTTAACCATAATTTGACCTTAAAATTACTCTTTGAAAGTAATATTGCTGGGGGTTTCAAAGACTATTTATTTAATTTCCTGATCTCAGGCACTTGTCACTGTAGACATAGGTGGATTTAAAAACTGAGCCGATGTTAAGGCAAACCCCTCTCAATAGGAATCATTTTTAAAAAAAATAAAGTTTTATTAATGGATTCAACATTTTTACTCCTAACAGCACTATTGCTCCTAACAGCACTATTGCTCCTATTTTTTCTGTCCTACTTAGCGTACATCATTGACATATTGATAGAAAAAAAAGGAAGCGACAATTTTAGAGGCAATAGCTTGTTTTATAGGTATGGACACAAAATCAACGAAACGAAATTTTCCATACCCATTGATAATAATTGGTCAGAGGAGGACACCCAGAACTTTGTAATCAAGATGAACAAAGAAATCGCTGACAAGACACATCAGAAATTAAGCCAATCTACCGTGAACCTAGTGCTTGCTTATGACAGGGAATTAAGATCTGACAGAAAGAATTTCTTGAAGATATTATTTAGAACAGTGAGGGGAAGCCAATTGTCTCACTTTGTTCATTATGCCGTTGCTGGCAAATCAATTGTGGCTCACTACTTTACATATGTACGCGGAACGCACAATTGGTTTGATGTCCTTGCATTTGTCTTTTTTAGTCCAGTGTCTATATGGTTCTGGTTAGTACCTTGGCTGGCAAATGAGTTTAGTATTACTTCATATATTAGTACGAGACTAGAATACATGAATAACTCTTTTGACCGAATAGATTTAATCACGTTCTATGAAAGTTCTTACTATGTTCTTATGGACGAAACGCGACTCATTTTAAAAGCAAATGGGATCCTTACAGAGGAACTAGCGCAAATTATTTTTAACAACATTAATAATAACCACTCTCAAAACGTAAATATCAACAACTCTTCTGGGCTAAACCTTGGCAACATTTCTAATTCTTTAAAGGGTCAATAAGGACAAGATAGGAATCAAATAATAGTCCGCTTTAAACATTTTTGAGGTAACTTTTATGGCTGGTACAGATAACTCGCAAAACGTTTCATTTACAGGCTCTTCAAACGTTTCGGTGGGAAATATAGAGCACCAAGTTGTCGGTGGCGACTCTATTGATATGTCAGGGGATTTCCGAGGAGCAAATGTTAACGTTAAGTCTAAATTGACAAACGCCTCTCAAATAATTGGACAATCGCCAAACATTACACCATCAACCAAGGAAAAGCTTCAAGAACTGCTCCAGAGGTTAGACCTAGAGCTACAACAGGCTCCTTCTCAAAAAGCCAGTGAGGCTGATGCAGTTGCCAGCCTTGCGAATGATTTAGTTAATAAAGCCTCTGAAGATCAGCCTAACCCAACGATGATCAAGATAGTTGGAGAAGGACTCAAACAGGCAGCCAAAAATATAGCGGAAACACTACCCACTGTCTTGGACATTGCTAACAAAATTTCTAGCCTGGTTATGACCCTTGTATAAGCGGTGACTTCATACCAAATCCGCTTGTCAAAACCCCTTTATAAAAATCGACCAAATCTTTGTATGTCAGGAATCTATGGCTATGGGAATAAGAGGGGTGTGGGAACAGGATTTGGGATCACACCTGATCGCCCGCGTAAGGCACTAGTTTTAACCTGCTCTGTGAGAAATTCAGAAGCATTGGTAGGGAAAAGGGAACACCAACCCTACCCAATCCCCATACCCCAAAGCCAAGATGGAGGAGAAATTAGCAGCACCGGAGGGCATCTAAGCAATGGGTTGGTTAAACAGTCTCATTGGCCTTGGCATCATCAGCAACGTTACTGTGGCAGCTTCTCAGCCGTCAAACCAGTTAGCAGTTCAACAGTTACCAGTTACCAACGAAGAGGAGTTAATGGTCACTGATAATCGGTTACTGACAACTGAAAAAAAACGGTCACTGGTAACTGAAAAAACTGGTCACTGCTCCCAAGCGCCACAGAATAAATTTGGCTGTTACGGATATGGGTGATGTGAAAGTAACTCAGCCAGGTCAACTGAAGTACCAATAACGCCCATTTTGGGGATTAATTATTTAATCAAATTAGTTCTTCAGTACCTACTATGCTAAATTTCCAGTTAAAAAAACTCATAAAGCTTGCTGAATAAGGGTTATAAGGCAATTTAACTAATAAAATTTTCTGAATACTGCCTCTTTACCCTGCTCCCTGCTCCCTGCTCCCTGCTCCCTGCTCCCTGCTCCCTTTGCCAAAGTGTTTATTTAGCATAACAAGTACGGAAGAGCCATCAAATTGCAATTCAACAATCGTTAAAATCAAATCAGGGACAACAAGCATGCTTGTTGTCCCTGAAGGGTTGAAGATTGTTCCCGTAGCGTGGCCTTTTGGCCAAGGTTAGTAGGTTCCGTAGGGTGGACGGAAGTCCAAGGTTGGAGGGTTGCTCTTGGCCAAGCGTCCCTTTTAGGGACGGTTATACTAAGCTGGATCGCTTCTCCAGAAAATCCAGTAGAATACGCTGATGAGCAGGACCAAGGGGTCGCACCTGACCAGCCTTGGCAGAATAAGACTCGCCCTGGCGAATCTGCTCAGGAGTCAACAACCCCATATCCCAGCCTTCCCCTAACACTAACTCTGAGAGTTCCACGGTCAGGGGTACTGCAAAAACATGACGGAACACATGGGGTTCAGGATAATGGCCAAACAAAGATGCTGAGGGTAGTGCATAGCTAATTTCCTCCAGCAATTCCCGCCTGAGAGCTTCGATTGGGGTTTCTCCGGGTTCGATGTGCCCCCCAAATAAACCCCACAAACCAGGGTAAAGAATACTAGGAATATTGTCCCGTAGCTGCATCAGGAACTGACCTTGCCGATATAGAATAGCGATCGCTACTTGAACTTGCTTACTGCTCATCTGTTGGTGCTGGAAGTAAGGGGGACTTAGGTTGATAGACTTGCCGTTGTAGCTGCTCAAGCTCTTGAATAAATAATTCACCCAAATCTTGTCCAGCAATGGGAATGCTTTGAAATTGAGGCTTACCTTGGATCAAGACTTGATCACCGATATTGGGCAAAGTTCCCTGAGAGACTACCCAAATGGTACTAGTAGCATCCTGGAGTTCATAAGCATTCGCATCTAAAAGTGGTGCTTGATTAGTAACTTTACCCCGAAGGTAGACTGTATCGATAGTATTCTGATTTTGTGGTAGATCACGGATTTTCGTGACCTTTACACCAGGGTAGCTAATATTAAGCTGATGAATGCCATTATGGGCTAAGGGACTACAGCCAACAGTCCCTGCTCCTACAAGTAAAACCCAAAACGGTAAAAGAGTTGACCAATACTTAGTTGGCATATTGAAATCCTATGATGTTTTCAGTTGTCAGTTGCCAATTAACTCTGTTTGGAGGAGTGAAAAAGGAAGTAGGTTGAAACTTGAATGTTCGTTCCCCAGCCTCAAGTAAATCGCTCCATGCATCTACAGCATCTACAATGTTCTAACCCAAGTAAGCAGCATCTGTACACCCGTCTACACTGTTTAACCCAATTGACCAATGACCAACATACTCGATGGTAAGACCATAGCTAAAAAAATTCAGACCCAGCTGCAAGAACAGACAAAGAAGCTGATGTTGAAACATGGACGACCACCTGGATTAGCAGTGTTGATGGTAGGTGACAACCCGGCTAGCGCTGCCTATGTTCGTAATAAAGAGCGTGCCTGTGCTAAAGTGGGCATTGCTTCTTTTGGTCGTCATTTTCCCAGTAACACGTCCCAAGCAGAACTCGAGGAAACCATTAACGCCCTCAATCAAGATCAGCGTGTAGATGGAATTCTGCTCCAGCTGCCCTTACCCGAACACCTAGATGCTGTTTCATTACTGCACCAAATCCATCCGGATAAAGATGTTGATGGATTACACCCTGTTAATCTAGGTCGTCTGCTCAGGGGAGAGCCTGGTTTACGTAGCTGTACACCAGCAGGCATCATGCACCTGTTGCAAGAGTACCAGATTAATTTGTCTGGTCAACAGACAGTAGTGGTAGGACGTAGTATTTTAGTAGGTAAACCTCTGGCACTGATGCTACTAGAAGCCAACGCTACAGTAACAATTGCTCATTCGCGCACCCAAGATCTGGGGGAGCTGACACGTCGAGCTGATATTTTGGTAGCAGCTGTGGGACGACCTCAACTGATTACCAGTGACATGGTAAAACCAGGAGCTGTCGTAATTGATGTTGGTATTAATCGCGTTAGTGATCAACAAGAAAAATCTCGTCTTGTGGGAGATGTCCACTTTGACTCTGTTCAGGAAACTGCCCGATATATTACCCCTGTCCCTGGTGGCGTCGGACCGATGACAGTGGCTATGCTACTAAATAATACAATCCTTAGTTATACAAAGAGGTATTCTTGAACAGTTTTGCTCTCGTGAAGATTGATAACAATCAATCAATTAAACCGTTGTTGATGATTAAAATAATTTCAGTTCACAGCCAGCTAGGTCAACAAAAGAAATAATTAAAAAAACTTAAAGCTATAAGATATAAAAATATTAAAAATCTGTGTTTTTTGTTTAAGAACATATTAAATGTGGGGATTGACAGGGATAGACTTTAGTTTAGCGCCACTAATAAATTTCAAAACTCGACAATCCTAAGTAGCATCAGTAAGAGCTAATTTGTAAAGTAAATATTAAGAAGCTTGAAAGCCTTGCTATGATTGTCTTTTAGTTATTAAATAGTTCAATTGTTCTAGTTGAGCGCAAGCCTTATCCTACAAGGATTACAGCGAGTTTACAAATCAGCTCTAAAGAGTTTTGTCCATCAAACGAGAAGCACAAGAATTAGACAAGGGAGTTTCAAGAAGACCCCCAGCCCCGTAAAATTGTTAGAGGAATCAGATAATCAAGGAATCAAGGCATGGTAGCGACGGAGGGGCGACCTACCCCCAAGAGGGAATCCCCAAGTTTAGACTTAGTAACTTACTTAAAAGACCGAAAGGCTCTAATTGAGTCAGCTTTAGACCAGGCTCTGCCCCGAATGGAGCCCGACAAAATTTACGAAGCAATGCGTTATTCTCTTTTGGCTGGAGGTAAACGCTTGCGCCCGATTCTGTGCCTAGCTACCTGTGAACTGATGGGTGGCACAGTGGAGATGGCAATGCCAACCTCCTGCGCTCTGGAAATGATCCATACCATGTCATTGATTCATGATGACCTACCAGCAATGGACAATGACGATTACCGTCGGGGTAAACTAACTAACCACAAAGTGTTTGGTGAGGACATTGCCATCCTCGCAGGTGATGGTTTATTAGCTTATGCATTTGAATATGCGGCGGCTCAAACTAAAAATGTACCAGCTCCCCAAGTTTTGCAGGTAGTTGCTTGGTTGGGTAGAGCAGTCGGGGCATCGGGATTGGTTGGGGGTCAAGTGCTTGATCTCGAATCAGAAGGTAAGTTGGATATTAAAGAAGAAACCCTCACCTTTATCCATACTCATAAAACTGGTACTTTGCTAGAAGCCTGTGTAGTTTGTGGTGGAATATTGGCAGGGGCAACGACAACTAACTTACAAAAGCTTTCCAAATATGCCCAAAATATTGGTTTAGCATTTCAAATTGTCGATGACATCCTAGATATCACTGCTACTCAGGAGGAACTGGGTAAAACAGCAGGTAAGGATGTTAAAGCACAAAAGGCAACTTATCCTAGTCTCTTGGGGCTAGAGGCATCAAAAACAAAAGCCCAGGAGCTGGTGAATGAGGCAAAAGCTCAAATGGAATCCTTTGGGGAAAAGGCTCAACCCCTGATTGCGATCGCTGACTTTATTGTGAATCGCACTCATTAAGGTACTTGGTATTGGGGTAAGGCCAACGAAAGTTAAAGGATGAAGTCTTTAATCCTAGCCTACAGGAACACCAAAAACAAACTTCATCCTTAATTATACCATAGAAGGGACGCTATCCGGGGAACATACTTCATAATTCATACTTGATCCTTCATACTTCATCGTTTCCCCAATGCTGAGTTATCGATGACCAATGACCAATTTAAAGTAAATAATTATGCAGGACTTTAGCGACATCCTAAACAACCAGGTGTTGCTGGTTGCGCTCATTGCTTGTCTGGTGGCTCAACTATTTAAGTTTTTGGTTGATCTAACCAAAAATCGCAAACCTAATCTTCGGGTACTGATGACTGCTGGTGGAATGCCTAGTTCTCACTCAGCATTCGTCACTGCCTTGGCATTTGGTGTAGGACAAACAGTAGGATGGGCTTCTCCAGAGTTTGCGATCGCTTTAGTGTTTGCGATCATAGTCATGTATGATGCTGCTGGTGTCCGGCAAGCTGCCGGTAAGCAAGCTCGAATTCTCAACCAAATTATCGATGAGTTGTTTAGCGAAGACAAAGAGTTGAAAGAAGACCGCCTTAAGGAATTATTAGGTCATACACCCTTTCAGGTGCTTGTTGGTTTGGTGTTAGGTATCGCTATTTCTTGCATAGCAGCAACGGCTTATTGATCGTGTTAATTGTTGACTACTCCCCCGCTTAAAAGACGGGGGATTCTAATAAGGATGTTTCGTGATGGGATGAATCCGCATCACTCCACACTGTTTTCTTATTAGCTGACCACAGGAATACCCTGTGGGGACGAGTCAAAACGCCCCTACCCAGTCGGTCTAGGCTAATACCTAGCGTTCTGCTTACTTTGCGTATTATATTGGCAGAACCGTTACAATCCGCATTGACATACCAATTCATTGCGGTTCGGTATAAACCGCGCTTCGTTCTTCTCCCTGACGGTTTCCAATCATTGGGTTTTTCACCATAATTAGGCAGATAGTCACCATCTAAGAACGATGCTTTACTGGTATAGCTTTCCTCTGTTTCTATGAACTCGATTCCATACTGTTCACAAAGCCCGGCTATTCTCTCTTTCAGTCTAGCTGTAGGTATTGGCACAAATTCCGAGTTAGTTTTTTTTCCTAACTCGATCGAGTTTTTGTTTCCTTTATTCCAACCAAAAACGACCCGACCGATTTTATTTTCTAAGCAATGTTTTATAACTAGTCTGGCGGCTTTGTTAATTCCATCGCGCATCTGACGGTTACGTTTTTCGGTGATCGTAGCTAATTTATTAGACCAAAACCCTTGTGGCTTGCCTTCTTTGATTGTTGAGATCTGTTTGTTATACCAACGATTCATCGATTTGATGTGCTTGCCATCAATAATAAAGCTAGTTCCTACATTATAAACACAGGTTAGCCAGTTATCCAATCCCGGGTCAATCCCAAGTACATTCTCGGGTTCACCACTGGGCGTTTCTATTTCTTTTTGATAAACAAACTCTACATAAAAACACTTATTTCTTGGCAGTATTCTTAATTCTTTGATGTCATCAAATTCCAGGTTGCTCGCCATCGGCAACCTAAAACTATCAATGCCAAACCAGGATTTTACCTGTCTGCCCAATGGTATTCTTATGGTTCCATCTATTAATCTTAAGGCTTGCTTTGGATAACTAACTAATGCCAAACCTCCTTTTTTTCTATATTTGGGTAGTCTTGGTCTATTCTCAATCTTTCCTTCTCGGTATGCGTCCTGCAGCCTTTTGTAGGATTTAAAGGACTCGTAGACCGAACGAAGTATTTGTTGTGCTGCTTGGGAGTGAAGTGCCTGATAGTGACGATTGGGCTTGTATTCTTTTTCTAGCTCAAACTTGCTGATGTAGCGATTGGCTTTAAAGTAGAGTTGACGGGCAAAGTAGATTCCCATGTTTGTCAATCTCTGGGATTGTGTGCATAAAAAGTTGAGAATCGCCAATAACTCAAGATCTGGACTCAATAAAACTTGCTGACAGCCGTACACTGGCATCACCTCCTCGCTAATTGCTGATTATACTATAAACAGGACACATAAATGTGTCTGCTGTGACGGCTCGCTCGGTTTCATCCCCTGCTTCAAAAAAGACAGGGGCTTTCACCATCGCTTCTTGGTAATTTTAATTAGTAATTTGCCATTACCTAGTTCAAACGGAACTAGTTAAAAGCGAACCACCTTACGTTTTAGTAGGGTAACTCGGCGACTATCAACAACCATTGCCCAAAACCCCCCTGCGCTCAGTCGCCTTAAGATTGAGTTAGCTTGGGTTTCACTAGTTGTGTGTACTGTCAGTAAGTAAGGTCGCTGAGCATAAGAAACCAAGCCAACATTGACGCCCAGTAGTTGCTCTAGTCGGGATGCCATTTCTGGTTGATTGAAGTAGTCCACCAGAACTGCATAACCATCACCCAATCCCTGAGGAGTATAACCTCTATTAGTAGGCTGTATAGTAGTACTAGGTTGGCTTGACGGTGGAGATTGAACTACAAAAGCTGAGTATCCCACTACCTGATCCAGATAGCGTGCCCAATCTTTAGCATCGTTAATGCCTCTGAAACCGCCAACCCGAGTTACTGTGTCTTCCAAATATTGACAAAAATCAGTTTTTGCGCTATTGGGTAAAATTCTTTGAATTTGTTCGTGATTTTTCCTAATTCGGCTAAGCACTAACAAAATGTACTCGCCGTTTTGTGGTGGTTGGCATTGAGGAGTTATTGGTTGAGCATAAACCGAATCAAAGACACCACCAACTAAAGCAGCCAGTGCTATCGAGAAAATTTGTAAAATAAACTGTATTGTTTCCCTGGTCATAGATGATTAGAAAGTAGACCTATAGCCACTGTCTTGGAAGCAAAAAACTAACCATCAAACTGATGCCAGAGACGCTAGAGGGTCAGGTATACTATCTGATGGTGCCTGAAATTCACCAGTTTTGACAAATTCTAGGCGCAGCTTTAACCAGGTGATGAACTTAGGATTAGTAGAAATTATCGCCGTTGCTGGTTGCGGACATTCCTGCTTGACCTGGGACATTTGGGAACTTTCCAAGAATGCTGGCTGGTTGACTAACCAAAAGTCTATTTCTTTTTCCTGTTCATGGTAGTGCCTGGTACGTTCCCGAAGTACTTCCTCCAATGGTTCTTCTTCAAGGAACTTTTGACTGGCTAAAACGTAGTAGTAAGTTTGCATAGTTTCAGTTACTGAGGAAAGCTCAAAATTTACCTTGCATCGCTTGTTTCATTTCTCTGACCGCCCGTTCTATACCCACCAGAGATGCCCGAGCAATGATGCTATGACCAATATTGAGTTCTTCCATACCTTCGATACAAGCAACCGGGTAAACATTCCAGTAGGTAAGACCATGACCAGCATTGACTCGTAAGCCAGCAGCAATCGCTTGTTGGCATCCGGAGGCCAAAACTTTTAATTCTTTAGCCTGACTGACTTCATTAGTAGCTTCTGCATAACTCCCCGTGTGCAGCTCAATAAATTTAGCTTTTGTTTGAGCAGAAGCATCGATTTGGGCAGGATCAGCGTCTATAAATAAGCTAACGGGAATACCAGCGCTCTGTAACTGGGCTACAACCTCACTAAGGCGAGGCATTTGCCCTGCTACATCTAGCCCTCCCTCGGTAGTCACTTCTTCTCGTTTTTCTGGTACGAGGGTAACGTAATCGGGTTTAACCTCTAGAGCGATCGCTACCATTTCATCGGTAGGTGCCATTTCCAAATTCAGATGAGTTCGCACCGTTTGTCTCAACAGAGCAATGTCCCTCTGTTGAATGTGACGTCGGTCCTCTCTTAGATGTGCGGTGATGCCATCCGCACCAGCAAGCTCTGCCAACACCGCTGCTGCCACTGGGTCAGGTTCTACAGTGCGCCGCGCCTGACGAATTGTGGCAATATGGTCAATATTTACGCCCAGTGTTAGCACTAATGTTTTTCTCCTGGATTTGACATCCTAGCCACGACCATAGCGCAGCTTGCTCTTAAACTCCAAGGCTTTAAAACCTTAGCTTTGAGCAACATAGCCTTTTCTAGTTTAACAGGGAGAGGTAACGTCTAGATAGATTGTCTATCAAGGGTCTACAAGACAGTCCCCAATTAAGTAGAAAGCCCCTCGCGAGGGGCGTGCGCAGCGAGAGGTAGTTCACCTGAAATTCTTAATCCTGGGATTAGATACTTCTAGGTTGCAGTTCGTCTTTTGATGGTAATTTGACATTCCAGGCTAGTCCTAAGCGCTGAAGCAGCAGGATGAAGAACCAACCCAGGTCAAGTTGCCACCAATAATGTCCAAATCTTGCTGAGTTGGGAAAAGCATGGTGATTATTGTGCCACCCTTCACCAAGGGTCAAGATGGCGACGATAGGATTGTTCTTGCTCATATCAGAGGTAGTAAACAGCTCTTTTCCCCACAGGTGGCAAACTGAGTTGACACAAAAGGTGATTTGACGGACCAGAAAAATCCGAAATGCTCCGCCCCAGATTAAACCACCTAAGACTCCTGATACAGAACCAGTCAAGACTCCACCCAGGAAACCAGGAATTAACAGGGAAAGCAATACCCAAAAGACGTAGAGGTTGTCTATTCTTCGGATCAGCTTGTCCTTGATTAGGTCAGGAGCATACTTATAGGGAGGCTGCCAATCCACATTCACAATCCAAGCAATATGGGAATGCCAAAACCCTTGGATAAATCCCCAAAATCCTCCCTGGTGAAGATGGGGTGAGTGAGTGTCTCCGTCTTGGTCAGAGTAAATATGATGGCAGCGATGATGGTGAACCCAGCTAGTTACTGGTCCTTGAGCTGCCATACATCCAGCAATGGCTAAGAATGCCCTTATAAATGGTCCAGTCTGAAAGGCACGATGGCTAAAAAGCCTGTGATACCCGACGGTAATCCCGATAAAATTCAGGATGTACATCCCGAGAAAAAGACCAATATCGAGAGGCTGGACGTTCAGTTTCTCAAGGAACATAACTACTATCGCAGCAATTACTCCCAAAGGGGAGATGGCGATAACGATAGTAACTAAAGTTTTCTGGAGTGTGCTAACTTCTGGGGAAGTAGATGAAGAGATTGACACTTGTGTTGTTTCAATAAAATACTAATACACCAAAACTAAGCATATCCGATTGCTTGTGCAACATTTAACCTGTACAAACCTACTCACAAGCAGATAGGACGATGGTATAGCATTAGTTTTAACTAATGGTTGTTGCCGACAAAGCAATGCCAAAAGCATTGCGCTAATTTTCTTAATGGAGGCTCTGCTGCCTACTCTCAAACCGCACTGTAACTTCACTCAGTCCATTATTTTACGTCGCTTAACTTACGACCAGCTGCCAAAGCTTTTAGTTCTTCGTTGGGCGGTAGTGTTCCGAAGTTAAACAAGTTACTAACTTATTTCATTATAAAACAGTGGATAATGTTTGACAAGGTTTAGATAGCTATAAGGCTAATAGTTGCACCTCTAAAACCTGCCAATACCCAAGAATCCCATGGCGGGAATTCCCTTATTCCCTCCTTGTCCTAGTGGAGCCGACTGCATTGCTTTATTAAATCAAAAAAAAAGCTGAAACTCTTGTCCGTGTCTTGATGCAAAGCGCGAGTGGGACAAATCCCCCCCCCATAAAGGCCAACCCGTCGCTTCAGCATAGCTGCCAAATGCCTAACAGCTTACTACATCAAAGTAGATTCAAACTCCTACTATAAAACTGATAGGAGTAGAATAGAGGACAGCACAAAAAACGGGGTTGTGGAGGGAAGAACGTTGGATGAGCTGAGAACTGCGTTAGAGTTAGCAACCGTTGAAGAGTTACAACAAGTGACAGACATTCTATTCTGTCGTAGGTTTAATCCCTTAGATTACCTTCAGCTCCCTGAGCCAATCGATATCCAAAGCCAAAACCGTGAAGCTTGGTTGGATTCCCTGGAAGAGCGATTTCGCTTCTTGGCAGCAGATGGAGTAACAGTACTCAAGGGACGGACGAGGGAAGTAACCTACCGACAAGCCCTGATTCAAGTTTGTCGTTACCTCAAAATTCCTTACTCTCAACGTCTGACTACAACTGACTTGGAAGCAGAAATATTTCTTCACCTCATGGAGAAAACCTGGAAACGCTTACCAACCCAAGAGCAGCAATCCCTAACAGTACAGGTACAGAAATGCTTAGCTAAGTCAAAACTCCCTGAACCCTTACCTGTACAAATCCAGCACAACCCTATCGAGTTTTTACTCAAAGGTGGTAGCGCCCTAGCATTGACCTCGATTCTAAAGCCAATAATACTACAACAGGTTGCACGCCAGTTTGCCCTACATTTCGCTCGCTATCAGGTTGCTAAACAAGCCCTAGTGAAGGGAGGTTTGGCAGCAGCAGCTCAGTTTCAGAACTACTTTACACTACAAACAGCACGACAGGGAATGGCACTAAGTGCTGCTCGTTATGGAGTTACTAGGAGTGTTTTTGCCTGCCTAGGTCCGATCATGTGGAGCTATTTCTTTGTTGACTTAGGCTGGAGAGCGATCGCAACCAACTACGGTCGGATTATTCCAACAATCTTAACCTTAGCACAAATCCGCCTGACTCGTGCTGAGTGCTGGGAACCAGTTTAGATTTATTCATAGTAATGCTTAGTGGCTAGATTGGGAAAGAATAGACATTCAGACAATCACCTACAAATAGGTTGGAACTGCGCTAAGCTGGGAACTCTTATCTTTCCCCTGTTTCCAGCTTTAGGGGCAGTGGGGTTAGTTCTAGCTGTGGGAGATACTTGGCGGCAAAATTACGCCAGTATGATCTCAAAACCCCTAAACTGGGGCTTGGCTATTTTGAGTATCTGGTTGCTCATTACTGCTAGCTTAGCCTTTAACCCCACAGAAGCGTTCCTAGGTTTAGGGAATTTTATCCCCTTCTTCGCCGTTTTCGCTGCTTTCTCTACCCTCATCAAAACCCCAGCACAGCTGAGGCAATTAGCCTGGATTCTAGTTATTCCTTCCCTAGCAGTAACTATACTGGGTTTTGCTCAGATGGTTTTGGGTTGGACTAGCCCAAAAGTATTATCACTAGTCTTTGGTTCAACCTTGGTAGCTAACGGTAATCCTCCAGATCGGATGGATTCAGTGTTTTCGTATGCCAATATCCTAGCCGCTTATCTACAAATACCATTAATTTTAGGAATAGGGCTGTGGATTGAGAGGTTTCAAGCTAGGGGTTGGAGCTGGCATCGATTCGATTATCCGCTGTTGTTCTTGAGTGTGGTGGTGATCGGTAATGCGATCGCATTAGTTTTGACCAACTCCCGCAATGCTTGGATAATCGCTGTTTTGGCTTGCCTTGCCTTTGCCCTTTACTTAGGTTGGTACTGGCTGGTGACAGCAGTTACTGCTGCTGTTGGTAGTATTCTGTGGGCATCATTTGGTCCAATCCTAGGGCGTCAATGGCTGCGTAGTATTGTCCCAGCATACTTTTGGATGCGATTGTCTGACCAGTTGTATCCCGACCGACCCATCGCTACCTTGAGGACAACCCAGTGGAAATTTACTTGGTCCATGATTCAGGAACGTCCCTGGTTGGGTTGGGGGTTACGCAATTTCACTCCTCTTTACCAGTCACAAATGGAAGTCTGGCTTGGTCATCCCCATAATTTACCTCTAATGTTGACTGCTGAAACTGGCATCCCAGGCACACTGATGTTGAGTGGCTTAGTTGCCTGGATTATAGTACAAGGTATCCAACTATTAAGGGTTTGGTCAACCGTTGCGACCCCTACCACTAGACAAGATTGGCATCAAGACAACTTAATTCTGTTCAGTTATCTGGTGGCTTTTGGCAGCTGTACTCTATTCAATCTGCTGGATGTAACTCTGTTTGATTTTCGGGTTAATACCTTGGGGTGGCTGTTGTTGTCAGCAATTCGTGGCGTGGCGTGTCACATTTAACCTAATTTAGTTCTTGATATTGCAATTAGCTAAACCTTAGTTGAAAAGGAGTCGTCTAAGCACGAGTCAGGATAACCGTTACCATGTTGCCTAGAATAGGTGAAGTTAAGCTTAGTTTACCGAAATTGTCGGATTTTGTGGGATGATTAAAGGATCAGGCTCCTTCCAAATGTCACAATAATCGAAAGCGTTGTCTAACCAGTTAGGATAAAACTGCAGTGGCACAAGATCGGGTCAGACAAAACATTAGGAATCGCGAAAGCCCAAACTCCACGACTTATTACGAAATACTGGGATTGCACCCTAGTGCATCACCCATAGCTATCCGACGTGCCTATCGGCAACTCAGTAAGCGCTATCATCCTGATACAACCGACTTACCCACTGAAACTGCCACGATTAAATTCCAAAAGCTGAACCAAGCCTATGCTACCCTGAGTAATCCAGAGCGACGAGCAATCTATGACCAAAAAATTGGTTATTCCCGCCTCAATGTGATTCAGCCACCCCCTAGTTTAAACAATCCAGTTAATCAAAAGCCACCAAGCTCCTCGTCCTCAGCTTACCTTGATCCCACTGACCGCCCCCTTTCAGCTGGGGAGATTTTTGTCTTATTCATTTTAGGACTAACCTTTTTAGGCTGCTTACTACTAGCCATAGCGATTGGATTAACCCAAGGTGAATCTGCTCTGCTAATTTCTAAACCCAGTGGCAATGATTTGCTTACCTTACCCGAGATTAATTTTATTCAACAGGCGAAACCTGATAATTTGGATAGTCAAATACCGGTTAATAACCAATCAGCCCAAAATCCCCAGATAACCCATCTCTCAGAATAACTGATCAAGAATAACTTATAATATTAAGTCTGTTTAATCCCTTATAATGTTAATCCCTTATAATAGGGTTTATCCCATAAATGTTAATTGTCTTAAATGTTAATTGTCTTAATTGTTAATTGAAAATTGTCACGTGACCATTGACAATGTTCAATTTTCTACTGATGTACCACCAAGAATTATAAATAGTTAATCGGACTCGATATGACACTTCCGCCAGGTGATACCCCCTTGTATAACCACCCTCTACCTGAAATAGAGAGGTGGCTGAAAATACTAGGATGTGAACAAGACAGTAATGATCTACATTGCTGGCGTGTTGATCGACCTACCTGGAAAGCAGAACTTTGCCTTGAGGTAGAGGAGTTAATCGTGCGCTACGTCAAGTCTGGGGAAGATGGACAAGATATTCAACGATCTTTCAAGTATTCCCTCAGCCGCAAAGATATAGAAGATGCAGTTTTCTGTGGTCCTTAGTAGGTGAAGGGTCTGCGGTCGTTGAACGTTATAAGGTTGTCCCTTGTAGCGTGGCCTTTTGGCCAAGGTTAGAAGGTTGAAAGTTATAAGGTTGTTCCCTAGGCGAACAACTAAAAAACCTACCCTACAAGGAACGCCAAAAGCGAACAACTAAAAAACCTTTCACCATTCTTATCTTAGACTTTTCCAAACCGACGTTCACGCTGCTGATAAGTAGACAAAGCACGGTGAAACTGTCCACGGTCAAAATCCGGCCATAGGGTATCTGTGATGTAAAGTTCCCCATAAGCCATTTGCCAAAGTAGGAAATTGCTCAAGCGCATTTCCCCACTAGTGCGAATTAGCAAGTCTGGGTCACAGATATTGGCAGTGTAGAGATGGCGTGAAAATAGGGCTTCGTCAATGTCATCTGGTTGGATGTGACCAAGTTGGACCTGAGTAGCAATGGCTCGACAGGCTTGTATAATTTCCTGGCGGGCCCCGTAGTTAGTAGCCACAGTAAACTGAATGCCAGTATTATTGAGAGTTTCATTCATAGAATGCTCAATTTGTGCTTGCAACGATTGCGGTAAGGCGGTCAAATTTCCCACAAACTGAATCCGAACATTCTCCTCCATCATTTCTTGAAGTTCTCTAGCCAAAACCCGCTCAAACAAGGTCATCAGAAACTCCACCTCTTCTAAGGGGCGTCCCCAGTTTTCTGTAGAAAATGCATAGGCGGTAAGGGCTTTGATTCCCCAATCATCACAACAACGAAGTAGTTTTTTGAGAGCCTCCACCCCTTGCCGATGTCCTATAACTCGAGGTAGTCCCCGGCGTTTTGCCCAACGACCATTACCATCCATAATCACTGCCACATGCCTAGGCAAACGGTCTGGTGAAAGGTCGCTTGGTAATTTGTTTAGGATAGTTTGCATAGCAGTTATTTTTTCTCTTGAGACGTTGATGATGGAAGACGGAGGAAACGTGAAACTAGCACCCGTCCCTGGGACTTGAATTGGCGACCTAGGTTGCGTAGACCTGGAGCAACTACCTCACGATCCACGACTGGGGAAAATCGTTCCTCTAGCAATTGTTTGAGTCTCGTGCTAGTTAGTGGTCGGTACAATCCTCCTTTTTCCGCCAAAGAAATTGAACCCGTCTCTTCAGATACAACAATACAAAGGCAATTTTCGACACGTTCTGTAATTCCCATCGCAGCCCGATGGCGGGTCCCCAGCTTCCGAGAGGCTGTGCGCTCAGAAAGAGGCAAAATTACCCCCGCAGCTACAACCCGAGAGCCACGAATTAATACCGCTCCATCGTGTAACAACGTAGTTGTTTGGAAAATGGTTTGCAGTAGTTCTTTAGAAATTTCAGCATTTAGCTGAACACCCGGTACAGAAACATCCCGCTCATCAATTGGACCATTGGTTTCTAAAGTTATCAAAGCGCCAACTCGATTTTGAGACAACTCTTTGACCGCGTCTACGATTTCATTGATTACACTGTCAGGCTTAGGAGTGGGACGTCGTTGTCCTTGAAACAACTGCACAATCTCTCCTCGACCTAACTGTTCAAGAAATCTACGAAACTCTGACTGGAAGATGACAGCCATTGCCACAGCTGAGCCAACCACCAACTTTTCTAGCACAAAACTCAATAGCGTCAACCCTAACCTATTACTTACTGCTGCGGCTAACATCAGGACAATTAGCCCTCGCACCATCCATAAGGTGCGGCGCTCCCCAATGATGAGGAGCACAAGATAAGTAAGGGCTAGAACCAACCCAACATCGATGCTGTGAAGCAACAATGACTGAGCCCAGCTATGGTCAGTAACAGGACCCGGCAACGGAGGCATTGAACGTTCAGGAAAGAATTAAGGATGGAGATGGAGTCGAACTGGCTTGATTTTAGCGTCAGCTAAGTGATTAGCTCTTAAAAAGTTAATGGTTAATGATTGGCGGTTAGCCAAAAGTCAACCACCAACAACCAATAGCTTTTAGCTTTTAGCTTTTAGCTTTTAGCTAATTTCTGCTCTGGGTCTGAGTCGTTCGGGCAAACGATCTAGGCGAATTAAATCTTGGTAAGTTTCCCGCTGCACAATCACCTGGGCTTCTCCGTCCTTGACTAAAACTGCTGCTGGTCTGGGTAACCGATTGTAATTAGATGCCATGCTGTAATTGTAGGCACCAGTAGCCATTACCACCAAAATATCTCCTGGCTGAGTTTGAGGTAAGGTAGCATCTTTAATCAAAATGTCCCCTGATTCACAATGTTTACCAGCAATTGTGATTTTTTCGGTTAGGGGAGCTGACATCCGGTTGGCAATCACAGAGCGATAAACGGATTGGTAGGTAATCGGACGCGGATTATCTGACATACCTCCATCAACTGTCAAGTAAGTCCGGATTTCGGGGATGACTTTAGAACTCCCCAGAGTGTAGGCGGTGACACAGGCTGGACCAACAATGGAACGCCCGGGTTCCGATAGCAGTTTCGGTAGGACGAGTTGCCGAGAAGTGCAAGCAGCAACAACGGAGTCACAGACTCCCTTGACCCAATCATCAATAGTAGGAGGGTCATCGGATTCTAGATAACAAATCCCTAAGCCTCCTCCTACATTGATCTGTTCTACTCGCAAATCGTAGTCAGCCGCTTTAACAATACACTCCACTAGCACTTTCGCCAGATCTTGATGGGGTTGCCTCTCAAAAATCTGAGAGCCAATGTGGGCGTGTAAACCAACAAAGTTGAGGGTTGGGTGTTGACTGATAAAGGTAAAAACTTCATCCCAGGTATCGGGATCAAAGCCAAACTTACTGTCTAGGTGACCAGTGCGAATGTAATCGTGGGTGTGACACTCGATCCCTGGGGTCAATCGAATCATGATCCGGATACTCTCTTGTGGTAACGAAGCCAGGGCTTTTAACTCCAGCCAGTTATCCACTACGATGGTGCAGCCACTCTCGGTAGCTAGTTCCAGTTCACTAGTAGATTTATTATTGCCATGGAAATAGAGTTTGTCAGCACTAACACCAGCTTGTAGAGCAGTGTAGAGTTCACCACCAGAAACCACATCGATTCCGAGGCTTTCAGAGTTTGCGATCGCACAAATTGCTAAACAATTCCAGGCTTTAGAAGCGTAGAGGACTAGAGATTCTCCGGGGTAGTAGTTAGCAAAGGCTTCCCGATACTGATGACAAGCAGTTCTAAAGGTTACTTCGTCCACAATGTAAAGGGGGGAGCCAAATTGCTCGACTAGAGTCGTCACATCGCAACAACCAATTTCCAAGCAGTCACGGCTGTTAACTTTGGCGGTTAGAGGGAGCAGTTTCTGATTCGGTGAGGGGTTTGACCCACCATTGTTTGGGTCTGGAGTGATAGATGAATTGAGATACTGAAGCCCTGAATTCTGAACCTGAGTGGGTTGAGTCGATAGCATTATGTAATTATTTTCCTGATTTTGCTTTACAGTTGGAACTTGCGTCTCGTTAATCAGTGTACAATTGAAGGCTGTGACTGTCTTAAAACTTAAACCCCTCAAAGCAGAGCACCTAAGTGCTGCAGTGGCACTGGATCAGCTGTGTTTTGGTGGACTTTGGACTCGGTCGGGTTACGAGCGAGAGTTGGATAGCCCCAACAGTCAGTTGTTGGCTTTGGAAGCTCCTCCAAAAGGGGACAAAAAAGAAACTTTGCTTGAAGGCACAGGTGTTCCCATCACCTCATTACCCAATTGCCTGGTAGGCTTAGGTTGTTTTTGGTCAATTTTGGAGGAAGCCCATATTATTATTCTGGCAGTGCATCCTGACTACCAACGTCAAGGTTTGGGTCAATTACTGCTTTATTCATTGCTACAGGATGCTAAACAGCGTAATTTAGAGTGGGCAACCTTAGAGGTGAAACCATCTAATCAAGCAGCACTAGCTCTTTACCAAAAGTTCGGCTTCACTGAAGCTGGACGACGTAGAAACTATTACAAAGACACTGGGGAGGATGCTCTGATTCTATGGCGAGGGGGTCTGAAAAGCCCTGAATTTGAGAAAACAATGGCCGATTGTTACCAGGAAATTAAACAGCGCTTGGCTGCTAAAGACCTGGAAATTGGTTAATGGCTAATAACTAGAAATGGCATCGGAAGTAAGTAAATAACTGTTTCAATTGCTGCGAGTTGTGTAAAAATCAACGGTGGGCTGATTTACCTGTGCTAGAATCAGCTTACACGGGCATGCAACAGGTGATGGGAATACGCCATGTTTGAACGCTTTACAGAAAAAGCCATTAAGGTGATCATGCTGGCTCAGGAAGAAGCACGTCGCCTAGGTCATAATTTCGTAGGCACAGAGCAAATCCTCCTGGGTCTGATCGGAGAAGGAACTGGCGTAGCTGCCAAGGTCCTCAAATCTATGGGCGTAAATCTCAAAGACGCTCGGATTGAAGTTGAGAAAATTATTGGCAGGGGTTCCGGCTTCGTTGCTGTCGAAATCCCCTTTACCCCCAGAGCAAAGCGGGTTCTGGAGCTATCCCTAGAAGAAGCTCGCCAGCTAGGCCATAACTACATTGGTACAGAACATCTGCTACTAGGGCTAATACGGGAGGGAGAAGGCGTAGCGGCTAGGGTTTTGGAAAACCTAGGAGTAGACCTGTCTAAAGTCAGAACCCAAGTTATCCGAATGTTGGGTGAAACGGCGGAAGTCACAGCAGGAGCCTCTCAAGGTCGTACAAAGACTCCTACTCTCGATGAGTTTGGCTCGAACCTAACCCAGATGGCTAGTGAAGGCAAGCTAGATCCAGTAGTAGGACGGGAAAAGGAAATAGAAAGGGTAATCCAGATATTGGGACGCCGTACCAAGAATAACCCAGTATTGATCGGAGAACCAGGGGTAGGAAAAACGGCGATCGCAGAAGGCTTAGCCCAACGAATCGCTAACAATGATGTTCCAGACATTTTGGAAGAAAAGCGAGTCGTTACCCTCGATATTGGCTTACTGGTCGCTGGAACCAAATACCGGGGTGAGTTTGAAGAACGCCTGAAAAAAATTATGGATGAAATTCGTCAGGCATCTAACGTAATCCTGGTGATTGACGAGGTTCATACCCTGATTGGTGCAGGTGCAGCTGAAGGCGCAATTGATGCGGCAAATATCCTCAAACCAGCCTTAGCAAGGGGAGAATTGCAGTGCATTGGAGCGACAACTTTGGATGAGTACCGCAAACACATTGAGCGGGATGCAGCCCTAGAACGTCGTTTCCAACCAGTAATGGTCGGTGAACCGTCAGTAGAAGAAACTATTGAGATTCTATACGGCTTGCGGGAGCGCTACGAGCAACACCACAAATTGAAAATTTCCGATGAGGCTCTCGAAGCAGCAGCAAACCTCTCAGACCGTTATATTTCCGACCGTTACCTGCCAGATAAGGCCATTGACCTGATCGATGAAGCAGGAAGCCGAGTGCGTTTGATTAACTCCCAGTTGCCCCCAGCAGCAAAAGAGCTAGATAAAGAACTGCGTCAGGTCCTAAAAGAAAAAGATGATGCGGTACGCTCCCAGGACTTTGATCGAGCTGGGGAACTACGCGATCGCGAAATGGAAATAAAGGCGGAAATTCGCTCAATTGCCCAAAGCAAGAAGAACGAATCTCGGGGTACTGATGAAAGCCCAGTTGTAGATGAAGAGGACATTGCTCACATTGTTGCCTCTTGGACTGGTGTGCCGGTACAAAAACTGACTGAATCAGAGTCAGAAAAACTACTGCACATGGAAGATACCCTGCATCAGCGCCTGATTGGTCAGGAAGATGCGGTTAAAGCCGTTTCCCGAGCAATTCGTCGAGCCAGGGTAGGCTTAAAGAATCCCAACCGTCCTATTGCCAGTTTTGTCTTCTCTGGACCTACAGGGGTCGGTAAGACAGAATTAGCTAAGTCATTGGCAGCTTACTTCTTTGGGTCTGAAGAAGCCATGGTGCGCCTAGATATGTCCGAATACATGGAGCGCCATACCGTTAGTAAGTTGGTAGGTTCGCCTCCTGGATATGTGGGCTACAACGAAGGTGGTCAACTAACTGAAGCAGTGCGTCGTCGTCCTTACACAGTAGTGCTGTTCGATGAAATTGAAAAGGCACACCCAGATGTGTTCAATATGCTGCTGCAAATCCTAGAGGATGGCAGGTTGACTGACTCCAAGGGTCGGACGGTAGACTTTAAAAACACCCTGCTGATCATGACCTCCAATGTCGGTTCCGAGGTGATTGAAAAGGGTGGCGGACAACTGGGCTTCGAGTTCAGCGATAATAAAGCGGAATCCCAATATAATCGAATTCGAAATCTAGTCAACGAAGATCTTAAACGGTACTTCCGCCCAGAGTTTCTGAATCGTTTAGATGAGATTATCGTCTTCCGTCAGTTGACTAAAGAAGAAGTCAAGGACATTGCCAAGATTCTGTTAAAAGAAGTGTTTGGTCGTTTGTACGAACAAGGCATTACTCTAGAAGTCAGCGAGAAATTCAAAGACCGTTTGATCGAAGAGGGTTACAACCCCAGCTACGGGGCCAGACCATTACGCCGAGCAATCATGCGGTTGTTGGAGGATGTGCTGGCAGAAGAAATTCTCTCCAGTCGCATTAAGGAAGGAGATATTGCCTATGTTGATGTCAATGAAGAGGGTAAGGTACAAGTGAGTCGCAAGGAAAACCGAGAGCTTTTGCCTCAAGGAGTTGAGTAAGTGATTGTAGGGTAAAGCCCCTACTTATCCTGTGCTAACTCCCATTAATCCCCCCTTACTAAGAGGGGGTAAATTTTTGGCATTGTTTATAACAAATTAGCAGAATACGTACGGAAGAACCTAAAAAAGTGCTACCAGTATTAAAAATGGGACGATAAGAGTTTATAGGACAATGGAAGACTTTTTGAACAATGTATCTCGTTACCCACGGTACTTAATCAGTATTACTCTAGGGATATTCTATTCCGTGTTTTTGCTGGTAAAACCACTACTGAACCGCCCCCTAACTGCGATCGCATTAATTGGCATAGCCGTAGGAGTTTCTCTATTATTGCTTTTTACCCTACGTGGCATGCTCGGCTTCAGTCCGGTTTAGACTAGGTTTAGACTAGGTTTAGACTAGGTGCGCGCAGCTTTCGATGATGCCCATACTTTAACAAAGGGAACGTCATGACTACAAATCGCCGTGTTTTTCGGGTTTCCTCCCTAATTCAGCAGGAGGTTAGTCAAATGTTGCTTAACGATATCAAAGATGACCGGGTCGGTAGTGGGATGGTTAGCATTACCAACGTTGATGTCTCTGGCGACTTGCAGCACGCTAAGATCTATGTCAGCATCTATGGCACTGATGAGGCAAGATCTAAAACAATGGCTGGATTAAAATCAGCTACAGGTTATGTCCGCCGAGAACTAGGTCGGCGGATTCGCCTGCGCCGCACACCAGAGGTGATGTTTATTGAAGACCGTGGTCTCGAAGGAGGCGATCAGATGCTGAACTTACTGAATCAGCTTTCTCAAGAACGCCAGAACAAGCAACTCGAAGACGATATTTCTGGAGCACAAGCTTGAATTGTCTGCCAAAGTCACTACCTGATCTAAATAACCTTTCCCTAGCAGAACAGGTGGCGCAAATGGTAGTGGTTCGAGCATCCGGCTACCTATTTGATCACCAAATTCAGTATCCAATTTGGGAACCCCCAGCCGAACAATTGCAACGTTGGTTGCAAGAGTTAGGTATTGGGGGTGTTATTTTACTAGGCGGGAGTGCTGTGGAACTTGCCCTCAGGTCGAAACAACTCCAAGAATGGGCAAAAATTCCCTTACTGATCGCTGCTGATATTGAAGAAGGAGTGGGTCAAAGGTTTGCCGGTGCCACCTGGTTTCCCCCACCGATGGCACTGGGAGCTATTGCCCAAAAGGATCCTGAGCCAGCTTTGCAGTATGTCCGTACCATGGGAGAAATCACGGCTACTGAAGCGTTGGCAATTGGGATTAACTGGATCCTGGCACCAGTGGTTGATGTCAACAACAATTCCCAAAATCCTGTGATCAATGTCCGGTCCTTTGGTGATAACCCTCAAATCGTTAGCCAATTGGCTTCTGCCTTTATCCAAGGAACCCGACCCTATCCAGTCTTAACCACTGCCAAGCATTTTCCCGGTCATGGCGATACCGCAACAGATTCCCATCTGGATTTACCAGTCTTGCCCCACTCACCTCCCCGACTAGCTACGGTTGAATTGCCTCCCTTTACCAATGCGATCGCTGCTGGGGTAGATGCCATCATGACCGCTCACCTCCTAATTACAGCTTGGGATGACCAACACCCCGCCACCCTGTCATCAGCGATTTTGACTCAACTGTTGCGCACAGACTTGGGATTTGAAGGACTGATTGTGACCGATGCTCTAGTGATGGGGGCAATTGCTAATCGCTATGGTGCCGATGAAGCCACAGTCATGGCTGTAGAAGCCGGTGCTGATATTCTCTTGATGCCCGTTAATCCCGAGACAGCAATTGAGGCAGTCTGTCAAGCAGTCGAACAAGGACGGATCTCACGGGAGCGGATTCAGGCATCAGTAGAGCGCATCAGTCGTGCAAAACGTAAAGTGGGATATCACTCTCAAAGAGAGGGTTTAGAGGAAGACTCCGCTGCACAACAAATACCATCTCTACAAAACCCGCCCTCACAACCTGTCCTGGAGTCCAGCTTAGACGATGATCCAGCTCAACAACCGATAACATTTCAACCCAACCCCAATTGGCTGTCGCAACTAGCTCAACCAACCACCCTAACGACTGTAGCCGATATTCTCCAGGCTTCCCAGATAACTAGAGGTTTTTTAGCTTCAGCATCAATACCCAGCAGCAGTAATCAACCGTTACGTAATCTAATTTTGGTCGATGATCTCTTAGCTTGTGACTTTTTGGGACAGCACACACCAGCAGTCACTTTACCAAGAAGGCTGGGTTACAAACTCCAACTGGTTGATAGTCACACGACCCTACCTTCGGAAGTAGTCGATAATCCTGTTGGTGCTAAATCTACTCTGCTACAGCTATTTATCCGAGGTAACCCGTTTCGGGGTAGTGCTGGATTGACAGCAGTAGCTAGGGCATGGTTTAAGATGTTGTTAAAAACTGGGAATTTACAAGCTCTGGTGATTTACGGTAGTCCTTATGTCTTAGAGCAGTTCCTACCAGAGTTGCCACCGGAAACACCATATGTATTTTCTTACGGGCAGATGCCAGCAGCTCAAGCGATCGCTCTTAAAGCATTGTTACCCGAAAGCTCAACAATAGATACTTTTGTGAGATTTATTTAATTTTTATGGAGTTTTAAGCTAATTTTTGCCAATTTGCCCCTCTACAGCTTGATCAGAGGACAAGATGGATATGAACTACTGCAATACCGATAGTAAAGATTTTTTTTAAAAAAGACGGAAATATAACATAACCATATAGCTCTGGTCAATTAATCGGAGTTGACAAAATACCCAATCCAATCTATTAAAACAGCAATAATTCCAGCTGTACTGCTATTCCCAATCCCTTGATTATTGAGAGACTCTTTATAAAAGACTATTTATAAAGTAAATCTTAATACAGCTAGAGTAATGAAAATGGGTGGGTTACGGTGGACAGCTCTGTTATAAGATGAGCTTTTATCTTGGTGCGCGTTCACGCTTGTCGGGAAACCCGACCGGGGTCGGATCGCTACAGCACTCGCCCCCTATCCCACCCATTTAAGCTTTATTTAACAAACAGTCTCTAAAATATATCCCATATTCTGATTACCAAACCAATGTTATCTGATTGGGTTGATCAGAAGGGTTTGGCAGCCAGGTGGTCGATATAGAGATAGGGGGCTTGAGAGAAAGGTAGCTCCTACAGCCAATGACCAATGGCTCAGTCATAACCCAGTAGGCATTTTAGCTGAGCATGGGTTAGACTTTGACAACTTGCCCAAGGTATTTGAAGATCCTTATCAACAAATCTTGGTCAATGGTAACTTCTTATACTGAAATAATTTTAGTTCACAGTAAATAAATTTGGATTAATATAATCGTATCCCCGTTTTTTAGATCAAGCTGATAAGATATCCATGAGTGTTAACACAGTGCCATCTACCCCTTCTATCCGTTACTCAATCGATGTGATCCAAGACGAAGCACGTCGCTTGGTGGATAAAGGATTTGTCAGTCGTCAACAGCCCATTTACGTTCTTTGCCAATATATTCCAGCTCGAGAATGGCTGTGTGTGGAGTGTGAGCTAGAGCAGTGCGAATTCCTGCTAAGAGACCGCATTGCTGACCTGATCGGTTCTCAACAATGGGAAAATGACTAAGCGACCTCAGTCAAACGGCATAGAAGCTGATCCTTAGACAAAAAAGTGCGATCAAGTCGGTAACCAGCAAAACCCCATCAATGCCACCGATAAAGGCTATAGTGACTTACCGGATTGGTTGGGCAACCGTCAGCGGTTGAGTAGATCTCAGCAAACTTCAGGGAATGGTGTTGGGGAGTAACAAAGCTGCCATTTTTAGTAAAAAGCCTTGAGTTGATGGTATCTCAGCGCTGAGTGGGTAAATCCATGTTTATGGGAACAGAAATGTCAGAGATTGAGCGGAGTTTCTGTTTCCCGTGCTTGATTTCTTGCCTATTAGGCTCCCGCTCTAGTCTCCCACTCAGACCTGAGTTTTTTCACGCTCCGCGTAAATCTAACTATTACTGTCTGATTTACGCAACTCCTCTAACTCCTTACGAAGATCAGCAAGTTGTGTTGTCAGTTCCTCAATATCATCCTGTGCATTGGACTGAACAGGATTGTTAGATGATGGTGCAGTAGGATCACTGGAGGTACCTGTTGTCGGTGGATCCACGGGATTACCTGGTTGATTCCACATCTGCTCAATAAAACGTCGGGCTTCAAGTTCAGTAGTCTCTCCTTTTTCCGCCCACTCAGTCATCTGTTGATTGAAATCTGACTGAAACTGAGCCAGACTTTCTTCACGCTTGTCAGGGTCTTGCAGGGTTTCAACGAAAGAGGCTGTTGCCCCCAAGGAGGCGCGAAACCCAGTTTGCAGTAATTCCAGGAGATTGTTGGAGTTCATTTATACTAACGATTTCCCATAAATTTTTTCTTAAGAACGTCCCACGGACGTGCAGTTCATCTGCTATGGAAGAGCCGAAACGGTTAACAAATTCTTCCCCATCTTAACCATCTCCCCCTGTTGCCTCTGACCCGCCTGTTGCCTCTGACCTTAGTTTCTTGAGAGACATTAGGCAGGATCTGACACGACAACAGTTGCTGGAAATGACACCCAAGCCTTCAGCTGACTTGTTCCAAATACAGGTTAACATCTTCTACCACACGAGTCAGTTCAGCTTCCGTACTCAAGCGGATGCGATCATCTCTGAGAGTAATTAAGACAATAGCCGCAAATGGAGAAGGATAGATATTGGGATTGCAGAAAATCTCAAGAAAGACATCCCCAGTAAATTGGTACTCCATCGGTTTTTGAGGCTTGGGTCTACCACCACTAGATACCTGAGCAGCAGCTTTCAGACTCTGCATCAGTTGGTAAAGCTCACTTTGCAATTTTTTGGCAGCATCGGCGGTGAATGGAAAAGACACCGAACCATCATTAAGATTTAATTTAAGTGGTATAGCAGACATAAGGCAACTCTAAGATGTAATCGATTGTTTGTTAATCGTGGTTGATAAGTTAAGTCGGTAAAAATAAACGAGACATTCTACCCAGCCGATGCAGTTCAAGTCAACGGTAAACGGTTAACTTCAAGGGGAAAAAGATTAAGCCCTTATTATACTTTCCTATTGGGATTATACTTTGCTGTGGGGACTAACATCGGTCCCCAATGACTATTAATCAAAGCTGATAATCAAAGCTGAGGCTCTGCTTGGGACGTGGTAGCCAAGCTTTTCTCTTTGTCCCGCTTCCGCTTTTTGGCATACAGCTGAATTGAGGCAGCCATTACTATAATCATCGCAAGAATTAACCAAGAGGTAATATCTGTAGGCAAACTGTTCTTAAACACTGCCAGTAAAACAATTACCATCAGCAAGACAGTAGGTGCCTCATTGAGAGCACGAAACTGCTGACCAGTCCAACTGCATTCATTGGCAGCCAGCCGTCGCATAATCCTACCGCAATAGAAATGATAGACCAGTAAAAGGGCTACAAAAGCCAGCTTGATATGTAACCAACCTTGCTTGAGCACTTCTGGTTCTGTTAGCAGTAAACCAATTGCCATCGCTACCGTTACCACCATACCTGGGGTAGTAATTATGTGATAGAGACGTTTTTCCATAATCTCATACTGATTTTTGAGAATGGTTTGGGCAGGTTCGGGCTCTTGTGAAGCCTCTGCATGATAGACAAACAGACGCACCAGATAAAACAGACCGGCAAACCAAACCACTACACCAATGAAGTGAAACGCCTTGAACCAGAAATAAGCCATAGATTGTGTCCTCCATTATTACAACAGCGTCATGCAGCTGAGCAGTGTCTAGCCTCCTGACTTCAGCTATAGCGCGTGTCGCGTATCAGCTATCAGGTTCTTGAGGGAAGTCCCACGAATAATCATATACTCACGGTCCTCAGCCAAATGCCTAAGTTTTCCTTGCTTCAAAAGCTTAGTAGACCAGAGCTGATCGCTAAATGCTTACGATTATCTCATGTCTTCTTTAACTCATACAAAAACCATACAGATTCAAACAGATAGATGAACCATAGCGTAAACCTGGGGTTGAGACAATGGACAAATAAAAAGCGATGCAGAGGTGCGACCCGTGGCGAATTTAATTACGGGTCAAGCGCACCTAAGCGGTCTTGGGGTAAACCCCCACTCGCGCTTTGCATGGCTGACAGGGAAACGTTTTACTTAACCAATGTCAAGGGTATGATTAATGCCAGTAGCATGCGAGAAAAAAGAAGATCACCTCGCCAACAGACCTCCATTTCTTATCGATTGGCTGGTCTCTTCTCAGCTCGTCATCCAGTCGTTAATATTAGTCGAGGAGGTTGCAGCATTTACAGTGAAAAAGCTATTCCAGTCGGTCAAGTTATCAAAATACAGTTTTTCTTGCCACAAAATCACACAGTTACTGCTACAGTTAAAGTCATGTGGTGCAGAGAATCTAAAGTAAATTCCCTAGCAAACTATAGAGCTGGTTTACAGTTTGTAACAGTCTCACCAGAAAGTCTAGATTGTCTGTTAGGTCTGCCAGCAACACCTATTTCAACGCCTCAACTTCAGCTGAATAAGTTACTAAGAAATGATCCGGCTAAGACTTCTAACACCTGCTATACCTAATCCTCATACTAAGTTGCGCGTCCAGAAAAGATATTACCCTTTGAAGAGATGACGGGTGATGGAGTTAATGATTAATAGGGTAAGCAGTTACTACTGATTAATTTTAAGTATTAATGGCTCTCCTAGACTGATTATAGTAAATTAGTAGTTGAAATGAGCTTAACCCCTTAAATAGCAAGGGATTCAATCAACTATAGCGTTTTTTAAGCTAGTAAGGTACAAGTTTTCGGGTTTTAGGGAGCAGGGAGCAGGGACTTCGGAGCAGTGAAGTCAGAAGAGGGAAAAGGTAAAAAAATATGTGTACCTCATTAGGGGAAAAACCGCTATAAAAATACATTTTTATTGAAATTGCATTTTTCAATCACTCAAAGCATTACTGGGCAAGCACTATAGCGCTTATTTGATCAGAATTTATCATAGCCACTCTAGGAGAGCCCTATTAATTTTAAGTATTAATTTTAAGTAAACTTGGGATAAGTTGCAGGGCAAACGCATCTAAATTAGATTGACAAATAAGCAAAAATGTGCTAAACACAACCCAGGTTAAGTTGAGCACCAAATATGAGATAATGACTTCATGACTAATTTTTAAGAACTCGTTGGCGTGTCTGACAAATGAAAAATGGTGTATTGATGCAGTCGCTCATGGTTTGAATTTACCGTAAGATAGGGTCGCCTTATTAAAAAATATTTAACCCTTTTCTGCATAACCTGCTAACTATAAAGGCTCCACTATCTAAGGTTTTGTCTCCGGGGGAAACCACGGCAGTCGCTCATGGTTTGTTCGCGTTCGCCTTTGGCGTGGCCTACGGCCAAGCGTCGCCTTTGACGATAGTTACCGTAAGACAGGCTCGCCTTAATCAATAAGTTTTAACCATGCATCTGCATAGCCTACCAACCATAAAGGCTCAACGTAATCAGGTTTCGTCTCCGGGGGAGACCCCCAAGACCGCGCTGCCTCCCCTGTTCCCTTGCTGCATCGCTTTAATATGCTGACCTTGAATAGTTGAGGAAGTGTAAGCTATCGCAATTAATAAAACTAGAGAAATAAGTCGTTTACCTTCAACCTTAGTCTCCTCTATATTATAACCACCTGTCTTAAAATCTCTAAACATTTCCATGCCTCGCTTCGCTCACCAGGCTTCGCCAACGAATCAAATCTTTTTTTATAAGCTGAAATCGCCAACTCTAAGCTCTCAAGATTTGTCAGAATAAACCAGGCTTCTTTTGGGGCTATTCCCTTAATTTTACGTTGCCACTTACAAGGGACATTAAAACTTATAAACCCACGGGTTTTTGTCACTTTAACTCCTTGGAGAAACAAAGATAATCCTGGTGTTACGCCTAAATTATTTAATTGAATCCAAAGATAATTTTTCACTTCGATAAATTCGTTATTCTTAAGACGTAAGCAGAAATATACACCCAACGACTGGAGATGCTGCGCCAGCTTGAGTGAGCAAAATTATCTATCCCCTAATAGACCTTTATAATTTTTTAAAAGTGGCATCACTGAAGATAGGGCAGTTTTCTGTTCATTAATATTGCGCTTACCCTAATTTGGGAAGTAATTCAAAATATATAGGAAAGGCTCTGTCTTGATGCAGCCGCTCATGGTTTGAACGCGACTGCATCAAGACAGTGAGCGACTTTTGTGGAATAAAACAACCACTGAAGTTCGTTTTTACATAAGTAGTTTGGAAAATAATGCTGATAAAATTGCTAAAGCTATCCGCAGTCATTGGGGGATTTAAAACAGCTTACATTGGATATTAGATGTCACCTTCTCTGAAGAGAGTAGTCGTATTCGCAAGGATAATTCTCATGAAAACTTGGCTTTACTAAGTCGTTTAGCTTTAAATATACCAAAGGGAACAGGGAACAGGGAACAGGGAACAGGGAGTAGTGAGTAGGGAGTAGGGAACAGGGAACAAAATTATCACAATTCATTTAGGATTGCTATATAATGAAACAAGAAGCCAGCTTTAAAGGAAGTTTAAAGATGAAACGCGCTTCGTGCTGCTATGGACAATAACTATTTAGTCAAAATTTTAGCATCTGCCAGTAAATAACTAGGGACTTGTTAGTCAAGTTTTATCCAAGAGAATAAGCCGAATATGCACCCAAATTTATGAGTTAACATTTCGGGAACTAAGGGAGGACGCGGTCAAAAATTTTTAGTCAGCTCCAATCGCTTGATTGTTACTAGTTAAAATTGAGAAATATAGATTTTTGAAAACTTACTTAAGTTAGATGCGTTTACCCTGACATTTTTAACTCCCATACGAAGTTAAACCGGACAACAATGATGCCGAGCGAGGGTTGCGTCCTGTAGTAGTACATCGCAAAGTTAGTGGTGGAGCTAGAAGTGATTGGGGCGCGCTCGTTAGTTGCTCAAATGTTTAGCTTCTTAGAAACTAAGCGGTTAAAAGGTTCGTCGGCGATTAACAGTTTGTGTGAACTGTTGTCTAATGCTGGTCGCGATCCGCCTGGATTGCCATCTACTTAATACTTCAAGGGCTTGTAATTTATCTCAATCTTTTCAAGCCCTAATTTTGGCTGGTCGCTGTCTGCAACAGCTGGCAATATACATATACCATTAACTTGATGGAGCTTGTGATTTACATCTTTCTCAACAAGCTCTACTTTTTGCTCTGAGTAGTTACGAGCCGGGTAAAAAAAAAGGTAAAAGATTAAATATATGTGGACTATTATAAAGAGGAAAAAGTTTTGAGTATGGATTGGCTTTCAAAAGTTTTAAAAGCGGTGCGACCCAGGGCTTTTTCAAAGCTAAGCGTGAACGCGCACCAAGAGAGCGAAAGTTAGATCAAATTAATGAATTGGCAAGCAGTACAAGCAGAATAAAGATTAAATAAAACTGGAAAAATAACTGTTGTTGTTCAAGACCAAGGTTCTATTCATACAAGTAAATTAACGAAATCTAATTATGATAAATGGGAGAGTCTTGGACTTTATATAGCACTACGCGCTACTGTTAGGACATTCCTAAACTCCGAAACCTAGTCCTAGCTTGCTTTTGACTTCTGACTTATAACTTCTGACTTGCGCGTAGCGCTATATATTCTTGTTACCTAGTTATTCTCCTGAACTCAATCGAATTGAGAAGGAGTAGCAACGACTGAAAGAAGATGAATTAGCTGGTCAAATGTTTGAGGATGAATACGAAGCGCGCAGTCGCTGTAATGGCAGGTATTCAGACGAGACAAAATCGGAATGGATTGGCGGTCAAAAGATTTAGATTTAATTAATTTTTGAGGTTTGATTTAAGAAAATGACTGGATAGTTAATCACTCTCATGTGCTCAGTATTCTGTCATTTTGCTTCGGTCTGATTCTGGTTATATTGAAGTGATTTAATTTGTTTCATGGCCGGTTTTTTTGAAGATTTTTACGATTTTCAACTGCTCTAGGTCTTGCTTTGTGAAAATTGACATCGGGTCACGTAATGTTAGACTTATCAATCCTTTACAAAACTTAATACAGTGCGATTTATTTTGTCCGACTACTTATTGCTTTTGCCATAGTGTATCAACCGAAGTTCCACTAAACTGGAAACTTCGGTTTTATATTGTTTAGTGATTAGTCATCTGGTAAGCATTCAGCTATCATACCAAATCCGGTTTAATAAGACTATATTCAAAACCATCAAAGTCTTTGCCTAGACTTGATTTGAGGATTTAGGTAAGTAACCTATAATAACCGGATTTGGTATCAGCTATCAGCTATAGCGCGTGTCGCGTATCAGCCATTTGCCTGTGGCCACGCTACTTGAGGTGGTTTTGAATAAAATAAGCACCTCAAGTAGCGTGAGCCTTGGACTATGGCCACGCTACGCGAATGGCTCAGGGCTGACGGCTGAATGCTTACGTCATCTGACCAATGAAGAATGGCTAATCACTAATCACTAATCACTAATCACTAATCACGCTTTGAAGAAACTATTCCCACTCTATGGTTCCAGGGGGTTTGGAGGTAATATCATAGACTACCCGATTAACTCCCTTGACTTCATTAACAATCCGGTTGGAAATAGTTTCAAGTAAGTCATAAGGTACTCGTGACCAGTCAGCGGTCATACCATCTTCACTGGAAACAAAGCGCAATACAATCGGATGAGCGTAAGTGCGCTTGTCCCCCATTACTCCCACACTGCGTATTGGGAGCAATACGGCAAAGGCTTGCCAAAAGTCGTTATACATTCCCTGTCGGCGAATTTCATCTCGAACGATGAAATCAGCATCTCGCAGAATATTCAACCGTTCTGGGGTCACTTCACCAATGATGCGAATCGCCAACCCTGGTCCGGGGAAGGGATGTCGGCGCACAATCGCTTCTGGCAAGTGGAGGTCACGACCGAGTTGGCGCACTTCGTCTTTAAATAGCTTGCGTAATGGTTCTACCAACTTGAAGCGCAGGTTTTTAGGTAAGCCTCCAACATTGTGATGGCTCTTGATTTTCACAGCTACCCGCTCACCGGTTTTGGGATCAACGTTAGTATGGGCTGATTCAATCACATCGGGATAGAGGGTACCCTGAGCTAAATAATCAAATGGACCAAGACGCTGGGATTCTTCTTCAAAGACGCGAATGAATTCGTGACCGATGCGGCGACGCTTTTCTTCTGGGTCAGTGACACCAGCAAGGCGAGCCAAAAAGCGATCGCGAGCGTTCACATACTCTACTCGAATACAAAATTCTTCCTCAAATAGCTTCACCAAGTGCTCTGGCTCCCCTTTGCGCATGAAGCCTTGGTCAATAAACATACAAGTTAGTTTATCCCCAATGGCGCGATGGAGTAAGAAAGCAAGGGTAGACGAATCTACTCCACCAGACAGAGCCAGCAGAACCCGTTTTTCCCCAACTTTGGCACGCACTTCTCGAATTGCTTCCTCGATAAAAGCAGCAGTGGTCCAAGTGGGTTCACACTCGCAGATGCTGTAAACAAAGTTACGGATTAGGGCAATACCATCGGTTGAATGCACAACTTCTGGATGGAATTGCACGCCATAAAGTTTTTTCTGATAGTTAGCGATGGTCGCACAAGGGGTATTCTGAGTATGGGCAAGGACTTCAAACCCATCTGGCAAAGTCACACAGGAATCCCCGTGGCTCATCCACATGGTTGAGTGGTCTCGCACATTGCTCAGTAAGTCAGTGGGGTGATCAATTAGTAAGGCGGCTTTACCATACTCAGCTTTTTTTGCCCTGGTAACTGTTCCACCTAGTTGTTGCACCATCAACTGCATCCCATAGCAAACCCCTAGCACGGGTATACCTAGATTCCAAATTTCTGGGTCACATAGGGGAGCACCATCGTCATAGACGGAATTGGGGCCTCCAGATAGAATGATGCCCTTGGGATGAAGCTGCTGTAGCTGTTCAGCTGTGGTCTGATAGGATAGCACCTCGGAGTAAACGTTAGTCTCGCGAATGCGACGAGCAATCAGTTCCGAGTATTGAGAGCCGAAGTCCAGAATCACAATCATCTGGCGATTCAACTGCTCTGCTAGAGAGGCTACAGCCAATGCCTCTTTCTGGTAAGATAGTTTGTTGGTCCTTAGGGTTACTGCTGTGTTCGTCATGTTTAGTTGTGTGAATGTACGAACAGGTCGCTGCCTAGGTGTTCTTCTTGGCAGCATAAATTGATTGCTATGAACAGATAGGTTGAAAGCTGATGGTTTCCGTAAATTAATCCTTCAACGCCCCAACACTTTGATGTGGATGGTAGCGCTGGCATTAACCAGTTAGTCTGAGTCGTAGACTCTCATCGACGATACAGAACTCAATCTGTTTACGGTTATGTCAGTTTCCACTCCCACACGCACTTCATAGACCTGCCTGGCAGTGGTATGTCTGTTGACAATCTCGTGACTTCTAGTCATGAGATTTTTCAGGGTTTCAGTCTATATGTCCTGAAATGCGAAGTTTCAGCTGATAATCAAGTTAATTTATCATACATTGGGTTCGGCTACAAGATCCGCCCGCCAATGTATTAAGATTTATAAAAATTTATCACAAATTTGAAATTAATGTGCAACCTGTGGGACTGGTAACAATAATTTTGCGATCGCGATCGAACAATACAGAGCCTACCTGGATATGGTGCTCACTGTGTTTGCGGATGTAGTCAAAGCAGCGTTGGTCAATGGTTAATGCGATCGCATGATAAACCTGATTGACCCAATCAGTGCCCTGAGTCTGATCCCATTGACGCAGACAATTGAGAGCAGCTTCAGTGGTTTGACTGCCAAATACTTGCCTGATCAGTGGGGTTGGTACTCCTAACTGCGCACAGTGAGCGGTGATAATTTCCAGTCGTCCATCAGCTAGGTGGTGGTGAGTATGAAAAATTCCTCCTGCCAGTTTAATTAACTTACCATGATAGCCAAATAACAAAATTTCTGGCACCTGGCAGTACCCAGCTGCTACCAACAACGGTCCAAGCCAATTAGCTGTTTTTACCAGCCGCTCGGGATTAATCCCCAAGCCTCGCGCCAAATCTAAGCCATTTTCTCCCACACAGAACACTAGTGTTGATGAATGTGAGGAGGATTGCTCTTTTAGCAATTTGCTGGCTTTTGCTTTTAATTCCTCCTGGTAAGCAGCTAATTGACCAGGAGCACTCAGAGGCTGGGAAATGCCAGTAGTTCCTAGTAGGGAAAGTCCTTCTACTACACCAAAGGCAGAATTAGAAGTACGCTGTGCCAACTTCCGCCCTTCCGGCAAGATAATCGTCACCTGAATTTTCTCTGGCGCTACTAGCAGACAACTCAAGTTATGGTGCAATAGTTTCTTAGCGTAAGCATAGATGGCTGGTTTCCCTCCGGCATTGATTTGTCGTCCAATTCCTTCACCCCCTAATAACTGTATCGATTTAGTTTGCTCGGAGGAACCCCATTCTACGACTGCCCAAATCGGGGTATTACGGGTAAGGTCAAGGTTATCACCAGGGTTAGAGTGAGTGATAGCTAGCGCTACCCCTTCTCGAATCCTAGCCACTTGCTCAATGGGAATGTCTACGGTTTCAGGAGGGTTAATTAAGTCCACTGACACCGTTTCCACAGGTTGGTCGTTGCGTAACTTATGGAGGGCGGCTATTGCTGAGGCACAGGCGAATACGGGTAAGGTATATCCAGATTTAGGTAGGGAGGTGGTCATGTAACCAGGTAAAATTTGCGATCGCTTAGTTCTTCATTGTCTAATTGGTAATTGGTAATTGGTAATTTGTAGTTACCGATTACCAATTACCAAAAATCCCCAAACTAGTTGATAAGTGATTAACTTTATTTGTATTATATAGTGTTTAACCTACTTATTATGTAATGTTAATAAAATCTACATTAGCGGTAGTTTTTTTTTATAAATAAGAGGCAAAAATCTATTTAATTTGCTGTCTGTTGAGATTTGTTTATCCCTATAATATCCAGTGTGATATTAATTTGTTTCTGCTTACATTCACTATCGGCAAGGTATTATTCCAGGTAAATATTGATTTATTATAAATTTTTTAATTATTTTTTTTAGTAACAATTTTAAACTAACAATACTAATCCGTGTAGGAATTGTGATAATTTTTGATGCCCTATTCCCTACTCCCTACTCCCTACTCCCTACTCCCTACTCCCTACTCCCTACTCCCTGCTCCCTGTTCCCTTTGCTATAATATTTCCAAGGGTTTGATATAAGGCTTGAGTATGTATCCAACCTACAAAACCACTGTAGAGACAGTCTCCTTCAGGGCTAGCCACAAATACATGGTGTATTAGTAAAGGATTCTGCCAAGTCCGAATGGAAATGCCATTTTTAAATGTTATATAAGTTTTGGCTCGCTTAAAATTTCGACCATGACCATCAGTCATACCTGGGACTGAGTGTAATTGTCGAATTAAGCTAGTAATAAAGTCTCCTGGTGGAGGAGATTGTGTGATAACTGGATTCGCCCAAAATTTCTGGATTTCTGCTGCGACTAACGGATGATTTTTGAGAGCAGCATGACGCAGATTAGGTAAACAAACGAATTGACTAGGAGAAAACTTGGTTGTCTCTATTGTTATCGTGCCGTCGCTACCATGATCACTATCACCAGCTATTACTAATGTGGGAATCACTGCGCCAATGGACTCTGCTAGTTGTCGGCGGTTGATACCTAAATCCTTTGCGATACCAATACCAATGCCAAAGGGGTCTATAATTCTAGCTAGATCTGCACCACCAATAGGAGAACCAATCAACACTAAGGATTCTACTTGTGACCACCAGTCTCGGTGACGGCTGAGGAGTTCTAGCCAAATTAAGCCACCCATGGAATGACCAATAATTCGGATTGGTGTTTGGGGATAAGTGACAATGGTATCTAAGACGATGTGTTCGAGTTGGTTGATTAGGGGTTCTATCCAGAGCCAAGTTTTGAACCAACCGAGATCGGGAGTAATGATGGCAGTGCGGGATGTGGCTAAGGATTGGGCAAGGCTTGCCATCGCTTTAGAGTTATCCGCCCATCCGTGTTGTGCGTATAGAAGAAAATCTGGTTTGTCGGTCATTTCCCCTAAATCTAGGATACTGGTAGTTTCTTCTCGATTTTAGGTACGGGAGGACACCATGAGTAAGCAATTGTGACAATCCCTTGAGGGTCACATAATAGGCTTTGCAAGAAAAGGAATGCACCCTAACCGTTGCAGTATCACTGGATTCTTGGAAAGAGATGCTGCATAGCATTAGCTACAAGGGCTAAGAGACAGATTCCGGAATAGGTATAACCTATTACCAAAACCCTTTGAAACCCCATGGTCTGGTGCAATTATGAATACTGTAGACTATCTCCGGATTAGCTTGATTGACCGCTGCAATTTCCGTTGTCAGTACTGTATGCCTCAAGGAGCAGAACTTGACTATATCCTACGGCAAGAATTACTCACTGATCAAGAACTGCTGACTCTGCTCAAGGAGGTGTTTATCCCGGTAGGATTTAGAAAGTTTCGCCTCACCGGAGGTGAACCCCTATTGCGTCCAGGTGTAGTGGAGTTAGTTAGAGCGATCGCATCTTTACCCGAAACACAAGATTTAGCCATGACTACCAATGCCTTTTTACTGGCTGGTATGGCAAAGGAACTCTACCAGGCGGGTTTACGGCGGATTAATATTAGTCTGGACTCCCTCAATCGAGAGACATTTCACAAAATTATTGGCAATCGGGGACGTTCGCGCTGGGAACAGACTTGGGAAGGGATAAAAGCTGCCCATCAGGTTGGATTTGACCCGTTAAAGCTGAATGTGGTGGTAATTCCAGGAGTTAATGACCAGGAAGTGCTGGATTTAGCTGCTCTAACCATTGACCGCTCCTGGCACGTTCGATTTATCGAGTTTATGCCCATCGGGAACTCCCAGCTATTTGGTGAGCGGGCGTGGGTACCTTCGGAAGAATTACGGCAACGGATTCGCTTACGCTGGGGTTTGATAGAATCAAGTGTCCGGGGTAATGGCCCAGCTGATGTGTTCCAGATTTCTGGTGCCAAGGGCACCCTGGGATTTATTAGTCAGATGTCAGAATGTTTTTGCGATCGCTGCAATCGGATGCGTCTATCTGCTGATGGTTGGCTGCGTCCCTGCCTACTTAATGAACAAGGTCAAGTTGACTTAAAAACTGCTCTACGCAGCGGCGTTGATACCGCTGACTTAAGAGAGCAGGTCAGACAGTTGCTGATGATTAAACCAGAAATCAATTTCAAGGAGAGAGACTCTGGTACCGATGGTTTATATACAAGGACGATGTCACAAATTGGCGGATAGTTTTTTAGGTTACAGGTTAGTCAGGTTGAACGCGATCGCGTTCAACCTGTTAACTTTCAACCCGGGTTAGACTTTCCTGGAGTAGTACTCAACCACCAGTAGCTCGTTAATTTGTAATGCTACCCATTCCCGATCAATAATCCCATTCACCTTCCCAGTGAAGGTGTTCTTATCAAACTCTAAATGGCTAGGAAGGTTTGCTAAGCCAGGAAATTCCAAGTTGCGTTCTACTAGACGGCGGGATTGATCACGGTTTCTAACCGCAATCACATCCCCAGGGCGACACTGATAGCTAGCAATATTAACTACTTGACCATTTACAGTAACATGACCGTGATTCACGAGCTGACGAGCAGCTGGGATGGTACCTCCCATACCCATGCGGAAGACTGTGTTATCCAGTCGCATTTCTAGCAGTTGCAGCAAAGCTTGTCCAGTGGAACCGGTGGCTCGACGAGCTTTACGGACATAGCGAATTAACTGCTTTTCAGTCACTCCGTAGTTATAGCGGAGTTTCTGCTTTTCTTCGAGACGGATCGCATATTCTGAGCGTTTCCTACGGTTTTGACCATGTTGACCTGGGGGATAGGCACGGCGGGGTGTTTTACGACTTAAGCCGGGCAAATCACCCAGGCGGCGAACCACCCGCAGACGCGGGCCTCTATATCGAGCCATATAAGTTCCTCTGTACTATATTGTGTACTATCTTTACTAAAGATTTCCCAAAACTATTATCATACAATTTATTAGGGCAGTGGGGATAAGGAAATTGCCATGGGGAAAATTTCCAGCAGGTGTTAGGTCAATAGCCCTATCTACGGAAATTTCTATACTGCAAACCACCTTAGTGCTATATAACGGGATTAGCGCTACCCAACCCATACGCGATCGCTTCACGAAAGAAGGCGGGGTAAAGGCTTTGACGCAACTACCCTAAATAATCACTTCTAGGTTTATATCATGTCCGGATAATTAGTGATAAAAAACCATCTCCGATTAAACCTTATTCCTTTACTTCTGCCAAATGGCTTCGATTGGGCACAAGCGTGTAAGTATTCAACCGGACATGATTTTACTGACCCAGGACGTAATTAAAAATCAGCGGAGCTACAATTGATGCATCCGATTCAATCACGTAACTAGGGGTGTCCGTATCAAGTTTGCCCCAACTAATCTTTTCACTAGGTAGTGCGCCACTGTAGGAACCGTATGAGGTGGTACAATCGCTAATTTGGGCGAAGTAACTCCACAACTTACAGTCTTCCTTGAGATCCTGGTGGATCAGTGGCACAACGCAGATGGGAAAATCTCCAGCAATGCCACCCCCAATTTGAAAGAATCCCATGGAAAAATCTCTGGTATTTTCCTTATACCAATTAACAATAAATACCATCAGCTCAAGACCGCTCCGCACAACATTCAAGCGACTGATATTTCCTTTAATAACTTCAGAAACCAAGAAATTTCCCAGAGTTGAATCCTCCCATCCAGGAACAAAAATAGGAATTTGTTTCTGCCATGCTGCCATCACCCATGAGTCACGAGGATCAATTTCATAAGAGTCTTTAAGCTCTTGACTTTCAATAAGTTGATAAATGAACTCGTATGGGAAAAAGCTTTGGCCAGATTGATCAGCTGCTTTCCACAGTTTCAGCAGATGCCGTTCAATTTTCCTCATCGCTTCTTCTTCAGGAATACAGGTATCAGTAACTCGATTCATACCGGACTCAAAAAGAGCCTTTTCCTCTTCTGGTTTCAGTGAACGATAATCCGGTAATCTCTTATATTTAGCGTGGGCAACCAGATTGAATATATCCTCTTCAAGATTGGCTCCGGTACAGCAAATGGCATGTACCTTGTCTTGGCGAATCATTTCAGCCAGAGAGATACCGAGCTCTGCTGTACTCATGGCACCAGCCATAGTCAGAAACATTTTATTACCAGATTCCAGGTGTTTCACCCATCCTTCAGCCGCCTGAACACACACGGCTGCATTAAAGTGTCGAAAATTTCTGTTCATGAACTCTCGAATCATCGTTTTTCCTCCAATAGTGGGTATTACAGTTGAGTACTTTACAGAACTATAGATAAACGTTCTAGAAACAGCAGAATCACCCATTGAGCAAATGGGAAAAAACCGGAAGCAGCAGTTAGTTAAGAGCCTTGATGAAAAACTGGCGACTGCCAACTTGAACTCTCCCTCAGCTAAAGCAAGAAGGAAACAAGCTACGATATCAAGTCTTCATATAATTGAAAACATCGTACCGTTCGCTCCGGAGCAAAACTCCAAGGCTGACTTTGATTAGACTTAAGCCTTGATGTAGTGCCTGATGGGGAGCCAGCTAGGTTTTTTTTTCAGCACCAAACACTGCTAGAAAATCCTTATCTAGTCAACTAGCTTTTGAGGTGTATGATTCCTCGTCACAAATTTAGTAGACAAGGGGAATCACGCCCCTAACTTGTTTTTATCCCCGCCGCTTGTACACAAGGGGTTTCAACTGGGTTTGAGATCAAGAAATCCCTGATCACCAGCAACGCTTCTCGATTTGGTGTTGTTTTTAACAATTATCACGAATTCCTATGATATATCAATCTGGTAACACCTGTCTTGAAGGTTACTGGTGGAACGGACAGGGAAATAAGTGACCTCCCTCATCTGGCGTTGCTCCCGTTGTGGGATTATTGAAGGGAATGGACAGCCAGTAAGTGTTTTGCTATGGTTAGTCTTAAATCTAGAATAGCATCGGCTGTTGATTTGAGGCACTGATGGCCTGTTCACCGATTACTTTTATCTGAGTCCTGATACGATTTACGCCATGACAGACTTGATTAGTGAAATTTTAAGTAAAGTAGGGTCAGTTGCTCCTCAAGTACCGCCATACTTTGAGTCCCTAGAGACCTACGCTGTTAAGAAAGTTTCCGATGCTGACACCATTGATGTGATTGATGCCTCCGGAGAAGAGATTACAGTGCGCTTCGTTTACATTGATGCACCAGAAACTCCTAAGGGGTGGGGTTACAAAAAACTTGAGGATAAAAATCAGGACAATGCCCTCTATCAAAGTCAATTTAAGTGGGGCAACGAAGGTAAAGACTGGGTCAAACAGTTGGTAGAAGAAAACGGTAATAAAGTTAAATTGAGAATTACCGACATCGACACTCGCTACAATCGTAGGATTGGCGAAGTTTACTTATTGGATGGCACATTTCTTCAGCATAGTTTAGTCAAAGAAGGATTAGCACTGATTTATTACGATTATTTTAGTAAGTGCCCTCGTGAGATGGCTATCTCTCTTCTGTTGGCAGAGGCAGATGCGGAACGCCAAGGAAAAGGGTTATGGCAAGAACCGAAGTCAGGATTTATCGAGCCTTGGTTGTTTCGTCCCCTTAAGAAAAAGCAAAAAGCCCTGCTTGAAGACCCAGATGCAGATCAGCAGCTGGCAGAAAAAATTCAAACCCTCTATGAAGACCTAGAAGCTGGCAATATCACTAAAGATCAGTTTGAGGATAGGTTTAAGGAGACGCTGAAGTAAGATAGCAGTTCTCAATTGGTTGAGGTAATTTTGTTCTGGGTTTTAGGGAGTAGGGAGTAGGGAGTAGGGAGTAGGGTTAAGAACATTGAATGTAGGTGATCTAGCCATTTGCCTATAAGTTAATTAATAAAATTGGACAAAAAAGATACAGTCCACTTATATATTTGCAATAATCAATACTTATGTTGAATGCCAACTGCTCTATTCCCTATTCCCTATTCCCTATTCCCTATTCCCTATTCCGAAGTTCTCTAAAAACTTTTATATCCAAAAGATTAGCATAATTAAGGGCAAAAAAAGGATTAACTTAGAAACCGCTCCAGGGGTGCATGTCAGTTTTGTTAATCCCTGATTCAGATCCCCCGTTTCCCTTAATAAGGGGGACTTTTCAATCTAATTCCCCCCTTTTTTAAGGGGGGTTAGGGGGGATCTATGTACCTAATTACAAAGTTGACATGCTCCCCCGCTCCAGCTCCAGATTTAGTAGTATAAATTGATATTACCAGTAGTTCTATGAACCGTTTTGCTGTGTATGCAGAGTTAGGGGTTTCAGAAGTTTGGCGTTATGATGGTGAATCTTTTGAGATTTATCAGTTACGATATCGAGAATATAGTCTTTGTCAATAAAGTTTGGCTTTTCCTGGTTTACCTATAGGGTAAATTGAGGTATTTTTAGCAGAGGTGGACACCAAAGATTATTTGCAGTTGGTAGCATAATTTCGGAGTTGGGTGAGGAAGCGTTAAACTCGTCTAAATTCTCAACATCCCCTTTGATATCAGAAGATGTTGAAGAAAGTTTCTAAAGCATTAGATTGCAGAGTCTAAGCAACCGTCCCAGTAATAGAGTATTGTCCTAAGCTGCCGTAATCACTATATCCGGTAACTAAGTTTCCTTGGCCAGTACCATCAATGCTTAGATAATACTGTCCTGGATAGAGGTTAAGATTAAAGCTAGCGGACAGAGAACCGATGGGATTAGAAGAGCTAATCAGTTGACCGGAAGCATTATATAGCCTAGCCAGAATGTCTAAATTAGGTCCTCGCTCAAAAGGCTGAATATCTAGGGCTATGTTGCCCGTTGTTGAATTGAACGTGAACCAGTCAATGTCGTTATTTTGTTCAATAATGCCATAAGTTTCCACCTGACCATCATTGAAAGATAGCGCTGCTGCACCGATGAGACTGTTACTATAATCGTCCAGGCGATAGCCAAAACCATTTTGCCCAGTGATGATGTCTAGGTCATCTTCTTGGTTGCTGGCACCGATATACTCACCCTTGCTCCATTGAGTTAGATTTCTATCGTTGCCCTCTCCCATAATAGGAGCCCACCCTGTTTCGACACTGCCATTGCCATGACCATTGTAGTACTCGTTGGTTAAATTACCGTCATGTGTAAGACCCAAGGTATGAGCTACCTCATGGCTAATAGTTTCAGCCACCGCTTTCTCACTGCCTCCAGCGCGATTCTCTGAAAAAACAAAGGTGGGGGTATCACTGTTCCAGTTGAATGAATTAATATAACCCACACCACCGGTACCTTCTTGAAACCAGGAACCATCTCCCCCAATCACAACGCGAATGCCCCATTGGGAATCACTATTACTAGTTTTTTTGAGTTGGTCATCGGACGGTTGGGCAGTAGTCACATTGACATTAAAGGGACTAAAGTCTTCGGCCACCCGTTGCCAAATGCGCCAAATGGTCTCTGTTTCAGCAGTGGAAAAATTTGAAGTATCCCCATCCGTGTCATAGGCAGGGGTCACAATGGAATTCCCGAAGTTCTGGTTCCATGGGGTATTTGTGGTAGTATGACCATCAAAGTCAAGGTAAATAACGTGGTCTGCGTCTGGATTGCTGTTGAGGGAAAAGACTTGGTTCGGGCTCAAGGGCTGATAGGTATTTGGTTTAGTAGTTGCAGTAATTCCAGTAGTGGTAGTACTTTCAGGTAACTCTAAATCATCGGAAACAATGCCATTGCTACCAGAAGCGTAGGGTCTGACCTGGGCAAAGTAAGTCCCACTGCTAGCACTGTAGTTGATCACATCGTTAGCATTGCTACCCTGTAAAAAGCTAGCCACCTTTTGCTTGCCAAAGTCCAAGATGCCATTATTCTTAGTGTTCCGGTAGAGTCTGAAGTTAGCATTATCACCAGCACTAATATTGTATAGATTGAGTTTAATTTGACCGTTGTTTGAGACCCTAAACTTAAACACATCAGTGCGGTCTAAGAGCCTAAACTCCCCATTGCTGCTGATGAAATTCCTGGTGAAAGTGCCTAAATCCGCGAAAGTAACCATGATTCACTCCTGACTTTTTTTCTCTGTGAAAAGAAATATAAATTAGCCTAAAAACTTGATTTTTTTGAGCTTTACTACATCTACAGCGTAATAAAAAACACCTAAGTTTTGTAATATTTGTAAGCAAAGTTTATCAGCTCTTAATTTTAAACGAAATTCGCTTAATTATCACAGTTCTCAGAGCTGATTGGTAAACGAAGCTATAACCATGGCGCTGCAAGGCTTTCAAGAATTCGGCCTCGGTTTAGCCCTGTTCCCTGAAATCCATATCTGTCAAGGGATTTGAGCTCTTTATAGTTACTTTATAAAGTAGCTCTTATCATCCCCTATTTCAAAGAGTTTTAACTCAGAATTATTACTTTTAAATTGTTCAATCAAAGTAGATCCTTGAGTTTCAGTAAGTTCATGTAGGGTGGGCAGTGCACCAGACAGATCAGATCAGCTGTTAATAGGCTTGATAGGCACTGCCCACCTAGGATTAATAACGTTGAAGGTTGAACGCGAACGCGTGGCCGAAAGGCCAAGGTTGAACTTTCAACTTTTAACTTTCAACTTTTAACTTTCAACTTTCAACTTTCAACTTTCAACTTTCAACTTTCAACAAACCTTTAAACTGCCATGCCCCTTTCCACAGCGGGTCGCTGCTGCATTGTCTCGACCCAAAGTTTGAGGTGGGGATGGTTATCTAGGGTGACTCCCAAATACTCATAGGCAGCTACCCAAGGATAGGTAGCTATGTCGGCAATGGAGTAATCTCCAACAATGAATTCCTGTTTTGCTAATTGCTGATCTAAGACACCAAACAGACGTAGGGTTATTACGGTCGATGCCCGGTATTATCCGGGGCACCTCCGCTTCAGAACCGTGCGTGAAGTCGGGTAAGGTTTGTAGATTACTCTACTCCCCTCCCCTAAGAACCGGACTTGACAGTTACCCATCATCCGGCTCAAGCCTTACTTCAAGCCTTCTGCTTGGTTTTCTTTTTGCCATGAAGAAGCTT
>NZ_JAAHHW010000399.1 GCF_010692325.1 Moorena sp. SIO3I8 | reverse complement strand
TGTTATGATGCAATCGTAGCTATACATACCGGAATCAAGCAAAAACCTAAGTGGGTACTAGATGCGGATATTGCCAAATGTTTCGATAAAATCAATCACGATGCTCTTCTCTCAAAACTAAATACCTACCCATCCATGAGACGACTAAGTAGGTCGTGCAAGAAAAAAGGAGGTATATTACAAATTATAAAGCGTTGCCTAAGAAAGGAGTCAGAGGTATGGGAGCCAGACTGAGAGTGTTTCTCACCCAAGAAGAAGAAAGAACGCTCTGGGAGTTGAGGAGAGCCACCACCGTCAGTCAACGAGTCAAAGATCGAGCAGAAGCGGTTCGTTTAAGTCATCAAGGCTGGTATGTTGAACAGATCGCCACTCACCTGCACTCAACAGCTAAAACGATTAGAAAGACACTAAACGCATGGAAAACAAAAGGATTGGGAGGACTATGGGAGGCATCAGGACGAGGACGACAAAGAAGATGGAGCGAAGCGGATATCGAATACCTCGAAGACTGTCTAAGAATTGACCCGAGAAGCTACAACAGCGTACAACTTGCCGAAAAACTCTGTCGGGAACGGCAAGTTGACCTTAGTCCCGAGTATCTACGTCAGATCCTCAAAAAAAGGGGGTGATTTGGAAACGGATGCGAGTGAGTCATCAAAAACGGCAAGATCCACATCAGCGGCTGGCTAAGAAAAACGACCTGGAAATGCTTGAACTAGCGGCTGCTGCCGATGAGATTGACTTGCTTTACCTCGACGAATCGGGATGCTGTTTGTGGAGTGCCGTCAGCTATAGCTATTACTTTAAAGGAGAGCAGAAGCGGCAAGAACAGACGAAAAAACGAGGCAAACGATTAAGTGTGTTGGGTTTGTGGCAACCGTTGGTGAAATTTATATGCAGTTTGGTGTTGGGGAGTTGGAAAAGTGAAGACTTCATCAAACTGATGGAGCAACAAGCCCAAGTGGCTGGTGCAATTTACCAACGTACGGGTCGAATCCGTGTTATCACCCTCGATAACGGCTCGATTCATACAAGTAAAGCTGTAAAGCAGAAACTTCCCCAATGGCAAGGGATGGGACTTTACTTGTTCTTTTTGCCACCTTACTGTTCCGAGATGAACCCCATTGAGTTGGAGTGGGAGCATCTTAAGCGGGATCAATTGGTAGCTCAGATGTTTGAATCGGAGTCGGAATTAGCTTACCAGGTGAGTGTAGGACTTGAGGCTCGAGGACAGCGCAACGGACATAAGTTTCAAACTGTCAACCTCCGGGCCAGGAAATAATCCTTTACAAACATCTCTTTTTTTCCCTGGGACTACTTATTGATGCCTAGTCATCTGGATTAACGGGTGTTCTAAAAGCGGGTA
>NZ_JAAHHW010000398.1 GCF_010692325.1 Moorena sp. SIO3I8 | reverse complement strand
AAATGGTTTAAGGTACCTTTTAGTCCTGGTTGTTTGATTGCTACTGGGTAGATTTTGCTGAGGTTTTCGACAATAACAATAGACATATAGGAAAGGGGAAAGGGAACAGGGAATAGGGAATAGGGAGTAGGGAGTCGGGAGTAGGGAGTCGGGAGTCGGGAGTCGGCTTTTAACCTAAGCTATTGGTTATTGCCAATTAAGGTTAAGGTTGTCGAATTTTCCTTGTTAAATCATCTGCTGCCAATGGCTATATGATCAACGATACCCAGCTTGGGACGATGTCAGACTTGATTGACTCACCTAGTTTCCCATTGTGAAAGTACAGTTGACCAGGGATTGATTACTCAATTAGGAAAAGCGAACGCGCCCCGCGTGGCCTACGGCCAATCGCGAAGCTTGACATGCACGGGCAAAGCCCAATGCTTCGCGAACGGTCAATCGCATTTACCTGTTCGTCTTCTGATTTCCCTACTCCCTACTCCCTACTCCCTACTCCCTACTCCCTACTCCCTAATGCGTTCGCATAATTTTTTCCTGTGGGAATTTGACACATTATTGATTAATTAGCTAAAAAGGAGCAACTTCCTGGTAAATATTTTCTCCGACATACTTGACATTTAACGACAAACTGTATTTATCTGTATTTGTAGTCAATACAAATAGCGATGGATGGATCAGTCAATTACGTCCCGCCCCGAGTCGCCTCAACAAGACTTGGGGTCAGCACCAGGACACAAGAGATGTGGCTTGAAGAAGGGAAAATCCAAGGAATTAAGACACCTGGAGGACTTTGACGATACGACTTGGACTCAGTCGTCTCTATTCCAACAACAAAAACTGGCAAAGACGAAAGATCTACCATTTTGTATGCCAGAGTTTCAAGCCGCTCTCAAAAAGCCGATCTTGAGCAACAAGTACAGTTTCTCAAGTCTCGTTACCCAGAAGCAGAGATTATCAAAGACATCGGGAGCGGGCTTAACTTCAGAAGAAAAGGTCTTCAATCCTGATTGGACAGAGTTCTCGGCGGTACTTGCAAGTATATTGTCGTTGCCCACAAAGATAGGCTTTGCCGCTTTGGGTTCGATCTTATCTCATGGCTGTGCTCTAAATTCCAAACTAAAATACTGGTTCTCGACGAAAAGAACCTCAGCCCAGAGCAAGAAATGGTTGAAGATGTTCTTGCGGTCATCCACGTCTTCAGCTGTAGGTTGTACGGACTCAGAAAGTACAAAAATAAAATCATTGAAGACAACGACTTACCGCGTATATCCAAGTAAAGAACTTGAGAGTATATGGAAGAAATGGGTTTCCGCTGCTAGAAAAGTATATAACATATCGATTGAGCAGCTAAACAAAAACCAAGGGTAA
>NZ_JAAHHW010000397.1 GCF_010692325.1 Moorena sp. SIO3I8 | reverse complement strand
GTTGACTTGGCTTCAGGTCAATGACTGGTAAATTTTCCTCTGCTGCTTGGCTTGATTCAGCTTCAGCGATAGCAGGATACAGCACCATGGTAACGCTACCAGCGATCGCTCCCATTAGCTGTAGTTGACAAGATATGTTAGAATTTTCAATTAATTTCATTGCTGATCCTCTTCGTTGAAGGTCGGAGTGACTGCAAAGTTCATGCGTGCCATACCACCAGGTTCTAAACGCACGAGTCTCGATTGGCTGTTGCCTTCACTGAAATGGGTATTGGGAGCTAGGGTGTAACCTGGAAGGCTAGTCAGGTCTAAAGCTCCAGTGTGGTATCCCGGTAGAACGTTCTTAACCGAGAACAGACCATTCGCATCAGTAGTAATTCGGTTACCGTTTTCCATAAAGATCACCGCATTAGGAACTCCCGGTTCTCCTGGTTGCTGATGACCATCAAAGTTTTTGTCTACAAATACTCGACCTAGTAAGGTGCCGCAGTCGGAAATAATGCCGGGATCAACTCGTACTCGATGAACCACTGGCCCATCTTTGATATCCCAACCGTTGTCATCCCGTTCCGCAGCAACAATTGCTGAGTTCTCCCCGTCACCCCGGATGCCATCTGGGGTAACTTGCACCCCATAAGCAATGTTCAATACTCCACCTTCTGGAATTGGCTCTGTTGTCGTGAAAGTAATTGTTGCGCCATCTCGTGTGGTTTCAATATCCACTGATTCTTGCTGTAACTCGCCCCGGACAGAATCTTCAAGGAATTTAAATCCTAGGGGTAAGTCGTCAGTGACTACAATGTCTTGCACAGCACTACTGGCTAGATTGCGCAAAGAGAGGCGATAGATGATAGTATCTCCTGGTTCAGCCGTAGCTCTGTCTGCGCTCTTGGTAATCCGAATCGATTCAAGGTCACAAATACCCGTATCTACATTCAACAATCCCAAAACCAGACCTTCCCGTTCCGCATTCCGAATCAGGAATTCACCCTGTATTTCTGTAGGATTGGCATCGGTACTAATCGGTAAACCATCTAAAGACGTAGCAGTATAGGAGACTATACTTTGCGCTTCATCAACATTAGTGATCGTCAGTCGAATCCGTCGTTGCAGGAAATTGCTATTAGCCGGTGGATTAACCACCAAAATGTAGCTTCGACCTAGGTCTAACTGACCTCGGTCTCGATCAAACAGAAAGCTGTATCTACCTCGGTTTTCATTGTCCTCATTGCTAAGGAAAAAGGGATTGGCATTGGTAGTGTTAGGTTGAATCCCTTCCGGAATGGTGTTATTGGGGTCATCGGGAAATTCAGTGGTGGTGAGTTCTACAGCATTCAAGAATCCTGTGGGGTCATTGGGGTCTGGATCAAATAA
>NZ_JAAHHW010000396.1 GCF_010692325.1 Moorena sp. SIO3I8 | reverse complement strand
TCGCTGTTCCCTGTTCCCTAAATACCCAGAACTATGTACTTCACAAAATCCCAAACCGCTATAAGAGTATTAATCACCAATGGGGTTAGCATCTCCGACAAACCTCAACAAGTCTGTCATAGTAAATGTTCCTGGTTTTTCAGAAGGAAGTATCGGCGTCCACTGGGAGCAGCGTGATAAAAATGAGTTGCGATCGCCTTCGATAAGACCCACAAAAACTTCAGCCAAAATACGGCTTCCTACATCCCCCAAACGCACTGCGTTACCTTGGATTTGGGCTTCTTTGAGGATATAGTACCACAAGGGAGACTTAACATCAAAACCAAACTGGGCGGCAACATTGCCATCTTGTCCTGTGGAGATATCCTCCTTACTCAAGGGCCGGAATCCCATGCAGCGAGCCACATCTTGACCAGCGGGCAAGCCAAGGTTACGACCACGCAACAGATTTCTCACCGCTAGGGAATTAGGTGGTGGAACATTAGGCAAATTCTTGAGGGGGTCAACTAGAAATGGATCAAGTTGGCGGCTCAAGTTAACCGGTACATTAGGATCGATCGGGAAGAAGCGACGCCAGTCAATTATCCAATCACTGGGAATAGGAACGATTTGACCCGATTGAGCAGTGAATAAAAACAGCAGTTGTAAGGTTGCAGGAGTTACCCCACCAGGACGAGAAGTAAACACTCGGTTGTAGTCATAATCCGCACGGATCATGCTGTGTCCGAGACGATAAGCTGCTACAGAGAATTCCACAGGCATGAACGGATCCTGACCAAACTTGAAGAAGCGCCGACCGCCTTCAAGTACTTCTATTAGCTGCTTCTGGTCAATGACGCGAGACAAGAAGTCGAACAGTACAATCCACTGATAGTGCCAAACTACCAATTCTCGGGCTGCCTCAAAGGTAGACTTGCCCATGATAGAGTCTGCTTGAATGCTGCCATCACGGATGCCCTCAACTATCTTGTTGTGAAACTTCAGGAAAGCTAGGTGGGTCTGGGCAACAATTAAATTTTCATCATTACGGGGGTCACCAATGATGGCCAGAGTACTAGGAGAACGAGGCAGATCGTTGGGCAGTTCTGTGGGAAGAGACGGATCGCCACCACCAGGTTGTTGGTTGGTTTTACCAATTAAAAACAGATCTGAGTCATCGATTTGGTAGAGATAGGGTTGAACCTCAGGACCAGAACCATAGAGACTATCAAGATCCAGCTTTGGCGTGCGAAAATTTTTCACCGCCAAGGGGTCAACCATCATATCTCCGAGAGCAGTGGTATCGAAGGTAATGTCATGATCGATGAATTGACCCAAATAAGTGTAACCAGCAGGTACATTGATATTATCGCCCTTGGGATTATTAGGGTCAGTAA
>NZ_JAAHHW010000395.1 GCF_010692325.1 Moorena sp. SIO3I8 | reverse complement strand
CTCTTATAGTTTCTAATTCAAAAGAATCTCTGTCAAGCTGCTGTTTATGTAAGGGGAGCGACTCCTCCCCATGCATGAATGACAGGGGTTTCCGTCGCTCCCCTTACCAACCCCTATTTTTTTGATGAAGATATCCAACTTAGACAACCAAAGTATTGATCGCATTGTTGAAATGGCTTGGGAGGATAGAACACCATTTGAGGCAATTGAGGTTCAGTTTGGTCTCCAAGAGAAACACGTAATTCAATTAATGCGACGTTCTATGACTACTTCAAGCTTCAAGATGTGGCGTAAGAGAGTCACTGCACGTAACACCAAACATCTCCGAAAAAGAAATTTTACCGCAGGTCGCTTCAAGTCAAACAACCAAAAGAATTAAGTTAACAACACTATACGGATTTCACTACCTAAATTACCGTATTAAGTCCTAGCAAATTATTTTTAAAAGAATTAAAATAATTTATAAATGCATCAATATATTGTTATACAACAAATGGTAAGTCAGCCATGAAATATTCCGAGCAACTATCTCTAGAACAAGAATTCAATTTAAGAATATTTGCCGATCAAGTGCTGACTCTCTCCCTAGAGCAAGCCCAGGATTTATCTATTGAGCTTTATCGACAAATGATGCTCAAGGACAATATGTACGAAGACTTGTTAAAAGATTATTGCAATATGAGCGAAATCCCTTTGTATTTTTAAAATCTAAAATTCGAGTGCTGTTAGAGCCAAAACTACTGTCTCAAGTAAAAGTAAAGAAGTGATGTCCCAATTAATTTCTTATGCACTCGGAACATTTATTGCTTTATTTCCCATTACCAATCCAGTGGGGGCAGTGCCCATCTTTTACAGCTTGACAGCTAATGCCAGTAAGCATCAAAGATTGGGACAGGCTAAGAAAGTAGCCCTTAATGCCAGCTCAATTATTGCCTTTTTATTTGTAACTGGTCAAGCAATTCTCGACTTTTGGGGAATTTCTCTGGGGGTATTGCAAATTGCTGGCGGCTTGTTAATAGCTCGTACTGCTTGGACATTTGGTGAGACTAATCAATATCAAACTGTTACCAACAGTCCAGAGCCAAATCAAGCAAAAGATATCGCTTTAATCCCAATGGCTGTACCTTGTTAGGGATAACACTTTATCTCTGTTTGGTCTGGGGTGAACTACTGGTCAATGTTTTTGATCAAAGTGGAATCCGCGTTCTGAGTCAAGTATTAGGCTTTTTCATTTTGGCAATTTCCATCCAACTGTTGGCTGATGGTATTTTCGCCTTACTACAAGAATCAGGGTTAAGTTGAACAAGGATTAGCAGCTAATCCTCCAGAAGTTCAAAACCAAGTTTACTAATCAATTAATTTAAATTAGTCACATTTT
>NZ_JAAHHW010000394.1 GCF_010692325.1 Moorena sp. SIO3I8 | reverse complement strand
CAGTCCCCGGGGCTTGCCATCATCCTCGATATCCACAGGCAACTGACCGTTTTCGATATCATCGATGGGGAATAGAGGTTCTCCGTAAATAGCCCCCCGTCGAATAATCCGATGCCGATTGGATAGTGTGAACTACCACGACCTACTTCGTAGAGGTCGTGGCTTCCAACTTCACGGAAGAATGCCTTAACTTGGACGGGCGTCCACGTTTTGGTCTTACTTCTTCTCCATTGGCGTTAACCTCCCCCGTCCCAGAGGAGGATAGCATTCTGATTCCTTCTGCTCTAATATTCTTTGCCGCATTACCATCTCTGTCGTGGTGAATTCCACAACTTGGACAAGTCCAAGTCCTAATATCCAGTGGCAACTCTTTGATTCGGTAATGACAATTAGAGCAGGTTTTGGAACTAGGAAACCATCGGTCTATTTCAACTAACACTTTTCCTTCTCTTTCGCACTTGTAAGAAAGAAAATTGACAAAGGTTCCCCAACCCAGATCAGAAATTGCTTTAGCTAATTTATGGTTACGAACCATGCCCTTGACATTCAGGCTTTCGACTACCACTACTTGATTATGATCTACTATTTTTCTAGACAGCTTATGTAGGTAGTCTTGGCGGACATTTCCAATTCGCTCGTATACCTTAGCTACAATTTTTCTGGCCTTTTTGCGCCCACTGCTTCCTTTTTTCTTTCGGGCAGCAATACGCTGTTTTTTGGCTAACTTTTTTTCGGACTTAGCCAGGTGCTTAGGATTACTGAATTTAGAGGTCTTTTCGCCGTCATAAGAAATAGCAAAATCTTTGATGCCTAAATCAATACCGATTACCTGTCCACTAGTGGAGGATTCCACACTAGCGCCTTCATACTCCATCAGGACAGAAGCATAGTACTTTCCAGAAGGAGTTTTGCTGACTGTTACAGTCTTGATCTCTCCGTCCAGTGGGCGATGAATTATCGCCTTTACGATTCCCAGTTTTCCAGGGAATTTAAGACAATCACCCACCTGTTTTACGTTTTGGGGATACTGGATTGATTGACGGTGATGGTACGATTTGAATCTAGGGTATTCAGCTCTACCTTCAAAGAAATTTTGGTAAGCACGACTAAGATTGAGACTCACAGATTGTAAGACCTGAGAGTAACAATCTTTTAGCCATTCAGTCTCTTTTTGTTTCTTAAGTTTCGGCAACATAGAGTTGAGTGCAGATTGCTTTAGCCCAAAGCCAGTTTCTTTGTAGGTTTCTATGCACTGATTCAGAGCATAGTTCCACCACCAACGAGCGCATCCAAAATTTTGAGCTAACACTTGAACTTGCTCTTTCGTGGGATAAATTCTAACTTTGACGGCTTTATGTTTCACTGCACTCAACTTCGTTATCGAA
>NZ_JAAHHW010000393.1 GCF_010692325.1 Moorena sp. SIO3I8 | reverse complement strand
TAGAAATGCATCAGTACTGATATTTTTTAAAAGTTCTTTGGCAGCTCTTAGCCTGCCAGGAAGTCGAGCTACCCATCTTAAGGAGACCATCATCTGCAAATTTTCTTCAGTGTAAAGGTCTGCATCGGCCACAAATAAACCGTCTATTTGCCATTGTTTGTGGAAGTCAGCGATCAGTTTTCCAAACATGGCGCTCATCGACTTCATTGCCATCTGCAACTCTTAAATATAAGGGTATATCTCCATCTCCACTGCACATCAAGTCGAGGATAAATTGTTTTAAATCTGGTCGGTGATCTCTAGAATAACCATATGTAATTGTAATTAATCCTGATTCGGCTGATGCTTCATCCTCAGCATCTATCCCATAATCCCCATGTACGTGAAATGAACTAGAATCCAAGTGGAAACTGTCCATTTTAACTCCAAATTTACTGGCGGCGGATAGTGCAACTCGGATGAAAATTTCCGTTAATCCAGCATCATATAGTTTGTCTAACACTCTGCCCAAGCGGTCATCATTCAAGTGTTCTGGTTGTATTCCCTCTCCCAATAAATGTTCCGTTGCAATCCCTTCAAAAAACTTATGAAATAGATATAGTGGCGCACTGACAAACCCTAAGCCGTTGATAATCATTGCTTTGACCACTTGACCTGCGCTAATTATTTCTTGGGGATGAGTTCCGAGCAGTTGGTTAATCTCCTCAACCAAGCCCATTTCATCAACAATCCCTGCGACTATGCCCAAGTGATCGATATCTTGTACTTTGATTTGTGATCCTGAAACACTCATGCTTCAAAACTGAAGTTCCCCCACAGTCTGAACTACTCAAAACCTCAATCCCAAGCTCTGTGGCCTTCCTAGGCTTGCCAGTACTCCCAAGCGCTCTGGGTACCCCGGGAATTGAGAATGCTCACAACGCTCTTTCTCAAGGGCACTTGGGCGATTTGGTTCCCAAATACAAATGCGACCAGTGCCTAGAGTTGGATTATATTCCAATTGCTGACATCCTTCAAGCTTGAAGCAACATTGGTACACAATTTTTGGGCTCAATCACTATATCCCTTATGGGGATAGACTTTAACTAGTATAGTAGTACAAATGAACGGGAGGACTTCAGTCAAAAATACAACATTATGTGATCGCACCTGCGGAATGTGGGTTATACAGCTAATCACCAAAAAAAATACCGCCAGCTCAAGTTAAACTAGCGATTATCCTTAGGTGCGCTCTTACCATTAAGAATTTAATTCTTAATGGTAAGAGCGCACCTGTGGATTTACTTCATGTTTAATTTCGCGCCTTTCTTTTGGTGCGCGTTACCTTGGCGAGGGAACCTCGCCGGGGTGTTAATCAGAGAAATCGGTCAACCTTACATGGAAGAACCAACTCCC
>NZ_JAAHHW010000392.1 GCF_010692325.1 Moorena sp. SIO3I8 | reverse complement strand
TCGCGTATTTTCTCGCGTATATCTTGCACCAATACATCAATATCTGTACTTAAGTCCTGCTCCTCAAAACCTTGCTCTTGTAGCTTATTATCTGCTGTTTCAACTAAATCGCTTGGCTCAGCAATATCTTGCCAATTTAACTTTAGGTTGTCACAAATTTTTTTAAAGGAATCATACTCAAGAGGTTGCTTGTTAAAGAACTTTGTAACTGTAGTGCGACCTAAACCTACAGATTTTGCAAAGTTAGCTTTTGAACCATATCCCATTCTTAAGATGGCTTTTTTAGCTTTGCTCACCCCTTGAAGACTGGCTTTGATAGTTAACCTTTCCTTGCTCATATTTTAAAGACACATCTTGATATAAAGTATCAGCAGATGCACCGACTGAAAACTTTGGAACACCCAGCTTAGAGACATCACTGGAAATGCACTAATTCATACATTGCAGACATACTGCCCGTAAAGCGACAAGTCTCATGTCAAAAGCATCGGTTTGAAAGAATGGGCAACCACCCCCCCCTCCAAACACCTTTGGGTGCAAAAGCCCCACCAGTAGGCAGATGTCCAATTGGTGCACGACGTTCAAATATGAGGTCATTGTGATTGACCCATATCTCATTATTTCTTTCCGAGACGTTCAGCCAACCGATGTGAGATACAAAATCTTCCAGATCTACTTGTCCTGTTTTCCAAAGTCGCGTCTGGGCGCTGAATCCAAAACGCCCATTGCTATGTTGCATCCATAGTGTATCTATGGTACGGAGGTCAGTGCAGGAGAACCGCTTCACACTCTCTGGATTAAGCGTTCCCTCCTTTTCACGATTGGCTGCCCATAACAACAGGTGCGTGGTTTCGATATCAGCCTCTTTGAATTTTCCAGAGACTAGCAAATACTGGAGTTTATTGTAATCGGCACCGTAATCTGTCTTTAAAGTGACAGATAAAGGATGACTTGATGGTTCTAAGCCAGTTAAATTTCTAATCTCTGAAGTCATTACACCCACCCCAATGCCAGCAACAGCTACTAGCACTCCAACAATACCAATTATATCTGAACGACTCAGGTTGTTGCTCTGCTTACTCATATTAGGTCTCCTCAATTGACTCTTTCAGTATCAAGCCAAGTTTTGGAAACCTTGATTACACGATGATTTTGCAATGACTGTTTTATGTATAACCTTTGATTGTGTAGATAATTGTAAGAGGATGTTTGAAAAGTGATGAGAGGTCAAATTTTATGCCAAGCGGCGAACCATGATCCATATCATGGCAAGATTTATGAATGTCTCTGATGTTTCAGGCAACAACTCATAGTCTCTGACCAATCGACGGCATCCCATCAGCCAACCAAAAGTGCGCTCCATGGCACTGGTTCCGCCGAGTGAGAAGCGAAAAGTTTT
>NZ_JAAHHW010000391.1 GCF_010692325.1 Moorena sp. SIO3I8 | reverse complement strand
GGTAACGGCTCATAAGTGCTAACCCATCCCATAAAGGGGAGCTTTAACCTTATACCTGCTACCTCCATGACTTTACCGCTGTTATCGATAGTAAAGCTATCATTTTTACCTTTTTTCTTGAACCTAGGATGTTTGGCTTTACCTTGAAAAAATCTGTTAAACGCCTCCCCTAAGTGCATAAAAGCGAATTGGTACACCTTAGAGGATAAGTTTTTCATCCAGGGATACTGAGGTTTGACATGATTGGTGTAGAACTTTTTCAGCTTGTTTGCCGATGGTTTTAGTCCGGCTTTGTATGCTTCATTCCACAAGTTTAACGCCCAATTCCATACCCACCTTGAATAACCGGCGTGTTGAGCCATCAAAGTTCTCTGCTTATTATTAAGTTTTAACTTCGTTTTAAAGGCTCGCTGCATAGCTCGGGAGCGTTATTGATTTGAGTAAGGTACTTTCTCAGTCCATATAATCCACTGGAAAAACCATGAGGTGCGCTCTTAGCATTAAGAATTAAATTCGCCACGGGTAGCACCTGTAGTATGGCCAGGATATCTTCTACCATTTATTCTGGTGGTGAAAGCTCTTTTTCATTAAGAACGATCAGCTCACAATTATTTTGTTCACACAGCCAGTTAAACAAGTCAAAACCAAATCTAGCCAGCCTATCTTTATGGCCAACAACTACTCGACTAACTTCACCTTTAATTATTTGATACAAAAGTTCAAGTAGTTTTTTCCGGTTAAAATTTAATCCTCCGCCAACTTCTTTTATAGTCTTGGCTTCTGGCTTGCAATGTAGCTACTTAAAAGTTTAAGTCTGGTTTTTCAGCATGGCTAGAAACTCGACAATACAGCACAGTTTGTTTTCGTGGTGAGAAGTTTTGAGTATAGGATTCTACGTAATATCTACGCTGACCTGATCGTGTTTTGATAGCTTGGATAATGCTTTGATTTTTCCATCTGGCCAGCGTTCTGACGTTAACACCCAGATACTCAGCAGCTTCTGTGGGGTAATTGAGACTTTGTTACCTCACCTGTTGTTGACAGCGTACTTATCTTACCGCGTTGTGCCGTAAATTGTCAACTAAGTTATTCTCCCAGGTCAGGCGAGTGCGTCCTGTAGACCCAGCGCTGCTTGAGCAAGTCGGACCCCGGAATTATCGTCTCAGAGCATTTCCCATTCCTCGTCCGTTATCCTCATGGGAGAAAAGACATGGTAGCGATCGCGCAACGGAAATGCATCTGTGGCTGACCTACAAGGTGATGCGACAAGAGAAGGGTTGGCCGTTACCTCAGTTAAACGAACAACGGAATATCTTTTGGACAAATCGCACCAAGCGCATCCGCAATGGTAAAGTAAAACGGGGTTTTTCTGATAAGTGGTTAGAAGCATATTTACCAGA
>NZ_JAAHHW010000390.1 GCF_010692325.1 Moorena sp. SIO3I8 | reverse complement strand
TTCACGAGTTTTTCATAAAATCCTGACAGAGCTAAAAATTTTTGATGAATTTTTCTTAAAGACGCTAAATATACCTGAGGTCAATTGCCACATCCGTCTTGAGACTGATGACTTGGATGGTGGCAGCGAGGAGCACTCAGTCTAATGGCCTAAGGCTAAAGCTTTGGGCTACACCAAGCCACTCCATCTAGGTGGACTAATTTTTTATAGCGCTATATATTTTTAGGACTTACCTAGGGACTATACCTGTAGGGTCTCGCTTCGGACTCTACTAAGCTGTCACACATTTAAATTGTATTTAATGTATTTAAATTGTGAAGAGGCGCGCTGATAGGGAGATGGGGAGATGGGGAGATGGGGAGATGGGGAGATGGGGAGATGAGACACCAGCTTTTGCACAAGTGGATCGAGGGGAAATTTAAATGCTTATTAGCTTACATAAGCGCGTTTGTTGCCCAGTTTTGCCTAAGTCCTGTTTTTGCTACTGTGGGCGAATTAACTACGAGTCTGACCCCCATACCATCTGTAGGAGCAATTGTGTAAGCTTTTCAAACTTCCCCCTCTTCCCTCCTTTCCCATAATTTGCTGTGGGCAGCTTTAGTCATGATTGAGGTAAGGACGTTCCCATTCAATTCCTAACTCAGAAAATTGTTGGCGGATGGCGTTGAGGCGCTCCTCTGGAGTGTTATTACCGTTTTGCCAAGCCTGCATTAAACCATTCGCTACAATTTGGCAGCGGTTCATGCCAAAACTTTCTTGAGAGGTAAATTTTTGGGTTGGTTCTTCGGCAAAACTCAATCCCGGTGCCAAAAACTTGGTGAATAAAGGCACTTCTGGGCGAAAATGGCAGCGGTTTGGTAGATATATGGTTTGCATCACCCCAAAGACCACTTCAGAATCACAGCGCTCAAAGTAGAGTACTCCGCAGTCATGGCGTTTGTATTCCGATGGATTGTATAGAACTTTAAATGTGAAAGGAATTGCTGCTGCATTCAAATATTTTGTCATGCTATCCATGACAGCAAGGGCTCCATCTGGTGTCAGATTAAAGTAGATCCGTGCTGTTTTAGAATCGATATCACCATTGCCCTGTCGCTCTTGACCAACATTACCCACTGCTACATAAAAGCCATTTTGCATCAAATTTTTGGGCATCCGGATGGCAACGAGGCTGCCGATAGTAGCAGATTTTTCCTCAGATTTGAGATGAATCTCCCGTTCAATATGCATAGTCAAACTACCTTTGGTGACGGCTATTGAACCATCGGTTTCTTCTGAGATTACCTGCCAATTGGGATCAAAGTAGCCTGTGCCTTGATTGTTGGCGTGGAGTCGTTGGTAAAATTCTAGGTCTATTCCAAGTAGGCTATTGTTCTCTAAGTTTTGATGGGGTGCTATAA
>NZ_JAAHHW010000039.1 GCF_010692325.1 Moorena sp. SIO3I8 | reverse complement strand
TCTCTTTGATGACCGTCTTTGTTTATTGGTTTACACTCTCGCCCAAAGAGCCTTACGCCAAGCTCTCGCCCGGACTAAGCAAACTATTAACAACCAATTGGGTAAGCCGACGGCTACCCCGACAATGCGGTGGGTATTTCAGTGCTTTCAGTCGATTCATTTAGTTATCCTAGGCGGAGTCGAGCAAATTGTCAACTTAACTCATGAGCATCACAGGATTCTTCAGTTTCTTGGTGCTCCCTGCCAAAAATATTATCTACTGGTGTAACAAACCTGCGGAATGTGGGATACAATATGTAGTAATTAGTATATGTAAATAAGAAATACTATATGATTGTACGTCGCTTAAAAGAAATTATTGGAACAAAGCGGGAAGTTAAAGCACCAAATGGCAACTGGACAAGTCGTCGTTTTTTATTAAAAGATGACCAAGTTGGCTTTTCTCTACATGATACTTTAATTCATGCTGGAACAGAAACTTATATTTGGTATAAATATCATATCGAAGCTGTTTATTGTGTAGCTGGAAATGGAGAAATAGAAGACATAGAAACAGGTGAAATACATCCTATTTCAGATGGTACTTTGTATTTTTTGAACAAGCACGAAAGACATTATTTAAGAGCAACAGAAACCATGCGTATGATATGTGTATTTAATCCTCCTTTGACTGGAGAAGAGGTACATAATAAAGAAGGTTTTTATGAAATAAATAGTGAGTCAAGCTAATAAAATAATCAACTCCAACAGAGACTTTTTGTAAGCATTCAGCCGTCAGCCGTCAGCCGTCAGCCGTCAGCATTCAGCTGACGTAACAAAGATTAAACGAATGCTTACTTGTTTTATTTAAAAGCTCAAAGCTGAGAGCTGAGAGCTGAGAGCTGAGAGCTGAGAGCTGAATGCTTACGACTTTTTGATAATTTATAGATAAATTCTATTTGATTTATCTATAATAAATTAATGCTCTCTTGATGCAATAAATTCTGGTCTTGGTTTTGTGCCAGCATAGGGAGATATCAATTTATTGTATATACTATTGTAAACAAAGAAAAGATTATATCTAGGAAATGGTGATAAATTGTCAGATGAACCATGAATTATATTACAATCAAAAAATATAACCGAACCTGCTTTGGCTTTAAACGAAGTTATACCATGTTTCTTGATTATTTTGGTGATTGAGTCTTTTGTAGGTACGCCATATTCCTGTTTCTTTAAAGAGTGTTTATAATGAGCTTCTGGAGTTTTCCCCGGACATTGAATAAAGTATTTATGAGAGCCTGGTACTAGTAGTAATGGACCATTAAACTCATTATTATCAGTAAGCAAAATAGAACAGCTTACAGCTCTCATGTTAGGCATACCATCTTCACTATGCCAAGTCTCAAAATCTGAATGCCAATAAAACCCTTTACCATCAAATCTATCTTTACAATTCATTCTTGATTGATGAATATACGTTGGGCTTCCTAGCAATGCTTCTGCAATATTTAAAATCTTCCGACTGTAACAGAGTTTTTTAAATATTTCATTAGTTTTATGAATATTAAATACAGACCTTACGATTTTAGAGTCTATCTCTCTAATAATTTCTGGATTTTCAGATTCTTATAAGGATTTTTTTTTATTTTTTTAGCTTCATTTTTTAAATTATTTAATTCATTAAAATATAACATCTTTTCAATAATCAAGTACCCATTTTTTTTATAAAAAGTAACTTCTTTGTTATCAAGTTGAGCCTTTTTAAATTGTTCAATAGTACCATAAATGATTTGCTCTTTTCTTTTAATAAATCCACTCTTGTCTCCCCTAGAAGGGTACAGATCTTGTGCCACCTCAACTTTCATAGAATTATTTCTCCAAATATATTGGAATTTTATAAGTTGTTAATGCTACTATTCCAGTATCCATAATGATACCCCAAAATAATGTTTAAATTACTTTTTTTAGTGTTTGGTTTTGAAGCAATCATCAGTTTTGACCCTGGTTGACTGACAAAAGTTGGGAATAAAGCCCCAAATACCTTTCTCTATAAACTTTTTCGGCTCCAAGGAAAAAGCCTATTCGGTATCTGTTGTTTAACAGGTGAATCGAGCGGGTGAACTCGCGACCACAACTACCGCGCTTATAAGCTTTTCACGGTCTGATGGCTATAAACGCGCTTAGCCCCCATCGGACAAGCATTCTGGAAGTTTTGTCAGTCAACCAGGCGACCCCCAGTGCTATCTTAACAGAAATACTACCTCGTAACTTTTTGTTGCAACCTCCAAGGTAAGGATTCAGGGGTGGTGCATTAAAGAAGTGTGGGATAGCTAAATCGTGATTGTCACGGTAATGGCACGATGCACTACTCAATAGCAGTAATGGTGTTAGCAAAGTGTGGAATAGGTGATTAAATCATGCCAGCTCCAAGGAGCGATAGCTAATCCGGCTCTTTGTGCTGCTGTATTGTGATGCACGACTATGAATCCAAATCCAATTGAAATAGCTGACCACTAACCTTACTGTTGCCTCAGTTTGCTTCCAGGCTTTGGCAAAGCAAGTTCTGTCGGCGATGCCACCGTCGAGTCTGCTGGCGGACAATTCCGGAACGTTCGCTCTAATTTTTGGGTCTGGTCTTTACCGTCAGATGTGTTTGACATCAGTTGGTAGAACTCGCTCATACCCACCCCAACCATCTGTATGCCATTGTTGACAATCTGTTTTGCCTTCTGTTTTAACTAGGAATTGAGAGATCAACTCGTCAGTATGCTTGCCCACTCTAGCAGCAAGAATTAGTCCGTTTCCAAGATCTTGATTTATCCCAATCCAGCAATCTCCCACTATCATCTGATCTCGGAGACAGTGAAATTGTTTTTTTGCACAAATGACCAAAACTCATCGCTAGTTATCTGCTCTGTTTCTACCTTTTGCACAAGAGCGTTATGAACCATTTGTCCAAATAGAGAAGCTTTTCGGACATTACTCACCACTGTGTTGTATGCCAGATGCGTAGTACGGCTAACTCCTCTTAAACTGCAACCTTGCTGCGATCGCTTGTAATACTGCACGGATTTGTTCAGGGTTCACAAGTCGATCGGTAATAGATAGTATCAAAGGTTTCTGTGAAAGTCTGCCGACAAACTCGACAGTAATAGCGTTGACAACCCTTGCTAGTTTTCCCGTGTTTATGAGTCTTGTGATGACCACACAGAGGACATTCCATAACATTGAAGTATTTTATTTACCTCTGCCATCTTACCATTCCCACACTTCTGTGATGCACTACCCGCAACGGTTTATGTGTAGAAAGTTTCTTTATCTTCACCGTTGACAGTCAACCGTCAATCGTCAACCGTTAATAAAACCTGGTTAACACAGAACTGAACTAGACTTGCTAGTCACTCCATTACCACTGTCTTCTAAATTCTCAATAAAATGACTCCAAGGTTCTGTGTAAGTTTCTGTGTAAGTTCTCGAAAAATCTAGAATAGGAGTTTCTTGTGCTGACCCGATCCAACCACTCACTGGAGAAATTAACGGGAAAAGCCACTCATAGTAACTCTGGGGAAACGGAGTACTAGAGAGTTCCATGATGCTCTTATAAAATAGCCCAAAGGTTCCTGGGTCAATTTTGTGCTTCTCGACAGCGACTTGGATAAATTCCTCTGGACTCAAGCCTACATAACTTTGGCAGATTGTCACCCAATTCTTTAATCGTCGCCTGGCCTTTAAGCTCAGTGAAATAAATTTCACTCCCTTGAGTTCCTCAAATTTAGGAGACTGATTTAACACCTCCTCTAGGCCGGTGGTATCTGTCGAACCACTGAATTCCCTTTGCAACCGTTTAGCGATCGCTAAATTAATCTCAACTAATTGCTGTACTGGTCGCCACTGAAGCTCTGCCAAAATCTGCTCCATGGAAATAGGTGGTGTCAAAGTAGAGGAACTCGATTTCTTGTTTCGCTCAATGGCTTCGAGAGGGTTTTCCTCACTGACCAAGAAGCTGATCAACTCTTCCGTTGTCCAACCAATACCTTTAGCCAGCCTCTCTAGCTTCTCTAAGCTGGGAGTATTATCACAATTCATCCAATTTGTCAAGGTATTGTTAGTGACATTGACTTGCCTAGCAAGTTCCCGGACACTACCCAATTTTTGAGCCAGTACCTTAATCAATTGACTTAGCCTTTGGTGAATTTTGCTGTGTTTTAAGGAACTGTCTTTACTTGTGTCCAATTTTTTTACCACTCTGTTCTGGTGACATAATGTAACACTTCCCGATCTGGTAAGTGTGGGCTTGGGCGTGGTCATTCTCGGCTTTGGTAGGGAGCACTAGAAATCGAAATTGACCCCAGCTGGCAACCATGCGATCGCATAGCCACAACCGAAGCGCGTCCATATAGCACTAGGCATTCAAATTAGGACATTGTCTTGATGCAAAGCGCGAGTGGGGGAAACCACGGCAGTTGCTCATGGGGGGAACCCCCAAGACCGCACTGCCTCCCCAAGACCGCGCTGCATCGCTCCTAAACTCCGAAACGTGAGTCTAGCTTACTTGTGACTTCTGACTTCTGACTTCTGACGCTAAGCGTAGCGCTATACCACCATGCTGCCCAAACATGAATGGAGCATCGCTAATCTTCTCCGTGAAAACTCAGTGGTAACTCCCCGGTGGGCAAAAGAGTATCTTACGTATAATCACGGTTGTTCAATATTTTTAACAAAATTATGATGGTTGTGAAAAGGGTTGAACATCTACATTACATCTACACCATATGTTAAAGCATCAGAACTGGGAGAAAAGGGTAACCGCTAAGCAAAGCAATACCCTTGCTCAGGAAAATCAGCAACTCAAAATTAAGTCAGATAAGTGCTACATTCCCATGACAAGTGGCCACGGTGGTTCTTCAACGTTAGTCCGTTGGAAGCAGAAAGTCACTACACAGAAAGTCACTACACAGAAAGTCACTACACACAATCGAGTGAATTTCTCGAGCTACCCACTGTGCCCTCCCCGCTACACCAAACCCGAGAAGCCTGTAGCTCCCCAAGAACAATTAAGTAACTTACAAGAAACCTGTGGTAAAATCATTCATCTGCTCTGTACCTCTGACTATGGGAAACTGACTCAAGATGAATTGAACAGGAAGTGCCGGTATTCAGAAGAGCGACTTGCCCAAGGACTGAAACAGCTTGAGCTTGAAAAAGTAATTGAGTTCAAGTGGGGCATGTGGGTGATCATTAATCATCAACCCATCTGTCCTAAATGCGGTCTCAAAACTCGTGTAGTTAATTCTGCCTTGACACCAGGGAAAATTAAATCAATCTGTTCAACATGTCTTGAGTTAAAGCGTATTCAGTCAAAATTGCCGTTTTGATGAACTGCACTAAATTCTTAAAGGGTGGAGTGTGTTGTGAGGATAATGAACAGCGAAAGCTGCAAAAAAATGGACAATGGAAAATTAACCATCCATTCTTGATGCAATAGCTAGTGGGGGTTTCCCCCAAGACCGTAATGGTGCGTTTTCCTTGTCTTGATGCAGTCGCTCATGGGGGGAACCCCCAAGACCGTAATGGTGCTTTTTCCGTTGGCGAATTAAATTCGCCACGGGTCGCACCTCTGCATCGCTAGGCGAATTAAATTCGCCACGGGTCGCACCTCTGCATCGCTTGGGTAATGGGATTTTAACCAGTAGCCCTTGGTGATCTAGGAAAGCAGTGCAACATTTAACCTGTACAAACCTACTCACAAGTAGATAGGACGATGGTATAGCATTAGTTTTAACTAATGGTTGTTGCCGACAAAGCAATGCCAAAAGCATTGCGCTAATTTTCTTAATGGAGGCTCTGCTGCCTACTCTCAAACCGCACTGTCACTTCACTCAGTCCATTATTTTACGTCGCTTAACTTACGACCAGCTGATCAGCTTTTAGTTCTTCGTTGGGCGGTAGTGTTCCCTTGTTAAACAAGTTACTAACTTATTTCATTATAAAATAATGGATAATGTTTGACAAAGTTTAGAGAGCTATAAGGCTAATAGTTGCACCTCTCAAAAACTGTGGACTTGAGATCTAGGAATTTAATTTGAGTGGTGAAACATCTTAGTGCGCTTTCCGCTCTTTGTGCTCGCCTCCTCCCTATCACCTGATGATGGGGTGATCAGGTCATGGGGAGGAGGTTGATCATAATGTATCCCGTAGCAGCTCCAATTTGTAACTAACGAAAAACCATGCATCGCCCAATTTACCTAGACTGCCATGCCACAACACCTATGGATGAACGGGTGTTGGAGGCAATGTTACCCTACTTCACTGAACATTTTGGCAATCCATCGAGTATCAGCCATACCTATGGCTGGGAAGCTGAAGCAGCGGTGAAACAAGGTCGTCAGATTCTAGCAGATGCTATCAATGCCACACCAGTCGAGATCATTTTTACTAGTGGTGCCACAGAGGCTAACAATCTAGCCATTAAAGGGGTGGCTGAGGCTTATTTAAGTAAAGGACGTCACCTGATTACCGTGCAAACTGAACACAATGCTGTTCTTGACCCCTGTCACTATTTAGAAACCCTAGGGTTTGAGGTGACATTTCTACCGGTAAAAGATGATGGACTAGTGGATTTAAGCCAGCTAGAGCAGGCTTTCCGTCCTGATACCATATTAGTGTCAGTGATGGCAGCGAATAATGAAATTGGAGTGTTGCAGCCTTTGGCCGAGATTGGGGATCTTTGTCGCCAGCATAATGTACTCTTCCATACAGATGCTGCCCAGGCTATTGGCAAAATCCCCTTGGATGTGCAGTCGATGAAGATTGATTTAATGTCCTTGACAGCCCATAAAATTTATGGGCCAAAGGGGATTGGGGCTCTCTATGTCCGGCGTCGTAACCCCAGAGTAAGGCTTGCACCCCAGCTCCATGGCGGTGGACATGAACGAGGGATGCGTTCTGGCACACTTTATACCCCTCAGATTGTGGGGTTTGCTAAGGCTGTGGAACTGGGGTTAGAAGAACAACCCTCAGAATCTCAACGGTTGATAGAACTCCGGGAGGGTCTGTGGACCACTCTCTCTAAACTAGAAAGTATCCAGATCAATGGTCATCCTACCCAGCGATTATCCGGAAACCTTAACATTAGTGTGGAGGGAGTAGATGGCGCAGCCCTGCTGCTAGGATTACAGCCTGTGGCAGCCGTTTCTTCTGGCTCCGCTTGTTCCTCAGCAACTGTAGCTCCTTCCCATGTACTATTAGCCCTAGGACATCCGGAAAATCTGGCTTATGCCTCCATCCGGTTTGGAATTGGACGCTTTAATACCATGGCAGAAATTGAGCAGGTGGCTGAGCATACGATCACAACGATTCAGTCTCTGCGCCAATCTCAAGCTGTCAAAATTAATTGAACAAAATGGTTGAGCGCAGTCCCTAGGCATATTTTATAATTTGGGTGGGGTAACCGAAACCAGCTTTTAAATTGCAAAGCGTAAGCTTCTAGGCTACGATCACATCGGTACCACAAAGGAGATTTCGCTCCTTAGCTGAACCGCGAAAAGCCCCGCACTTTACCTTTATTGGCTAGGTGTCCTATGGGAAGCGCAGGGTAAGAGTCCCAAAGGATCTTACCAATGTGATACACTAGGAATGGTAGCGATGCAGCGAGGTCTTGGGGGTTTCCCCCATGAGCAACTGCATCAAGACAGGGAAGATAAATTAAGAGCTAACCGCAAACATATGTGCCTCAAGACCCTAAATCTAAGCAGTAAAGCTGCTGAAACAGGGAGATTCAGGAGATATAGACAGAAACCCTGAAGAATTTCCAGACCTCTGGTCAGGAAATAGTCAGCTAACAAAAAATTAAAACTTTTGGATAGATTGGTAGCAACTGGGTAGTTTGTGGTAAATCCCGAACAGTGCCGATAAGGGGTCAACTGACTTTCAGCTATCGGAGCTGTGGTTAGCCAAAACCATCGCGCATAGCCTGTTTTAGCTTCCTCCGCGAGAAGCCCCACACCTCAATGCGCAGCATGAGTGTTTAAAGTTACCGTAAGGATAGGGTCGCCTTTATGGTTAGTCGGTTAGGCGAAAAGGGTTAAAACTTTTTGATTAAGGCGACCCTATCTATCGGTTTCGTCTCCAGGGATGAATCGCGGGCAGGAACTCTGATAAACAGCCTGAAAAACGTTATAATAAAAATAGCAGGGAAGACAAATTAAGAGCTAACCGCCACCTGCGTGTTTAAAAATAGAACTTTTTGTATTGTTCCGGTGCGGAGGGGCATCCCGTATCGTTAATAAAGCTTACCGAGTATCCTAAGCAATAGCTGGAGTTGGTAAGAAGCCCACACTGAACCGTGCTTGTCAGTGTGGGAGTATGTCACCATAGGTGCGCTTTCCTAATGCGAATTAAATTTGCCACTGGTCACACTTCTTGATGGGGGGAGTGGCTTAACCTCCATTTTTGTATCAGTTATATCAGTGGCAAAGTAATCCGTTGTCTATATTTCAGAGTGCGACTGGATAGAGACAGGGATTCACAAGTGTTAGTCAAAATCCTCAGAAAATCGGTTAGAATTATTTGAATCCACAAGAGTCACGTGATCAATTTGTCAGGCTTAACATCCCCCGAAGTCCCTACGGGATTATAGGAAAGGCGAGGCAGATTGCGAGACAATTACACATAGGTGCGCTCTTACTTGGCTATTTAAATTCGCGTGATTGTGCGCTTTACTTTGGCTCGGGAACCCGGGCTTCTTGGGTCGCGCCTTTAGGCAAAGCCCAACGCAGGGCGCGTTCGGGCGCGCACCTCAAAAATTTTCGACTTTGCGACAGAACATCCTACTGGAAAGCGAGTCTTAAAGTAGAGAACTAATGTCGCACCTCCAAGTGGTACAATCAGCAGAGCCGCTACAATCCCATTCACCAAACAAACCCCCTGTCAGCACCCCCCTTTAAACAGACGGGGCTTCGAGACAGTTTCACCGCCATTGACTACAGCCATTGACTACAGCCATTGACTACAGCCATTGACTACAGCCATTGACTACAGTTTTCGATTGACCGTAGGTCACGCTACGCGAACAAACAATGAGCAACAAAATAGTTAAGTGGGCTTTCCGTGATGGCGAACGCGCCCCGCGTGACCTACGGTCAAGGCATTGCTCGCCATCACGGGTCGCACCTCTAGTTATTCATAGTCTATTTATTAGTCTCTGTGGCCGATCAGTTTAATGGCAGTAAATCACCGAACATTTCAGACCTAGAAATAGAGTACGACTCCTATCGTTAACTGTAGGACTAAGCGTACCACGAAGTTTTGAGGAAATTGCATGCCAAAGCAAATTATTATTGCAGAGCAACATCAACTTGCTGCTGTATTTTGGGAAGATCAAATTCAAGAACTAGTAGTTGCCACCGGTAATCACCAGGTCGGTGATATTTATCTAGGCATTGTAGAAAATGTCTTACCGGGTATTGATGCAGCATTTGTCAATATTGGGGATCCTGATCGCAATGGTTTTATTCATGTGACAGATTTAGGACCATTGCGCTTGAAACGCCGGTCTGGTGCGATCACCGAACTGCTGACTCCCCAGCAGAAGGTGTTGGTGCAAGTGATGAAAGAACCTACTGGTAATAAAGGGCCCAGGCTTACAGGTAATATTAGTTTACCCGGTCGCTATTTGGTGCTGATGCCTTATGGCCGAGGAGTAAACTTGTCTCGGCGGATTAAGAGCGAAAGTGAACGTAATCGCCTCAGAGCTCTAGCAATTCTAATCAAACCATCGGGCATGGGAGTGCTGGTGCGCACCGAAGCCGAAGGCAGAGCCGAAGAAGCCATTATGGAAGACTTGGAAAACCTGCAAAGACAATGGGAAGCTGTCCAGCTCGAAGCAACCTCTACCAGAGCACCAGCCCTACTTAATCGGGATGATGATTTTATTCAGCGTGTCCTCCGGGATATGTACACTGCTGATGTTAATCGGATTGTGGTGGATTCTAGTACTGCAGTCAAACGGGTTAAACAACACTTGTTGAGCTGGAGTGGAGGTCAAGCACCAGAGGGGGTCTTGATTGACCATCACCGCGATCGCATGCCAATTTTGGCATACTTCCGGGTCAATGCTGCAATTCGAGAAGCCCTCAAGCCAAGAGTAGATTTACCATCTGGTGGCTACATTATCATTGAACCTACCGAAGCTCTAACCGTAATTGATGTGAACTCTGGTTCCTTTACCCGCTCAGCTACAGCACGGGAAACGGTTTTGTGGACTAACTGTGAGGCAGCAACAGAAATTGCCCGCCAGCTGCGCCTACGTAATCTAGCTGGGGTGATCGTTGTTGACTTTATTGATATGGACACCAGGCGGGATCAGTTGCAGGTTCTCGAACACTTCAATCAAGCCCTAAAAGAGGACAAAGCCCGACCACAGATTGCCCAGCTTTCGGAACTTGGCTTAGTGGAACTGACTCGCAAGCGCCAAGGGCAAAATATTTATGAGTTGTTTGGTAAAAGCTGTGCTACCTGTGGCGGCTTAGGACATCTGGCACATCTTCCCGGTGAAGTCGAAGCAGAAGCACTAGAGACCTTAGCACCAATCCCCTTACCAGCAGAGCGAAGCATTCCACAGTTCAACGAACCCGTAGACTTATCTTCTGAGAATGATAATGAGTTGGACTTGCTCAATCACCCCAGTTATCAGGAACGGGGAGCGGTAAATAATCGCCGCCGCCGCCGCCGTCGTATTGATGACCCAGTGATTAGGGAAGAACCAATTACTAGGGGAGTCAATCGGGTGATCTCTGTCTCATCCAACTTTGATGCCATCACAGAACCCGAGGTATCCACCTCAGGAGTAGAAAAACCTCAGCTAGTCAAGTTTGCTCAAGAAAAGGAACCACCAGAATTGGTCAGGGTTGAAATGAGCCCAGAAGAACAAGATGTTTATGCGTTGATGGGCATTTCCCCTATACTAAATTTAGACCGAGAGGTGAAAGATCCTAGGTCAGCAATTATCTCAGTGTTACTGCCGGGAGAAAAAATCGAGGATAATGAAGAAGAATTATCCAATTCAACTACCGATTCAACTACCGATTCAACTACCGATTCAACTAATAGTCAATCCTCCATCGACGATCAGCTAGAGTTAGACGAATCAGACTTGGTGCAATCTACTGCTGCCACAGCAATTCCAGAAACTGGATCTGATCAACTTATTACTACCAATGGCACCATTAATAGTCCCCCCATAGTGCGCCGCCGCCGTCGCCGCTCTTCAGCAGATAAATGACAACGGACAAAGTCACTGAAGTGTTTGAGTTACCGGATCAATCCGGTACTCCTTCCTTAGTGGCTGGAGTAGATGAAGTAGGGCGAGGTGCCTTATTTGGTCCAGTTGTGGCAGCAGCAGTGATTTTACCTGTATCTGTCCTGCCACAACTGGCTATAGCTGGCGTTAAAGATAGTAAAAAGTTGTCCCGGAAACGACGCCAAAGGCTGTCTCAAGAAATTCAGGGATTGGCACTGGATTGGACTATTGGTTATGCCACTAGTGCAGAAATTGACCAGCTCAATATCTTACAAGCCTCATTGTTAGCTATGAAACGGGCTGTGCTTAAATTAAAAGTTAAGCCCGATATTTGTCTGATTGATGGGTTACACGGGTTGCCAGATTTACCGATAGCACAACGAAATCTAGTAAAGGGGGATCAGCGATCGCTTCATATTGCAGCGGCCAGTATTGTAGCCAAGGTGTGGCGTGATGATTTAATCATTCGTCTAGCTACCAAGTATTCAGAGTATGATTTGACAGCCAACATGGGCTATGGTACCAAAAAGCATCGGTTAGCACTGCAAAAATACGGACCATGTCGGCTGCATCGCATGTCCTTTAGCCCCTGTAGTCAGGCTAATCAATAAATAAGTTAAATTATTTATTAACAAATAACAATCAACCAAATCGATAACCCTTACCATAAACTGTATGGATCAGGGGGGCGGAACCCTTAATTTCGATTTTGCGACGCAACAAACGAACTAGAGCAGCTAAATTGTTACTTTTTGGGATTTCCTCAGATGGCCACAAATGTTGATAAATTTGCTTGTGGGATAATAATAGACCAACATGGCTCATGAAGTACGCTAGCAGTTGGCTTTCTTTTTCTGATAGCTCAATTGGGCGTCCGTGGCGATAAGCTATTTGATTGGTTAAGTCTAATTCTATTTGTCCAACCCGTAACCGCTGGCTGGGATTGGCATCAGTCGCAGCAGAACGCCGAAGCAGAGCCCGGACTCTAGCGAGTAACTCCCGCAGTTCAAATGGTTTAACTAGATAGTCGTCAGCACCAGCATCTAATCCCATCACTCTGTCATCTACAGTGTCCTTGGCGGTTAGAAAAAGAACTGGGGTAGTGGTGTCATGCGATCGCATTTGTTGGCAAATTTCTAACCCAGAAATGTGCGGTAGCATCCAGTCTAAGATTAACAAGTCATAAGCGCCAAGGGATGCTAACTCATTTCCTGACGCGCCATTATACGCCACATCTACAGTGTAACCTTCACGAGTTAATACCCGAGACAGGGGGTCAGTCAGCTCAATTTCATCATCTACTAAAAGGATACGCATTGATTTTGTTGATAGTTGACGGTTGACGCTTGACTATCAACACAATTATAAGACTTACGCAGCGACTCTATCTGTAGCGTGGGTTATTAACGAAGCCTACTACTTGTAGTTAACAGCCAAGTCATTGATATACTATTTTAGTTAAGATAAAGTTAATCATAGGGTAATTATAATTTAAGGGCTAGAAAGACAAACCAGTATGGCTTGGGCATTGGTTACAGGTGGCACCAAAAGGATTGGTAAAGCGATCGCATTAGACTTGGCGAAACAGGGCTATGATCTAGCCATTCATTACAACCGTTCTCGCCAAGACGCGGAAATCCTAGGGGAACAGATCCAGTCCCTAAACCGAAATTGTCGGTTTTACCAAGCTGATCTAACCTGTGACCAAGATATGCTTAATCTTTTGCCAAGGGTGAAAGCAGATGTTCCTGAGCTTGATGTGTTGGTGAATAATGCTTCCATTTTTGAACCAGCAACCCTCAAAGAAACGGAACTTGACTTGTTTGACAGTCACTTTGCTGTAAACTTTAAGGCTCCGTATTTCTTTACCCGTGATTTTGCTCGTCTTTATCAAAAAGGGAACATTATCAATATTATTGATACCAGAATCAACAAGAATGATTTTTCCTATTCTGCTTACACATTAGCTAAGAAAGCCTTGGCTAACTTAACGGAGATGGCAGCTTTGGAGTTTGCTCCATATATTCGAGTGAATGGAATTTGCCCTGGGTGGATTTTACTTCCAGCCGGGGCAAGTGAACAGTATATCGAAACACTTAGACAAAGAGTACCCATGCATAGCCAGGGCAATGTGGATCAGATTTGTCAGGCTGTTCGCTATTTGCTCTCTAATCAATTTGTTACCGGACAGTTTTTATTTGTGGATGGCGGTCAACATTTGTAATCAACTGTAAGCCGCCCGCTTTTCAATTATAACTGATAACTGATAGCTGACGGCTGATAGCTTACCGCTGATAGCTGACGGCTGATAGCTTACCGCTGATAGCTGACGGCTGATAGCTGACGGCTGATAGCTGACAATAAACTTAATCAAGACTATATACATCAAAAAAATGACAAAACTTACTGATATCACATCAATAAAAGTTAATGATTTCGGGAGGCAAAAACAACACAGTTATGTTGAAGCGCTGCTGGAAATAAAAAATTTAAGACTCCGCACGATAATAGGATTTAATGACTGGGAAAGAAAAACTAAACAAGATGTTGTGATTAATATTAAGGCTGGCTTTACCCCAGGAAATTCTACAAAAAGCGATCGCGTTGAAGATACCCTAAATTATAAAACCCTAAGCAAGCGTGTAATTAAAGCAGTGGAAGAAAGTAAGTTTAATTTACTAGAAAAGCTAACCCAGATGATTTTAGATATTGTAATGGAAAATCCCCGGATAATATGGGCTAAGGTCAAAGTTGATAAACCTTTTGCTTTGCGATTTTCCGATTCTGTGTCTATAGAATTGAGTGCTAAACGATGAATGAAGTGCTAGTGAATGAAGTGGTAGTAAGTGTTGGCTCTAATATTAAACCTCATGAAAATGTAAAATTAGCCAAATATAATTTATCAAAAACTGATAATTTTGTTAATGAATCTCGCTTTTACATAACAGAACCCCTAGGCTTTACTGAGCAACCTGATTTTCTAAATGGTGCCTTTTTAATTCATACAGAAGACTGTTTTGAGACCTTTCGTCAAAAACTTAAACAAGTCGAAATTGACCAAGGGCGGGTGAAGCAATCCAATAAAAATGGACCGCGCTGTATAGATTTAGACATTGTGGTCTGGAATCGAAGGATTGTTGATCCTGACTTTTATCAGCGGGATTTCATTAAAAAAACTGTGCTAGAGCTGATTCCTGATTTAAAGGTTTAACAAATAACTAATGACGTACCTCCCGGAATCATAAGTATTCAACAGGTGCGACCTGTGGCGAATTTAATAATTAGATGCGGAAAGCGCACCTAAGTAAATGATTAGGTTGGTGGTAATTTGAGGAGCACGGGTTTCTATAATTGAGCTTCTACCGGTATAGTTGATCTGATCAGTGAACTAATTTACACCCTCCCAAAGCTCCCGAAGCTCCCCATATGATTACCATCGCATTACCCAAAGGCGCACTCCTAAAAGACAGCATCAAGCTACTGCAATCCGTTGGCTTAGACTTTAGTGCCTTCCTAGACTCCTCCAACCGCCAACTCCAGATTCAAGACCCCAGTCAAACGGCTCAAGCTCTACTGGTACGAGCTCAAGATGTACCGGTTTACGTCGAATATGGTCAAGCTCAGTTGGGGATAGTTGGTTACGATGTGCTACGGGAAAAAACCCCGGCAGTGGCTACCTTAGGTGACTTACACTTTGGTTATTGTCGGATGTCATTGGCAGTTCGTGCCGCTAGCTCTTATCTAAGCCCTTTGGATTTGCCAGCTCATGGTCGCGTAGCCTCCAAGTTTGTTCACTGTGCTCGGGAATATTTCAATAACCTGGATTTGCCAGTGGAAATTATCCCGCTCTACGGTTCTGTTGAACTTGGTCCGATTACCGGGATGTCGGAGGCAATTGTGGATTTGGTGTCCACAGGTCGTACCTTAAAAGAGAATGGCTTGATTGAAATTGACATTTTGTATGAGAGTACAGCACGACTGATTGCCCATCCCATCAGTTATCGCCTCGATATTGATGGTATGAACAATTTGATTGAGCAGATTCGAGAATTGACTAAGGTCAGTGCTGAATCTTTAGTGAGTTAGTTACGATTCTTTAGTTAGTAGGGTGTGTTAATAGAGCACCCTCGCAAGTAGAGTATAGCATGGACTGGCAAGAGATATCTGGTAACTGGGTTTTAATCCCCAATCGTCCCACCGGGATTATCCATTTTCTGGGTGGGGCATTTATTGCTACAGCTCCCCAAGTAACCTACCGATTGTTACTGGAAAAATTAGCAGCTCAAAGGTATGCAGTGATTGCGACACCGTTTGTGAATACCCTCGACCATATTGCGATCGCACGAGATGTACTCAACCGCTTCGAGACTACTCTAAATCGCTTACAGGTAACCAATGTTTTAAGGAAACGGTATCTACCCATCTATGGTATAGGCCACAGTATGGGGTGCAAACTGCATTTGTTGATTGGCAGCCTCTTCAGTGTAGAGCGAGCTGGTAATATCTTGATTTCCTATAACAACTATTCCGCTGACCGTGCTATCCCCTTTGTGGAACAGTTAAACCTCAATCCTGTCTTTCAGGTAGAGTTTACTCCCTCACCCCAAGAAACTAACTATCTGATTACTCAACGCTATCAAATCCAGCGTAATTTACTGATTAAATTCACTGATGACGAGATTGACCAAAGTGTTAGCTTGACCCAAGCCTTACAGAAACGTTTTCCAAATATGGTTGCCCTACAGCAGATACCAGGAAATCATTTAACACCTTTAGGGCAAGATGTCACCTTAAACCCAGGGGCAGTTTTTACCCCATTGGATGCCGTAGGTCAGTGGGTCAAGCAAGAAGTCTATCGCGATTTAAATCGGTTGCAACAGGAAATTTTGCGATGGTTAAATCCTCTAGCAGTGGCTTAAGGTTGTTCGCGTAGCGTGGCCAATAGGCCAAGGTTATTCTGTTGAAGGTTATTCTGTTGAAGGTTATTCTGTTGAAGGTTATTCTGTTGAAGTGGCGTAGTGGCGTGGCACACCTAAAAATGTTTGTTGGGTTGAGCGGTAGGGAAACCAAACAAAGCGTTACTGGTGTTGGGTTTCATTCTTCAACCCAACCTACGCTTATTGCACCATTTTAGATGTGTCGGTCCAGTAGGGTGCGTTAGGGACCGGCTCACCTGGATTTTTGGCCTATGGGCCAGGGTATGACAGCCGGTCCCGTAACGCACCACGATCAGCCATCGGTTGAAGCTTGTTCCCGTAGCGTGGCCAAAGGCCAAGGTTATTCTATTGAATGACTAATCACTAGGATAAGGTTTCGTCAGACTCTAGCACTGTGGTAGATTCCGACAACGGAACAGTTTTCTGTGAACTGGAACAATCACTATCGGGCATGGTTTCCTCCTCTAGCACTGTGGTAGATTCTGACAACGGAACAGTTTTCTGTGAACTTGAAAAGTCACTATCGACCATGGTTTCCTCTGGTTCTGGCAAGGTGGAAGCCTGAGATTGTAGCGCTACCGATGACTCAGGGCTACTAAACGAGAATCTTGGCAAGGTTTTGGTTAAAGGTTTCAGTGCTTCTAATACTTCCTGAGCCGACTGATAGCGACTTCGGAAGCTATAGCGCACCATTTTGTTGACCACTGTAGCTAATTCAGGACTGACCTGTGCCTTATCGAGCCAAATTACTTCTCCAGTTATGGGATCTGTGGGTAATTTGCTAGGAGGTATGCCAGTAAGCGATCGCACAGCAATCATACCTGTGGCATAAATATCACTGTTAAATCTTGGACTACCCACAGCTTGTTCATTAGGCATATAACCTTTAGTACCAATGCCCACCGTGAACTTAGTCAAATTTCGTCTTGGATGCAATTGATTAGTAATTTCTTTAACAGCGCCAAAGTCAATTAGCACCAGCTTCTGATCTGATTTGCGCCGAATTAGATTATCAGGTTTAATATCTCGGTGAATCACACTGTGACTATGGACAAACTGCAATGCCTGTAGAATATCTACCACTATCCCAATGACGTTGGCTTCAGGAAGAGGTTTCGGTAGTAACTCATTGCTGAGAGGATGACCATTAATGAACTCTTCAACTAGATAAAATTCTTGATTTTCATCAAAATAAGCTAACAGCTCAGGGATTTGGTGATGTTTGCCCAACTTTTCCAGAATTTCTGCTTCCGTTTGAAATAACCGTCGAGCCAGTTGCCAGTGTTGAGGATTATTGCTAGCAGGTTTGAGCTGCTTGACCACACAGGTCGGATTTCCCGGTCGCTGGGTGTCTTCAGCAATAAAGGTTTCGCCAAATCCTCCGGCACTAAGTCGTTTGATGATTTGATAGCGTCCACTTAACTTAGTCGCTAATAGTTCTTGTTCCCTCTCCTCCAGCAAATTCCTTAAATCATCCTGTCCAGAGATAATTTCTTGGACAATGGGCGCAGAAACGTAATGTTTAAGAGTTTGGCGTAGTTGCTGTTTGTTCTTCAGGTCTTGAATTGCTCCCATAGCGCTACAGAAAATACCACTGAGAGTCATGCTAACTAAAGGCACTGCTGTAGGCAAAATTAGCCCCTCATACACGAAAAATAGATAACTGATTCCTCCCCAAGTGATTACCCCGAGCACTGTCCAGCCTAGGCAAACTTGCCATCGCTTAATCCGACTGAATAAGTACCTGACGACAGTAACCCCTAAGAAGATCAACACTCCTCTGTGGATAGGATTGGGAATTGCTTGGACAATGGCACGACCTTCGAGTAGTGTTGCGATCGCATTAGCATTGATTTCTACCCCAGCCATTCTGTCGGACACAGGAGTCCGATGAAAATCTGGTAATGAGCTAGCAGTTGGTCCAATTAACACAATCTTGTCTTGGAAAGACTTACCATCCTCTAGGCGAGTGTGCCAGCGATTATCATCTAAGACATACCAGAAGGGAATAGATGTAAATGCATCCGAACCGTAGAAGAAAATATTCTCTGCTTTGGGCTTCGTCCTCAGTCCTGATTGCTGAGCAGCTGCCTTCGCGTAGCGTGGCCTTTTGGCCAAGGTAGCCTCATTAAAGGAAGGTACTGTAAAAATCAGCTGATCAGATGTTTCTGCCAATTCTGGATTATTCTTAGCCCAAACTTTGGGAAACTGATTGGCTAGACGATAGATTCTGCCATCCGGCTCAATGGGATAATTAATAGAACCTACAGATAGCTGGGGTCTCTCAAACACAGAATTTGGCTTAACTAGCTTGATAGTCTCACCTTCAACAGTTTCGTAAGTCTCATACATAGCGGCCAGAGTAACCCTTTCGCCATAGTTTTCCAGCACCTCTCTCAACCGTTGATCATCTGCCTGGCCGTAACTACTGGGACTATCTAACACAATACTGAGGGCGACAGACCTAGCTCCAGCAGCCATCACACGCTCAATTGCTGTAGCATAAGCAGCTCGTTTCCAAGGCCAGCTTTTGATAAGTTCTAAATCAGTTAGTGCTTGAGACTCATCATTATAATAGGATTGATTTAAATTCAGAGACTCCTCATCAATTGCCAAAATCACTATATTGTCTGGGGGAGTCACCGGACCCCTAAGTTGGAAAAACCAAGCTTGGGTTTGTCTTTCCATCCGTTGCACTCCCTCCCAATCCCGAGCCGTTGAAATTGATCCGAATAGGGGAAAAAAAACAGCTAGTATAAAACCTAATCTAGCTGGATTTAACCGAGTGTTATGCTGTGATGATGTATCTTTATTTGTAGAAATATCTGTATACTGAGTTGGTGTATGGGAAGGAATAATCTTCCCGAACCACCCCCTAGGATTAATAAACATTTTGATTATTTTAATCGTTTATTATCTATAGTATCGAAGCAAATTTATTAGCTGCATAAAGATTATTAAAGCCTGTTTAAAAAGTTGGTTAAGGAATAATTTCAACAAGACTTACGGCAAACTGAAACCAAACTCTATAAATAGTAGGGTGCGTTATTAACTAGATTCACTGCGTAATATCATGTCCGGGAGCATTGGTATTGTAAAGGTTGGGTAATCGGTAATTATTAATCGGCAATGACTAATGACTAATGACTAATGGCTAATGGCTAATACCAATTTTGGAAATTACGGCTACACATAAATTTTATCTCCCCATCTCCCCATCTCCCCATCTCCCCACACTCCCTACTCCCTACTCCCTACTCCCTACTCCCTAAAACTATTGAAAACTACTATCAATTAAATTGGTATTACGTCATCCCAACCCGTTTGGTTCTTAGAGTAACATTAACCCCTTCAGTGGATTGCTCCAATACTAATAATGGCGTTGGTTTTGCCTTTTGATCCCAACGCATGCAAACAATACGTCCTTGAATTGTTGGTTGCCAGGTATCATTGTCCGCATCTGGACTAAGAAATGTTTCAATACAGTCAATAATTTGGCTAACGGTTGCCGAGGTGCGTTGAGTGGGTAATTTCATTAACTTAACTTGAATACGGAAAAGCACTCCCACACTGCGTTTACCTCGAATTTCAGTCTCGTACTTAACATCAAATATTTCATTAATTTTACGACCTGACGTACTAGCAACACCGATAACATTTCTAGAGTCTTGAGTAGGTCGTAATGCTATACTGATTAACTGTTTTATTCGAATTTTAATTTGATTGATAACTCCAAAGTGGAATACCTCTTCTTCCATTCGCATTCTGAGGTAGTCCAGATTAAATTCCCGCGAGTGAACCAAATCGGGATTTGATTCCATTTTCCGGATGGTATTAAGCGCCAGCTTTAACTTTTTTCGGAGATCAGCAGTTTTATACTGCTCCAATTTGAGCTTTTTGTCCCTATCCTTGAATTGCAGCTTACCATACACTACTAATCCAATCACCACTAAAGCTAGTCCAATAGACACAAAAATCCAATGATTAAAATTCCCCAGTTGCCCAGCAGAGCCAGACGTCTTGGGAATGGTAGATGGAGGTGAGGATGCAATTTTCACAGGTACAAAAACCTGAGTCCGTGATTCTCTGAAGATGAGATGATGGGACATAATCACTATCGAATAAAACTCAAAACCTCTTGACTAGGATTACCTTAGCGTGGATATCGTAAAAAATTTGTAAGCACCTGCTATTATTCGCTTTTGAATCAGTTAGTCAGAGACAAATGCTAATTCGCAGTATCTACATATAAATGTTTTTTACTTTCTTTTGGAAGCCTTTGTCCTTCTCCTTAGAAGGAGTGCTACGGAACTTCCCTTGTCCACTGCAGGAGTGGAGCTTCAAGCCATATCCATCCATGGCCTTTGGGCCACGCTACGCGAACGGTGATTAGTTTCGACTAGTTAGTCTTTGGGTACTAACCTATATCATAACCTGGTGTTCGCCACCAGTTTCTAGCTATAAGGAGGCGCACTAGCTGAACCAATCATCCAGAGGTTTTCCTCAGCAGAAGCGTCCCAAGGATATAACGGGCTTTCCGCACCCCTACGGGAAGGCATCCAAAGCATCTATAGTATTGTGCCAAGTATTGTGGCAATTTGGGTAAGCAATTGAAGCCTTTTCCATGGAAGCCTTTTGCCTTAGTTTAGTAATAGTGTTGCTATGGTAGATTACCCAAAGCCCAACTTAAGGAAGAATTTCAAGATACTCTATAGCTTATGTATCTAAGCATTCAGCTAAGGCCGATTGGCGCTATAGCTGATATGGGATAAGGCAATAGCTTAGCTATTTAGAACAAGGATGCTTTGCTCCGTAACGTTGCTTAGTAAAATCAATCGGTTTACCCCAAACAACGTGGAGATAATATGCCCCACGATACTTTAATTTACCGATCGCTTCCGGTAAAAGCACACCGTTGAGCTTTGGCTGTCGCCAACGGATACCACGATACTTACCAACAATTTTTTCTAATTTCATCTCAAAAGTTACCGGTTTATTTTCATAGGTAATACCACGGTAAGTGAATTTCATTATTTTATCCTCTTAATTGTTTGTGATATCTGTAATTGATCACTCCAAGTCAGAGCCTATACTTAGATAATTACCGAAAGTTAGACTAACGGAACAGTAAGCATTCAGCTTAGAGCTATCAGCTATCGGCTGATTGTTCGCGTAGCGTGGCCCAAAGGCCAAGGTTGTCCAAGATAACTGATGTACTCGTTCCCCTCAGGAAAATTCCTAAGTTTTGCTTGATTGAAAAACTGACGGCTGTTGTGCTGATACCTGAATGCTTACAAGTAACAAATCTGAGTGAGTGACTTTACTCCTAACACCCTTGATTTTATGTAGAGAGCAGTTGAGTGGTAGCTAAACCCAACAAAACTATTGCCAAGGTTGATTTCACTATGTTAAAATAAACCCTTGCAGCTATAAAATTCAGTCAACCAGGTAAGAAATTGACCGAAACAGCAATAAATTTAACTATCATCTTGATGATACCCAAGCTGCTGTAGTTTGGAATATCAATCAGGATTGCTCCCTTAGCTACCTTCTTATTGGTCAGTTGATCATCAGGACATTATAAAATTTGCCTATCGGATTTTCCGTTGAGAAACCAGTGATTAGCCCATCTTGCTGATAGTGTGGCAATGCGTTCGCGTAGCGTGGCCTACGGCCAATCGCGTAGCGGCTCCATTCGCGTAGCGTGGCCCATTCGCGTAGCGTGGCCAATAGGCCAAGGCCAAGGAGCATCCCATAACTAATCTCATCACTAAGGGTACACAACCCCCGCCATTACCTGTCTTTTTCTAGTTGGTATTATCGTTAAGCATTAAATAAACTGCCCAAATGCCCATGGCTCGCAAATAGTGACTAGCCCGGAATGTCCCTACTGCTGTAATCGCTTCTGGTGTCCTAAATTGCAAGCCATGATCATAAACCTGCCCCACCACTGCTTCAGTCATACCTAAAGCTTCATCTTTCATGCCTTGCTGAATCAGAAATGCTGCTAATCCAAAATTAATTCCTGTCCACACTTCCATCGGATGAGTAGCATCGGGATCTTCTGGTGTGCCATCGGGTCTGACTCCATTAGCTGCTCCCAGTTGACCCTGATGGAACTTTAAAAAACAGGCATCATACACAGTCTTGAGGGCTGAGAGAGTACACTCTGGTGGTACAATATCCGGTAATCCCAGTAACTGAGCATAAAATTGACCACATAACTGGTCTGCCATCACCACATCTGAGCCACTTTCACTATCTAGTTGATAGTACTGCCCATTCCACAGCTTTTCTTGATAAATTGGCATAGCTTGTGCTAACCATTGGCGATAGCAGTCAATGGTGTCTTGAATGGAATCTAGCTCAGGTACTTCTACTAATGGGGATGTTGGTGGATAATTCTTGGTCAGAATTTCTCCAATTGCGATCGCACTCTCTAAGGCCGCTAACCACAACCCCCCACAGTAAGCACTTACTCCCTGCAATCGCCAATCATCAAAGGTCTGATCTGGTGCGCCATAGTTTTCGGGGATCCCATCTCCATCTTGGTCAAACCCCTTGAGATAAGCCAGTGCCTTGACAATGGATGACCAGCACTCCCACAAAAAGTCTATATCTGTAGCGCTAGAAAAAACAAAATCCCGATAGACTTGTAAAACAAAGTCACTGGCTAAATCCTTCCACTGGTTACAATCCTGGTAGCTAGTATAATTGGTCTGTTGCCAAGGATGCTCATTGGGCGCTCCTAGGTCATGGGGAGTAGCATCCGCAATTTTACGGACAGCTTGAGCTTGGTTGTAGCCAATAATACGTATTGTTTCATCGCTGGTCGGGATAGCTCGGGCAAAGGCTTCTAACACCGCTTTATCCAGTTTCGGCCACAGCATTGCTAGGGCAAAAGAACCATAGAGCCGCACATCCAGGCTTTCGTACCAACGGTAATCTAGACATTCTAATACACCAAACTGTCCAATTGGGTCAAGTTCAGTTGCTGCTGTCCAGAGAGTACCGCCATCCGTGAGCAAGTAAAGCTCATTAAACAAGGCCATTTTGAACCAATTCGGTAAATCCTCCTGATTTAAAATCGGTTCTTGCCATGATTCAATTTGTTCTCGCCACAGATCATGGTGCTTGAGAGCAGTGCGCACCATTGACCAGCCATTATTACCGTTGCGTCCAAAAAAATCCGTGTATCTCCGGTAATAGTTAATACCTAATTTAAATTCTGTCACCGGGAAGTCCCAAGCCAGGATAAAGGTAATTTTGCGGGTTTTACCTGGACGAAGAGTAAAGCGAATTGCGATCGCGCACGCAATTTGTTCTCCTGGTGCCGCTGGGGTTTCATCTTGATGGTCTACCAAGCTACCATCCGTAGCAAAGGTATCCCAAACCTCAGCACCATCACCAACTGGATTCCAGCGACCGTGGTAAAATACCTCCATACTGGGATTAGTAACTGTAGCGAGGCACAATTGCCCTTCCCCTTCTTTAATCTCATCCCCCAGTCTCACCCGGTCTAGAACAAATCCGACCCGATAGTGATCCACAACCCACTGATTCAAATTCCCCGTACTATCTCCCCACCGAGGCTGGTACTCATACACCGGGCTGCCATCATCCCTTACCCGCACCTCGGGATTTTTAATTGCATTGGTAAACCAACCCACCATATTCTGCCAAGTGAGCATGATGCTAAGGGTAATGGGGGTATCAGTAGGGTTATGAGCGGTCCACTCAAACACCGCCACTGGGTAACTACTTTCCTGATAACATCCTGCCCAAATCGGGGAAAACTGCTCACAGGTTAGTTCAGTCTGAAAGACATTTTTATAGGTAAACCAACTGCGAGGATACAAAGCATAGTAGTGACCAGAAACCTCTGAGCTGTTTTCCTCACCTTTGCCTTGTGTTGGATACCATTGCCAAGAGCCCAGCTGAGCATCCTCTGGTGGTTGAGTACATAAAGCATAAGCCTGGGCTAGAGAATGCTCTGGTTGTTCAAATACACTAAATTGACAAGGGGGGAGGCTTTTAAAGATGTGTTCTCCCCCATCCAAGTGCCATAAATTAAAATCTCCTCGGGGAGAGCGACCAATACAACCAGCACCAAATCCCCCCAAGGGCATGCCGTGCCAGGGACCATCATCAAGATTACTTGGGTAACGGACAGTATAAGGGTTATCCCAGCCTAGTCCCAGGGGGCGTTGCCAGCTACACTCAGGAATTTTTGGGCGTGGTTGTTGATAGATCATTCCCTGATTGTCACATGCTCACATAACTATCGATTAAATATCGATCAAGGTAAGACTTTATTGTAAACATTTACAACAAATCCAGCCCGCTTGGCATAAAAATCATGATCTTCTCCAGATATATCAATAGAGCAGGATCACAACATGTTGTTAATTACTATAGCTGCTGTAGTCAAGTTTGACAGTAAAACTTGACTGTTTCAATAGTCCTGGTCTGTAAATTCAAAAAAATTTCTCTAAGTGATCGCGAGGGAAAACAAAATGGTAACGAGAAAAAGCTTTTTCTTGTTGACGGGAGGTTTGCTCATTTCCTTAATGTTCCCGTTAATGGTAAAGGGTGAGGGCAAGCAAACCATCAGTGGTGAGTTTTACAATCCTTACCAAGTACCGGTAGACCGGGCTAACACTATCAATTCCGTGTTCATTCCTAAGACTGGTTCGTTTACTGACTTTAAAAGCAGTTTTATCCCAGACCAGAATATCTACAAGGTGAACTTTCCCATAGAAAAGAAACCTGACATAGGTAAACTTCGCCCGACCTCAAAGATCAGCCCAGCCCTAGAGCGGTTGCGCCAGATTAAGAGACCGAGTGATGATATTGAAGTCATTGTTACTTTCAAGGAAGACCGGCGAATTCCCCTCATGCCAGAATTAGGGCAAGGGGAGAAGCGTGGAGAGCGAGGTACGCGACGCCACAAGGCGATTGAAGAGCTCAAAGCAGCAAGAACTAAATCCCAGTTGAATCTAATTAAAAAAAACCAGGCATTCCGTACATTTAAACCAACTGAACACTTTTGGATTGTCAATGCTGTGGCTGGAAAGACACAGATTGGCAAGATTAACCAATTGGTTGAATCCCAAGATGTTGCTTACATTCAACCAGTAGAAGGAGGGGAAAAGCCACCGGACTCCATTAGCAACAATGATGTTGATGACGGTAGAGGTTTAATTGTATCCGATCCCTACTTCAATCTGGGACTAACTCAACCTTGGATTGGTCTTCTCGACACTGGAATCAGACGCACCCATGTCCTATTCAACTCCCCAAGCAATATTGCCTTAGTAAGAGATTGCGTTAACGGTGGTCCAAACTGCAACGATACTTCAAACCCTGGCTACGACCCCTTTGACACTTTCTGGAATCACGGAACTAGCTCCGCCGCCATTATCAGTGGTAACAATCGATTGGGGAATGCCTATCGGGGTGTGACTGGAATACGGCTAGACAGTTGGAACATCTATAGCAACTTTGGTCTCAATACCACCGCCACCCTTAGGGGCATTCAAAGAGGAATCGCTCTGTTTGATAAAGTACTTGTTGGAGAGATTCAAGCCAACGAGTCGGAAACAGGAACAATCGCCACCGCTGCTGATAATGCTTATGATGCTGGTGTGATTTTTGTATCTGCTAATGGCAACTTCGGACCTAGCAGTAGCACAGTTCGTTCTCCCGGAATTGCTCACAAGGTAATCGGAGTCGGCGGCTTCATGACAACTGATCAGACCCAGTACAATAGCCAGGGTCGTGGTCCAGCTACTGATGGTCGCTACAAGCCAGATATCCAAACTCCCACATTTAGCGAAACCGCTAGTAACGTCTCTGACAATGCTCTGAGGGTCTTTGGAGGAACTAGTGGGGCAACCCCTTACGCCGCCGCTGCTGCTATGCTTTCCCGCAATTGGCTCCGACAGTTCGGAACATTTGATCATGGTCAAACCTACGCCTTCATGATTCTTTACGGACAGAATCCCTATCCCTATAACAATACAGAAGGTGCTGGCCCTCTAAAGATGGCAACTAATGGTTGGGCAAATTGGGGTAAAGTAGTAGTAGGCAACGGAATGACTATTGACATTCCAATTAATGTCACTGCTGGCAAAAAAGATTTTGATGGTGCACTGTGGTGGCCCGAATCTGCATCCCAGGCTCACAACGACATTGATATCCACCTGATTGATCCCACAGGAACTGAAAGAGCCAGGGGTTTCTCAGCTGTGAGTGTATTCGAGCGAGCAAGGGTTTCCGGTAGTCTGACACCTGGTACTTGGAAGATTCGGATTCGTGGATTTAATGTCCCCACAGGCTCCCAGGTGGTTTACTGGGCATCCCACATCCGTAACTAATCTGTAACTAATCCGTAACTAGCACATAGTACTAGCTTATAGTACACAGGAAGATAAATGTTATGCAAACAAATTATCGGATCCTACTCATAGCAATCATCTTCCTGGGCGCTAGTTGTCTTGGATGTGAACTGGGCAAAACCACTCCAGACGGTTTGGCAACCGTCTGGAAACCTTCAACTACACCATTGAGAGTATTACCAGTATCACCTTGGTACAGGCGATTGGTCAAACCTGAGGCTCTCTTCCTCACCCAAGCGAGTATGGATAACAACAGACAGACTTTAACAATTTTTGCGGACAAACCCTTTTATCGTGAACGACCAGAACCTGAGATAACTTTAACAGGAGTTTTGCAATCATCCCCTGTTCGGGTTGGTCCCAATACACGAGATATGCCCTTCAAGCTTGAAACTCAAACAGAAACCCTGAGTGTCTACGTCAGCAGTCGTGAAGAAGAAATATTGGATCGATTTGTTAATCGCAAGGTGAGGGTGATTGGTAAGCGAGTTGACCAGCGTGCAGAGGGTTATGACTTCGAGATCTGGATTGGCTCGATTAGTACAAATGATGATTAATTATCTACTAAGCATTCAGCTGATCGCTGATAGCTGAATGCTTACAATTGTTAACTGGAGTACGATTACCGATTACCAATGACCGCTTACCGATTACCAATAACCCCACAATCCTATGTTGCATCCCTTTTAGGGATTTTAGATAAAAGGGATCACAAATCAGGCTATTGATTTTATAGTTGAGCTTTCTTCTAAAGACTCCAAGGTTTTAAGCAGACGAACTGCTGAGTGATAGGCTTCTTCAGTTAATTCCTGACGTTCCTGAGAGCTATCAACTAGGTCATTCACCACTAACTGCAAGCAAACAATCATTGGGGTCAGGTGAGTTCGCACTTCATGGGAGGTATTGACTAACTCCTTTTTGACCACATTTTTAACCTCTCCATTGCTATTGTGCTCAAACTGCATCTTGTACAAACGAGAGTAGTAACCCTCCTTGTTAAGCAGTTCCTGATGGGTGCCAATCTCAACCACTTGCCCTTTGTCCATAACCACGATTTGATCAGCTTTTTGGATCGTGGACAGTCGGTGAGCAATCACTACCGTTGTGCGATCGCGACAGAGTTCATCAATAGCTTGTTGTACTAGCCGTTCGGAAACCGTATCTAAGGCACTGGTTGCTTCATCTAAAATTAAAATATCTGGATTGCGCAGCAGCGCCCGGGCAATGGCCATGCGTTGGCGTTGTCCACCGGATAAGAGTACACCGCGATCGCCTACTTTGGTATCAAACCCGTCGGGTAATTCAATGATAAATTCATAGGCATTAGCTCGTTTCGCTGCTGCCATAATATCTGCCTCGGTAACATCTTTCATTCCATAAGCAATATTGTTGCGCACGGAATTATTAAATAAAAACGTATCCTGACTGACAACCCCCATAGCTTGTCTAAGGGAACGAATATCGTACTCCTTCAAATCTGTGCCATCGATAGTGATTCGTCCTTCAACTGGGTCATAAAATCGTGGCAACAAATCTGCCAAAGTTGACTTACCGGCACCGGAAGCACCCACTAATGCCATAGTAGTGCCTTTGGGAATCGACAAATTCACGCCATTGAGTACCAAATCCTCATGACCAGGATAGGCAAACGATAGATTTTCTATGCGAATTTCTTGGGATAGCTTCGTGTAGATATTTTTGCCATTGGTCATAATCGGTTTGTTGTCTCGCTGCAAAAAATCAGCCACGATTGCTGTACTAGCAGACACATTAGCAAACCGACTTCTTTGCCCATTCAACTGACTGATTACTGGTAACAAACGGAATAGTAAGAATAAATAAATCCCCAAAACAGTAGAGATCGCTTCCAGTTCTTCTGCTGAACTATCTTGCAACAGGAGATTTTTGCCCACAAAGACGATGGCTAAAATTGCCAATATTCCCGAGACTTCATTAATGGGGTTAATTGCCGCAAAATTAGCCTGGGATTGAAATTCAGCCTGTTCCCGTTCATCAATAACTTTTTCAATCCGTTGATATTCATCTTGTTCATTACTCACTGATTTTATTAACCGAATTCCCGTTAATATTTCCAGTAATGATCCTGAATATTTTATGGATTTTTCTGATAGAATTTTACCAAATTGCTTAGACCGCCTAACAAAAAATTGATTAATAATGAATACGCCCAATAATAAAATACTTGTTGCAATAGTTAGTTGCCAGGAAATCGAGATTAGAATAAATACAAATACAAAAATTGTGATTACCGTCGTAAATAATTGAATGGCAATTTTAATGGCATTAGCGGCTCGACCAATTTCTTGACTAATCCGATTTATAATATCACCAATTTTGGTCTTAGCATAAAAATCTAGATCCAGATCCAGGAGTAATTTAATCCCTTCTTTACGAAAGGTATTAATTAATTTTTTGGATAAATGGGTAGACACTAAGATATTGACATAGTTAGCTACATTTTTCAGGACAATAGCTAAGAGCACTACAAGTACCATTATCAGCACGCGATCGCCCCCTTCAAACCCCTCAAAAAGAGCCATGGTTTTCTGAATGATAGGGGGGGCTTTGCTTAGCTCTAGTTTCTTTTGACCTAAAAACTCCAGCACTAACGGTACAATTATCGTTGTACCGACACTATTAAACATGGCACTGGAAAATCCCAGCAAGACAGTCAATACAATCAAGATAGGATGGCGTAGTGCGTAGCTAAGGAGTAATCGATTAGGAGACATGATTACTGTTTTTTTATTGTTGAGTGTTGACTGTTGACTGTTGGTATAGGGGACAGGGTAAACGCATCTTGTCAATAAAGCGAGGGTAGTTCTCAATAAACCTGGCCTTATTGTGCTTATTGACAATGGCTTTTCCACATATAGTGTTTATTTGATTTTAAAAACACTATATATATAATTAAAAAAATTAGATGCGTTTACCCTGGTAAAGGGGAAGACTTACTTGTGCTCCATTCAAGCATAAACAGTCAACAAAAAAGCTGTTAGTTACTGAGCAAAATTATATGTTGAACAGCTTAGCAGATTATAAATCAGCAATAACATCTGCAATAACTGCCGCCATGGCATCAACACTATGGTACTTCACACATAGCTCCCTGGCTTGAAGTCCTTTATGATTGGCAGCATCTAGATTCTGAAATATCTGTTGAATCCCCTCAGCTAGTTGTTGTGGCGAACTAGGCTCAACCAAATAACCGGTATCACCTAAAATTGTTGGGATATCCCCAACACGGGTAGACAACACTGGCTTAGCCATTGCCATACCATCTGTCAATTTTAAGGGAAACTGAGCTCTAGCCGCCAGAGTATCTCGCTGGGGAACCACCACAATATGAGCTGCTGACACGACCTCTGGCATTTCTTCGACTGGGGTTCTGGGCAATTTAATAATCCAACGTCCCCATTTTTTGATGAGTTGTTGATCATAATCATCATAGGGACTGCCTCCGACAATCACCAATCTTAAGTCTGGCTGATTGAGATACTCTAGCGCTACTAAAACATCTTCAACTCCTTTGTGGGGTCGTGGCGCACCAGGAAACATTAATACCCGATACTCCGATAACCCATAACGCTTCCGGCTGTGTTCTGGGTCATAGTGCTCGGGGTCAAACAGATCGGTATCTTTACCATTGGATAGATAGACACCACCGAAGCGTTCCTTGAGAAACTGAGTATCTATAGTGATAGCATCAGCATAATTGACGAAGTTTTCTAGCCATTTGATATACAGGGGATGGTCTGGATATCTCAATTGACCATCTTTGGTAATAATATCCCTACCGAACTGTTTAAGGGTTGGACGATACTGCCATTGGTCCCCACCATACCAACTTAGCTCCCAATCATCCATATCCAGGATGATTGGACGACGGCTAGTAAACTTTTTCAGCACAGACAGACCAAAACTGGTGGGTTTGGGTTTTACGGCATAGATAATATCGCCATCTATATTTTTTAACAGGTCTCGGGCAGCGGTTAAGACTCCAGGATATTTACCACCAGGGACGGAAGTAATGGTAAAACCAGAAGGAGGAGTGGCATATAACTCCTTCCCAAACATAAATCCCACAATCTCTATGGCATAGTTGAGCTTTTTCAGGACTTGTCCGAGCAAAAATGCCCGGATAGCACCACCTCCGGACAAGTCACTGACAACTAGGGAAACTTTTTTGTTCATCGGATTTTGATAAAACTGGTACACGATACATGGTGATCAACCTCTCGTGTGAAAGTGATTAGTCCCCTCGGGTTTAGCAAGATGTCCCAACTACCACGCACTAATGGTCACTAAAGAGGGAGTTGGGAGTCGGGAGTCGGGAGCGGTGCGACCCGTGGCGAATTTAATTACGGGTCAAGCGCAAGCCCTGGGAGTCGGGAGTAGGGGTAACAAAATTGAATTTACCTCATAATTATGGAATTGTCCGATAATCTCAACTCGGGAGCTATTCGGAAGTGCTTACCAGCTAAACCCTTAGTGCTAAGGGTCAAATCTCAGGAAGACCAACCATTACCTTTCGATTTAGGTGGGGTGATTGACACTTTGCTAGATAAAGACTTTAATCAGGGAAATGGAAAATGGCGCATAGAATCAGAATTCCCGTTTCAAGTGCTATAATCTCAGGTGTGATCAACTATCACCCTTTCCACACCCTAATCTAATCAAACAAAAAATCGACGAACGACACTAACCCCTAAAGCGTTGAACGTTTCAGGGGTGTGGTAGATAGAAATTTAGAATATAGTTCAGAAGGGGAAGAAGGGAAACACAGGGAACAGAGGTAAGTAAAACTTGACCATTAGATCTGGCCAATCGGCAACCCTGTCCCTATGTCCCTACTACATAGTTTTAGATCTTGGAATTGGTGATTATAGTTAATCCTTAATTATACCCTACAAGGGACGCCTAAGGCGAACATCCTTAATCCTTAATCCTTAATCCTTAATCCTTAATCCTTTATGCTACGGGAACCCTAAGGACATTATCCTTGACCCCATGGCGCTTCTGATGCCATTGCCAGGCGTGGGACAAGATGGTGTTGATATGGGAATATTGGGGATACCAACCCAGAAGTTGTCTGGCTTTGTCACTACTACCGACCAAAGCGGGGGGATCACCAGGACGGCGATCGCATTCTATAGCTTTGATGTTTTGTTTTGTGACAAATCTGGCTGCTTCAATGACTTCTTTGACTGAGAAGCCGTTGCCATTGCCTAAGTTAAAGATTTGACTATCCCCACCCTTTAACAAATAGTCCAACCCCAAAACATGAGCAGAGGCTAAATCTTTGACGTGAATATAGTCCCGAATACAAGTTCCGTCAGCTGTGGGATAATCGGTACCAAACATGGAGATGGACTCCCGTTTACCTAAAGCAGTGAGCAGCACTAAGGGGATCAGGTGGGTTTCGGGAGTGTGATCTTCCCCTAGCCTACCCTCTGGGTCAGCACCAGCGGCATTAAAATAGCGGAAGGTTACGGATTTTAAATCATAGGCGGTATGGAAATCCGATAGAATCCGCTCTACCATTAATTTACTCGCCCCATAAGGATTAATTGGGTTTTGGGGATGATCTTCTGGAATCGGTACAGTTTTTGGTACCCCGTAGGTAGCACAGGTAGAGGAAAAGACTAATTTCTTAATAGATGCTGCTACCATAGCTTCCAGGAGTGTTAGTGTCCCGGTGACATTATTGCGGTAATATTTAGCAGGGTCAGTTACCGACTCTCCTACATAGGCATAGGCAGCAAAGTGCATCACTGCACTGATATCATAGTCACTAAAAAGATTGTCGAGTAATACCCGGTCATTGGTATCACCGACAATTAGCTTCACCTTTAGAACGTCTTCGACTATGTCTCGATGACCATAGACTAAATTGTCTAGAACCACCACGTCGTAGCCAGCTTCCAAGAGTGCTAATACAGCATGGGAGCCAATATATCCGGCACCCCCTGTAACTAGCACAGTTGCTTTGGATTGCGACACTTGAATACCTCGCGCTTACTAGATTTTTGCTTTTACCAAATTATTCCCTGGGATAGCTTGTAATTCCGCAAAATTCGGTAAAATAGCAATCCCATTAGGAGATGCCAGAGTTGATTTGGTGATGCTTAAACCTAATTGTGACGCAATAGTCAAGCTGATTAATTATGCCGCTTAATTATTCTGGCTTCAAGCCCCACGTCCTAGCGGTAAGGAGGTCGTGGGATTCAATGCCTGTCAGATGCGCTTTGACAACAGTTAAAACAATGTCCCATCCATCAGGATGCTCACGGGGGAGTGCTTATCTAGTTTGGGGTAAGGTAGTATTTCTGAGATAATCACAACCAAGATGGATGTCTTAAGGAAACCCTGAGGCTAATAACGGCTAATAACAAAGGCTTGGTTGTCATCCCACACTTTCGAGATAGCAAAGTGTGGGTGGTTATCACTGTGCGTCCCTAATCAACTAACTTGACAATCAACTAATTTCACACGACCAGTCTGAACATTATCAAATATCCGATTAATCTGGTGGCGTTCTGCGTCGCTTATATTGTAATCGCAGAGGAAGGCACTCGTCAGCTGTAAATACTCTTGACGGCTCAATTGACCCCTGGTAATCATCTGGTTTACCATTGTCTCTATGTCCAGGTTGGATTGGCGTTCAGGTGTAGACGCCACAGATTTATGGTTTAGTCGGTGGGAAATCAAAAATGGCCATTCTGGGGATAGAGCGATTTTCATGGTTATTTAGCACCTCTGTATAATTCAATCGAGCCAACCTTAACGGTTAGGGTCAAAGGAAGTATTTCGAGTAAAGAATAAATTTTGGTATAATAGTTTACTAAAAACCTCCTTGAACATTTACTCTCTGTTTATTCTCTGTACCAGGTAAGCTGGCAGTGTCTTTACCCGTTTATTATTATCATGACACCGCCATTAAAAGCAAGATATCACAGCAAAGAAAGAAAAAAACACTTAATTATTAATGCTACCGACTGATTTGCTAATTAGTAGACAAAATGGCGAAGAAATAATTCCCAAACGGTTGCTGATTAACAATCAGACCTGTGCTATGGCAGCTGAGTTAATTTGCTGCTTTATTGAGGCTACTGGTAGTACCCAAGGGGAACTAGACCGTAAGTTGTCTGATTGGGAAGGAGATAGCCCTGACTACCGGGTTAAACGAGGTTTAGCCCATATTCTTAAAACGAGCTTCAGTACCTTTGAAGTTGTTAGCCCCATAGACCCTAAGGAACTCCGTCAACGAGTCTTTGCTCTGGCGGCTCAATCTGTTCCTAGTCGTCAGGCAACTCAGGAGACTCTAGAAAGCGTGAGCACTGCTTTATCTAAGGAATTAAACCAGGAAGTGTTGCCTGAGCAAATTTCTAAAGGACTTTATGCGGATTTACACGAAAATCGTATTCTGACTCAGTTCGATCACCCAGCACCAGAGGCATTACTACATCGCTATAATTTATCTCAAGTTCAGGGTATTTTTTATCGGGCATCTGAGATGACTCTGAATGCTCACCGCAATGTTCCAGGGGAGTATAAGCTATTAATCCGCTATTTGAAGTTGTTTCAGCTGATGACCTACATTGAAGGGGATGCGGATCATGGCTTCACGATTACTATTGATGGACCGACTAGTTTATTTAAGCCGAGTACTCGCTATGGTTTAGCGATCGCAAAACTGATTCCAGCCTTACTACACGTTACTAAATGGAGTCTCAAGGCTACCTTACAAAGCCGTGACCCTTACAGCGGTACGATCAAGACGGGGCATTTTAGCCTTAATGACCGCTGTGGCTTGGTGACTCACTATCCCCCTGGTAAACCCTACGACAGTATGTTAGAAGCTTCCTTTGCTAAGCGTTGGGAATCTCAGAAAACTGAGTGGGTCTTAGAGCGAGAAGTGGATTTAATTCCTATTCCTGGTAGTGTGATGGTGCCCGACTTTCGGATTGTTCATCCTGATGGGCGAAATTTCCTATTAGAAATTATTGGTTACTGGCGTCCAGAGTATTTAAGGAAGAAATTCGCTCAGGTGCGCAAGGCCGAATGTGACAATTTGATTCTGGCGATTTCGGAACGGTTAAATTTGGATAAAGCTGGGGTTACGGTGAAGAATTTACCAGCTCAAGTTGTTTGGTTTAAGGATAAACTTTCACCGAAAGCTGTGTTGGAGCTTTTGGAATAGTTTGGGGAAAGGTACAGTTGTTGAGGGTTATAGCAGGGAGCAGGGAGTAGGGAGTAGGGAGTAGGGAGTAGGGAGTAGGGAGTAGGGAGTAGGGAGTAGGGAGTAGGGAGTAGGGAGTAGGGAGTAGGGAGTAGGGATGCATCGCTTTTCTCATACTTCGTGCTCTGTTGACAACAAGGATAGGTTGACAATGTAAACTTTTATTACTGGATTCAAAACTTCTGGACAAAAGAGTGTTAATAGTGCTGATAGACTTCTTTCGTTAGTCTGTAGTCTATGGGCTTACTCAGTTTCTCTATGCCGGTGATTACCCCTGATGCTATATGCTTAACTATTTTCAAAGTCTGCCTTATTCTGTAAAGGTTATTTTAGGATCGTTCATTGTTGGATTTATCTTGGCTGGATTGCTAAATATAAGTTACTTCCCCTCAATTTTAACTACACTTAATGATGAGGGTTTAGTTGACGTTACATTATTGGTTCAAACAGAAGACAATCAACCTATAGAAGGTGCAGAAGTACAATTTCACAGTAAGGGAGCACCAACAACTAAATATACTACAAAAAGTGGCTATGCTGAAATTAAAGTACCTGATCGAGAAAGTGTTGAAATTAATATAACTAAAGAAGGGTATGAAATTTTAGTGGAAATAATTAATCTGGAGGTAGATCCGGACACCAACAGAAAATTCAAATTAAAGTCTAATAAGTTATCAAAGTTAGAGTTGAAGATTGATTATCAACACTATACAGCGGAAAATGAAGTTTTTCCACTAACTCTATCCTTAATGAAACCGGATCTAAACAGTCCTTTAATTCAAAAAATATTGCAAACCATTGATATTGATAGTGTTCCTTTAGTAGCTCGTAATGATGTTTTTAACAACATCAATAAATTCATAAATGAGAGTGGCAATCAAGAAGTAATAAATGTTACTTCGGGTGTTCAGATCGCGAGTCAAGATAAATTGGATGATACTAAAGTATTAGTAAATAGAGAAGAAGGAGTTGGGGACTTTTCATTAGAATACACAAATAATTCTATTAAATTTCTACAAGATGATTTCTGTGAGAATTTGAGTTATGCACCGGTTTTAGGTCAATTTAATACCGATGATGACAGTAAATATACATTTTTAATGTATAATCATGATCAAGGAAAAGTACTTGGGAATATTATACAATACCCAAAGCTTTCAGATATTGTTAAGTATGGACAAAAAGATTACTATCGTTTGAGTGCCTGTAAAAATCGGGACGTTTGGATTAAAAATATTATTGCTAATAATCCTGAGTTTCGTGGTTTGCTCGGCTTTAACTATCCATTTGTTATTGATATAAATGAATTTGAATCTTTTGGCTGTGGAGGCAATGGAGCAATTTTTTCAATTGAAAAAATTGCTTCATTGCCTTATGTTAAATTTATTGATTTGGTCAACAATAATCAAGAACCGGTCAGGATAAATTCTATAACTTATGATTCCATTAAAAAGAGTCCTTACGAGCTTACAGTTGCAGATCAAAGGAGTAGCATTTTTGAATATAGTGATACTTGGACACAAGAACTCAACATTTATTTGAAACCTGGGAATAATTTTTTAATCCCCATAGAGTTTGGTTTTAATGCTCAATATATTGAGGAGTATTATCATAATCTGGGTTTAAAATATTTTGATAAAAGTAAACTTGTTAATCTTAAAGATATTTATGTTACGAAGGCTTTATCGAAGCCAGAGTCGAAAAAATTTTCCAATACGTCAGATTATAAACAGCAAAACAGACTACTTACGACTCCTATCACTCTTTCTCAAGAGTTTATAAACAGTACTAGTTCTTTAAGTGAATTATCGGAGTTAATTCCTAATAGAATTGCTGTCGGTTCGATTTTAAATGTTAAGTCAATAAAAATAAATGGTAAAAGCATCGATATATTACCACCCAGTGATGAGCCTACTGTCTATATATCCACTTATCTACAGGCTGGAAGTTGTCCATACTTGGTGGTTTATGATCCTAAACAAGATGGCTGGTTAGAACTAGGCACAATTTTATATGCCAGAAAGAATAAATCCTTACAGCAGGAGGAGTTGCATAGCCTGGGGGATAGCGTATCGAAAATTAGGATAGAGGAACGAGAAGCAGAAATTACTTATATTGATGCACTTTCAATTGTTTACACTGACCCCGAAACAGAAAAGGTAGAGGAAGTCATTTATCCAATGACTGAGTTACAAAAGGTGGATGAAGACTATTTTAGTCTACATCAAGGAGAGGCTTTAGAGATTGACTTGGAACAATTTATTCCCGCTAATGCTTCCGATGTCAAACTCAAGATTAATGGTTATTACCAGGTTTTACAGGAAGAGCTGTCCTAATTTGGCCTATGGCAACGATGCTTGAATTATACTCCTAAGCCAAGATTGATAGGACTTTTGGCATAATTTAGTACATTAGTACTGGTTAACTTCAGTTAAAGGATTCGGTTAAAGGTAGAAAGAGGTTTTCCCTTTAACCTTTAACCGTCACCAAGGGCAATTTAGCCCTGCAGTTTCCCAACAGGATTATTCCTTCAAGGGTGTTTCAAATATCACCACATGGTTGAAATTGGGCAGCAAACGCTGAAGAGCTTGCTGATAGGCTTCCGCATCACTGCGCCGATGAAATCGAGCTACGGTTATGCGTTGCATCTTAGGTAGGTGCCGAATGACACACCACGGCTTTAATCGGTCTCGGTAAGTTTGTCGAGTTGATATCATATAGTGAAATACCCCATTTCTATGGGTTGTTTTAAGAAAGGCGATCGCCCAGTAGTTTTGCGGCCTCTTGGGTGATCGCCGAATATTCTATTTACTAGTAAATATGTAGTTGCGTAGTTTGTCAAGTCCAAAATGGGATTAATTAGGTTACGAGTTCGAGAATTAGCAGCGGAGAAGGGTTGGACCTTGAAAGAAGTTTCCGATCGTTCTGGAGTAACCTATAGCACTGTGGCTAGTTATGCCCGACGTGACGCCATGAGTATGACGGACTTTACAGCAATTCTGAAGCTAGCCCGGGCCTTTGATGTTATGGTTGAAGATTTGGTAGAGGTTATCGAAGAGTAGGGAGTCGGGAGTCGGGAGTCGGGAGTCGGGAGTCGGGAGTCGGGAGTCGGAACCCACCCCTAACCCCTCCCAGGAGGCAGGGCTGTTTCATTCTCGCCAAAAATAGATGGGGAGATGGGGAGATGGGGAGATGGGGAGATGGGGAGAAAAGGAGCGCGAATAGTCGGAATTTTGGCCAAATTTATCTAACCCTCCTCGAAGGCCGAATCACGAATTGTTAGTCATTGGAGTTGCTTCCTCCCAACTAATTTGTCAGATTTTAATGACTAAATTGGCGGATTTTTCGGGAAATTTTAGTTTATTTCCCTATCCCCCTATCCCCCTATCCCCCTATCTCCAATAATCGTTAACTTATTAAAGTTTGAAACAGCCCTGCCTCCCAGGAGGGGAAGAGCGGGAAATGGGGAGAATTATCCCGGAAATTATTGTGTATTTTGATACATATTTGGATTAATTTATACGTAGCGATGCAGCGCGGTCTTGGGGATTTCCCCCACTCGCTATTGCATCAAGACAATAAAAGTACCTACTCGCCCCTTTGTAAAAAACCTACCCTTGTATAGCAGTCGCCAGGGCAGGCGCGGACATGACAAAAGTCTCAAACCTAAATAAGCGCAAGAGTTTGACTTCTGACTTCTGACTTCTGACTTCTGACTTCTGCTATAAAACACCCCACACCACTTGTGATCAGAATTGCGATAGTTTGCAGATACTCGCATAACAAACATGGTAGGTTTACTGGATTGGGAAAACTTAGCAACAAAAGGCATGAAATTGTTTTCTATGCTTTTTGAAACTCTAACCACTTAAGAAGATTGAAACTCGGCAAACCTTACTTCCTCAAATTCGTTTTTCCTAGCTTATCAGTGATGGATCGCTACATCGCTGCTGAACTCATCCCACCGTTTCTATTTGGTGTTGGCGGGTTTTCATCTATTGGTGTGGCTGTGGGTAGCCTGTTTGATATGGTAGTCAAAATCACTGAGTTAGGACTATCTTGGACAATTGCTGCCCAAGTCGTGCTCTTAAAGTTTCCTGAGTTTATGTCCTATGCCTTACCCATATCAGTACTGCTCGCGACACTAATAGCATATTCTCGCTTGAGTAATGACAGTGAGTTAATTGCCCTGCGCAGCTGCGGTGTGAGTTTATATCGACTAGTTGCCCCTGCTCTGGTGCTCAGCCTAGTGGTCACGGGGATAACTTTCCTCTTCAATGAATTAATTGTTCCAGCGGCTAACTACCAGGCAACTATAACTTTAGAAAAAGCTCTTAATCAGGAAAAACCCGCTTTCGATGAAAACGGTATTCTGTATCCAGAGTATCAGACTTTTACCCAAACCAATGGCACAAGTACTCAGACAATCAAACGCTTATTCTACGCCAATGGATTTGATGGTCAGAGAATGAAAGATATGACTGTCTTGGAGTGGTCTAATCTGGGTAAGTTGAAGAAAATTATTCTATCGGAATCAGCCCTTTGGAACTCTAAGCAAAATACCTGGGATTTTTTCCATGGGTCAATTTATTTTATTAGTCCTAATACCTCTTTCCAGAAAATAGTAACCTTTGATCATCAACAAATCCCATTTCCTAGAGCACCCCTTGATTTAGTCACTAAAGCCCGTGACCCTTATGAGATGAATATTATTCAAGCCATAGAAATGATTAACTTGCTTAAGGGAGCTGGCGATCGCAAAAAACTCCGGATGCTGCAAGTGCGGATGCAACAAAAAATTGCTTTTCCATTCATTTGTATAATCTTTGGCTTAGTGGGAGCAAGCATGAGTATTCGACCTAAACGAATTAGTAAAGGGACTAGCTTTGGGGTCTGTTTAATCGTAATTTTTGGCTACTACTTACTGAGCTTTGTAATCGGAGGTTTCGGTATAGCGGGAATTCTATCCCCAGTTTTAGCCGCCTGGTTACCTAATTTATTCGGTTTCGGAGCAGGAGGATGGTTATTGTGGCGATTGGAGGGTAATGGTTGATGGTAATTTTGAGTAGGGAGTAGGGAGTAGAGAGTAGGGGGAATAAAATTGACTGTACCTCATAAGTACGATCGTCAGTATTCACCCTAATACTTACATTAAATTTATCACCTTGGATGTTAATTTAAAATTCTGTAAGCATTCACGTGCGTTACACTGTTGTTTTTTTATTCGCTCAAGGGTAAGTATTCAATTCGGTCTTGATATTCCTTGGGAAAGGAAGCTCCAGCAATAATGATTAGCTCTGCGAGGGTTTCTCCAATATGATTGGATGGATCGATTACAAAAATCCCCGGTACGTGCCGACTCTCTGCGAGATGGTCTACTAAATGTTTAGGCATAGATTTCCGATTGTTTGTTACTAAAATAAAATCATGAATCTCACACCAGATTAAAATCTCTGGATCGAGAGTTCCTTTAGGAGGAGCGCCTGGATCGCCGATCCTTCTGACAATAAGTTCTGGTGCTTGGCGCATCAGTTGGGTTCGGTAAAGGGAGGCGATATGCTCGTCCAGTAAATATTGGATCGTCATACAGCGCTCTTCGCTTGGGATGACTCTCGCTCCAGAGCGGCTTCTGCTTTCAATTGCCGGAACCTCTGTCGTGCAGGAGAAGGATTCTGTTTTTGTTCTTCTCGTTGTTGGCGGCAAAACTCTAGCCAGTCAGCTAAGTAAGCGCTGACCTCTTCTTTGTTGTGTAGATAGTAGAGAATAGTGGCATGAACCTGTTCTAAGGTAATGGTGTCAAATTGTTGGGTAATTTCTTCAGGGGTTCTGGCGCGGTAGATATATTCGTAGAGGACGCTTTCGATACCAATGCGGCTACCTTTGATGCGAATGTCGTCAGAGGCTAGGAAGTCGAAGTAGTCTTGGATTTCCATGGCAATTTGCAATTAATAAAAAAAGTTTTAAAAAAAAAATATGAGGCGCGAATACAATTTTTAAGTAGATGTAAACTACATTTAATTTTACCGTTATTATTTTTTTTAAGTCAACCTATTCGTTTATAATGGAAACGTGATTGCTAGGGATAAATCAAACTTTTGACCATTGTTTTCCTGGTAAGAATCCAATCGTTTTTTAGCATCCCCAGGATCGATATCGAGGCACGTAAGCATTAGGCTGTTCGCGTAGCGTGCGCGTAGCGCATGAGCTTAGATCTGAATGCTTACAAAATTGTTAAAATTGAAAATAATCAATGGCTATTAACCAGTTGAAATTTTCAATTTTAACTAATCCCAGTTATTCCTAAACTAACCCCAGTTAGTTCTAAACTGCGACAGCAGTCGCCTTCAGTTCAAAAATCATATTGATTACATCTTCTACTACCTTATCAGGAGTAGACGCTCCAGAGGTTACTCCTACTACTATCGAACCAGAGGGAAGCCAATTTCGTGCTACTTCCACCTCCTGATGCAGGGGTTTATGCTCGATTTCATCAGCAGAAATAATCCGGTTGACACTGTCAATGTGATAGGATGGTAGTTGTCGCTCAATCGCAATTTCTTGCAGGTGAGTGGTATTGGAAGAATTAAAACCACCAATCACAATCATCAAGTCTAGCTTTTCTTCCACTAGCTCCAACATGGCATCCTGCCGTTCTTGGGTGGCATCACAGATGGTATTGAAGCTTTGGAAGTGATCGTTTAAATTAGACGTACCATATTTCTTCATCATGGTGCGCTCAAAAAGTTTGCCGATCTGCTCGGTCTCGGTCTTGAGCATAGTAGTTTGGTTGGCAATCCCAATCCGCTCTAAATCCTGCTCCGGGTCAAAGCCAGCTGAGATAGCGTTTTTAAATTTATCGAGAAATTCCTCCCGGTTGCCACCATTGAGAATGTAGTTGGCAACGTATTCCGCTTCTTGTAGATTCAGCAGCACTAGATATTTTCCGGCAAAGGAACTCGTTGCTACCGTTTCCTCGTGTTTATATTTGCCGTGAATAATGGAAGTGTACTCTTTTTTCTTATGCTTCTCTACCGTATTCCAAACTTTGGACACCCAAGGACAGGTAGTATCTACAATCTTGCAGTCTTTCTCGTGGAGCAGCTGCATTTCCTGAACACTAGCACCGAATGCTGGTAAAATCACTACATCCCCAGCACCGACAACAGAGAAGTCTTTCTTGCCATCCTCAACGGCAATAAATTTTACTTCCATTTCCCGCAAGCGCTGGTTAACAGAGGGGTTGTGAATAATTTCATTAGTAATCCAGATCCGTTCATTGGGGAAGTGGGTGCGGGTTTCATAAGCCATGGCTACAGCTCGCTCTACACCCCAGCAAAAGCCAAATGCTTCTGCTAGCCGGATGGTCACATCTCCCTGTTGCAGCCGATAGTTCTTGGCACGAATCTGTTCAATCAGACTGCTTTGATATTCCGATTCCAACTGAGAGGTAACTTCGGCTTCGTGACCAAATCCTTTACGGTGGTAGTTATCTGATTTTTGGAGTGAGCGCTTGAAAGCTTTTGTATCCATTGAGCTATCTGAATAAAATTAATTATCAATCACTGCTATTACTATTAATTTACTTTTAATCAACCTTGACCTTAGTTACTATAGCAATCCTAAATAAATTGTGATAATTTTTGTTCCCTACTCCCTTCTCCCTACTCCCTGCTCCCTGTCCCCTTTGCTATCGGAATAGCTAATCCTTCTTGGAGGATAAGTTCCTCAAAGATTTGTAAACCATAGCGCCAGACTAAGTAACCTTGGGGACTCAGATGCAAGCCATCGGTACTAAGCTCAGGTTGCAGGTTGCCCTGACTATCAGCAAAGAGGGGATAGAGATTTAGATAAATCGCTCCTTCTGCGTGAGCGATCGCTTTTAGCTGCTGGTTCAGATTTTGGATGCGACTGTTGGGGATAGTAAGTAAGCGATCGCGTCCTTCCCAGGTTGCCTGTTCAGCACCATGGGGCAAAATCGATTGAAGGACAATCTTAGTTTCGGTATGGGCTCGCCGCAAGTAGCGAATCGTTAGCCGTTGGTTTTCTAGAATTGCTTCATCCTTGACCCCCCGAATTAGGTCATTGATGCCAATCATCACAAAAATTGCTTCTGGCTTAGTCTGATCCAAAATATCTAAGCGCTTGAGCAACCCTGCTGAGGTTTCCCCAGACAGTCCTTGATTAAGCCAGTAGCGTTTTGGGGGTAGCAGTGCATTGGGAAACCATAGGCTTAGAGAATCTCCCAACAGGACTGTTAACTGTTCCGGTTGTTGATTAGCCACTACCTGAGCTTCCTTCTCCAGCAGTGCCAGCCATTGTTGGTAATTTAACTGGTGTCGTGGCCCTAATTCAATTACTGGCTCAGGGGTAGGATTTAAAATTCGGGTAGTTACCACAGGATGGCTAACTGGATCTGACTTTGACTGGTGATACTCACCCAGTAGTAACCAGGTGAGAGTCACAATCATAAACCCATTGGCAGCAAGGGATATTAAAGCCCAAGGTGGACAACGCTTCAACTCAATGAACAAAAAATTTGCCTTATTTCTGTTCTAACATCCCTGAGGGCAAAGGTAATACCATCAGTTAACAGTTAACTGTTTACAGTTAACTGTTAACTGTTCACAAAACCTAGTTAAAAGCAATCGGCCATATCAGCAAAACGGTGACAGCTCCCACACTGACTCTTTGAGTTCAGTGTGGGCAACAAGCGCCAATCCAGCTATTGCTTAGGAGGCGCTGGGCTTTAAGAACGGACTGCCCTGCCGCTCTGTTTTTTTGGTCTTTTGTTTAATAATGTTTGACCAACTTTCCAGCATTTATGGCCTTTGGCCACGCTACGCGAACGGCTTTGAAAGTCAGTATTCCCAGTATAACACATAGATTGGTCTTTTGTGAAAGACTCTGTGCAAAATTCATCCCTGGAGACGAAACCGATAGATAGGGTCGCCTTAATCAAAAAGTTTTAACCCTTTTACGCATAACCGACTAACCATAAAGGCGACCCTATCCTTACGGTAACTTTAAACACTCATGCTGCGCATGTTCGTTGTGGGGCTTCTTTTGCCGGAAGCTAAAATTCAGAGCTACTAGCCATGTCTGTAGTACTACTGAAGTTACCCATGCTAGAACTAGGGATCACACTGGATTCCTTGACAAATCCAGCGTAAGCTTCCATACCGTGTTCGGCAATATCCAAGCCTTCCAGTTCTTCTTCTGGTGTCACCCGGATACCGAGGGTTAGTTTCAGCACGAACCAGACGATGCCACTAAACAGCACCGTGAAGCCCCCAATCGCTAGAATACCGATGATTTGGGTGCCAAGCTGACCAGCACTACCAGCGGTGAACAGACCTGAATCTTTAGCGAAAAGTCCAACGGCTAGGGTTCCCCAGATACCATTGACCAAGTGGACTGAAATTGCCCCTACCGGGTCATCAATTTTGATGTTGTCAAAGAAGGAAACGGAGAATACAACAATGATGCCACCAATAGCACCAATAATCACTGCTGAGAGATAAGTGACATTGTTACAGGGAGCGGTAATTGCCACTAATCCTGCCAAAATCCCGTTAATGATCATTGACAGGTCTGGCTTACCATCTTTTAGCCAAGCCGTCAAGGTAGCAGTAATCCCACCAGCTGCTGCGGCTAGGTTAGTTGTTACTGCAATATAGGGAACTGCCTCACTAGCAGCTAACTCAGAACCGGGATTGAAGCCAAACCAGCCGATCCAGAGAATCAAGCAACCAAGAGTGGCAATACTCATGTTGTGACCTGGGATAGCACGAGGTTCACCGTTTTGGTACTTACCGCTACGGGGTCCGAGGAAGGCAGCTCCCATCAAAGCCGCCCAGCCACCAACGGAGTGAACCACGGTTGAGCCAGCAAAGTCTGAGAATCCCATGGCACCAAGCCAACCATCACTGCTCCAAACCCAGTGTCCAGTGATGGAGTAGGATACCCCAACAATCAGGATGCTGAAGATTAAAAAGTCTAGGAACTTAATCCGTTCAGCAACAGCACCGGACACGATGGTGGCAGCAGTTCCAGCAAAAGCAGCTTGGAATAGGAAAAATACCGATATCGGTAGACCTGCCGGAAATGGATCTAACCCATAGGTAGCGGGCTCTTCACTGTTGAGGAAAAAGCCCGACAGTCCAATAAATGCGTTGCCTTTGCCGAACATAAAGGAGAAACCAATTGCCCAAAACGCAATGGTTGCCAAGGCAAAGACGATTAGGTTCTTCGAGAGAATGTTTACCGCATTCTTCTGGCGGCAGAAGCCGGTTTCTAGCATTCCGAATCCGGCATTCATGAAAATAACTAAAATAGCAGCTACCAATACCCAGATAGTATTGAGAGTTCCCTGAATTTCTGCTGGGGTAGGTGCCGCACTATCCTGGGCAACAGCAGCTGTATGCCAAACTAGAATAATTATCCCTGTCAGGGGAATACAGGCGAGCCAGTAGGGGGAAAAGGATTTTGCGATCGCTTTGAATGGCTCTAGATAAGGAGAATCCCACGATGAGCGGGAGGCTTGGTGAGCCATAGGTCGCCTAGATTTTACTAGGGTACCTTTGTTTTTCATTGTTCGCTGAGATTTTGAACTTGTCATAATAAGCGTTAACTTACCTCTCTTTTAGATACACTTCCTCACACTGAGAAACTTCAGGAAACAAATTGTAAAATTAGCCACCGAAACCTAAGAGTCCATCGTTTTTCAAGGACTCATCATGACCTCACCCTGCTACCTTTACATACCTGATTGCTAGATGCTAGACCCCTGTCTGCGCCAGTAATCAGGGAGTTTCGTCAGCTAAAGCCTCGTCTTAAGACAAAACCCTACAAATAACTGGGACTATAGTCAAGGGAATTAAAGCATTATTTGAAATTTTTAATGAAATATTTCATTAAAAATTTCTGCAGGATACACCCTCTACATTGGTAGAGTTACCTGGTTAAGGGGATTTCAAACAGGACTTACACATTTGCACCCTAAATTACCCAATTATGGGTAACTGTGACATCATTACACACCATAATTGGGGGCTAGGGGGGCGAAATAAACTTCACCGCGTAAGTCCTGTCAAAGTGCGAACGCCACTTTGTCGCACTCAGCCCCCTGTGAGATGCTGCACCTCCAACTAACGGTTTACAAATTAATCCAGTTCTAGGTTCGAGTAACTGTGTTTTCTTGGTAGAAAATTGACCAAGCAATTTCGATAAAACTGTTACACGATACATGGTTATCAACCTCTCGTGTAAAAGTGATTAGTCCCCAAGACCCAAGTTTAGCAAGATGTCCCAACTACCACACACTAATGCTCACGAAAGTTTTCCGATAATCCGAACTGGGGAAGTATAACGGAAGTGCTTACCAGCTAAACGCGCTTGTGGTCTAGTCAACCCTAAGAAAGTGTTACCGCTTTCTTAGCCCACTTACATCCTTTCGGATTAGGTGGGGTTATTGACTAGTTGATAGCTTTGTATTTGAGGTGTTTTGATATAATATCTTTTTCTGTTATGATTCTGTATCAATAGATACTGTTTTTCACAAAAAATGAGCGTATTCAAAATTAGGTAGATGCCATGTCTAGTCGGGGATCTCATTGGGTGTGGAGTTGGGTGTGGAGAATTGGACAATCTCACGGGTATAAGCCGATCATGGTAAAACTATAAGAATGGGCATACTGTAGACTAGGCATGTATTTGATATGCTCAACGGATTAACTATGGAATTGTATAGATAACAGCAGTGAATCGAATTGACCAGGAATTGGCAACCTTAGAGGAAGCCATCATCCATTTGGCACAGGAATTCCAAACAACCTACTCTAACTATTTGACCTTTTTAGGTCAATGCGTGGGGCAGCAGCTGATTATGGCTGCCTATCGGATTTGCACTCAAGGGTATCCTGAGTCTTTTCTAAATTTGTCGGTTAACAGTAAGCAACAGTTACAGCAATCCCTACGAAAGCTGGCTCAAGAGACTCAACAACAGTTGCCATCACTCCTCGAACAGTGGCAAGAGTCAAGGTCAGCTACTACTGATGACTCTAATCATGACTTGGATCATGATCAGAGTCATGATCCAAGTCATGACTCTGAAAATTCTGAAATGTCTTCATCTACAGAAGACTCTTCATGGTTTAAAGCTCCAACCGAGCCATCACCAGCAGCTGAGTTAACGAGTAACCCACGAAATAGCATAGAAAAACTGGAGCAATGGCTCAAGCACCTAGACAGTGGGATCACCAAAACCATTCAAGATGTCTCTGTGGAAGCTAATCGGCTATTGCATAAATGCTCTATTATACCAGACAAATTCCCCCAAGAAATCCTAGAAGCAGCGGTAAAAGTCGAAGCATCTGCGGTCGAAACGGCTGAATCTCCTAATATTATCAAAATAATGATGGAAACTAAAGGTGATCGGGAAACCGATGAATCCAGATTAACCCGTATTATTGCCATTAAGCTGCGCTTATCTGAGATAGAGTTTGCTGAGCCCAACTTGACCCCTGGACGTAATAAAATTAGAGATCTATTAGCTAAAATGAGTCAACTGAAGCGAGAGTATTACAAAAAACAGCGGCAAAAGGCAGTTGCTCAAGCCGAAGCAGCATGGCGTGCCAGCTGGTTTGATGATTAAACTGAGGTAATGATCAATGACTAATGACTAATGACCAATGACCAATGACCGAATTACCAGATTGGGTGCGATTGCAAAAAGCCCTGTCGGTAGAAGCAAGAGTTGGCTTTACTGATTTGGAAGGGAATCAATACCGCTTTAGTGAATTCCTCTGCCTCAGTTTTAGTAAGACTCCTAATGTCCTCACATCAACTGAGAAACGGCGTTGGCAGGAAATCGGCAATCAGTTTGCCCGTTATGCTCAGATGACGCTACAGCAAAGGCAACATCTGGTAGCTGATACTCGCCGCTTTCTCAACGACCTCCAGCAGGACACTCAACGCCGTTTAGCTAAAGATAAATCTCAAACAGAACATCCTATGGTCAGAGTGCCTAAAACCAAGCCCTTGGTGGAGAAACAACAGGCATCCTCAGAGCTTGGTAGTAAAAAAAACCTTGACCTACCACTGGCTAAGTTGGCAGCGGTGGGTAGTAAAAACAGTGAGTATTTAGCACGTCTGGGTCTGCACAAAGTGCGTGACTTGCTATATTACTACCCCCGTGATCATGTTAACTATGCCCGTCAGGTCAATATGGCTGACTTAGTACCTGGTGAAACAGTTACTATCATGGGTACAGTGAAGCGCTGTAACTGTTTCAGTAGCCCTCGTAATAAAAAATTAACTATTTTAGATATAGTCTTAAAAGACTCTACTGGTGAAATTAAGCTCAGTCGTTTTTTTGCTGGCTTTCGTTACAGTAATCGTAACTGGCAGTATCAACAAAAGCGGCGGTATCCAGTGGGAGCAGTGGTAGCTGCTTCGGGTTTGGTAAAGAAAAATAAATATGGGATTACTCTAGAAGACCCGGAACTGGAAGTATTAGAGCATCCAGGGGGTAGCATTGACTCGATGAAAATAGGTCGAGTTGTACCGGTTTATTCCCTAACCGAAGGGGTACCAGCCGACTTGGTGAGGCGGGCGATAATTGCTGCACTTCCCTACACTTCTTTGATTAAGGAACCCTTGCCAGTAACCTTTCGTAAAGAATATGGGTTGATGGGGGTTTCTGATGCGATCGCAAACATTCATTTTCCCCAAGATGCAGACACCCTTGCTGATGCCAGAAGGCGCTTAGTCTTTGATGAATTTTTCTACTTACAGCTCGGATTTCTCCAGCGCCGCCAAGCTCAGCGTAAAACCCAAAGCAGTGCGGTCATGGCTCCGATTGGTAAACTCTTTGACCAATTTCATCAACTGCTTCCTTTTGAATTAACCGGGGCTCAGACAAGAGTCATCAATGAAATTCTCAAGGATATGGAATCCGAGACACCCATGAATCGATTGGTTCAGGGAGATGTCGGTTCCGGTAAAACTATTGTGGCAGTTTATGCTATTCTAGCCGCCATCCAATCGGGGTACCAAGCTGCTCTGATGGCTCCCACTGAAGTATTAGCTGAACAGCACTATCGTAAGTTAGTAAATTGGTTTAATTTACTACACCTTCCGGTTGAATTACTAACAGGTTCTACTAAAGTTTCTAAGCGTAGAAAAATTCATTCCCAGCTAGAAACAGGAGAACTTCCTTTGTTGGTAGGAACTCATGCTTTGATTCAAGACCCAGTGAACTTCCACAGTTTGGGTTTAGTAGTAATCGATGAACAGCATCGATTTGGGGTCAAGCAACGGGCTCGTTTACAGCAAAAAGGCCAATCTCCCCATGTGCTGACTCTGACCGCTACGCCAATTCCCAGAACCCTAGCGCTAACCCTCCACGGGGATTTGGATGTGAGTCAGATTGATGAATTGCCCCCTGGTCGTCAGAAGATTCAGACTACTGTACTAAAGGGAAAAGAGAGGAAACATGCCTATGACCTGATTCGTCGAGAAGTGGCTCAAGGACGGCAAGCCTATATGGTATTGCCCTTGATTGAGGAATCGAACAAATTAGATTTGCGGTCAGTAATTGAAGAGCATAAACGACTGTCTGAAAGTATATTTCCAGAATTTAAGGTTGGGTTACTTCATGGTCGGATGAATTCAGCTGAGAAAGATAAATCACTTAGTGCCTTTCGGGATAACAAAAGCCAAATTATTGTTTCAACTACTGTTATTGAAGTGGGTGTAGATGTACCAAATGCTACCGTAATGATGATTGAAAATGCAGAACGGTTTGGGTTATCTCAGTTACACCAATTACGGGGTCGTGTGGGTCGAGGTTCTGACAAATCTTATTGTCTTTTAGTAAGTGGTTCTAATACTGAAACAGCTAGACAACGTTTGGGGGTATTAGAACAGTCCCAGGATGGCTTTTTTATCTCTGAAATGGATATGCGTTTTCGTGGTCCTGGGGAAGTTTTAGGTAAGCGCCAATCCGGGTTAGCAGATTTTGCTCTAGCTAGTTTGGTAGAAGACCAAGAGGTATTAAATTTGGCGAGGGATGCAGCAGAAAAGATTATTCTTCAGGATGAAATATTGGAGAATTACCCTTTAATGAAAGTCGAGTTAGAGTATCGGTATCAGTGGTTAATGGATGGGACAATTATGACTTAATTTACCATAGAATTATTTGATAAGTTGGGAGTAGGGAGTAGGGAGTAGGGAGTAGGGCAGAGGGAACAAAAATTAATTCTCATAATTCCTACACGGATACCTATTAATAATAGAAATTAATAATGGATAAAATGGATAAACGGTAATGGTTAACTGTAAAAGCAACTAATTAGTTTTATTATTTGGAGTTAGTTTTTGACTTCAAAGATATGGTGTATACAGGGGTTTTAAACAAGGTACTAAAGAACCCCAATTTAAAATTGCTGTAATAAGTAAACTGTATTTTGTTTGTTTATAATTTTTGGCTATACCGAACCTAGTATGCATAAATACGCGCTTATTTACCACTAAATCTGATTGGGAAGTCTATTTATAGCGCTACGCGCAAGTCAGCAAGGTTCTTGCGTCAGAAGTCAAAAGTAAGCTATGACTAAGTTTCGGAGTTTAGGAATGTCAAACATCTGAATGCGTAGTGCTATATAAAAAATCATTCTATCAGAAACTAAAACTATTACCGCATAAGGATTAGACTAATTATTTTTTAAAAGTTTTACATAGCAAGTTCGGTAGAGCCGAATTTTTATAATTCATTTATCGGTAAATGACTATAATTTTTTGAATTTTGAATTTTGAATTGGGCAAAGCAGTATAGAAATCCTCAATGAATTGTGATAATTTTTGATGCCATATTCCCTACTCCCTACTCCCTACTCCCTATTCCCTATTCCCTGTTCCCTTTACTATACTAGTCCAATACCTCAACTGTCCCCAACTGACCATCAATCCTGACCCGTTGACCATCTCGTAATATATCAGTAGCATGATTAATATCCATTACGGCTGGGATACCATACTCTCGGGCTACAATGGCACCATGGGACAGACGTCCCCCTACTTCAGAAATTAAGCCACCAGCACGAGCGAGTAATGGTGCCCAACCGGAATCGGTGTAGGGTACAACTACAATGCTTTGCTGGTCAATAGTGATATCACTTTGCAAGCTTTTCACTACTTTTACCAAACCCTCTACAAGTCCCGAACTGGCACCAATGCCTTGTAGCAGTCGTTGCTCAGACCCAGCTAAAGATTTGGGGTCAGCGGGTAAGGGAGGATTATTGCCATAAACCAGGAAAGGTACCGTAGTCAGCTGAGCATCCTGTTCAAATTTAGTGCGCCGTTGTTGCACAATTTCTGGAAGCTGTTGTCTGAGTTCCTGGTTATCACTACCTACTAGAGAGCGAATTTCGGGTAACTCCAAGAAAAAAATGTCCCCTGGTTCAACTAGTAAACCTGACAGCAGCCAGCGTGCCTCTAGAGCCAAGAAGCTCCAGCGTAGGTGAGCCATCAGCTTAGAGTAGACTTGGGTCACTCGACCTTTGAGATTCAGCCGTGCTTGTACCACTTCAGCTTTCCAGTTTTGCCCTCTAGGTTTTGGAGATTGGGGGAGTGGATGAGCTAGAAACTCAGCGAACAGCTTCCTGACCGATCGGGGGTCTTCTTGCCAGCGGGGAATTGCTACATCGGTTGCCACTTCGCTAAGGTAACCATAGCCCTCAAGAAAGCGGTCAAACTGCTCTAAAATGCTAGAACCATCTGGGATTTCTACTAGGGTGGCAAACAGAGAGGCTCCACTGTCATAGATAATCTGTTCGTGACTTAATAAATGGCGAGCATCTGCTGCGATCTTAGCCAAGGCTCGCATACTATCGACCTCTGGAGTTTTGCTGTTATCTAGTTCTTTGTCATCAATCTTGAGTACTGCCTGCCGCAAGGACATACTAAGGGGAGCAAGAATACTATAGTAGGTGGCTCGTTTCAACACCTTCAGAATACTGTCGATGCGTTCTAGGAGTTGTACTGGAGATAATTCCGACTGGGTTCTTGCTGAAAGCTGATTCAATAGCGGCAGAAAGTGGGTTTGGTAATCCGCTTCAAAGTCTTGGTCTAAACGCCATTCCCGACCGAGCAATCGTAGTAAACCAGGTAGGTTTTTTATAGTGGTATTTATCGGTGGTTTGGAAAACTTAGCTCCCCTAGTCAGAAATTCCAGACTTTCTGGGGGTAGACCCATACGCCGAAAAATTTTCCCCAACAGAGTTACATTGAAGTAAGCATGGGAATAGTGCAGGGTGGCAGTTTCCTTGAAATCCATTCCTTTAGCTCGCTTCCCCAGCACTATGGTAAAAATCTCTCCCCAAACACCGCAGGTTAGGGGACGATTAATCGACCAAGTTAGGGTTCGGATTACTCCTGGAATTACTTCCGCAGCAATTTTACGAGTCCAGGTTGGTTGTAGAGTAGTTATAGGTCGTGCTTGCAGTAACCAAAGGGTTTGACCGTCATAACTCCACTCAATATCTTGGGGAAGACCCTGGTAATAGTTTTCTAACCGACGTGCCAAAAGCGCCACTTGTTTGATTAAAGCTGGAGGGACATCACCACTGCCCTCAATCCGTGAGGAGGGCAAAGTTTCTGCTGAATCCTCTTGCTTCCCTGACTTCTGGAAATAAACTTGGTACTGCTCTGGTGTTACTTTACCCGATACAACTTGTGTAGCATATCCAGGTAGGGCTTCGACCACTACAGCTTCTCCCTGTTGGGAAATAGGGTCACGACTGAAAGCAACCCCAGAAAAAACCCCCTTGACTTGTTTTTGAATTAGCACAGCCATAGCTGTATCTGGCAGTTGCTGATCGCGACGGTATTGTGCAGCTACTGGATTACGATAAGACTCTAAAACTCGATTAATGGCATCGAGTAGTGCGGCTGAGCTGGTCACCTGCAAGATGCTTTGATACTGCCCTGCTGCTGAAGCCTGGGCTGAATCTTCTCCTACTGCGGAAGAACGCACAACCAGGGGTTCAGATTCAGAAACGGGTAGGTATTTGAGCAAAGGTTCTGGATCATCCCCTGGAGGTAGTACCCAGCCGACAGGTACTGAGTAACCAGAACGCTTCAGCTGGGATAGGGTGGCAGCTTTTTGCCCAACTTTTTTAGGGTCTAGTTTGGTGTCCAGAGAAATTACGGCACTATCGCCTTGGAAAAAATGAAACACTTTCTTTGATTCTGCTTGAGCTTCCCCACTGGGAAGGTCTAAGTCATCGGGAATTTTTTGATAAATCCAAGCTAATAATAGACTCAAGCTGGTGGCAATTACAATTCTGGAGTAATCCTGGGGATGCAATAAAGCCAGAATCACGGGAAACAATACTAAAATCACCCGTTTGCCATGTTTGGGATTGCGGAAAATGGTAAAGCTAATCCCTCCAATCAAAAATACTAGCAATGCGAGAATGGGGTCATGCCATAATACTCCCCAAGTGACATTGGTCGTCCCTGCACCTTTGCCTATCCAGTAACGACCTAACACCAACATGATTAGAGCGATCAATTCCCAGGCTGATTCACTGGGAAAGAAGTGACGAGCTAGTAAGACTGCTGCAATTCCTTTTGCTGCCTCTGAAAGTACTGCCAAGACACCAACCAGATTTCCTCCGTGGTAAAAGGCGGCTGAAACTGATATATTACCAGTACCTACCTGGGCTAGGTTATGCCTTGTCAGTACATAGGTAATCCAGGCAATCAGAGGTAGTCCACCTAAGATAGGACAGACGGTAAAAATGAGCAAGAACCCTAAAATCTGGGTTAGTGTCATGGGACTAATGGAAATCACTTAGTGAGATAGAGAGAGCTTTATAACTACTTTATAAGAATTAAATAAGAAGTATATCAAAAGTATATAATAAATATTTGGACTTACTGGCATCAAAAGATGACTAGTAATCACAACTAGTAATCACAATTGTAGTTTGTAAAATTATCTAACCCAAAAGCAAGCCAAATTGTCTAAACAATTTGCTTGATTTAACTAAAATACGAGTAAAGTATTTATATCATTTGGTAGGTATATTATTACCTGTTATAATTATAGTTTGGGTTCAATGCGTTAACCTGATTTAGTCCCTAAGTTGCTTTAATCCCCACAGCTTTTGCACAGGGGTTCTCAAGTGCGTTTTCCATAGTGAATGAGATTCCCATGCCAGCAGCCCGTAAAACCCCATCCTGCCTTCGGTAGTCACACTTTTGAATTAGTCTACGATGTTTGGTAAGGTTAACGTTTTTTCTTTTCTTTTATTTAACGATTGATAATGTAAATTGATAATATGAACAGGACTTACGCGGTTACGTTGATTTCCCCCCCAAAATTGGCAGGCTAGGGGGGCAAAATTAACTTAACCACGTAAGTTCTGTACTGGTATAGCGCTACGGGCAAGTCAGCAAGGTTCTTGCGTCAGAAGTCAAAAGTAAGCTAGGACTAGGTTTGCTGAGTTTAGGAATGTCCTAAGCTTAATGGGTAGTGCTATAAGGTGTGGGTGCGTGGATTGCGTCCCAACACCAATCGGGTAAGTTTTCAGAACTTTGCCGATAACAACAACGTGTCTAACGTTGCTGGAGGAGTTGGTAGCTTTGGCACGGCACCTCTGAATGGGTAGTGCTATAATACAGGATTTGAGCAAATCCTTATACAGATAGGTAGGTAATGGTGTGGCTAAGATTGTGGGTGTTCATGGGATTAATCAAGAATTTAGAGGTAGTAATACAATTTATGATAAGTGGCTACCAGCCCTCAAAGATGGTTTGGAGCGTGTTGGAGCTAGATTAGAGTCCGATCATGAATTTCGCTGTGCCTTTTATGGAGACCTGTTCAGAGGTCGGTCAAAATCAGCAATGGGGATACCTAACTATGACGCCAGTGATATTGACTCGGATTGGGAGAAGGAACTCCTCCTGGAATGGTGGGAAGAAGTAGCAAAAGTAGAAGACGATATTAAAGGCCCAGCGGATATATCCAGAGAAAAGGCAACACCCAGACTTGTTCAAAAGGCTTTAAATGCCTTAAGTGGTTCTAGGTTTTTTGGTGGTGTTGCTGAAAAAATCGTCATCTTTTTTCTGAAGCAAGTTGGGGGTTACTTACATAAACCAGAGTTAAGACAGAAAATTCGCGATCGCGTTGTGGAAGCCATAGATCAAGATACCCGTGTATTGGTTGGTCACTCTCTGGGGTCAGTTGTCTGTTACGAAGCCCTATGCCAACATCCAGAATGGTCAGTGGAGGTTTTTGTGACTCTAGGTTCCCCATTGGGGATAAGAGGGCTGATTTTTGATCGCCTGGAACCCTCACCTGTCTCTAATTTGGGGTCTTGGCCGGGAAGTGTCAAACAGTGGATCAACATTGCGGATGCGGGAGATATTGTTGCTTTAGAAAAAGAATTAAATCCTTTATTTGACGGGTTAGTGGAAGATAAGCTTGTTTATAATGGATCTGATGCTCACAATGCTAGTAACTATTTTACTGCATCTGAAACAGGAGAAGCTATTAAGTTGGGCTTGATTGATTAGTAGACGAGGTATATGGCGGGAAAACCCAGGTATTATTTAATCGCTTGTGGAACAAGCAACTACAACGATCAGGATGTAGATAACTTAGATAGTGTTCCGACAGACTTACAGAGAGTTGTTGATTTATTTATTCATAAATTTGGATATGAAGAAGCCTTGACGAATCTTCGTTTAAATCCGAATAAAAATGAGTTGATAAAACAATTTTCAGACTGGCTTCAGCATGAAGAACGATGTCAGAGCGATCGCGTTATCTTTTACTATTCCGGTCATGGTGAAGATCTTAAAGGAGATAGACATTATCTTTTGATGGAAGAGACTGATTACAATCAACTTCCTCAGACATCCTTGGCAACAGAAGATTTAGTTCGTCCTTTGAATAACGAAGGAGTTAAGATTGAACAAATCCTGTATATTATCGATAGTTGTTATTCTGGGGTCGGAATAAGTGATGTCTCGAAATTTACTACACAAGTTGTTCAGAAATACCAATCAGTAGGAGGAGCAGGTATCGCAGTTCATGGGATTGCGGCTTGTCGTGCCAAAGATACAGCCAAAGAAGATGTATTTTCTAGGGGCTTGGAGCAAGTTCTTAACGATTTAAGTAAAAACTACGGTAATTTATACATTCCTCTAGATTATATAGTTGACCAAATTAATCAGATTATTTCCTCAGAGCAACGTGCTTCCTACTCAGCTTCTGGCTCTGAAAAATTTGCTAAATTCTTCCCATGTTTGTATAGTCTTAGGCAGAATGGGGAAGAATTTAGA